>NZ_JBITGN010000024.1:25777-107237 GCF_044457245.1 Nocardia sp. NPDC050630
CGGAGTCGAAGCCGCCGACTGATCGTTTTCGTTGACGGTGCGGTATCAGCTGGCAGCGCGGGTGCTGTTCAGTGTGTCGGTGGACTGGTCGCCGACGTCAGCGCGGACCCGCGATCTTGCGCTCGGAGTCGAAGCCGCCGACTGATCGTTTTCGTTGACGGTGCGGTATCAGCTGGCAGCGCGGGTGCTGTTCAGTGTGTCGGTGGACTGGTCGCCGATGGCCGCGCGGACCCGCGATCTTGTCCTCGGAGTCGAGGCTGCGGACTGATCGTTTTCGTTGACGGTGCGGTATCAGCTGGCAGCGCGGGTGCTGTTCAGTGTGTCGGTGGTCTGGTCGCCGACGACTCCGCGGGCGGCGCGCTCGGCGAGGGCGGCGAGGAAGGGGAGGCGGGCGTCGCCGAGGGACATGGCGTGGTTGCCGAGGTGGTTGGTGATGAAGCCGATGCCGAGTCCGAGGCCGGGATTGGCGATACCGCCGGAACCGCCGATGCCGAAATGGCCGAGGGCTTGTCGGGTGAGACGGGTGCCGACGATGGCGCGGTGGTATCCGAGTGCGAAATGCGGTGCTGCGCCGAGAACATAGTCGTAGCGGCTGTTCGGCGGCATTTCCGCGATGCGACGCGTGGTTTCGGAACCGAGGAGGCGGCGGTTGCCGACCAAGCCGTCATTGGAGATCGCGCCGTACATCTTCGCGATGGCACGGGCGGTGAAAACGCCATTCCAGCCCGGCATCATCGCATCGTAGGGGCGCATGCCGAGGGTCATATCGGCCCAGCCGTCGTAGACGGCACCGCGTGCGGAGTTCATCACCTTCACCGAGGCGAACGGTGCGATGAGCGTGTCGAATGGGACCCTGGCGATACCGAGACGGGGTGAGAGCCGAGCCAGCCGCTGCCGCTGGTTTTCGGGGACGCCGAACCAGAAATCGTTCTCGCCCAGCGGATCCCGGAGTTCACTGCGCACGAGGTCGGTGAAGTCGCGGCCGGTGGCGCGCTGCGCGATCTCCGCGACCAGGGTGCCGAAGGTCAGGCCGTGGTATCCGGAAGCCCGCAGCCGCAATGGGTCCGGCGCGGATGCGGCCATCGCGGCGGCGACCGCATCGTGGTCGAGTAACTCGTCCGAATCGGCGACCAGGCCACGGGTACGCTGCAGTCCGGCGCGATGGTTCAGCACCTCGCGGATCGTGATGTCGCCCTTGCCCTGCGCCGCGAATTCCGGCCAGTAGTCCGCCACCGCGGCGTCCAAGTCGAGCACGCCGCGCTCGATCAGCCGATGCGCGACGGTCGCGGTGACCCCTTTGCCGGTCGAATAAGACAGCGCCATCGAGTCGGCCCGCCACCGCCGGTCACTATCGGCCCATCCCGCCCAGATATCGAGCACCGGCTCTCCGTGGAGGTACACAGCCAGCGCGCCGCCGCCCTGGCTCTTGCGCCGGAACATCGCGAAGAACTTGGCCGCGACAGCGGTGAACCGGTCGTCGACCAGCATATGGCCGGGCACACCCGCGCCGTCGGTGCTCGCAGCTGGCATGGTCAGACTCCTTTGTCTGTCAGATAACGGGCTGCTGCTAACACTTGCAAGCAGCCTGCTAACTTACTGTAACCAGCGTTACCTGATAGACGCAATGGTGCGTACCGGGGTGACCCTTCAGAGGCGCGGGTCGACCGGCTCCGATTCGAGGGCGAGGACGGCGAACACCGCCTCGTGCACGCGCCACAGCGGTTCGCCCGCGACTAAGCGGTCCAGCGCCTCCAGGCCCAGCGCGTACTCGCGTAACGCCATCGAACGCTTACGGCCCAGACCGCGGGTGCGCAACCTACGTAGGTTGTTGTCGCGCAGGTACTCCGGGCCGTAGATGATCCGGAGATATTCGGGGCCGCGACATTTCACGCCCGGTTGGACCAGGCGGTCGCCTGGGCTACGGACCATCGCGTCGTACGGCTTCACGACCATGCCTTCACCGCCGGCCGTGGTCAGTTCGGTCCACCAACTGGTGGCGGCAGCCTCGCTGTCCGGATCGGTCAGATCGACGATCTTTCGGCCGGTCGGGGTGAACAGCTCGGCGTCCGCAGCGACTAGGCGGTCGATATTGGCCAGGTGCCACTCATGGTCGCGCATTGCGTAGTTGACGCCCGCACCAGCCAGGATCTGGAAAGGAGCGATGCGCAGACCGGACAGGCCATCCACCGGCCAGCAGTAGCGGCCGTAGGCGGTGGTGAAGGCCGCCGCATCGGTCTTGCGTGCGGCAGTACGCTCCGCGAGTTCGGTGACATCCAGGCCCCTGGCCGCGACGTCGGCCAATAGATCGGTCGCGGTGCCGAGTGCCGCACGCGCGGCCGCGCCGACTGCGGCGTACTGATTGCGCAGCAAGCCGATGGCTTTGGCCGACCACGGCATCAGCTCGGTATCGAGTAGCAGCCACTCGGTATTCAATTCCTCGAACAGGCCAGCTGTTTCGGCCGCGGTACGCACCCGGGCGAGCAGCTCCTCGGTCTGCGCGGTGTCGTCGAAGAACGGACGCCCGGTACGGGTGTAGAGCGCGCCGGTACTCCCGTCGTCGACACCGAACCGATCGGCTGCGACCGGCGCCGAGCGTGCCACGAGGACGATCGCGCGCGAGCCCATATGCTTCTCCTCGCACACCACGCGCCGCACACCCTCGGACCGGTAGTACTCGAAGGCTTCGGCGGGATGTTCGAGGTAGCCGTCCAATGGAGTGGTCGCACAGGGCGCCATGGTCGGCGGCAGATACACCAGCCAGCGTGGATCGATGGCGAAGCGGCTCATCACTTCCAACGCGGCCCCGGCGTTTTCCTCGTGGACACCGACGCGGCCGTGCTGGCGAGTTTCCACCACCCGGCGACCCATCACATCGTCCAGATCGAGCACGCCGGGGTCGCGATGCACCACACCGTCCGGCGTCGCAATGGTAGTGGCCTGCAGCGGGCGCACCGGCTCGTACCAAACCCGTTCGGCCGGAACCGAAACCGGCACGCGCTCCGGATAGCGCAGCGCCGAGAGCTTGCCACCGAAAACGACCCCGGTATCCAGGCACAGCGTGTTGTTCACCCAACGCAGATCGGTTACCGGCGTGTGGCCGTACAGCACGGTGGCGCGGCCACGGTAGTCCTCGGCCCACGGATAACGCACGGGCAAACCGTATTCGTCTGTCTCCCCTGTGGATTCGCCGTACATCGCGAAGGCGCGGACTCGCCCCGAAGCACGCCCGTGGTACTCCTCCTTGAGCCCGGCGTGCGCCACCACCAACCGGCCGCCGTCGAGCACATAGTGGCTGATCAGGCCACGGCAGAAGTCCAGCGCCGCCTTGCGGAAATCTTCGTCCTCAGCCTCGAGCTGGGCCAGCGATTCCGCGAGGCCGTGCGCGATACGCACCTTCTTACCGTCGAGTGCGCGCACCAGCTTGTTCTCATGATTTCCGGTGACACACAATGCCGTTCCCGCGCGCACCATCCCCATGACGAGCCGGAGCACACCCGGTGTATCCGGCCCGCGATCGACCAAATCGCCGACGAATACCGCGGTACGCCCGGCCGGGTGGCTCGCACCGACGGCCCGGCCTGTGTCGTCACGCGCCACCTCGTAGCCGAGTTCGCCCAGCAGCGTTTCCAATTCGGCACGGCAGCCGTGCACGTCGCCGATCACATCGAAGGGGCCGGTGAGTTCACGCCTATCGTTCCAGGCCTTTTCGTCGACGATGGTCGCCGAGTCGATCTCCTCGACGCCGCGCAGCACGTACACCTTCCGGAAGCCCTCGCGTTCCAGACCGCGCAGACCCCGGCGCAGTTCGCGCTGCTGCCGGGAAACCACATGCCTGGGCAGGTGCGCCCGGTCGTGACGTTGGGTATTGCGTTCGAAGCACACGTCATCGGACACATCGAGCACGATCGCTACCGGCAGCACATCGTGCGCTCGCGCCACGGCGATCAGTTCCTGACGTGCCTTGGGCTGCACATTGGTTGCGTCGATAACGGTGCGCAGGCCGCGCCGCAGCCGGATACCGACGATGTGATGTAGCAAGGCGAAGGCGTCCGGCGTCGAGGACTGATCGTTCTCGTCGTCGCTGACGATGCCGCGACAGGTATCCGAGGAGACGATCGCCGTGTGCCGAAAGTGCCTGCGCGCGAACGTGGATTTGCCGGATCCGGTGCTGCCGATCAGCACAACGAGGGAAAGCTCCGGAACAGATAGCTCGGTCATCACGCGGCTCCGCTCGTACTGCTGTCGGTCGCGGCCTTGGTGAACAGGGCCAGCTGGGTGGGCGGGCCGAATTCGGGATGTTCGACACCGACGGGTACAAAGCGCACCGCGTACCCGTACTGCTCGGCCACGCGATACCCCCAATCCGTAAATTCCGCGCGGGTCCATTCGAATCGGTGATCGGAGTGCCGGAACTTGCCCGCGGGCAGCGTTTCGTACACCACATTGTGCTCGACATTCGGTGTCGTCACGATTACCGAACCCGGTGCGGCCGAACCGAATACGGCGTGCTCGAGCGCACCGAGTCGCGGCTCGTCGACATGTTCGACCACTTCCATCAGCACGGCGGCGTCATAGCCGCGCAAGCGCGTATCGGTATACGTCAACGCGCCCTGGAGCAGCGTCAATCGCCGCGCCACCCGCTCCGGTAGCCGGTCCAGCCGCAATCGCCGCTTGGTGATATTCAACGCTCGCATCGACACATCGACGCCGACTACCTCGGTAAAAGCCTTGTCCACCAACAATTCCCGCAACAATGCTCCCTCGCCGCAGCCGAGGTCGAGCACCCGATGTGCCCCGACCTCCCGCAGTGCGGCCAAGACCGCCGCTCGTCGCATGACCGCCAACGACGGTGCGTGCTCCTCGACCTCGTTCGCCGTGGGCTCCGCCGACGCTGACAGCACCGACGTAGTTTCCGCCGCCGAAGTCTCCGCCCTTGCGGATTCCGTCCCCGCGGCCACAGCGCCTGTGCGCCCTGTGGTCGTGACCAGTGCGGCTGTGGTTTCTGTGGTCGTGGCGTGTGCGGCCGGCTCCAGCGCCTCGTCGAACCCTTCCTCGACCGCATCGAGCTCCTCGGGCTCCACTTCGTCGACCTCGGCCAGTCGCGCCAGCGCGGTCCGCACCAGCGACTGACGTCGTGCCAAGTACCGCCGCGTGATCCAGCCGCGTTCCGGATGCTCGGCGAGCCACCCGGCTCCCGCGCGAATCAGCTTGTCGACCTCGTCGGCTGCCAACCAGTAGTGCTTGGCCCCGTCGAGCACCGGTAGCAGCACATAAAGATGCGCGAGTGCGTCGGCTAGCCGGATGGTTCCGGTGAGTTCCAGCCGCACGTAATGCGAATCGCCCCACTCCGGAAAGGCCGGGTCGAGGGGGAGTGGTTCGGCGACCACGGCCCAGCCGAGCGGCGCGAAGACCCGCTCAGCCGCCTCGGGTCCGCCCTTGCACGGCACCGCAGGCAACGCGATCCGCAGCGGCAGCGCGGTCTGCGCCAGTTCGGGCCGCTGATCGCAACGTCCGTGCAGCGCGGTACGAAATACCGCGCCGAGCGCCACCGACAGCAATGACGACGCCGCGTACGGCCTGTCGTTGACATACTGCCCGAGACTGAAATCCGGTGTGCTGCGCGATCGCCCGCGCACCAACCGAATCGGATCCACCTCCAATAGCAGCGCCGCCGTACAGCGCGCCGCGGTCGCCTCCGGGTACACCACATGCGCGGTGCCGTAGGACTGTTCGAACGCCTGCACCCGGTCGGGGTTCTTGTGCAGCAAGAAGCCCAGATCGGTCGCGGGCCAGGCCGCATCCTCCGGCGGTGTGCAGGTGATCGTCAACAGCATCTTGCGATCGTCGCCGAGCCACACACCGCACGCAAGGAAGTTTCGCAGGCCTTGTCAGAGGCTGAGGTTCGGCCAGGACCAATTCGCGACGGCCGGAATATCCTCGCCGTGCTCGCGAGTCCAGGCGCGGGCATTCCACCGCGCGTCGACCATCTCCTGCCGAAGCCCCGCCGCCTTCTCCCGTAGGGTCGGAACCCGGTCGATCACATCCATGACCAGGTGATACCGATCCAGATCGTTGAGCATAACCATATCGAAAGGTGTTGTCGTGGTGCCCTTTTCCTTGTATCCGCGCACATGCAGCTCACCGTGGTTGGCACGTCGGTAGGTGAGTCGATGGATCAGCCACGGGTACCCGTGGAATGCGAAGATCACCGGACGGTCCCGAGTGAACAGCGAGTCGAACTCGCTGTCGGACAGGCCATGTGGATGTTCGTCGGATGGTTGCAGCCGCATCAGGTCGACCACATTCACCACCCGTAGACGCAGTTGCGGCAGACGTGCGCGCAGAATCGCCGCCGCCGCAAGTGTTTCCAGCGTCGGCACATCGCCGGCGCAGGCGAGCACGACATCGGGCGTTGTGCCCGGATCGTCGTTCTGTCCGGCCCAGCCCCAGATTCCGGCACCGCGCGCGCAGTGCACGGCGGCGTCGGGAACCGAAAGCCAATCGGCCTGCGGCTGTTTCCCGGCGACCACCACATTGACGTAATGCCGCGAGCGCAGACAGTGATCGTAGGTCGACAGCAGCGTATTCGCGTCCGGCGGCAGATAAACCCGCACGATCGATGGCTTCTTGTTCAGCACCACATCGAGGAAGCCCGGATCCTGATGGGTGAAGCCATTGTGGTCCTGTCGCCAAACATGCGATGACAGTAGGTAATTCAGGCTAGCGATGGGTCGCCGCCAGGGTACCGCCGCACTCGCGTCCAGCCATTTGGCGTGCTGGTTGAACATCGCGTCGATGATGTGGATGAATGCCTCGTAGCAGGTGAACACCCCGTGCCTGCCGGTCAGCAGATAGCCCTCGAGCAGCCCCTGGCACATATGCTCGGACAGCACCTCGATCACCCGCCCGGTGCGGTCGAGATCGACATCGAATTCGCCGATTTCGGCCTGCCAGTCGCGCCCGGTGACCTGCAGAATGTCCTGTAGCCGATTGCTGGCCAATTCGTCGGGTGCGAAGGTCAGGAAGTTGTCCGGATTGCGTGCGGTGACATCGCGTAGCCACGTGCCGAGCACCCGGGTCGCCTCGTGCTGGGTCGCTCCCGGCTCGCGCACCTCGACGCCGTAGGACCGCCAATCGGGCAGCCGCAGATCACGAACCAGCATGCCTCCGTTGGTAATCGGATTGGCGCTCATGCGTCGATTGCCATCGGGCACCAAGTCGAGCAACGCCGATACCGGCTTGCCCGACTCATCGAAGAGCTGCTCCGGCTGATAGGAGCGCAACCACTGTTCGAGCACCGTCCGGTGCCCGTCATCGGTGCGCGCACCCGCCAATGGCACCTGATGCGCTCGGAATGTGCCCTCGACCGGGTCGCCGTCGACCAGCGGCGGGCAGGTCCATCCCTTCGGTGTGCGCAGCACTATCATCGGCCAGTTCGGGCGCACCCCATTGGTCCCCGCGCGGGCGGCGCGCTGAATTTCCGCGATGCGATCCAGGGCGGTGTCCACGGCGGTGGCCATCTCCTGGTGCACGGCCGCGGGATCGCTGCCCGCGACGACGATCGGCTCGTAGCCGTATCCGCGCATCAGCTGCAGCAATTCCGATTCCGGAATGCGAGCCAGGATGGTGGGATTGGCGATCTTGTACTGGTTCAACGCGAGAATCGGGAGCACGGCGCCGTCGCGCACCGGGCTGAGGAATTTATTGGCATGCCAGCTGGTGGCCAGCGGCCCCGTCTCCGCCTCACCGTCGCCGACGACGCAGAACACCGTCAGATCCGGATTATCCAGCGCTGCGCCGAACGCGTGCAGTAACGAATAGCCGAGCTCGCCGCCCTCGTGGAAGGAACCCGGTGTCTCCGGCGCGCAGTGACTCGGTACCCCACCCGGGAAGGAGAACTGGGCGAACAACGCGCCCATCCCGGTCTCGTCCTGTGGCACATGGCTGTACAGCTCGGAGTAGGTCCCCTCCAGCCACGCACAGGCATTCGGACCAGGCCCGCCGTGTCCGGGCCCGGCCACGAAGACCGCATCGAGGTCTCGCCGACGAATCGCCCGATTGGCGTGCACCCAGACCAGATTCAGGCCGGGCACGGTGCCGAAGTGCCCGAGTAGGCGCGGTTTGATGTGTTCGGCTCGCAGCGGTTCGCGCAGCAGGGGATTGCTCATCAGATAGATCTGGCCGACCGCCAGATAGTTCGCGGCCCGCCACCACGCGTCGAGCGATTCCAGCTCCGGGCGATCGAGCGGTCCCGCCACCTCCGCGAGCCGATACGGTTGCGGCGCGACGGTCGTACCGCCGCTGCTTTCGACATTGTCGGCCGAGGTATCGCCCCCGACACTGGCCATCTGGGTCATGCGCCGACTCTCCTCACTCGGGCATCGGCGGCGGCACCTGGAGGGACCGCCGGTTACCGGGTCCTGCACGGTTGCCGACGTTGGATTGATAACGCCGGATGGAGAATTCACAGCCAGCCTACCCACGTGCGCCCGTGTCAATCGGTTCTCACGGTCTCGCGTCGCGGCGGCGGCGTCTGGTGCCGGAAGTCACCTGATCGGATGCCATCTGTCGTCGCGCTATCGGCGGGTGGCTGAGCTGGACGAGGCGCGGTGGATTATGGTCCGCCGCATGCAAACACTGCGCAGGATCATCGGTATCGGCACCATCGCCGCCGCGACATTCGCGCTGGCCGCCTGTGGCTCGGACGGCGATAAGGGCTCGAGCGTCAGCACCTCTGCCGCCACCTCATCGGCCGCGGCATCAGCGCAGCCGACCTTCGGTCAGCTGCCCGCGCAGAACACCGGCGCCGAATGCACTGCCGATGACATCGTGGTGGTCGGCGGTTTCGGCGCGACGCCCAAGATCACCATCCCGGACACATGCACCGCGCCGACCCAGCTCGTCGTCAAGGATCTGGTCCCCGGCACCGGGCCCGGCGCGGTCGCCGGTCAGCCGCTCACCATGAACTACACGCTGATCACCTGGTCGGATAAGAAGAAGCTGGACAGTTCGTTCGACCGCGGCAAGCCCTTCCAGCTGACCCTCGGTGCCGGACAGGTCATTCCGGGTTGGGAGCAGGGGCTGGTCGGCGTGCAGGCCGGTGCGCGGCGGCTGTTGATCATCCCGCCGAATCTCGGTTACGGCGCGGGCGGCAATGGCATCAAGCCCAACGAAACGCTGGTCTTCGTCACCGACGCGGTCGCTGTCGGCAAGTAATCGCGCCGCGGCGGTGCTGCCTGCAGCCCGTCGCGACGGGTCAACTAACCTGGTCGAGATACGCACGTTAAGCCGTGTGGCGATTTCGCTCGTGATAACCCCCAGCAAGTCGGCCACAAGCAAGTCGACCAGAACCAACGAACAAGGAGCATGTCCGTGAAGAGCACCGTCGAGCAGCTGAGCCCGACCCGGGTCCGGATCAACGTCGAGGTGCCTTTCGAGGAGCTGAAGCCGGACTTCGACAAGGCCTACAAGGCGCTGGCGAACCAGGTTCGCATCCCCGGCTTCCGTCCGGGCAAGGCCCCGGCCAAGCTCATCGAGGCCCGCCTGGGCCGCGGCGCGATCCTCGAGCAGGTCGTCAACGATGTGCTGCCCGGCCGCTACAGCGAGGCCGTCACCACCTCTGAGGTCAAGGTCATCGGTCAGCCCGAGATCGAGATCACCAAGATCGAGGACGGCCAGGAGTTGGCGTTCACGGCCGAGGTCGACGTGCGCCCGGAGATCGCGCTGCCCGCCTACGACGGCATCGAGGTGACCGTCGACTCGTTCACCATCGGCGACGAGGACATCGAGGAGCAGCTGCAGTCGCTGCGTCAGCGCTTCGGCACCCTGACCGGTGTCGAGCGTCCGGTCCAGACCGGTGACTTCGTCTCCATCGATCTCTCGGCCACCGTCGACGGCGAGGACGTACCGGAGGCGGCCACCACCGGCCTGTCCCACGAGGTCGGCTCCGGCCAGCTGATCGAGGGCCTGGACGAGGCGCTGATCGGTCTTTCGGTCGATGAGTCCAAGGAGTTCACCTCGACGCTGGTTGCCGGCGAGCACGCGGGCAAGGAGGCGGTCATCACCGTCACCGTGCGTTCGGTCAAGGAGCGCGAGCTGCCCGAGGCCGATGACGAGTTCGCCCAGCTGGCCAGCGAATTCGACACCCTCGACGAACTGAAGGAAGACCTGCGTAACCGGGTCGAGCGCGTCAAGAAGGTCGAGCAGGCCGGTCAGATCCGCGACAAGGTGCTCGAGACCCTGCTCGAGCAGGTCGAGGTGCCGTTGCCGGAGGCGGTCGTGCAGGCCGAGATCGACGCCGTGGTGCACGATGCGGTGCACGGCTTCGACCACGACGAGGCCAAACTCGCCGAGGCGCTCGAGGCCCAGGGCTCGAGCCGCGAGGAATTCGACAAGGACACCAAGGAGTCCGCCGAGAAGTCGGTGAAGACCCAGCTGCTGCTGGATGCCATCGCCGAGGCGGACAACACCCAGGTCGGCCAGGAGGAGCTCACCGAGCGGATCCTGTTCCAGGCGCAGCGCTACGGCCTTTCGCCCGAACAGTTCATCCAGCAGGTGCAGCAGGCGGGCCAGCTCGGCGCGGTCTTCGCGGATGTGCGTCGCGGCAAGGCGCTGGCCGGTGTGGTCGGCAAGGTGAAGGTCACCGACTCCGACGGCAACACCGTCGATACCACCGAGATGTTCGGTGGCCCTGAGGGTTCGGAGTCCGACGGTACCGAAGAGACCACCGCCGCGAGCGCCGAATAATTCCATGGAAGGCAGCGCGACGCGGACCTGTGTGGTTGGGTGATTGCGCCGTGAGCGAGCGTAGCGAGTGAACCGAAAACACAGCGCGCCCTCGCGCAGAGTTCGGCCGCGCCCTAGCGAGGTTGCGCTCTAAGCGAAGACGGGCGGTACCGGGAGTTCGGTGCCGCCCGGCTTCGTTAATGTTTGTGACAGCGAACCAGTGATGGCTGTGTAGCAATCAGAGCCGGTGAGAAGAGAAGGCAGGTATCCGTGACAATGAATAAGGCAGGGGTCGTCATGACATCCCCCACTGCTGGTCTCAACCTCAGTGATTCGGTTTACGAGCGCCTGCTGCGTGAGCGCATCATCTTCCTCGGCACCCAGGTCGACGACGACATCGCCAACAAGCTGTGCGCGCAGATCCTGCTGCTGTCGGCG
Organism: Nocardia sp. NPDC050630; assembly: GCF_044457245.1. Taxonomy (NCBI): domain Bacteria; kingdom Bacillati; phylum Actinomycetota; class Actinomycetes; order Mycobacteriales; family Nocardiaceae; genus Nocardia; species Nocardia sp. NPDC050630. The sequence continues at coordinate 36,941 of NZ_JBITGN010000024.1, forward strand.
GAGGATCCGACCAAGGACATCTCGCTCTACATCAACTCGCCCGGTGGTTCGGTCACCGCGGGTATGGCCATCTACGACACGATGCAGTTCGCCGAGTGCGATATCGCCACCTACGGCATGGGCCTGGCCGCATCGATGGGCCAGTTCCTGCTCACCGCGGGCACCAAGGGCAAGCGGTACGCCCTGCCGCACGCGCGCATCATGATGCACCAGCCGTCGGCGGGCATCGGTGGTTCCGCGGCCGATATCGCGATCATGGCCGAACAGTTCGCACACACCAAGCGGGAGCTGAACGAGCTGCAGGCGATGCACACCGGTAAATCCATCGAGCAGGTCACCGCCGACGCCGACCGCGACCGCTGGTTCACGGCCAAGCAGGCTCTCGAGTACGGCTTCATCGACCACGTGATCAGCCACGCGGATCAGGCCAACGGCGCGAAGTAAGTCGGCGCCGCAACCGCTCACCCACCCAGACTTGGAGACGAAGATGGCCAATCTGTTCGACCCGCGCGCCGGCCTCGGCGGCACCGCCCCGGCGGGCCCGCAGTCGCGCTATATCCTGCCCTCGTTCATCGAGCATTCGAGCTTCGGTGTCAAGGAGTCCAACCCGTACAACAAGCTGTTCGAGGAACGCATCATCTTCCTCGGCGTGCAGGTCGACGACGCCTCGGCGAACGACATCATGGCGCAGCTGCTGGTGCTGGAGTCGCTTGATCCCGATCGCGACATCACCATGTACATCAACTCGCCCGGTGGTTCGTTCACCTCGTTGATGGCGATCTACGACACCATGCAGTACGTGCGTGCCGATGTGGCCACCGTCTGCCTGGGTCAGGCCGCTTCCGCCGCGGCCGTGCTGCTCGCCGCCGGTACCCCCGGCAAGCGCGCCTGCCTGCCCAACGCCCGCGTGCTGATCCATCAGCCGTCGCTCGAGGGTGGCATCCAGGGGCAGGTTTCGGACCTGGAGATCCAGGCCGCCGAGATCGAGCGCATGCGTCGCCTGATGGAGACCACGCTCGCGCGCCACACCGGTAGGGATGCGGACACCATCCGCAAGGACACCGACCGCGACAAGATCCTGACGGCCGAGGAGGCCAAGGAATACGGCATCATCGACACGGTCTTCGATTACCGCAAGCTCAGCGCCCAGAAGTAAGGCCGCGGCGCCGGATGCGGCGCGCTGATCGCTCGTAAGTTGCTCTATGTCAGGAAAATCCGGCCGGGCCGCATGCCGCTCGGCATGTGCCCCGGCCGGACTGCTTCGCCGAAAGCCGACCGGCCGCAAGGGTGTCGGGCGGAAGGGTTTCCGAGGCGGGCGGCCAGGAGTGTCGGATGGCCGTCGATCGGGGTGGAACGTGTTTCATAGTGGTAAGAACTCGGACGACCCCCGTGAGAAACATGCTCGAGTTGTCGACCTCCGTCGCACACACCGGGTACGGTCGACCTAGGGACCTTTGCTCCCGGTTGACGGCAGTGCTCGAACCGTCGGAATCGCTCGAGGTGTTCGTGATTACACCCGAGGGTGGCGGATTGCTGGCAACCTGGATAGACGGTTGCACGCGGACAAGGAAGTAGGGACCCACGAGATGGCGCGCATCGGAGATGGCGGCGATCTGCTGAAGTGCTCGTTCTGCGGAAAGAGCCAGAAGCAGGTCAAGAAGCTCATTGCGGGACCAGGGGTGTACATCTGCGACGAGTGCATCGATCTATGCAACGAGATCATCGAGGAAGAGCTGGCCGAGTCCAGCGAGGTCAAACTCGACGAGCTGCCCAAGCCCGCCGAGATCCGGGACTTCCTGGAGAACTACGTGATCGGGCAGGACACCGCCAAGCGCACCCTCGCGGTGGCCGTCTACAACCACTACAAGCGCATCCAGGCGGGCGACAAGGGGCGCGACAGCCGCGGCGAGATCGTCGAACTGGCCAAGTCCAATATCCTCATGCTCGGCCCCACCGGTTGCGGCAAGACCTACCTGGCGCAGACGCTGGCCAAGATGCTCAACGTCCCGTTCGCCATCGCCGACGCGACGGCGCTGACCGAGGCCGGATATGTCGGTGAGGATGTCGAGAACATCCTGCTGAAGCTGATTCAGGCCGCGGACTATGACGTCAAGCGCGCCGAGACCGGGATCATCTACATAGATGAGGTCGACAAGATCGCCCGCAAGAGCGAGAACCCGTCGATCACCCGCGATGTCTCCGGTGAGGGTGTGCAGCAGGCGCTGTTGAAGATCCTGGAGGGTACGCAGGCGAGTGTGCCGCCGCAGGGTGGGCGCAAGCATCCGCACCAGGAATTCATCCAGATCGACACGACCAACGTGCTTTTCATTGTTGCGGGTGCGTTCGCGGGGCTGGAGAAGATCATCTCCGATCGCACCGGACACCGCGGCATCGGCTTCGGCGCCGAGGTGCGCTCCAAGGCCGAAATCGATACCGATGACCACTTCGCCGAGGTAATGCCGGAGGATCTGATCAAATTCGGTCTGATCCCCGAGTTCATCGGTCGCCTCCCGGTCGTCGCCTCGGTGACGAATCTGGATAAGGAGTCGTTGGTCAAGATCCTCTCCGAGCCGAAGAACGCGCTGGTGAAGCAGTACGTTCGGCTGTTCGAGATGGACGGCGTAGACCTGGAATTCACCGATGACGCGCTGGAGGCCATCGCCGATCAGGCGATTCTGCGCGGCACCGGTGCCCGCGGTCTGCGCGCCATCATGGAGGAGGTCCTGCAGCTGGCGATGTTCGATATCCCCAGCCGCGACGACGTCGCCAAGGTGGTCGTAAACGCCGACACCGTCAACGACAATGTGCTGCCGACCATCGTGCCGCGCAAGGCACAGCGCGCCGAGCGTCGGGAGAAGTCGGCGTAAGCATTTCGCGAACCGGGTCAGACGAGTGCAACCGCAACCTCCGTTGCTTCCGGCTGGCCCGGGCGCGCTGCTGGATGCCGCCGCGATTCTCAACGGTACTGTCGATATGCGTACGTACCAGCGCAAGTACCTCGTTGTTTACGCCGAGACCCCTAGGGAGTCCGCGAGGATCGCAAATACGGCGATCCCCGATTACCAGGGCATCCTCTCGCTCGTGACAACCTGTGTCGAATGGCTGGATGAGCATTTCGGGTGGCAGCTGGTGAATGTCTTCACGCGGGAGTGCCAGGCGGATCACCTGCAGTGGCATTGCTACTACGCGATGCTGCGGCGATCTCGTTCGAACTAGCTCGATGTGTATCAGCATGCCGGCTTGGGTACTCGTAGGGCACGGTTGAGCAACCAGCCCAGTCCCGATCCTGGATGATCGGGGCGAAAAGTTTCCCGCCGGCAAGGCGTCTGCCCGGCGGATTCGACGGACCGAGGTCCTCATGTCGACAGTTCTAGTTTCCTCAGATCAACCCCTCGCTGCCGTGGACGGATCCGGACCCGAGCGGTCTGCCGATCGTCTGTGCGTCGTCGTCTCACCGCCGGTGGATTCGGTCACCTTGTGTGCCGTCGGCGGCGAAATGGATTACCTGACGGCTGAGGCCTTCCGGCAGTCCCTGCTGGAAGCGTTACCGACGGCGGGCGCGGTGGTCGTTATCGATCTATCGCGGGTGACGTTCTTCGGCGTCGCCGGACTGCGGGTGTTGATGGAGGCCCGATCCTGGCTCGGCCACAGCGGTCGGCGACTTCAGTTGATCACGGGCCCGCGCTGCGTGGATCGGCTACTCGAGGTCGCGGGTCATGCCGCGGTCTTCGACGTCGTCCCGAGCCTGGCCGCAGTTGCGCGGCCGAAACCGCTCGAGTTGGCTCGCGCGAGCGCCTGATAACCGAAACCGCGGGTGTGGCAGCCGAATCTGGCTGCCGCACCCGCGGTCTGTACGGAGTCAGGGTGCTTCGTTGCGCATGTCGTCTTGGCTCCAGTAGGCGCGCATGGCGACGATTTTGCCCTCGTCGTCGAAATCCATCGTATCGATGGGCGAGAGCGTGAGGCGCTGATCACCGAACTTGGTGACGAGGGTGAACATGAAGGCGGCGTGATTGCCCGCGATACGAACCGAATCCGCGTGCAGCTGCGTTTCCCGATCGAGGTTCCCGATCACCTCGTAGAACTCGCGAATAGCCTCGTGGCCGCGTTTGGGTTCGGTGCCGATCGGATCTTCCACCACCGCATCGGGTGCGTAGAGATCGACGATCGCCTCGGTCGGGCCGGAACCGACCAGCTTGACGTACTGCTCGATCACATCGCGGATCTTGGCTGCCATGGAAACCTCTCACGAATTGAAACGTGTTCTAATTCGGAGCGTAGCAGTGTCCGGTGAGCGCGTGGCATGCAATCCCGTTGGATGGGCAGATGTACTGGCGCAGATGGCCCCCCGCGCCAGTACTCGTCGAACTGCGATGCGCACCGAACGGGTTCCCCCGTCGGCTATCTTGTTGGCGCGCTAGTGAAATGGGATACGGTGACGACCGCTTACCACATCGCTGTGCTGCCCGATCGCGCCCGGACTCGGAGTCTGCATTGACTCCCTGGTTCGCCGTTGAACCTTCTGTCCCGCACTTTGTGCGTCTGCTTGTGGTGTCGGCATTCGCCCTCCATTTGTTACCGCCACCACAGCCTTTTCTGGACCCGAAGTCGATGTGCTCGGCCCGGTCCGATCGCTGTGTATGAAGAGGTAACCGGCGACCTCGCTGATACCCGCCGAGGTGGTGGTGGTCGGAATCCTTTTGTCCCTTTCGCCTGGTCCGGGTGGGTCTGCAGGCCGGTGGGGCGGGGGTGGTCCAGAAAACTTGTCGCTATTTCTCGCTGTTGGAACGCGGTGTGTCGAGCTTGTGTGGTGCTCGTCGTGCTGTTTACTCGGTCCGGTCAACCAGATGTTCGAGTGACGAGTGAAAGCGGAGGAGACATGGCACTGCCTACCATGACCGCGGAACAGCGCACTGAGGCGTTGGCCAAGGCGGCTGCGGTCCGCAAGGCGCGCTCCGAACTTATCGGCAAGGTGAAGGCCGGGAAGGTTTCGGTCGCCGACCTGTTGAAGAAGGCGGACAGCGACGACCTGGTCAAGAAGACGAAGGTCGCTGCCGTGATCAAGGCGCTGCCCGGTGTCGGACCGGTCAAGGCGGCCAAGTTGATGGACCAGGCGGAAATTCCCGAGGACCGCCGCATCGGTGGACTCGGCGCCCGCCAGCGCGCGGCGTTGCTCGAAGCGCTGAAGGACTGACACGTCGTCCGTAGCGATTGATTGCTTGCAGGTCGGTTCGAAAGGGTCAGCCGGACCATGATCGGGGAACGAATGCTCACGTCGGTGGCGTGGCTGTGCGTCGAGAACGGCCGCTTGCTCGCGGTCCGGACCGAGGGACGCGACGCTTTCTATCTGCCGGGCGGCAAGCCCGAACCCGGAGAAACCCTGGCGGGAGCGCTCGTTCGGGAGGTTCGCGAGGAAGTCGGGGTCGAATTGGAGGCACACCGGATCACGCCCGTGGTCACCATTACGGCCCCTGCCCACGGGCGCCCCGGAACGCTGGTCGAGATGCACTGCTTCCGCGCTCCCGGTCACGGCACGCCGGCTCCGGCGGCGGAGATCGCCGAGATGGCATGGCTCGGGCCGGACGACGGACACTTGTGCGCGCCGGCCGTTGTGCAGGCCCTCAACCATTTGACCGAGGTTGGCGGGTGGCACGCGGCCTGAACGCTACTTCGCACGGAGAACGCCCCACAGCATGCTGTGGGGCGTTACTGTTTTCGGCGCTCTAGTGGTTCGTACGGCGGCGGGGGCGTTGGAAGGTGATCGGGGCGGGATCGCGCAACTGCGGCCCGCGCGGGGTGACCAGGATCAGGGCCAGACCGAGGGCGACGATCAATGCCGCACCGATGACGCTGAGGGTGAAACTGGCTCCGCCCATGTCCGCGGGTTCGTGGAAGGCGTGATAGATCAGATGTGGCACGCCGAAAACCAGCCAGCCGAGGCCCGCTACCTGGGCAAGTGCGCTGCCGCCGAGGAATAGCGCGGCCAGTGTCACCGCGGTCAGCGCGAGGAAGAACGAGCCGACATCGGAGGCGAGATGGTGGTTGTACGGGCCGTCCGCGGAGATCCACTGCATGCCGAATCCAGGGAAGCTGGTGTACCAGGAGTGCGGCGCGACGACCGCCCACAGTCCAACGACCGCGCCCTGAAATACCAATACTCCCAAGATGATTCGCACCGCGAGCCAGCGATTGCGCTGCTGTTGGAACCGCATCCGCACACGTAGCCCACCGGATTTGCCGTCTACCGTGATCCGCATCGGTCTCTCCGTTCATCGCCGAACCAGGGATCTGGTGCTGCAACCGTAAGTCGGACCTCGGGTCACGATCAATAGGCGGCGACCTCGTCGGTGATGGTCAGCCGATCGGAGCGGGAGTAGATGTTCATGGTGTCCCCGCGCAGGAAGCCGACCAGGGTGAGGCCGGATTCCGCGGCCAGATCGATGGCCAATGAGCTGGGGGCCGAGACGGCGCCGAGCATCGGGATGCCCGCCATCACGGCCTTCTGGACCAGTTCGAAGGAGGCCCGGCCGCTGACGATGAGGACGAGATCATTTGCGGGGATGTGGTTTTCGAGTATCGCCCAGCCGAGTACCTTGTCGACGGCGTTGTGTCGGCCGATATCCTCGCGCACGGCGAGTGCGGTGCCGTCGGGCGTGAACAGTCCCGCGGCGTGCAGTCCGCCGGTGGCATCGAAAACCCTTTGATGGGTGCGCAATTGGTCCGGCATGGCGGCGAGGGTCTCGGTGTCGACGGTGATCGAGGTGGTCGGCAGCGGGAATCTGGTGCGGGTGCGGACCTCGTCGAGTGCGGTCTTACCGCAGAGTCCGCATGCGCCCGTGGTGAGGAAGTGGCGGCCGTGCACCGGGATCGGTGTGCGCAGGTGGATATCGAGGACGTTGTAGGTGTTATGCCCGTTCTCGTCGGTACCCGCACAATAGCGGGCACTCACCACATCCTCGGCGGCTTGAATGATGCCCTCGCCCAAGAGGAATCCGTGCACCAGCTCGATATCGCTGCCCGGGGTGCGCATGGTGACGGTGAGCGATTGGCCGTCGAGGCGCAGCTCCAGTGGCTCTTCTACCGCAACGGAGTCCGGGCGTTCGATTACGCCGTTGGGTGAGATGCGACGCGTCTTGCGTCGCGCGGTCACTCTGCTCACGACGGCGCCTCGCTGGCGCTCGGCTCCGTCGTGCGCAGCAGCGCGCTGTGCTTGCGGTTCACTCGCTGACGCTCGTTCACGACGGCGCCTCGCTGGCGCTCAACCCCACATGAACGTGCGGCTCCACCCGGATGGTCACGGCTTTGGAAACCGGTGTATTCGATCGTGCCGCGACGTGATCCAGCGGGACAAGGGGATTGGTCTCGGGATAGTAGGCGGCGGCATTGCCGCGCGGGGTCGAGAATTCGACGATGCGGAAGCCGGTCACTTTGCGTTCGGTTCCGTCGGTCCATTCGGAGACCAGATCCACCAGATCGCCGTCCACGAAACCGAATTCGGTGATGTCATCGATATTCATCAGTATCACCTTGCGGCCGCTGTGCACGCCGCGGTAGCGGTCGTCCAGGCCGTAGATGGTGGTGTTGTACTGGTCGTGGCTGCGCAAGGTCTGCAGGATCAACCGGCCCTCGGGGACCGGCACCCAAGTCAATTCGTTCACCGCGAAATTGGCTTTGCCGGTTGCGGTGCGGAATTCGCGGGAGTCGCGCGGTGGATGCGGCAGTACGAAGCCGTTGCGATCGCGGACCCGCTTGTTGTAGTCGTCGCAGCCGGGGACGACACGGGCGATCGCATCGCGGATCTTGTCGTAGTCCTGCTGATATTGCGCCCACGGCACCGGGTGATCGGCGCCGAACAGCGCCTGTGCGAGTTCACAGACGATGGCGACCTCGCTGCGTAGGTGCTCGCTGACCGGCTTCAGTCGGCCGGTGGACAGGTGCACCATCGACATCGAATCTTCCACCGACACCTGCTGTTTCGTGCCGTTGCGCAGGTCGAGATCGGTGCGGCCGAGGGTGGGCAGGATGAGTGCGGTCCTGCCGTGGACGACGTGGCTGCGGTTGAGCTTGGTGGAGACGTGCACGGTCAGCGCGCAACTGCGCAGCGCGGCCTCGGTCACTCCGGTATCCGGGGTGGCGGAGACGAAATTGCCGCCCATGCCGAAGAACACCCGCGCCGTGCCCGCGCGCATGGCGCGGATGGCATCGACGGTGTCGTAGCCGTGTTCGCGTGGGGTGGTGATGCCGAATTCGCGGTCGAGTGCGTCGAGGAAGGCCGCTGGCATCTTCTCCCAGATGCCCATGGTGCGGTCGCCCTGGACGTTGGAGTGGCCGCGCACCGGGCAGACGCCAGCGCCGGGCTTGCCGATCATGCCGCGCAGCAACAGCAGGTTGGTCGCCTCCTCGATGGTGGCGACGCCGTGCTTGTGCTGGGTCAGGCCCATTGCCCAGCAGATGATGACGTTCTTCGATTCGGCCAACAATGTTGCGGTGCGGTATAAATCGTCGTCGGTTAGTCCGGTTGCCGCACGCACAGTCGCGAGATCGACCGCGCGCACGTTCTTTTCGTATTCGGCGAAGCCCGCGCAGTGCGCGTCGACGAACTCGCGGTCGACCACCGTGCCCGGTGCACGGTCCTCGGCCTCGAAAAGCAGTTTGCCCAGGCCCTGGAAAAGCGCCATATCGCCGCCGAGCCGGATCTGCAGGAAGTCGTCGGCAATGGCGACACCGCTGGTGAAACCCTTGACCGTCTGTGGGTCGCGGAAGCCGAGCAATCCGGTCTCCGGCAGCGGGTTGACCGCGATGACCGTGGCCCCGCCCGCCTTCGCATCCGCTAGCGCGCTGAGCATGCGTGGATGGTTGGTGCCCGGATTCTGGCCCGCGACAATGATCAGGTCGGCCTTGCCGAAGTCGTCGATCGAGACCGAACCCTTGCCGATGCCGATGGATTCGGTCAGCGCGGCGCCGGATGATTCGTGGCACATGTTCGAACAGTCCGGCAGATTGTTGGTGCCGAAGCTGCGGACCAGCAATTGGTAGAGGAATGCGGTCTCGTTGGCGGTGCGGCCCGAGGTGTAGAACACCGCCTCGTCGGGGGAATTCAGCGCCCGCAGGTGCTCGACGATGAGTTGGTAGGCATCATCCCACTCGATGGGCGCGTAATGGGTCGCACCGGGTCGCAACACCATCGGATGAGTGAGGCGGCCCTGCTGGCCGAGCCAATAACCGGATTTGCTCGCCAATTCCTCGATCGAGTGCCGCGCGAAGAATTCGGGCGTGACGGTGCGCAGCGTCGCCTCCTCGGCGACGGCCTTGGCACCGTTCTCACAGAACTCGGCAGGGCGGCGATGCCCCGTTGGCTCCGGCCAGGCACAACCGGGGCAGTCGAAGCCGTGCACCTGGTTGAGGCGGGCCAGTGTGCGCGCGGTGCGCAGCACACCCATCTCCTCGACTCCGCGCTTGAGCGCAACGGCCACGGCCGTCACACCCGCGGCCTGCTCCTTCGGCTGGGTGACGGTCAGTTCGGACTCGTCGATGTCCTGTGTCGGGCCATTGCGGTGCATGCCGATATTGTCCTCTCCCCACGAAGTTTGTCGCGGACCTACCCGTTTGTCCTGATTTCGGACGCTCGCGCCGCGGTAGTGGGACGGGTACCACCCGGTTCGGATCGTATGCATTTGTGGCCGCTCCGGCAGGGTTTTGCGCAGTGCCGGGTACGCGGTGATGCTGCCTGGTAGCCAGTTGTTTTCGCTGGGTTCGGGCTCGGCGAGAAGGCTCCGCGCCGGCAGGTGCTGGCCTACCATATCTACTGATCAAATCGCTGATCTGAGGCATGGGCGATGGGGACGCTGGCGGCAATTCCGACGCGTGCCGGCGGGGAGCGTCGGCACGCGGTGTCTCGGCGTGTTCGGTGGGGGACTTTCTGTTCCGCTGCGCTCTTGGTCGCGGTGGTGCCGGTCGGGTTCGGCAGGGTAGCGGCCTTCGGGGTTCCGGCCTCGGAAGAGGCTACTTCGTCCGTGGTTTCGCCATCGCCTGCGCCCGGGCCCCACGGGTCGGGGACACGGGATGGGTCCGCGGCGCAATCCAGCACCGCGGTACCGGATGACAACTCGGACGGTGGCGGAACCCGTGACGGTACCGGGACGCACGACGGAACCGGGGCGCAGACGACGACCAGTCGGGCGCGCTGCTCAGGAGCGGCCGCGTTTGCTGGTGGCTTCGGTTGGGTGCTGCGGGTGGGCCTCGGTGCGGTAGGTGAGGATGCGTTGGCCTATGCGCAGGCTCCAGCCGGGGTGTAGTTCGGTGGGGGTGGTGCCGATGCGGGTCCATTCGTCGGCGCCGGGAGCGGCGATGAAAGTGCCTGCGGGGGTTGCGGCGTCGCGGACGTAGACCTTGCCGCGGTCGACTGAGACGTAGGCATGCACCCGCGAGACGTGGCGATCGCGCGGGACCGCGAGTGGTGTGGCAGTGGCGGCACGCACCGTCTCGTCGATCATCGGGCTGCGGCCGACGACGTACGGTCGGTCCAGCGGAAACGCGGAGCCATCCGCGAGTACCAGCGCGCCGACGGGCTGTTCCGCCGCGGGGTTCTCCTGATTGTTCGCGCCGCCTACCGGACGCAGGGGCCGCGGTCGCATTCCCTGTAACGCCGGAATCTTGTGCAAGGCAATCGGTTCCGGCCGCGCCGCGAATCCGGCCCGCGTTCCAGCGGCCTCCTCCCGTTCGCGGGCGGACATGGCTTGGGTGCCGATTTCCTCTGGTGTATCTGCCTGCCCGGATCCGCCGGTCGCCGAACCAGTCGGCCGTGCCACCGATGATGCTGCGCCGCGTCGAGCAGCGGACGTTGTGGGTCCGACCTTATCGGCCGACTTGCCGAATCCTGGAGCGCGCTCCGCCGATCCCTTCGGCGACCGGCCAGAGTGCGGGGAGCCAGCAGGTCCCGCCGTTCCGGTTGGCTCGCCGTGTGCGGTGGACGTGGCAGTGGATTGCTGTGCCGACCGTCCATGGTGCGTTGATCCAGTGCGTCTTGCCTTTTCGGTTGGTTCGTCGTAGTCGGCGGTGGATTGCTGCGCGGTCCGGCCAGGGGACGTCGATCCGGTGGGTCTTGCCTTTTCGGTTGGTTCGTCGTAGTCGGCAGTGGTTTGCTGTGCGGTCCGGCCAGGGTGCGGTGATCCGGTGGGTCCTGCAGAGCGCCCTTCTCCGTTGGGTTCGATCGAGCGCGCAGAAGGTTCTCGCAGAGATCCGGTCGGGCGGGCAGATCCTGCGGCGCGTGTGACACCCGCGCTTTGGATGCCGCCCGCGGCCGGTGCCGATCCAGAGGGCTGATCAGTGGTGGCGGTGTCTGTTTCCGCCGCGGAGTCTGGTTGCTGTCCCTTCGCGATGGACCCGGCAGTTGCGCGTCTCATTGATTTGGTAGAGCGGGCTGACTCGGCGGTGTGGGGTTGAACCGATCTGGCGGGGCGGGGCGTGCCGACGTGTGGTCCGGTCGCGGATTCGGCGGACGGCTCGCGGAGGGGTTCGAATCCGGCTGGAGCGGTGGGCGGGGGTTCGGCGGAGGGGGTGGGGGTGCTGGCGGTGCGGGCGCGGGTGGTTGCGGTTTTTCCGGAGCGACGGGCGGCTATGCGCAGGACGAATCCGCTGCCGGGGACGATTCCAGCACGCAGGTCGGTGCGTGGGAGTTCGCGGATCGGGAAGGCGATGTCCGCGCCGACCGTGATCCGGCGCACCGGTTCTCGCACGATTTCGTCTACCCAGGTGAACGCGCGAGCTCCGGACAGGCGCCGGGTTCCTTCCGCGCCTTGGATCTCCGCGCTGACCTGTCCGCGCAGCAGAATGACGGTGCCATCACCAGTCGGCGCGATAACTCCGAACGGTGGCGGCTCGGAGTTGCCGCCGAAAACCACTGCGGCCAGCCGCTGCGCGATCGCCGCACCCGGATGGCGCGCATCCGCGACAGCCTCGATCGCACCGAGTATCCGGTCCGTGGAAGGGGTCTCGCCCGCGAGATAGACGACAACCGCACCGAAGCGCGCGACCAGACCATCGCCGGGCGCAATCCCCACCGTCGACGCGTCATTCCGCACTCGCGCCTCCTTCCCGGACCACCACCGGCGTCCAGCATAGAGCGTGCCGAGCACCCGAAACCGGCCGTAGACGAACCGCGAGCGCGCACACGCAGTGATTCTTACCGGAATTGATCGACAAGGTGTCGTGCACCACTGGATACCGAAGACTCGCACCCGCAAATGCGGTCTTCGGCGATTCGGCAAACCGCGCGAACAACTGGCGGTACGGAGTGATTCATACTGCCGGGTCGGTGCGCGATGAGCCCCGGTAGGTGTGAGGCGCTGAACTCGGTAGGTGTGAGGCGCTGGACTTGGTAGGTGTGAGGCGCTGGACTTGGTAGGTGTGAGGCGCTGGACTTGGTAGGTGTGAGGCGCTGGACTTGGTAGGTGTGAGGCGCTGGACTTGGCGGGTGTGAGGCGCTGGACTTGGCGGGTGTGAGGCGCTGGACTTGGCGGGTGTGAGGCGCTGGACTTGGCGGGTGTCAGGCGCTGGACTTGGCAAGTGTCAGGCGCTAAAACGGCAGGTGTCAGGCGCTGAACTCGGGTGCATGGTCTTCGAGCCAGGTAGTGAAGGCTCGGGCAGGATGGGACGTGAGAGTGGTAACTGTATCGGTGATCGGGGTGGGAACGCCGTCGCAGCGGCGCCAGTAATCGAGCAGTCCGTCGGCGTAGCGGGCGGGGATGAATTCGGCCATCTCCTGTTTCCATGCGTCCGGGGTTACGTGGGCAATGGTCGCGGTGCGGCCGATGACCTCGGTGACCAGCTCGATCTGCGCGGTGAACGTCAAGGTCTGTGGACCGGTGAGGGTGTAGACACCACCGCGATGGTCCGGTTTCGTGAGCAGCGCATGGGCGCACTCGGCGACGTCGCGTTCGTGGATCGGATCGGTGTAGGCGTTGGGATAGGGGAGGCTGACCGGGCGGTCGGCTTTGATCGCGAACGACCAGCCGCGGGCATTGCTCGCGAAGGCACCGGGACGCAGCACGGAGACGGTCATCGGTGCGTCGGCGAGTCCGAGCTCGGCGTCGAGGTGGGACTTGGCGACTGGATTGGTGACCGCAGCCGGGTCGAGCACTGCGGACGAGGACAGCAATACGATGTGATCGACTCCGGCTTTGGTTGCGGCGGAAACGAATTCGGTGCTGCACTCGGGCTCGGCGTACAGGAATACCGAGGTGACGCCGTCGAGTGCGGCTGCGAAGGTGGCTGGATCCCGCAGGTCGCATGCGACGGCGGGTACTCCGGTGGGAAGCTGCTCGGGGCGTTGGGAGCCGATGCGGACGGCATAGCCGTCGGCGCGAAGCAGGGACGAGAGATTGGTGGCGACCGCGCCGCGGCCTCCGGTAATGAGAATCATGAGAATTCCTCGGGTTGAAGATGGTTCAGTGCTGCTGGTCGGCTTGGTCACGGCACGGCAGCGACCGCACTTCGAGGCCACATAGGTCGGTTTCGCCGGAAGTTGACCAAATCGGTCCGCATCCTCCGGCCAGGCCGAGGGCCGGAATCACGGCCGATAGCGTCTCCGTCCGGCACTCGACTTCGGTAGCTGGACGTGGCGGTCTGCTGCGGACAAGCGAACATTGATCGTTACGAATTCTGTTTGCTCGAGAAAACTAGCTAACGAACGGTGTTCGTGTCAAACAATGTTCGTTGGGGCGTATGCTCCGGAATATGAGCGCCGCACCCATCAGCCGCCGGGCCCGTCCTGCGAAGGCACCCCTGAGCCGTGAGGTCATCATCGAAACCGGCCTGCGCATCCTCGATCGCGATGGCTTGGCCGCCCTCACCATGCGCCGCGTCGCGCAGGACCTCGATACCGGCGCGGCCTCGCTCTATGTCTACGTCGCAAACCGTGATGACCTGATGGCCGCGATGCTCGACCAAGTGTTGGGCACGGTGCCCGAGCCGACGGGCGGCACCTGGCGCGAGCGCTTGGCGACGCTGGTCGAGACGACCGTTGACGCGATGTCTAAACACGAGGGACTCGCACTGGTCGCGCTCGGTTCGATACCGACGAGCCCGAACGCCCTGCTGATCGTGGAGCGGCTACTTGCCTTGCTCGCCGAGGGCGGCGTGGACCCGCAGACCAACTCCTGGGCCGTCGACCTGATCTACCTGCACATATCCGCGCAGGCCGTGGAACAGAGCGCGTACAACACCAAGGACACCAACGAGCAGGACTATCTCGCCGAGGTCGCCCGGCACTTCGCCGAACTACCGGCCGACCGATATCCGACGCTGGTGGCGATGCGCGAACAGATGCTGGCGGGTGGCGGCGACGATCGGTCGCGCTGGGCGCTGCGTGCGCTGGTCAACGGCATCCTGGCGACCCCGGTCGAATGAGTGCCGTGGGAGAATCATCCATGCGGATGATTCGACCGGCGGTCGAGGACGACCTGCCGATACTGCAAGATATCGAACGCGTGGCGGGCAAACCATTCGCCGAAATCGGCATGATGGCCGTTGCCGATGACGATCCGCCGTCACTGGATTCACTCCGGGAATTCCAGCGGGCGGGCCGCGCCTGGATCTTTCCCGATGAAGCGGGCCGCCCGATCGGCTATCTGGTCCTGGGGATCGTCGACGGTAACGCCCATATCGACCAGGTCTCGGTGGATCCGGATCATGCGGGCAAGCGGATCGGCAAACGACTCATCGACCATGCCGTGCGCTGGGCGAAAGCCCAGGGGATGCAGGCGATCACGCTGACCACCTTCATCGATGTGGCCTGGAACGGCCCGTACTACGAACGCCTCGGTTTCCGCTTTCTGACCCCAGCCGAGGAGACGGCGGAACTACGCGAAATCCGGGCAGCCGAGGCCGCGCACGGCCTCGACCTCTGGCCGCGCGCCGCCATGCGCGCCGAACTCGACACCTGGCAACTGGACTGAGCTAATGCTGCCGCGCGAAGGCGGCCTCCGCCGCGGGCATGGCCGCCGCGCGGTCCTCGGGGACGAGACCGATCCGGGTGCGGCGGTCAAGCAGGTCATCGGTGTCGAGGGCGCCTTCGTGGGTGATCGCGAAGGCGAATTCGGCTGCGGTGACGTCGATTCCGGGCGCAACCGGTTCGGCAAGCGCAGAGTTCCGGTCAGCCGGTCCGAGTACGGCCGCGGATTCGCTGCCGTAGCGCTCGATCATTACGGTCGGGGCGTTGATGTGATCGCGAGCGGCACCGGAGACCGCGCCAACCAACGGAAGTCGCTTGGTTCGACACGGCCCAGCGGTGAGGTCGCCGTGCGCGATCGCGGCATCGACGGCGTCCTCGGCCATCTGGCGGTAGGTGGTGAGTTTGCCCCCGACAACGGTGGTAACGCCGGTGGGGGAACGCAACACCGCGTGCTGACGGGAGATATCCGCTGTGCTGTTGTCCGCGGTCCTCAGCAGCGGACGCAGTCCGGCGTAGCTGCCGCGAATATCGTTGCGGGTCAGTGGCTCTCGGAGTGCGGTGTTGATGGTGTCGAGCAGAAAATCGATTTCGGCTTCGGTGGGTTTCGGTTCGTCGGGAACCGGGCCGGGAGCGTCCTCATCGGTGAGACCGAGATACACCCGGCCGTGCGCGGCTGGGAAGGCGAAGACGAACCGGCTGGTGCTGCCGGGTACGGGGACGGTCAGCGAAGCGGTCAGTCCGCCGAATGATGCGGCATCGAAAACGAGATGGGTGCCGCGGCTCGGACGCAGTTCGATGCTCGAGTCGACCTGATCGGCCCAGACGCCGGTGGCATTGATGACCGTGCGGGTCCGGACGGTCATGGTTTCGCCGGTCAGGGTGTCGCGCAGGGTGGCCGAATCACCGGTCACATCAAGGGCTTCCACGCGAGTGAGGATCGTTGCACCTTGGGCGGCGGCCGTGCGCGCCAGCGCGACTACCAGGCGTGCATCGTCCACCAGCTGTCCGTCCCAGGCCTGCAGGCCACCGCGCAATCCATCGCGACGCACGGTCGGCGCCAACCGCAGCGCCTCGGCGGCTGCGACCCGACGTGAACGTGGCAGTGTCGCAGGAGAAGTGCCCGCACTGCGGCGCAGAACGTCTCCGGCAACGAATCCCGCACGGATCAAACTCCGTTGCGTGATACCGATTTCCGGGAGCAGCGGTACCAGCTGCGGCAGGGGGCGAACAAGATGCGGTGCGGTAATGGTGATCAGAATCCCACGCTCGACCGCGCTTTCGTGGGCGATGCCGACCTGCCCGCTGGCCAGATATCGCAGACCGCCGTGGACCAGTTTCGAACTCCAGCGGCTTGTGCCGAATGCCAGATCGTGACGCTCCACCAATACGGTTCGCAGCCCGCGCGTGGCGGCATCGAGCGCGGCACCGGCGCCGGTCACGCCGCCGCCGATCACCAACACGTCGATGTCGGCGCCGTCGCCGAGCAGTTGCAGTTCACGGTTTCGGCGTCCGGCGTTCAGCGCGGAATTGCCGTTGGATTCAGCCGAATTCGCAGTCATTACAATCCTTTTTCGGTGCCGGACGAATCGCCGGTGCTGAGGCATTCGGGCTTCGCTTCTAGACGGGAGACAGGTAACCGTCGATCGCGCGGGCCAACTCGGTATCCAGCGCCGCCCCGCCCAGCAACGGCGCGACCGTACCGGCCGACTGCACCGCCGACTGCGCGATGAGCAGCAGCATGGTCGCCATTTGCTCCGGCTCGCCTGGGCGAATCGTGCCGTCCCGGTGGCCTTCTCGGATGCTCGCAGTGAACAGCTCGATCAGCGCGCGCTGGTTGCGCCCGAGGCGGCCGAAGACATAGGTGAGCATCAGATCGGTATCTGTGCGAAAGATCTTGCCGAACAACGGATTCGAACGAACCGTCGCCGCACCCGCGACCACGCCCTCGACCAGCCGGGTGCGCGCATCGCCTGACGCGGGCATGGAATCGGCGACGATCGCGCGCAGTTCGCGCACCAGCAGTTCGGCCACCAACGATCCGGTATCGGGCCAGCGTCGGTAGACGGTGGGTCTGCTGACACCGGCGCGGCGGGCGACTTCGGTGAGTGTGGTGCGGCGCACCCCGAACTCCTCCACGCAGGCCCTGGCCGCATCGAGGATCGCGAGGTCGGTAGCCGCGGGCGCGTCATCGGGGGCGGAGGTCATCGGGTATCACCACCGTATGTCGGCGGCACCGAAGTGCCGGAAAACGGATGTCTGGTCGTTACTGCTTGACAGTCTATGTCAAACTGTAACGTATGGTCGAGACGCAACAGCACACCGGCGAAATCGGACTGTCCGAGACCGGTGCGCGCGCAAACCCGGGCGAGCCTCCGAATGCGGCGGGTATGGTTTGGGACGCCTGGGGCATCCCCGCCGGACACAAGCCGCTCTCGGCTTCGATTCGGAACCTGTTGACGCAGGTGTTCGGAGTGTCCGGTGACCCGGTGGCGCGCCGCGATGAGGGCGATGTGCCGCTACGCGAGTCGACGCTGACGCCGACTCAACGGGACGGGTTGGTCGCGGTGGTCGGCGTGGGCAGCATTTCGGTCGACCACCACGATCGTCTGCTGCACGCGGGCGGTAAGAGCACCCCCGACCTGCTGCGCCGCCGTACCGATGGTCCGCAGGACACCCCCGATGCCGTCGTCTTCCCCGCCGATCATGAGCAGGTGCTCGCGGTGCTCGGCTATTGCGCCGACAATGCCATCGCGGTCGTGCCCTTCGGTGGCGGTACCAGCGTGGTGGGTGGCGTCGATCCGGTCCGCGGTCGGTTCGATACCGTCATCGCGCTGGATCTGCGCCGTCTGGACGGTATTTCGGAAATCGACCCGATCAGCGGCACCGCCACGCTCGGCGCGGGACTCACCGGTCCCAAGGCCGAGGAACTCCTTGCGGCACATGGACTTTCGCTCGGCCACGTGCCGCAGAGCTTCGAATTCGCCAGCATCGGCGGATTCGCAGCCACCCGGTCCTCGGGGCAGGCGTCGGCGGGCTACGGCCGCTTCGACGACATGGTCCAGCATCTCAAGATCGCGACACCCAGCGGCACCATCGAGCTCGGCCGCGCGCCCGCCTCCGCCGCGGGGCCGGACCTGCGTGAACTGTTCGTCGGGTCGGAGGGCACACTCGGCGTGATCACCGAGGTCACGTTGCGAGTGCATCCGGTACCCGAAACCATCGGCTACCAGGCGTGGTCCTTTCCGGATTTCGAAACCGGCGCTGCCGCATTGCGTTCGGTAGTGCAGGCGGGTGCCGCACCTACGGTGCTGCGGTTGTCCGACGAAGTCGAATCCGGCGTGAACCTGGCGCGCTCGGCCGATATCGGCGGCGAGGCAGTGGCCGGTTGTCTGGCCATCACCACCTTCGAAGGCACTCGGGCGCACGTCGCGGCCCGCAGCGCCGAGGCGGGCGCATTGCTCGCGGCGGCGGGCGGGACCGCGCTGGGACAGACCCCGGCCCAGGAATGGGAGCGCGGGCGTTTCGCCGCACCCTATATGCGCGATGCACTGCTCGATCTCGGTGTGCTCTGCGAAACCCTCGAAACCGCGACCACCTGGTCGAATCTGGCCGTGGTCAAGGCGAAGGTGACCGCGGCACTGACGGATTCACTCGAACGGCAGGGCACCCCGCCGCTGGTCATGTGCCATATTTCGCACACCTATCCGACCGGAGCCTCGCTGTACTTCACCGTGATCGCCAAGCAGTTGGACGATCCGATCGCCCAGTGGCATATCGCGAAACGTGCCGTCGGTGATGCGATCGTTGCCGCGGGCGGCACCATCACCCACCATCATGCGGTCGGCACCGACCATCGCCCCTGGATTCCGGAGGAGATCGGTGATCTGGGCGTGCGGGTACTGCGGGCGGTGAAGCGGGAATTGGACCCCGCTGGCATCCTCAACCCCGGAAAGCTCGTCCCGTGATACAGAATTCGCGTCCGGTGCGGGCGCTCACCGTGGTGACCAACCCGCAGTCCGGTGTCGGCAGAGGTCACGAGTTGGCCGCGGCCGCGCTGGCGCGTTTCGCCGCGCAGGGCGTCGAAGTCACCGAGGTGCGCGCACCATCGGCCGCCGAATCCGTACGTCAGGTGCGCGATTCGATCACCGGCAGTACCAAGCCGGACGCGGTGGTCTGCATCGGTGGCGACGGATTGATGAATATCGTGCTGGAAGCCATCGCGCAGACCGGTGTGCCGCTCGGCCTGATCCCCGCGGGCACCGGCAACGATCTCGCGCGTGAAATCGGCGTGCCCACCGACGATCCCGTGGCGGCAGCGGACCTGATCCTCGACGGGCGTACCCGCGCCATCGACCTCGGTCGCATCGAATCGCCGTCGCCCGGATTCACACCCAAGTGGTTCGCCACCGTGACCGGTACCGGATTCGATGCACGAGTCACCTTGCGCGCCAATGACATGCGCTGGCCCAAGGGTCCACTGCGCTACACCTTCGCGGCCCTGACCGAGATCTCCGGCCGCTTCACCGTGCCGTACCGGATCGAGCTGTCCGGTATCGTGCCCGGTGCCCTCGACAATCCCGATGCCGACACTGTCATCGAGACCGACGCCGTCATGGTGGCCGTCGGCAATACCCGCACCTATGGCGGCGGCATGCGAGTCTGCCCGGACGCGGTAATGGACGATGGGCTACTGGACCTGACCGTTGTGGGTGCGGTTTCGCGCCTGGATATGCTGCGCCTGCTGCCCGCTCTGTCGGCGGGTAGACGAATCGATCACCCGAAATCCAAGCAGTATCGCGTCGCCCAGGTGACCCTCACTGCTCCGGGCGCTCCCGCTACCGCCGACGGCGAACCTGCGGGCACTCTCCCTGTCAGCCTCCGCGCGGTCCCCGGCGCGCTCACCGTGCTGGTCCCCTCGAGCCGCGAAACCGACCCGGCGTAGGTGGTGATGATGGTTCAGTCGAGCTTCCCAGCCGACCCGATAAGACAACCGGGAAACCCTGATTCCGAGTCTCGGCTGCCTGGGTGGCAGACGCGCCGTCAGGGCCGGAAAAGGTGCCGTCGCGGAAACCGCGTAATGAACCCGTCAAGAAGCTGAGAATTGGTTGTGGATTCCGAGTTCGGGCCCGTTTCGCCGGTAAGCTCCACGTGTGGGCGGAGTCTTCGGTGTCCCTCATCCACCGAAGACCCCGCCTTTTCTCTGCGCTAGCCCTTTTAGGAGCTCAGCGGGCACCACCACTAGAATGCCGGGGTGACCAGCGCAACCCCTGACAACCCGCGTAATCGTGCCGATGCCCTCCCCAAGAGCTGGGTTCCCAGCCAGGTGGAGGCTGAGATGTACGAGCGCTGGGTAGCGGCTGGTTACTTCGCCGCCGATCCCGCCAGCGACAAGCCCGGTTACTCGATCGTGCTGCCCCCGCCGAACGTCACCGGCAGCCTGCATATGGGCCACGCGCTCGACCACACCCTGATGGACACCCTCTCGCGCCGCAAGCGGATGCAGGGTTATGAGGTGCTGTGGCTGCCGGGCATGGACCACGCGGGCATCGCCACCCAGACCATCGTGGAGAAGCAACTCGCGGTCGACGGCAAGACCAAGGAAGACTTCGGCCGCGAACTGTTCATCGACAAGGTCTGGGACTGGAAGCGCGAATCCGGCGGACAGATCCAGTGGCAGATGCGTGCGCTCGGCGACGGCGTGGACTGGAGCCGCGACCGCTTCACCATGGACGACGGGCTCTCGCGGGCCGTGCAGACCATCTTCAAGCGCCTATACGACGCGGGCCTGATCTACCGGGCCGAGCGCCTGGTCAACTGGTCGCCGGAGTTGCGCACCGCCATCTCCGATATCGAGGTCAAATTCGAGGATGTCGAGGGCGAGCTGATTTCGCTGCGCTACGGCTCGCTCAATGACGATGAGCCGCATGTGATCGTGGCCACCACCCGGGTGGAGACCATGCTCGGCGATACCGCGGTCGCGGTGCATCCGGAGGATCCGCGCTACCAGGATCTGATCGGTAGCACCCTCGAGCATCCGATCACCGGACGCCGGATTCCGATCATCGCCGACGACTACGTCGATCCAGAATTCGGTACCGGCGCAGTGAAGATCACGCCCGCACACGACCCCAACGACTTCGAGATGGGCCTGCGGCACAACCTGCCCATGCCGAACATCATGGACGAGCGCGCCCGGATTACCGGCACCGGAACCGAATTCGACGGTATGGACCGGTTCGAGGCGCGGGTCAAGGTGCGCGAGCGGCTCGCCGCCGAGGGCCGGATCGCCGCCGAGAAGCGGCCGTATCTGCACAGCGTCGGACATTCCGAGCGCAGCGGCGAGGCGATCGAACCGCGGCTTTCGATGCAGTGGTGGGTCAAGGTGGAATCGCTGGCCAAGGCCGCCGGTGACGCGGTCCGCAACGGCGACACCGTGATTCACCCGACCAGCCAGGAACCGCGCTGGTTCGAATGGGTCGACAATATGCACGACTGGTGCATCTCGCGCCAGCTCTGGTGGGGTCACCGCATCCCGATCTGGTACGGCCCCGAGGGCGAGGTGGTCTGCGTCGGTCCGGATGAGACCGCCCCCGAGGGCTGGGTGCAGGATCCGGATGTGCTCGACACCTGGTTCTCCTCCGGGCTGTGGCCCTTCTCCACCATGGGCTGGCCGGATTCCACCGAGGAGCTCCAGAAGTTCTATCCGACAAGCGTGCTCGTCACCGGTTACGACATCCTGTTCTTCTGGGTGGCCCGGATGATGATGTTCGGCACCTTCGTCTCCGACGACCACGTGCTCACCGCGGGCAAGGGCGGTGCGAGGCAGGTGCCGTTCAAGGATGTGTTCCTGCACGGCCTGATTCGCGATCAGTACGGCAAGAAGATGTCCAAATCGCGCGGCAACGGTATCGACCCGCTGGACTGGATCAACTCCTACGGCGCGGACGCGCTGCGCTTCACCCTGGCGCGCGGTGCGCAGCCAGGAGGTGACCTGTCGGTCGGCGAATCGCATGCCCTCGCCTCGCGCAGCTTCGTGACGAAGCTGTTCAACGCCACCAAGTTCGCACTCATGAACGGTGCGCAGCCGGGCACGCTGCCCGATCGCGCCGAACTCACCGACGCCGACCGCTGGATCATCGATCGGCTCGAACAGGTTCGCGCCGAGGTGGATTCGGCCTTCGACGCCTACGAATTCGGCAAGGCGTGCGAGGCGCTGTACCACTTCGCCTGGGACGAGCTGTGCGACTGGTATCTGGAACTGTCCAAGGTGCAGTTCGCCGCCGGTGGTTCGCGCGCCGAGTCGACCAGCATCGTGCTCGGCAATGTGCTCGATGCGGTGCTTCGGCTGCTGCATCCGGTCATCCCGTTCGTCACCGAATCGCTGTGGCGGGCATTGACCGGCCGCGAATCAGTCGTCATCGCCACTTGGCCGCAGGCCACCGGTGTGGCCACCGATGTGACCGCCGCACAACGTATTTCGGACGCGCAGCGCCTGATCACCGAGATCCGCCGCTTCCGTAGTGATCAGGGGCTGGCCGATAAGCAGAAGGTGGCGGCCAAGCTGATCGGGCTGGACACCGCCGGCCTCACCGAACTGCACGATTCGGTGACCAACCTGGCCCGGCTCACCGAGCCCGGCGCCGAATTCGCCGCGACCGCATCGGTCGAGGTGCGCCTGAGCGGGTCAACGGTGACGGTCGAACTCGACACCTCCGGCGCGGTTGACCTGGATGCCGAACGCCGTCGCCTGGAAAAGGACCTCGCCGCCGCGGAGAAGGAATTGGCGACCACCACAGCCAAACTCGGTAATGAGGCCTTCCTGGCGAAGGCGCCGGACCAGGTGGTCGACAAGATCAAGGGACGTCGCGATGTCGCCGAGGCCGAGGTCGCGCGCATCGGCGCCCGGCTCGCGGAACTGAGCGGCAAGTGAACGCCGAACCGGAACCGCAGTACGCCGACGACGAGGAGCCGAAGCGGCGGCTCGGCTCCGGCCCGTCCCCGGTGGACCTGGCCGAAATGGCATTGGTCGAGGCGGAATTGGACCGGCGCTGGCCGGAGACCAAGATCGAGCCGTCGTTGTCCCGTATCGCGACGCTGATGGATCTGCTGGGCTCACCCCAGCAGAGCTACCCGGCCATCCACATCGCGGGCACCAATGGCAAGACCTCGGTGACTCGGATGATCGATGCGCTGCTCACCGCGCTGCATCGGCGCACCGGCCGGATCACCAGCCCGCATCTGCAGCTGGCAACCGAGCGGATCAGCATCGACAACATGCCGATCACCCCGGCCAGGTACGTGGAGACCTACCGCGAACTGCTGCCCTATATCGAGATGATCGATAAGCAGTCCGCGGCCGCCGACGGTCCGGCCATGAGCAAGTTCGAGGTCCTCACCGGCATGGCCTACGCCGCCTTCTCGGAGGCGCCGGTGGATGTCGCGGTGGTCGAGACCGGTATGGGCGGGCGCTGGGACGCGACCAATGTCATCGACGGACAGGTCGCGGTGATCACCCCGATCGGTCTGGACCACACCGATTTTCTCGGCGACGATCTCGCATCCATCGCGGGGGAGAAGGCCGGGATCATCAAACGCGCCCCGGACAGCCTGGTGCCGCGCGATACCGTCGCCATCATCGCCGAGCAGGAACCCGAGGCGATGGATGTGCTGCTGCGCAGGGCTGTCGAGGTCGATGCCGCGGTGGCGCGCGAGGGCTCGGAGTTCCGGGTGGTGGCCCGCCAGATAGCGGTCGGCGGCCAGCAGCTCGAATTGCAGGGCCTCGGTGGGATTTACGACGAAATCTTCCTGCCACTGCACGGTGAGCACCAGGCCCACAATGCGGTGCTCGCACTGGCCGCGGTCGAGGCGTTCTTCGGTGCCGGAGCGGATCGGCAGCTCGATATCGAAGCGGTGCGCGCCGGTTTTGCGAGTGTCACCAGCCCGGGGCGGATGGAGCGGATGCGCAATGCCCCGACCATCTTCATCGATGCCGCGCACAATCCGGCGGGCGCGCGGGCGTTGGCCGCGACGCTGACCGCCGAATTCGACTTCCGCAAGCTGGTCGGTGTCGTCGCAGTGCTCGGTGATAAGGACGTGGCGGGCATACTGGACGCGCTGGAGTCGGTATTCGACGAGATCGTGGTCACCACCAATGGTTCGCCGCGCGCCATGGATGTCGAACGCCTCGCCAATCTCGCGGTGCAGCGTTTCGGCGACGAACGCGTGGTCATCGCCGAGACCCTGCCCGATGCGTTGGAAACGGCCATTGCCATTGCCGAGGAGGTCGGCGATGCGGGCGAGATGGTTTCCGGTGCTGGCGTGGTGGTGACCGGATCGGTGGTCACCGCGGGCGCGGCGCGCGCCCTGTTCGGGAAGGACCCGGCATGAGCGAAAGCAGTGCGCGAATCATGTGCCAGTGCGCATCGGCGTATGCCGGAGCCGAGCGCCAGCGAGGCGCAGGCACGAGCCGTGCGGTCCGGGCGCGGCAGCATGCGTAGGCATATGGGACCCACGGATGCCGAGAAGGAGACAGCGTGACCGAGTCAACCGGCGACGCCGCCGAGCCCGAGCGGGCCGACGGCGAGCCGCAGGTCCCCCCACCTGCCACCGACCCGTGGAAGGGGCTGCGCGGTGTCATGGCGGGCACGCTGATCCTCGAGGCGATCACGGTGCTGCTCGCACTGCCCGTGGTCGGGTCGGTCGGCGGCGGTATCGGCTGGTTCTCCGGCAGCTACCTGGTCGTCCTCGCGCTGGTGATGATCCTCGGCGCCGGACTGCAACGCCGACCATGGGCCATCCCGTTCAACCTGGGGTTGCAGGTGCTGCTGATCCTCGGCGTCTTCGTGCACTTGTCCATCGGCGTGATGGGCGTCTTCTTCGCCGTCGTCTGGGGCTTCATCCTGGTGCTGCGCGCCGACGTCAAGCGCCGAATGGAACTCGGCCTGCTGCCGAGTCAACGCATCCAGGGCTCTTCCTAGCCGTCGGTTCGGTAACCCGGGGTATCGCCTATTAGGCTGAGCGCCGTGACTGAGCAGACGTTGGTACTCATCAAGCCGGACGGTGTGGCCCGTGGCCTCGTCGGTGAGGTGCTGGCCCGGATCGAGCGCAAGGGCCTGAAGATCGCGGCCCTGGAGCTGAAGCAGGTATCCGACGAGTTGGCGCGCGGGCACTACGCCGAACACGCCGAGAAGCCGTTCTTCGGGTCCTTGATCGAGTTCATCACCTCCGGCCCGGTCGTCGCGGCCATTCTGGAGGGTCCGCGCGCCATTGCGGCCTTCCGACAGATCGCCGGCGGCACCGACCCGGTCGAGAAGGCCGTCCCCGGCAGCATTCGCGGAGACTTCGCACTGGAGACCCAGGAGAACCTGGTGCACGGCTCCGATTCGCCCGAATCGGCCAAGCGGGAAATCGCGCTCTGGTTTCCCGAGTTCCCGGCCTGATATTGGGCCTGAGGCGTGAGCTGCGGAACAGACAGCACAGCCGGCGTCGCGGCGGGACTTGGCCGAGCGGCAGCGAGGCGAAGTCGTGCGGCGATGGCGAGGCGTCGCCGCACTGTGTGGGATACTGGCTGTGGTTGCTGACGATGCCGACTGTTCGCGCAGGTACGCGGACGATCGGTGCCGGACGGTAACCGGATGACACTGCGGTTCGATGCCGATCATCGCTGCTACGAACAGCTGGCCCGTTGCTGGGCCGGAGGTTCGCGTCGGCACGCTGGATGAGCGCTCGCGCCGTGGAGTTCAGCCAACAGCCAGGCGCCGCGTGACCAGTTAGCCCGACGACGAATAAAATGGTGTTAACCGGGCATGCGGGGCGAGACCACTTGACCTTGCGCCAACCGCGTGAGGTGAACGGACAGTGCCCCCGCGTCGGCCGCGTCACTCCTGCCAGGAGGGACGCGCCCGGGGACCCGAGGAGACTTCGTGGCCGATCAAGAGCCGCTGACAACAACATCACAGGATGCCGAACAATTGCCGGAGCGAATCCGAGTTCACGCGCTTGCCAAGCGGCTGGGAGTGACCAGCAAACGCATCCTGGCCAAGCTCGCCGAGTTGGGTGCCGACGCACGTAGTGCGCAATCGAATGTCGACCGAGCGGTAGCGGAATCTGTCCGCGACGCGCTCGGCACGGTGGAACCCGGGGCCGTCGAGCCCGAGGCCGCCGAGCAGGAACCGACTGCGGCCGAGCCCGAGCCGGTGGCAGCCGAGCCGGCGCCGGGGCCCGAGGCGGTTGCTGCCGCGCCCGAGCCGGGCCTCATCTTCTCCAGACCGGACCAGGCGATAGATCAGTCCGGATCGCTGCCATCGGGAGAGCAGCCTGCGGCGCATCAGCCATCGGTGCAGCTGTTCACCCATTCGGTTCCGCCGGAGCCGCATGTCGCGACCCCGGTCGTCTTCGAGGCCGCGGCCTCGGTCGCCGCGCCGCTGTTCCTATCGCCGGACGCCGCGGCCGCCGAGGAAGCGCGTCGGCGGCGCCGGGCCGAGCGCGAAAGCCGTCGCGTCGAGGAGACCGCGGTCGAAACCGTCGAGGAAGAGACCGAAACCACCGAGGACGAGTCGACCGAACAGCAGGGCGAGGCGGATCAGCCGCGTCGTCGTCGGCGTGGCCGTCGCGGTCGGGGTCGGGGCCGAGGCGAGCAGCACGCCGACGCCGACGCCGATGGTGAGGACACCGAAGCCACCGACGAGAGCGCCGAGGACGAGCAGGCCGCCGTCAAGAGCGAGGCCGAAGCCGACGCCGGCGACGACACCGAAACCGAGGACGACGAATCCGATGTGCCGGAGGGTTCGAGCCGCCGTCGCCGTCGCCGTCGTCGCCGCAAGGTGGCCGGCGAAGGCGCCGATAGCGAGAGCGTCTCCGAGGACGATCCGCCGAATACCGTCGTGCACGAGCGTGAGCCGCGCAATAAGAGCCGCAGCCGCGCCACCGTCGACGAGGTGCAGGGCATCACCGGCTCCACCCGGCTCGAGGCCAAGCGGCAGCGTCGGCGTGACGGTCGCGAGGCCGGTCGCCGTCGTCCGCCGATCCTGACCGAGTCTGAATTCCTGGCCCGCCGCGAGGCGGTGGACCGGGTCATGGTCGTACGCGAGAAGACCTTCTCGGAGCACCCGACCGCGACCCAGGTCGCGGTGCTCGAGGACAACATCCTGGTCGAGCACTTCGTCACCAATACCGGCTCGGCGTCGATGGTCGGCAATGTCTACCTCGGCAAGGTGCAGAATGTGCTGCCCTCGATGGAGGCGGCCTTCGTCGATATCGGCCGGGGCCGCAACGGTGTGCTCTATGCCGGTGAGGTGAACTGGGAGGCCGCCGGTCTCGGCGGTAAGGAGCGCAAGATCGAGCAGGCGCTCAAGCCTGGCGATCAGGTGCTGGTGCAGGTCTCCAAGGATCCGGTCGGGCACAAGGGCGCCCGGCTGACCACCCAGATCAGCCTGGCCGGCCGCTTCCTGGTCTACGTGCCGGGCGGTTCGTCCACCGGTATCAGCCGCAAGTTGCCCGATACCGAGCGCAAGCGGCTCAAGGAGATCCTGCGCGATATCGTGCCCGCCGACGCCGGAGTGATCATCCGCACCGCGTCCGAGGGGGTCAGCGAGACCGAATTGGCGCGCGATGTGGAGCGGTTGCAGGCGACCTGGCGCACCATCGAGAAGGCCGCCGAGGTCAAGGACAACGGCTCGCCCAAGACGCTGTACGAAGAGCCGGACCTGTTGGTCAAGGTCATCCGCGACCTGTTCAACGAGGACTTCTCCAAGCTGGTCATCGAGGGTGAGCGGTCCTGGAGCACCGTCGAGAACTACATCCGCACGGTCGCGCCGGACATGCTCGCCCGGGTCTCCCGGCACGAAAACAACGGTGCCGACGTCTTCGAGACCTACCGGATCGATGAGCAGCTCGCCAAGGCGCTCGATCGCAAGGTGTGGCTGCCCTCGGGCGGCACCCTGGTGATCGACCGGACCGAGGCGATGACCGTCATCGACGTCAATACCGGCAAATTCACCGGTGCGGGCGGCAGCAATCTGGAAGAGACGGTCACCAGGAACAACCTGGAGGCGGCCGAGGAGATCGTGCGCCAGATGCGGCTGCGCGATATCGGCGGCATGATCGTCGTCGACTTCATCGATATGGTGCTGGAGTCGAACCGGGATCTGGTGTTGCGCAGGCTGACCGAGGCATTGGGCCGCGACCGCACCCGCCACCAGGTCTCCGAGGTGACCTCGCTCGGCCTGGTGCAGATGACCCGCAAGAAGCTGGGCACCGGCCTGGTCGAGGCGTTCTCGTCGACCTGTGAGCATTGCCACGGTCGGGGCATCCTCGTGCACACCTACCCGGTGGAGCTCACCGGCGCCGAGGACAGTGCGCGCGGTGCTCGCGAGACCGGGTCGCGGCGGCGCCGTGGCCGGGACAAGGGTGCGGCGGCGAGTGCGCCTGCCGCGGCGAGCAATGGCACCGCGCATGTCGTCGAAGACGAGGCGGAGATCGCGGTCAAGCGGGCGCATCCGGTCGCGTTGGCGATGGCGGCGCATCAGTCGGAGGAGCCGGCGCACGCGGAGGATGTCGAGGACGTTGTCGCCGCAAGCGATGAGGTCGTAGTTTCCGATTCCGTTGCCGCGGTCGCCGAGGAAGTCGCGGAGGCGGTAGCCGAGGAAGTCGCGGAAGCCGAAACCGAGGACGTGGCAGAGGTGGCCGAAGAGGCCGTCGAGCCCCCATCCGGGGAAGCCGCGGGGGTGGGCGACGAGGCTGTCGAGCCCGTATCTGTCGTTGCGCCGGTCGGGGCCGGGGTTTCGACGCCCGTGGCGGATGAACCCGCTGAGCCTGCGGCAGAGCCGGTTGCGGCATCGGCCAACGGTGTGCCCGCATCCGCATCCCGTACGACCGGCCGCAGACGTCGCGTCGCGCGTTCGGCTGCCGCACCGGCGGCCGATAGCACCGGTGCGGTGTTCGTGCTGCCGACGGCGGATCAGGGGGCCGCGGAGCCCGTTGTCGACTACACCGCGGATGTGCCGGTCGTGGTGCCGACGCGCAAGCCACGCCGCCGGGCCGTCGGTCGTCCGGCCGGACCGCCGGTGGACGACGCGAACTAACTGCCACGATCCGAAAACCTGGGACCCCCGCCGCATTCCGCGACGGGGGTCCTGTCTTACCCGGGCACCGGTTTGGTCGGGGTGGTACCCGTCCTGTAATCTTGGACAGTCGCTGCCCGGCGACAGCGCTTATCCGCGCTGTATTCGTGACTCGGCTCGAAGCCGAGAGCCATCAGGTTGCTGAGGCGGCGGTGACTACCAGACCAGAGTGCTGTGGTTTCCAGCCGGAGTCATCCGGGCGGGAGCACGCAGCCGCGCGAGCACTAGCCGCGCGCATTACAGGAAGAAGGGCAGCCGACCGATGGCAACGTACGCGATCGTCAAGACCGGCGGAAAGCAGTACAAGGTCGCGGTCGGTGACCTGGTGAAGGTCGAGAAGATCGAGGGTGCGCCGGGTTCGTCCGTGGCGCTGGCCCCGGTCCTCGTGGTGAATGGCGCCGAGCTGACCACCGATGCGGACAAGCTGGCCAAGGTTTCGGTGGCCGCTGAGGTCGTCGAGCACACCAAGGGCCCGAAGATCCGCATCCACAAGTTCAAGAACAAGACCGGCTACCACAAGCGTCAGGGTCATCGCCAGCCGCTGACGGTCCTCAAGGTCACCGGCATCAAGTAAGCCTCCGCGCTTTCTCGAATTACTTCACAGGAGTTCAGAAATGGCACATAAGAAGGGTGCATCCAGCTCCCGCAACGGGCGCGACTCGAACGCCCAGCGACTCGGCGTCAAGCGTTTCGGCGGCCAGGCCGTGTCGGCGGGCGAGATCCTGGTTCGCCAGCGTGGCACGCACTTCCACCCGGGTGTGCTCGTCGGCCGTGGCGGCGACGACACCTTGTTCGCCTTGGCGGCGGGCAAGGTCGAGTTCGGCACCAAGCGTGGCCGCAAGACCGTCAACATCGTGGTTCCGGAGCCGGCCGAGGCCTGACCGCCTCTTTAGCCATTCCGGAGAAGCTGAGCGGGTCAGGGTGCATTCCCTGGCCCGCTTTTCGCGTTCTCGAAAGATCGCGTTCCCACAACTCTGACCACCGAGGAGGATGATTCGGACATGTCCAAATTCATCGACCGTGTCGTATTGCACGTGCGTGCGGGCAAGGGTGGTCACGGCTGCGCCTCCGTGCGCCGCGAGAAGTTCATGCCGCTCGGCGGACCGGACGGCGGCAATGGCGGGCGCGGCGGGGATGTGATCCTCGAGGTCGACCCGAATGTGCACACCCTGCTGGACTTCCATTTCCATCCGCACGCCAAGGCGAGCAACGGCAAGCCAGGTGAGGGCAGTAACCGCGACGGTAAGCAGGGCACCGATCTGGTGCTTAAGGTGCCCGACGGCACCGTGGTGCTCGACGACGGCAAGGTAGTCGTCGATTTGGTCGGTTCGGGCAATAAGTTCATCGTGGCCCGTGGCGGCCGCGGCGGACTCGGCAATGCCGCGCTGGCCTCCAAGGCGCGCAAGGCGCCCGGTTTCGCGCTGCTCGGCGAGGACGGTGAGGAGGGCGATCTCGTCCTCGAGCTGAAGTCCGTCGCCGATGTGGGCCTGGTCGGATTCCCGTCGGCCGGTAAGTCTTCGCTGGTGTCTGTGCTTTCGGCTGCGAAGCCGAAGATCGCTGACTACCCGTTCACCACGCTGGTGCCCAATCTCGGTGTGGTCTCCAGCGGTGACACAACCTTCACCATCGCGGATGTGCCCGGTCTGATTCCCGGTGCGAGCGACGGGCGTGGGCTCGGGCTGGATTTCCTGCGGCATCTGGAGCGCTGCGCGGTGCTCGCGCATGTTGTGGACTGCGCGACGTTGGAGCCCGGACGCGATCCGGTCTCCGATGTCGACGCGCTCGAGGCCGAACTCGCCGCCTACAAACCGGCTCTGGATGCCGATACCGGGCTCGGTGATCTGGCCGATCGGCCGCGCGTGGTGATCCTGAACAAGGTCGATGTGCCCGATGCCGCCGAGTTGGCGGAGATGGTCACGCCCGAATTCACCGCCCGTGGCTGGCCGGTCTTCGAGATTTCGGCAGTGAGTCGAGCGGGCCTGCGTCCCTTGACCTTTGCGCTCGCCGAGATGGTCGAGCAGTACCGGACCGCGCATCCGAAGGCCGCCCCGAAGCGTCCGGTAATCCGCCCGATCGCGGTGAACGAGACCGGCTTCAGCGTGATCGCCGATCCCGAGGAGCCCGGCGGCTTCATCGTGCGCGGGCCGCAGCCGGAGCGCTGGGTGCGCCAGACCCAGTTCGACAACGACGAGGCCGTCGGTTACCTCGCCGACCGTCTGGCACGCCTCGGCGTCGAAGAGGAGCTGGTGAAGCAGGGCGCCGAACCCGGTGCGCCGGTCACCATCGGCGATGTCACCTTCGAATGGGAGCCACAGATCTCCGCGGGTATCGATATGGTGCCCACTGGCCGCGGCACCGATATCCGCTTGGAGCAGAACGACCGGATCAGCGCCGCCGAACGCAAACATGCCTCCCGGGTGCGCCGCGGACTGGTCAAGGACGACGAGGAATAACGTGGACGCCGTGGGCCTGTGGTGTGCGCCGGGATCTGGCACGGCGTTTCGGCGAGCGCTGCGGTTCGGTTCGACCGTTGGGCGAGCATCGGAATTTGTTGGCGGCCAGTGTGTTCGGCGTGCAATGCTGCGCCCGACAGTCGCGGCGGGTTCGGTTGGGCTGGCAGGTACGACGAGTTCGGCTGAATCGGCTGGTGCGGTGCGGTCGACTGGTGCGCGACGGTTGGCGGCTCTGGTGCGGTGGGTTGGTGCGGCTTCCGCTGGTGTTGTGCGATTAGCTGGTGCGGTGTCGGCTGATTCGGCGGCGTCGACTGATGCTTTGCGGTCGGTTGGCGGCGCGGCGGCTGATTGGGCGGCGTCAACTGATGCTTTGCGGTCGGTTCGTGCGGCGGAGGCGGTTGGAGCGGCCGGTAATGCGGGGGCGGTCGAATCGATGGGTTCTGTTGCGGTACAGGGAGTTCGGTTGCGATGCATGTGAGTTCGGGGATGGCCGAGGTGATGTCGCAGTCCGGGTTGAGTGAGGCCAGGACGGCGATTGCTTCGGCGCGCAGTGTGGTAGTGAAGATCGGGTCTTCGGCGCTGACCAGCCTCCAGGGCGGGTTGGATATGGCGCGGCTGGATCGGCTTGCCGATGCGGTGGAGGCGCGGATGCGGGCCGGATCCGATGTGGTCGTCGTGTCTTCCGGTGCGATCGGCGCCGGTCTCGCGCCGCTCGGATTGACCACTCGCCCAAGGGATTTGGCTACCAAGCAGGCCGCCGCAAGCGTCGGCCAGTTGGCGTTGGCGCATGCATGGGGCGCCTCGTTCGCGCGGTTCGGGCGCACGGTCGGGCAGGTGTTGTTGAGCGCCGACGACTTCTCGCGCCGGGAACATCACCGCAATGCCCAGCGCACCCTGGATCGGTTGCGCTCGCTCGGTGCGGTTGCCGTCGTGAACGAAAACGATACCGTCGCAACCGAAGAGATCCGCTTCGGCGATAACGACCGGCTCGCCGCACTGGTCGCCCATCTGGTCGGCGCGGACGCGCTGGTGCTGCTCTCCGATGTCGAGGGCCTATACGACGGTGACCCGCGCAAGGGTGCCGCCAACTTCATCCCCGAGGTCCGCAGCAGCGCCGACCTCGACGGCGTCATCGCGGGCAGCGGCGGCGCACTCGGTACCGGCGGCATGGCCTCCAAACTCTCCGCGGCCCGGCTGGCCGCCGACGCGGGCGTGCCCGTCCTGCTGGCGGCCGCTACCGAGGCCGATATCGCGCTGAGCGCGGGCACCGTCGGCACCGCCTTCGCCGCTCGCCCGGTTCGCCTCTCCGCCCGCAAATTCTGGGTCCGCCACGCCGCCGACAGCCGTGGCGCCATTCTCATCGATGACGGCGCCGTCCAAGCCGTCGCCCAGCGCCGCCGCTCCCTGCTCGCCGCAGGCATAACCGGCGTCCGCGGCCGCTTCCACGGCGGTGACGTAGTCGACCTCATCGCCCCCGACAACCGCATAGTCGCCCGAGGCGTAGTCGAATACGACAGCACCGAACTCTCCGGAATGCTCGGGCGCTCCACCACCGAACTCCCGGACACCATGCAACGCCCGGTAATACACGCCGACGACCTGGTCAAGGTTTAGCGTCTGCCGCCGAGATCGCCTCCGGCGGATTCGCCTTCCGCATCGTCCTGCGGCAACCGGACCGTAGTGATGTCGGTGCGCGCGAAGTCGTTGCCTTTGAAGGCAGAGGTTCGCCACTCACCTTCGACAATGCATAGGAGAAGCAGTCGCCGTAGGTCAGGGCGGCGGCCGTATGCCATCTTTTGCCGTATTCTCGCCAGGCCAGTCGCGCCAGATATGCGTGTGCCGGATGTACCGCGACGAGGTCGACTGCGGCCCGATGCAGCCATAGGTCCAGTTCGCGTACACCGGCATCGCCTAATCAGCCTTCGATGACGATCGAGATCTCCAGACACGTTGCCGTGGACATCAAACGGCCGGGTTCTGCTTCGATAGCTGCCTCGAAACGGTCCGCTTCGGATTCGTCGTTCAGCATGGTGAAGCCTGTGGAGGTGTCGATAACCATCAGGTCGGCAGGCCGTGCTCGTCGTATCCGATGATCTCGTCCGGGCTGCCGCTTATCGATCACCGGCAGCGCGGCGCATCGGCGACGAATCGCCGCGAGTTCGTTGCTGAGCGGGACGGTACGGGCTCGGCCGGTTTCGCGCGCGAGCCGTTCGCGTAGTGCGATGACGACGGCCTCGGTCAAAGTTTCGCCGGTTCGCGCCGCCAGCTCCCGCGCCAGCCTATCGCCTTCCGGATGCTCAGGGCCGTCTCATGGTTCTAGACGAATGGTAGGAATCTGGACAGCGATCTGTTTGTCGAGACTAGTCGGATTCGTGCCTATCGGGAGCTACTCATCGCTGGCCGCTGTCTGCGGTTGGGATGACGCCAGGTTGGTTGCTCGTTGGTGGGGGTTTGGAGGGGCCGGTTTGGTCGGGGATGGGGCCGGTGATGCCTGGTTGGCCGCCGGGGTCGGGGAGGGAAGGGGTTGGTGCTGATGGGGCCGGGGGTGCGGGTGGGGGTGCCTGTTGGGTTGGGGGTGCGGGAGGTTGAGGCTCCTGCGTTGGGGGCGGAGGGGGAGTTTGCTGGGTTGATGGTTCCGGTGTTGGGGCGGGCTGCGGCTGTGGGGACGGATTGGGCTGTGGAGTCTGGGACTCCGGTGTCGGGGGCGCTGGGTTTGGTTGCGGCGCTGGAGATTCCGGCATGGTTGGTACCGGTGAGTCGGGGGCGGGTTGAGGGAGCGGAGGCGGGATGGGCTGTGGTGCCTGGGAATCTGGGGTTCCGGGGGCGGGGGTGGTGGGTGCTGTTGTCGTCGGGTCCGGAGTTGGTTGCGGTGCTGGGGTTTCGGGCGTGGAGGGTGTCGGTGCGCCGGGGGCCGGTGTTGTCGGGTCCGGAGTTGGTTGCGGTGCTGAAGATTCCGGTGTGGAGGGCACCGGTGCCGGGCTGGGTGCTGGTGTTGGGCCCGGAGTTGGTTGTGGTGCTGGGGTTTCGGGTGTGGAGGTTGTCGGTGTGCCGGGAGTCGGTGTCGTTGGGTTCGGAGTTGGTTGCGGTGCTGAGGATTCCGGCGCAGACGGCGCTGGTGTCGGTGACGGGCTGCTGGGTCCCGGGCTGGTTTGCGGTGCTTGGGATTCCGGCGTGGAGGGTGCCGGAGTGCCCGGGGCTGGGGTGGATTGAGGTTTTTCCGGAGCGGGGTTCGGCTGTGGTGCTTGGGATTCCGGGGTGGGGAATGACGGCTCGGTTCCCGGGACCTGCGCGCCGGGCTGGGTTGGTTCGGTGGGGGGCGAATGCCGGGGTGCTGACGGTGTCGCGCCCGATGTGCCCGGTAATGCGGGTGGGCTGGGGAGGGCGGGGACGGCGGTGCCCGCCATTCGGTAGGCGGGTTTGTAGATCATGTTCATGGCGAGAACGGCTTCTTGGCGCATTGCCTCTTCTGCCATTTGCGCATTGATCACGTGGGCGGCTTCGAGCAGTCGGGCGATGGTGCCGATCGGGCCCGAATTGCCTGGTGGCACCACGGCGATCTTCACGGCTTCGGCCGCCGCGGCCACGGCTCCCAGTCGGGTGCCGACCTGCCCCACGATCGCGGCGAGTTCATCGACGGAGTCGGCATAGCTGCGTGCACTCGCATAGGCGGCTTCGGCGGCGGCGCCCTCCCAGGCCATCGAATTCATGACTCGATCGGAGCCGGCCCTGGTCAGTGGAAACGAACTGGCCAGCGTCCCTGCGACTTCCAGCCACGTCACGGATGCGTTGAGGATCTGCGCGGCATCGATCTGCTGGGTCTTGGCGTAGATCTCCTCATGCTTCATCGACTCGAAATGCTCCATCGAGCTGATGTAGTCGGGATCATTACCACTCATCGCCGCGCCTCACTGACGATCGCCTCCGCCATTCGCGTAGCGCGTTGTGTCATACCTTGCTGACCGGGCGTCCGAGAGCCGGCCCGCGCGGATGCCTCACGCACGCTCGCCCATGCGTTCCGGGCCGCGTGCTGTGCCTTGGGTCGCGCGCCGGGCGTCCGATAGTTGTTCTGCGTGCAGGTTTCGTTGGCGTTCGCTGATGCGTTCTGTGTGGCGTGCTGTGCCTTGGGTCGCGCGCCGGGCGTCCGATAGTCGTTCTGCACGCAGGCATTGCTGGCGTTCGCCCACGCGTTCCATGCGGCACGCTGTGTACCGAGCCCACCGGGCACCCGACAACCGCCTTGGGCGGAATCACCGGAGCTCATCGTGGCATCCGCGTTTCGATCGCCCGCAGTGCCGCGGCATTCGCCGCATCGGCCTCCTCGAACAGCCCGCCGCTGATCAGGAAGGCCTCCTTCATGCGATAGGCGGCTTCGATGTAGTGGTCGAGCAGGGTGGCGGCGTCGCGGGCCTTGTGGGCGAATCCGGCCTGTAATTGCTGTGCGGAGACGAATCCGCCGAAGCCGTCCAGTTCGCCCGCCGATTCGAGGCGTTGGCGTAGATAGATGAGCCGGTCGGCTTGATTTTCGTACATTTCGGCGCAACGTCGCGCCGCGTCCGGGTCAAACTTGACGGTGCCCGCCTGTGCCTCCTGTTTGAAGCGGGCGATATCGGCTCGGCTGCTCTCGATCGTCATGCACCACACCCCCGGGGATCGGTCGGTCCGCCTCAGACTAACCGTTGGCCATGCCTCCGGATGAAATAGTCCGGGTCGGTTACGGCTTATCGGGCCTGCGTGGGAATACGTTTCTGCAGCTGCGTCGCGAGTTGCTCGGCCGAGGCCGGCACGATGTGCACGGTATCGCCCGCCTTGATCAAATAGCGCCCGTCGCCCTTGACATCGATCCAGGTGTAGTGGATCGGCGGCTGCGGCGCGGGCTGGTCCAGTCGCCCCTCGATCCGGAAATGTCCCTCGGCGGTATGCGGCTTGAGCAGCAGCCGCCGGATCGACGGCACCGCCCGCTGCGCTACGACCACCGTCTCGCCGTCGCGGATCGCTTCGGCCGATGCCGCCCGCGCCGGTTCGTGTCCGGCCGGGACCGCGGGCAGCAATGCGGCTATCCGGGCGCCGAGTTTGGCGCTGAGCCCGATCGAAAGTCGGATGCGCCCACCAAAATCCGGTCCGGAACCGGGTTCCTGGATAGCGAGGACGGCGCGGTCGTAGATCGCACAGGCCAGCAGCCGGATCTCGGTGCCGGGACTGTGCCCGCCGCCGATCGCCACGATCCTGGTCTGCGGTGCCGCCATGATGCGCAGGCACGCCGATAGGTCCGGATCGCTGCGCGGCGGTAGTCGCTCCTCCAATTGGGCGCGCAATTTATCGGCTTCGGATTCGGTTCGCGGCGTCTCGAGAATGCGCAGCGGATACGGGTGACGGTCCACTTCGGTTTCGCGCCAGATATGGGCGAACTCGTCCGGGGTGAAGGTCCAACCCACGCCGAATCACTCCTTACAGCCCAGAACGTCATCGCGAAGCTTACTGGTGCCTCGAGGCGTTCGAACCAAGTCTTTGCCAAGCAGTACCCAAGGTTTGCGGGCTAACGTCGAAAGCGAATCTCGGATATATCCAGACAGCCCCTTCGGTTTGCGCTGCCTTGTGGTACCGGAGCGCCTGCTCCGGTGCGGTGGACGGGGGTGATGGGAGAGAAGTCTTGCAGGTACTCGGACCGTGGACCGACTCGGCGACATTTGCCGCGCTAGGCGGGGGTAAAGCACGCGGGTTGTACACATTGCACAATGGCGGCTTCCGCGTCCCCGACTGGGCGGTGCTCGGCACCGACGTCTTCAACCGGTTCCTTATCGACACCCCCACCGACGCCGATTTGACGACTATTGTGTTGAAGGTCACATCATCGGACGACCTCGATTCGGCGCTGGCCGCCGGTGCGGAACTACGCGCCGCGATCGTCGATGCGCCACTGCCGCAATCGATCTTCGAACTGATCGCCGACGCTTACGGCCGTCTCGGCACAGGTTCGGTCGCGGTTCGGTCGTCGGCGGTCGTCGAGGACGGTCCCGGTCAGTCCTATGCGGGCCAGTTCGATTCGTTTCTCAATGTCAATGGTATCGACGCGGTCGCGGCGCGCGTGCGCGACTGCTGGGCGTCGGCCTTCTCGGAACGGTCCATCCGCTATGCCTTCGCGCACGGCCAGCCGAGCGCCGATGCCATAGCCGTTGTCCTGCAACGTCTTATCGATGCGCGGTCCAGCGGGGTGATGTTCACCGCGAACCCGATCAGCGGCGCCGCGGACGAATTGGTCGTCAGCGCGGTATACGGACTCGGCGAGGGTCTGGTGTCGGGTGCGGTGGACGCCGATTCGGTCGTGGTCGACAAATCCTCCGGCACCGTGCTGGAAACCACTGTGGGGGACAAGGATCGCAGCTATGTGCCCGCTGGTGAGCAGGGCTGCGCGGTGCTCGAGGTCGAGCAGCAACGCCGTGAGAGCGCCGTGCTCGCCGATGCCGAACTGGCCGAGTTGGTGCAGTGGGGACGCAAGCTGGAGGCCGATTTCGGTGCGCCACAGGACATCGAGTGGGCCATCGATGCCGACGGTCTGTGGTTGCTGCAGTCGCGACCGATCACCACCGCCGTCACCGACGCCGCGGCGCGCGGTGCGGTACTGCGCGGCGCCGGTGAGATGCTCGCCGACGGCGAAGAGCGAATCTGGGACAACTCCAACATCATCGAGAGCTTCAGCGGTATCACCTCCCCCCTGACCTACACGACCGCCGCCGATATCTACGGCCGCGTGTACCACGGTTATGCGAAATCGCTGCGGGTGCCCGATGCGCAACTGAGCCAGACCGATCGCTGGACTCCGGTGCTACTCGGCTACTTTCATGGCCGGGTCTACTACAACCTGCTGCACTGGTACCGGATGGTGGGCATCGCACCCGGGTACCCGTTGAACCGGAAGGTACTCGAGGCCGCGCTCGGCGTCGACGAACCGCTGCCCGATGAGATCGCGAAGACCTTGCGCCCGTTCACCTTTCGCACGCAACTGGCGCGGCTGCGGTCGCGCGCGGGCACCACCGCCACCTATGTGCGGCGGCTGTTCGGCATCGACGAAATGGTCGAGCGCTTCATGATCGACTTCTACCGCGTCTACGACGAATACGACGCACTCGACTACTCGACACTGACCGGCGAACAGGCTTACGCGGCCTATCGCAAGGTCGACCGGGATCTGGTCGAGCGCTGGGGCCCGCTGATGGTCCTGGACGCAATCCTGTTGACCTGCACCGGTCTGATGTATCTGCTCACCAAACTGCTGCTGCCGAAGGCTCCGGAGTGGTTCCTGTACGCCGTCGTCGGCCCCGGCGCGGATGTCGAATCGGCCGAACCGGCCCGCGCCATGACCGACCTCGCCCGGTTCGTTCGCGAGGATCCCGAGTTGGTCTCATTGATCAATTCGACTGCGCCGGAAAAGATTTACGACGCCATCAATGATCGCGCCGAATTCCTCGCCCGAATCGAGGATTACATCGATCGCTACGGCTACCGCAGCCTGGACGAGCTGAAGCTGGAAACCCCGGATCTGCGCGAGGATCCCGCGAGCCTGTTCATCATGCTGCGCAGCGCGATCGGTCGCGTCGGCGAGGCCGCGCAGCACAGCCGTGGTGCGGAGGCCGACGAATACCTCGACGCCAACCTGCGCGGCTTCCGCCGCCGAATCTATGAGCGCCTGCGTGGCAAGGTGAATCGGTGCGCCGCGCATCGGGAGCGGCTGCGGTTCTGCCGCACGAGGGCCTTCGGCATGGTCAAGCGGATGATCCGGGTTATGGGCCGAGATCTGGTCGCGCGCGGCGTCATCGACGAATTCGACGATGTCTTCGCATTGACGGTCCAGGAGTTGCGCGGCTGCTACGAGGGCGAGCACACCGATGGTCTACGTGATCTGGTCGCCGCACGGAAAGCCCAGCGCGCCAGGGACGCCGAGTTGGTCGCCCCGGCCCGCTTCGTCACCTCGGGGCCGACATTCGGGCGTGCTGAACTCGCGCGTCAAGGTTGGGTGCCGGTCACCGATACCCCGGCCGCGACCGTCGGCACCGTCCTGCCCGGCACGCCGTCGGCGTCCGGAATCGTCGAGGGCACCGCGGTGGTCGTCGACGAGCCGCGCGACGTGGCAGGCGGCATTCTGGTGGCATACCGCACCGATCCGGGTTGGGTGGCCGCGCTGCCCTCGGCATCGGCGCTGGTGATCGAGCGCGGCAGCCCCCTCACCCATGTCGCGATCGTGGCACGGGAGTTGGGAGTTCCGACGGTGGTCCAAGTCAAGGACCTGACCAAGAAGATACGTTCCGGTATGGGAATACGGGTCGATGGCACCAACGGTACCGTGACTGTGCTGTCGGGAGGAGAGCTGCGGGATGAAGCCGGATAAAGACGTTGCCGCAGTGCGTGATTGGCTGGCCGATCCGGCGCGAGACACCGGGATCCACCTGGCCGACGAGGCCGACGGCTGGGAATACCGCAGCTATCACGATCTCGCGGAGCTGAGCTGGACGATCGCGGCGCGCATGCGCGAACACGGTATGGGCAGCGGCGATGGCGCATGTGTGATCATGCCGACCGGATTCCCCTGCGCCGCCGCCTTTTACGCCGTGTGGGTCTGCGGTGGCGTCTTCACCCCGGTCGCGCCGCCGATGTTCGGCGACCTCGACCAGATCATCGCCCATATCGCGGCCATTCTGGAGCAGGCCCAACCGCGCCTGGTGGTGACCTCGACCGAGTTCGAGCAGTTGGTGCGCAAAGCGGCGGAGGCGGCTGGGCGCACCGATGAGCCGCTGGTGATCAATGCCGCGAATCTCGGGCCCGCGCCGGTGGAGCGCGAGTTCGGCGAGCCCGACGAATGCGCGCTGCTGCAATTCACCTCCGGATCCACCGGCACGCCGCGCGGGGTGCGGGTCAGCTGGCACAACCTGGCCAACAACATCGCGATGATCTCGTCGCTGATCGACTGGCGGCACGGCGAAACCATGGTCTCCTGGCTGCCGCTCTATCACGATATGGGCCTGGTCGGCGCATTCCTCACCACGGTGACCAATCAGGGCGAGCTGTATCTGATGCGCCCGGACCAGTTCGTTCGCGATCCGGCACGCTGGCTGCGGGCCATGTCGCACGCACAGCACACGCCCTCGCCGTCGTTCGCGCTCGGTTATGTGGCCCACCGCGTCGCGCCGGAGGAGATCGCGGATCTGGATCTGTCCGGCTGGCGCACGCTTGCCGTCGGTTCCGAGCCGGTCGAGGTGGCCGATCTCCAATCCTTCGCGGGACTCGCTGGCCGACAAGGTTTTTCGACCAATGCGTACACCCTCGCCTATGGTCTGGCCGAGGCCACGCTGATGGTGACCTCCTCCGCCCGGAACCGCCCCATCACGGCCCTGCGGTTGGATAATCCGAATCTGCGTTTCGGTCAACCGATTACGATCCTGGCCGAGGAATTGCTGGATGACACCCATCGTGTCGAAGGCTCCGGGTGGATCACCGGACTCGGCTATTCGACGCCGGAATCGACCGTGCGTGTGGTCGATGAAGACGGCCGGGAGCTGCCTGACGGCACCCTCGGTGAGATGATCGTCGTCGGGGATTCGGTCGCGCTGGGCTACTCTGGCGAGCCCGACACGGGTTCATCGACCCGGATCGTCGAGCGGGTGCTGTTCACCGGCGATGCCGGATTCCTACACAACGGTGAGGTTTTCGTACTCGGCCGGATGGGGTCGAGCCTGAAGGTCCGCGGCCGGTCGGTGTTCATGGAGGACATCGAATCCCGCGTGGCCCAGGAAACCCGGATCACCAAGGGCAAACTCGCCGCCGTCGCGATCACCGAGGCCGGTGCCCAGGGCATCGCACTGTTCGCCGAATCCGCACCGGGCGACTGGATTGCCGAGGCGCGCAGGATCATTCGCGGTGAACTCGGGCCCGCGCAGACGGTGCACATTGTGACCGGCCCGCGCGGCATAATCCGCCGCACCTCGAGTGGTAAGCCGCGGCGTCGGCATATGTGGCAGCTGTTCGTGGAAGGCGCGTTGGCTGGCGCGGTGGTGCACGCGCCCGAGGACACAGCGGACAAGGCCAGCCCGGCAACCGATGATGCGGTACCCGAGCCTGCCCTGCCTGCCGAACGAGTGCGACAGTTGCTCGATCGCGCATTGGAAAGCGTTGCGGTACCGCGCAATTCGACTGTGCTGTTCGAGGGTTCGTTGGCGGAGGGTTTCGGCAATGCCGGATCCGATATCGATTTCCTGGTTGTCGCACCCGGCGACGAGGAGTTGCCGACACTGCCGACGGTGCTGTTCATTGATGGTCGGCGCGTCGAGGTGCGGACCAGGTCGGCGGCGCAGCTGCGCAATCAGCTGGAGCTGGCGGCGGCGGGCTCGGACAAGATCGACGAGGATCTGCTGAACCGGTGTCAGCGATTCCTGCGCGCGAGCGTAGTACA
This sequence comes from Nocardia sp. NPDC050630, assembly GCF_044457245.1. Lineage (NCBI taxonomy): Bacteria > Bacillati > Actinomycetota > Actinomycetes > Mycobacteriales > Nocardiaceae > Nocardia > Nocardia sp. NPDC050630. The sequence continues at coordinate 78,902 of NZ_JBITGN010000024.1, forward strand.
GGCCGGGGAACCGAATGTCGCGGAATTACGTGCGCTGCTGCCGCATTCGCAATTCACCGCCCTGGTAGCCGACTGGTGGACCCGGCGCGCGACGCAGGCGCTGCGCTACGCGATCGCGCTGCGGGCCCTGCACGCCGAGGTCGAGGCCGCCGAGTGGGCCCGCGACGGTCTGCTCCAGGCGATGAAGGGCTGGGCGGCCCGCAAGGGCGAAAGCTATCTGGAAACAAAGTGGCTGCCGCACCAGCTCGACCGCATCGGATCAGACGCGCTCATCGACCGCTACAACGACCTCACCAACCCGACCGAGTTCGCATGGGAACAGGTCTGGGAGCTGGCGACGGCGCTCGGTGTGCCCGAGATCGCCGATGATCCGCACCAGATCCTGTTCGCCCGCCGACCAGCAGTCACCACCTGGACGATCGGCGGGCGCATCCACGTGATCCGGGACGACCGCGACGTCTTCGCGCTCTCGGACAGCGCTGCTCGTGCCTGGCGTTCGGTGGTGTTCCGGCATTCGTTGCGCGATGTGCTCGGCCGCGCCGAACACGACATCGCCGAGGATCTGCTCGAGTTCCTCGGACTCGGTCTGGTCGGATTGCAGTGGCGCGGTGGGGAACTCATCGAACCCGCGTTGGCTATGTGCAAGGCGGTCGAGCCGTACACTCCGGTGCCCTGCGCGGCCGCACCCGCTCTCGGCCTGACCGGTGCTGCCCGAGACGATGTGATCGCGACGCTGTCACCATTACCCGCAATCAGATTCACCGAATGTGCCTTGAATCTGGTGTGGTCGAATGTCGTCCTGGAGAACGCCAGGGAGGACCTGGCGGGTGCGGTCAAGAACTCTCAGGGCGCGGTCGCCGATATCGCCGCACACCGGCTCATCGCCATGTCGGTCCGTGTCCTGTTGTCCGCATTCGGGATTCACCCGCTGCCTGCCGATGTCGCGCCCGCACAGACCCTCCGGCGGATGTTGCCGAGCCATGCCACGCGTCGTGCAGAACTACTGACGCAGCTGGAATCGGCACGGCGGGTCCGTTTCTCCGAGATAATCGGAACGGGCGGAGATACTCTCGCGGGTCTCGCGGAGCTGGACGATTTCGTCACACGGGTTCGATGGGTCGCGGCGGGGGCGGAGACGACAACAGGATTCCCGGCGTCCTTCGATTCGCGTGAGCAGTGGCGGCGCACGCTGGCGATCGGTTACGACTGGCTGCGCATCGCCGGGTATCTGAATACCGACCTGCCCTTGGACGAGGCGCGCGATCTGCTGACCTCCGGTGGCCAACAACCGCATCTGCGGGAAGGAGAGTCGTCATGACAGCCGACAAGGTGCGCCGGATCGTCCTGGCCATGGCGCCGCAACCACCCGAGGAATTATCCGACGAGCATCGCCTCGTGGAGGATCTCGGCTTCGATTCACTGCGGCTGATGGAACTCACCGTGGTCCTGGAGCGGGCGTTCGAACTGCCGCGCTACCGGCCCGAGGAATTGGTGGGCGTGCGCCGGGTCGATGCGGTGATCGCCCTGGTCTCGGGTAGTTCGGCCGCTGGCGAGGTGCCACTATGAGCTCCGGCGATACCGTACTGGTGACCGGTGCGGCCGGATTGGTCGGCGCCGAGGTCGTGGCCAGACTCGCCGCCGCGAGTCGGCCGGTTGCCGCTGTGCTGCACAGCAATTCGACCATCGTGCGCAATGATGGCACGCTGATCGAGCCGGGTACGGCCGTCGCCGGTGACGTGCGTGCGCCCGGATTCGGCCTCTCCGAGCGCGATACCGAAGACCTTGCCGAGCGGGTCGGCATCATCGTGCACTGCGCGGCGACAACGGCATTCGACGCATCGGCCGCGGACTATGACGAACTCAATGTGGTCGGCACCGCGAATGCCATCGCGCTCGCACGCGAGTGGGAGGTGCCGCTGGTGCATGTCAGCACCGCGTATGTGTGCGGTATGCGCGGCGGCACTATCGCCGAGGACGAACTCGACGCCGGTCAAACGTTCGGAAATGGCTACGAGGACAGCAAGTTTCGCGCCGAAAAGCTGGTACGCGCGGCGGGGGAGCACGGCCTACCGTGGGCGATCGTCCGTCCCGGCATCGTGACCGGAGCCAGCGATACCGGCACGATCCGGGAGTACAAGAACCTCTACACCGTCGTGAAACTCATGGTCGAGGGCAAGTTGCGTGCGCTGCCCGGCCGCTACGACGCGACGCTTTCGCTGGCGCCGGTCGACCATGTCGCTGATGTAATCGCCGCGGCCGTATTGGATTTCGACTCCGCGCGGAATCGCACGCTGCACGCGCTCGGTCGCGACACTCTTTCGCTGCGCGAGGTCTCCGATGTGCTGGCCGAGTATCCGTCCTTCGAGGTCGCCACCTTCGTGCCGGAGGCGACCTTTGCCGAGGACGATCTCGAGCCGATCGAGCGGGAGTACTACCGTCGCATCGGTTCCCTTTACACCAGCTATTTCCGGCGGCGGTTGGTATTCGACACCACCCGCGCCGACGTGCTGCTCGGCAAGCGGTCTCCGGCCAGCGGTAAGGAGTATCTGAGGGTGCTGCTGGACTACTGCCTGGAATCGGGATATCTGGGCATGCCGCTGCCTTCGATAGCGGAAATTCTGGCAAGCAACGACTTCGACGGAGCCGCCCCGTGAGTGAGTCGTTGCGGGAATTGCTGAGCGCGTTGACGCCGTCGCGGCACAAGGTCGACGCCTACGTTGCCGACACCTACGTCCAGGAATCGGTGGACCAGCTCGATCGACTCGGTGTCGACGCGGCAAAATTCGCCAGGGAGCATTCGCTGTTGCTACTCAAGCCGGACGCGATTGTCGCGCGTTCTGTCGAGCCGACACTGAATTGGTTGGCCGACAATGGTTTTCGCGTTGTCAGTGCATTCCATGTTCCGGTGGACCGGCATCTGGCTCGCGCACTGTGGTATTTCGCGTGGAATATCGCCTCCCCCGAACGCCGCCGCCTGGCCGATCTGCTGGTCGCGATCTCGGATGTGCTGGTACTCGTCGTGCACGCCCCCGACAGTGAACTGCCCGTACCGGTGCGGCTGACCGAGGCGAAGGGCGCCACCGATCCGCGCAAGCGCCGCCCCGGTGAGCTGCGGTATCTGCTCGGCCGCCACAACTACCTGCTCAACCTGGTGCATTCGCCCGACGATCCCGCCGACGTACTGCGCGAACTCGCCATCTACCTGGACGAATGGAGCCGGGCAACGGTGATCGCACAGGCCTGCACCGGTGCGGACCGCACCTCGGACGCGGCCGCGATCGCCAAGGAACTCTATGCGCGCACACCCGCGCGCAGCTTCGATCGGGCGGACGCGCTCGACCGTGTGCTACACGATTCGGCACGGGGCGGTAGGACGGCCCCACCCGGCTTCGATCCGGCCTCGGATGCGGACTGCGCGCAGTTGCTGTATCAGGCCTGGGCCGATGGCCGCGAGCTGGATCCGTGGTCGGCGATCGTACTCGGATCCTATGTACTTCCCATGCGGACCGGCACCGCGTCGCAGACGTTGCCGCCGGTGTCCGCCGAAGAATGGTTGGAGGGTCGAACGTGACCACAGATGCGGCCGCCGTACAGACGGCGAGCCATACCCGCACGATTTCCCGGGAACTCGCACACCGATGCGCGGTCTCGGAGGTGTTCGTCACCTCATTGGACGCCGTGGGCGAGCACACCTTCGTCGCCGGAGCGCAACTACCCAGGATGCATGCGTATTACGGCGACCACGCCGGATCGCTTGCGGTGCGTCATGATCCGCTGGTGGTCATGGAAGCGGCCCGGCAGGCGGCCATCGCTTCGACGCACAAGTTCTACGGTGTGCCGAACGAAATGGCCTTTGTGGTGCGCACTTTCAACGGCACCGGATCCGACACCGCCGCCTGGGAGGTGCGCACCGCGCCCGCCGATCTGGTGATGCATGTGCGAGTGCCACAGCGCCATCAGCGCGGTGGCGTGCTGCACGGCCTCGATATGGTGCTCGAGATCGAATCCGACGGCGAACCGATGCTGACGGTCGACGGTTCGTTCTCCTGGGTGACCGCTCGACAGTGGTCGGCACTGCGCAGCGGATTCCGGGACAGCCTGGGCCTCGGTGTATTTCGTGGTGCCTCCGCACTCACCGAACGCGCCGCACCCGCTGCGGTCGGCCGGGAGAACTGGCGCAATGTGGTGATCGGCGCGCCGGTGCGCGACGGCCGGACCGCACGGGCACGTCTCGTACCCGATCTCGGCCATCCCTTCCTGTTCGATCACCAGCTCGACCATGTGCCCGGCAGCCTGCTCATCGAGGCCTGCCGTCAGACGGCATTGTCGATGGTTGTCCGTGATCTGCCCCAACTCGAATGTGTGGCAAGTACTTTCGACCGATTCGTCGAGCTGGATCTGCCCGTGGAATGCATTGCCGAGATCACCGACGAAGGCGCGGGCAGTACCGTGATCCATTGCGAGATCCACCAGGCTGATGCCGTGGCCGCTCGCATCGATCTCGAATTCGCCGAGGACGCGCTGGTTTCCGAGGCCGATACCGAAGGAGTCTGATGGGCGAGGAGTTCGCGGGCACCGATCTGCTGACCACCACCCGCGCCTTTCGCCGCCGCCTCGACCTGACCCGTCCGGTCGCGCGCCAGGATCTGCTGGACTGTCTGGATATCGCGGTGCACGCGCCGAGCGGCACCAATCGACAGCCGTGGCGCTTCCTGATCGTCGAGGATCCGGCGACCAGACAACAGATCGCCGAGTACTACCGAAAGGGCTTCGCCGCTTACCTTTCCGCGCGCACGCCCCGTCCGGACCAACTCGGTGATCTGGCCTCCGGGCAGCACCTCGCGGCGCATCTACACGAGGTGCCTGCGCTGGTCATCGTGTGCTCTCTCGGTCGCCCGTCCACGAATGCGTCGCCGCTGCTGCTGGCCAGTTTCTACGGCTCGATCTATCCGGCGGTGTGGAACTTCATGCTTGCCCTGCACGAACGTGGGCTCGGCTCGACCATGACCACCGCGCATCTGGCCTACGAGCGTGACATCGCCGATCTGCTGGGGATTCCGTTCGAACAGGTCACTCAGGTCGCCATGCTGCCGGTCGCGCATCTGCTCCCCGGCACCCGGGGTCCGGGCCTGCGACGCACGCCCGCCGCCGAGGTGACCATGTGGGATCGGTGGACGCAAGCGTGAGCGAGGTCGTTGGCACCCCGTCCTCGGGTGTCCTTGCGTCCGTCGTTCGCATCGGGCGCTTCACCGCGGTCATGTACAAGCCGCACTACGTTCTGTACGGCGTGCTCTGGGTGCTGGCCTTGGAAGGCACCGCAGCCCTGGTGTCACAACCGGATTCGGCGTGGCATCCGACCGGTTCCACGGTTGTGCGCATCGTCGTCGTCGCGTTCGTCCTGCTGTATCTGCGCATGGTCGACGAGCAGAAGGACCTCGATTACGACCGCGTGCACAACCCGGACCGCCCCCTGGTCACCGGCGCGATCTCGGCCACCGAACTGCGTGCCGCCATGGCCGTGATCGCCATCGGTGCGCTCACCGCCAGCCTGACGCTCTCGGTACTGTCCGCGCTCTTGATCGCCGCCGTCCTCGCCTACGGCCTGGCGCTGTGGGGTATCGAGCGCCTATCGGCGACCATCCGAACCAATATTCTGGCGAATCTGGCGCTCACCTATCCGGTTCAACTCCTGGTCACCGCTTATGTCGTCCTCTCTCCCGCCGATACCGGCGAGGTCCGCGCCATTTGGAAGACCGCAGCCGTCGCCCTGATCTTCGCGGGCGCATTCCTGCACTTCGAATTCGCCCGCAAGACATCTCGCGCGCCGCGCACCGACGAACACTTCTACTCCAATGCCCTCGGCGCGACCGGCAGCATCGCTTTCGGACTGCTGTGCGCCACCATCGCCACTGCCACCGATATCACCCTCGTCCAGCCGTGGACGTACACGCCGGGCGTCGCATGGATTCCGTTGGCGCTGCTAGTGCTCCCCGTTTGGGGTGCGGTGAAGTTCGTGCGCGGCGGCGAGCCGGACTATCCGGTGCTTCCGGCCGTCTTGTTCATCCTGACGCTATACATAGCGTTGATCGTGCAGGCGTTCGCTCTGACATAAGCGAACGCCTGCGGCAGAGTTCAGCCGATCGGCAAGCACGCCGACCCGAGATCGACACCTGTGCCGACACGCAGGACAACCGAGCCCTCCGACTCCGGCGTGTAATTGCCACCCACATACTTTGCCCGCACCGTGTGATTACCGGTCGTCCCGGGCTTCCAATCGATGTGGGCGGTCAACGAGGGACCGTTGGACGGCGTTGCCTTGTTCACCGTCGGTGTGACACTGCCGAGAAACGTTGCGTCATCCCAGAACTCCACCGGCGGAATGTAATTCCCTAGCCCGAGCGCGGAACTCCCTGCCACCGTCGCCTTCACCTGCGCCGTGCATCCGGTGGCCGCCTGCCCGGATAGCGTCACCGTGGTGGTGACATCTCCGGGTGCGCCGGCGGCGGCACCGGAGGCCAGCAACGACCCGCCTTCCAACGCGACGACTGCGGCGAGAACCGCGAACCCGGACGAGATACGACGAACAGCTGTGATGGCCATGTTGGCTCCTGCACTCGCGAAACTCGGACCGAACCAGTGTCGACAGAGTCGCGCGCGACCGCAAGATCCAAGAATCAGAGGAAGCTACCGCCGCCGTTCACAGCTACCGTTTGCCCGGTGAGGAAACCGTTGCCGATCATCATGAGGACCGCCTGACCGATCTCGTCGGGTGTGCCGATGCGGCCAACGGGCAGACGGTCTGCGACACCCGATTCCTTCAGTGGCGCAGCCATTTCCGTGTCGATGAGTCCAGGTGCGACAGCATTCACCGTAATCCCATCCGCGGCAAGGCGTGCGGCGTAGCCGCGCGTCAGCCCCTCCAGACCCGCTTTGGACGCGTTGTAATGCACACCGATGGAGCCCGCACCGCGAGCCGCCACGGACGAGACGTTCACAATCCGTCCCCAGCCTCGCTCGCGCATCCCGGGGACTACTGCCTGGGTGCACAGGAACGCCGACTTCAAATTGACCGTCAGCGTCTGGTCGAAGTCCTCTTCGGTGATGTCGTCCACCCCGCGGATCGTGGCGATACCTGCGTTGTTCACCAGCACGTCGATAGGGCCGAGCTCGGACCCGACCTGCGCGGCCATCGCCTCCACCTCCGCCCGCACGGCAACGTCCGCCCGCACGGCGATCGCTCTGCCTCCGACCCGTTCGATCTCGGCAACCGTTGCGGCTGCCTCGTCCTCTCGATTGCGATAGTTGACGGCAACCGCCGCCCCAGCGCGGGCAAGTGCCTGCGCGATGCCCCGACCGATGCCTCGGGATCCGCCGGTGACAAGAGCGACACGGTTGGCGAGTGCGATGCGTTCGTCCATGACAGCGAACGTAATCCTTGGAGTGCGCTCCAGGTCAAGGGGTCGGGTCGGAAACGTGATGCGCTGCCATGTGCGCCCAGGAGCGTGCAGAAGTCGTACACCCGGAGCGGGGCGGGAGGTCGTGCGACAGCTGGCAAGAACGCGGATCCGAAGTAACGGTTGTGTTGCCATGGGCTGATACAGCGTTGATTCCGCCGGAAATGGGAATCCTTGGTGACACGTCCCGTGAGCGGAATGAGGTGCCACATGAACACAGTGGTATGCGGCGACTGCTGGCGTCGCGAAAACTTGACGTTCGCACAGCGGCTGGACCCGGCGTTCATCCGGCCCGGATTAGCCTATCTTTGCCCGGAGCACCGTGCCTGTCGAGCCGAAACGCTCGGTCGGCCCGAGGCCGGACAATCGGCGGCGTGAATCCCCGAAATCAACGTGCCTCCCAGCGAATTTCGCTGGCGATCAAGGCACGTCGGGCAATGAACCGGTACGTCCGCGTTCGCGCTCCGCGGCGGTGGCGAGGTAATCGCCCAACTCGCGCCGCAGCGTGACATCGAGCGACCGGGCCAGGGTGGCGTGCACCGAGGCGACGGCCAGTTCACGCATTTTGTTGAGCATCGTTGTGGTGTCGGCGATTTCGCTGCTGGTCTCGGGCATCCAGCCCGGCCCGTGTTCGTCGACGATGTGCTGTTTGGCGGCCGTGATCATGATGTGGGTGATGTCATCGATATGGTCGGCCACCTTGGCATAGATCTCGATGAGCGTGCGCAGTTCCAGGCCGTATTCGTGCAATTCGGCGAATGAGGTGAGCAGTGCGGTATCAGTGAAGGCGACGGTATCGCCCTCGATTCGCACCAGCTTCATCTGCGCGAGCCGGTCGACGAGTTCGTCGGTATCGGTGCCGAGAATCGTCCCGATCAGTTCGCGGGGCACCTCGAAGGTTTCGTCCTTGGCCCAGGTGGCCGTCACCGCGTGTTGTAGACCGAGCACCTCGGTGAGGTCCTTGCCGGTTTCCCAGCTGGTGATGAAATCGGCGATATGGGCGGTAGTGAAGCCGCGCTGCAATAGTGCGTCGATGAGTCGCAGTCGCTCCAGATGCGAATCGTCGTAGATGCTGGCGCGCCCGTCCTTGCCGATCGGGGGCGGTAGCAGCCCCCGTTCCTGGTAGGCGCGCACATTCCGGCTCGTGGTGCCCGCGGCGCGGGCGAGATCATCGATCCGGTACTCCGGCACCGATATCACCTCCCATAGCGACTAGGGCCTGCTGCACCGGCGGCCGAAATACGGTCGAGGCGAGTCTAACGTCCCGGTCACCGGTGCCTGTCACCTAGGAAACCGCCGCGATCCGCGACTTCGTCGTGCGCGCGGCGGGTATGACGTGGTAGTCATCGAGATTCACTGTTCGCAGCTGGCTCACGTATTGGGTGGCGAAACCCGGATACATGGTCGCATTGAAACCGTCCTCGGTGAGATACCAACTGCGGCAACCGGAATTCCAGGTGGTGCTGCCGAGGCGCCGTTGGATCGCCGCGTTGTAGCGGTCCTGCCGGTCCCGGCGCACATCGAGCATGCGCAGATTCCGGTCCAGGATGGTGCCGATCGCGCTCACCAGATAGTCGATCTGGGCTTCCATGTACACCAGCGCCGAATTGTGTCCCGGCCCCGAATTCGGCCCGAATGTGAAGAACAGATTCGGGTAGCCGGATACCGCGATGCTCTTGTAGGCATAGGCGCCGCGGCGCCACTCCTCGGCGAGTACCCGCCCGTCACGGCCGACGACCGGGATGGGCGTGCCGGTCTTGGAGACATCGAATCCGGTGGCGAAGACGATGCAATCGGCTTGGTGCTCGATACCTTCCGCGGTGCGGATGCCGTGTTCGGCGATGCGGGCGATCGGCCAGGTGATCAGTGTGCAATTCTCGCGCTGCAGCGCCGGATAGTAATCGTCGGTCATCAGCAGGCGCTTGCATCCGGCGCGGAAGTCCGGGGTGAGCTGGCGGCGCAGCCACGGATCCTTCACCTGCCTGCGCAGTTGAGCCCGTCCGACCAGTTCGACCACCCTGGTCAGCGGGGTATTCCAGACCACACCGAGCGCGACGGATTCATGTCCGTAGAACCAGGCCGAGCGCGAGAGGGACTCGGCCGCGGGCACCCTGCGGTAGAGCTGTTTGGTCAGCGGGGTGGTGCGCCGATTGACCCGGGGCAGTACCCATCCCGGTGTCCGCTGGAACACCTTGACCGAGGCCGCCTTCTCCACGAGTTCTGGAATGATCTGCACCGCACTGGCTCCGGTACCGATGACCGCGACCTTCTTACCGGTGAAGTCGTAGTCGTGATCCCAACGGGCACTGTGAATCTTGTGCCCTCGGTAGTCCTCGATGCCGGGGATGTTGGGCAGACTCGCATTCGCCAAGGGGCCGGAGGCCAACACCACCGCTCTGGCGCGAATGACCTCCGCGCGGTCTTCGATCGTGATGTTCCAGACTCCGGTATCCTCGTCGAACACGATCCCGGTGACGTTGTGACCGAAGCGAAAGTGCTTGTGCAGTCCGAACTCCGCGGCCATCGACTCGATATAGCCGAGAATTTCCCTACTGCCCGAGTAGGTGTGCGACCAATTCGGGTTCGGTGCGAAACTGTAGGAGTACAGCCGCGACGGAATATCGCACGCCGCACCGGGATAGGTGTTGTCGCGCCAGGTTCCACCGATCGCGGTGCCGCGTTCGAAAATCGCGAAATCACCGATTCCCTTTTGTTTCAGGCGAATCGCGGCGCCGATACCGGCGAATCCGCCGCCGATAATGGCGACATCCAACGTTTTCATGGCTTCCTTCGTCATGCCGCTGGCTCGTAGGTGAGTTCCTTGGACCAGGTCGGCTGCGGGCGCAGCAGCCGCTTCGGCACTCGCGCGGTGATCTTGACCAGTGCGTCGGCCAGCAGGTGATAGGGGTGACCGCGGTTGATCACCCAGCCGCCGTGCATCTTGACGATCTGATACATCGGCAGTCTGCGCGCGAATTCACTGCGCTCGCCGACATTGGCGTAGCGCTTCAGCGCCGCGTACAACTTCTCCTCGTCGACGCCCATTTCGACGATGTTGTCGCGCATCTTGTTCAGTAGCGGCACATAGCTCAGCACGCCGATGATGAACGTCGGCTTGGCCCACCCGCCGACCAGATCGATGAGCAGCTTGCGCATCTGTGCGTGCCCGAGCAGATCCATAACCGCGAAATCCACGGCCAGATGCCGGGATTCGTCGGCATTGATCTTCTTGAAGGCCTCCTGGCAGACCGGATCCTCGATCTCGTCCATGATGAACTTGATCAGCGCACCGTCCAGCGCCACCTCCAGCATCGGAATCACCGTGCCGAGGAAGGACAGCGACATATCGTCGGAGTACTGGTCCAGGAAGTCGATGACCAGCTTCACGTTGACATTCGGCTGCGGAATCTCATCACCGTCGAGCATGCCCCAGCGCCGCATCAGCGCGAGTTCGGCATTGGCGTGCTTCTGCTCCTCGGCATGAAAGTAGCGGTAGATCTCGCGCAGCGTTTCGGTCGGCGCCTTCTTCGCCATGGCGGCGAAGCCGCGCGCACCGACATTCTCGATCCACATCAGATCGGCCATGAACGGCTTGAGTTTGGCGTGCAAATCGGGCGAAATCGTTTCCGCGCCGGGCGCATCCCAGTCGATATCGGCCAGTGCCCACTGCCGGTCCTTGATCTTGCGGAGCATATCGTCGAAATCCATCACGTTGGCCATGATCAGACTCCCGTCTTGTCGGAGACCGAGGAACGGTCCGTGGTGATCGAGTTCTCCTGTGGCAGTAGCCGATCCAGGAGCCCGAGGGCGTAGGTGTACTGGGCGGGGAAGTAGCGCTTGAGCCGCCAGATGAGGTGCGCGTCCAGTTGCGGCAGCACATACAGTTGGCCGCGGTCGTGAGCGTCGAGGGTGGTACGCGCGACGCTGTCGGGGGAGAATCCGGTCAGGCGCATGAGGGTGTCGGCCAATCGGGCCGATTGCGGTGTAATGCGGCCGTCGCGAGCCACATTGGTCTTGACGAAGGTCGGACACAGGACCGTCACGGCGACTCCGGTGCCGCTCATCTCGGCGGCCATGGTCTCCGAAAGCGACAGTACCGCGCCCTTGGACGCGTTGTAGACCGCCATTGATGGTGCGGCGGCGAAGGCGGCCGCCGAGGCGACATTGATGATTCCGCCGCTGTGGTGATGGGGCCCTGCGTGGTTACGCAAGCTACCGCTTCCGGGCCCGTCGCTCCCGCCACCGCAGGCGGCGCGCAGTTGCGGTGCGAAGATCTCGCATCCGTGCACCACACCCCACAGGTTGATGCCGAGCGCCCACTCCCAGTCATCGAATCCGATTTCGCCGACCGGCTTTCCGCCGATGCCGACACCGGCATTGTTGACCAACAGCGTGACCGGACGTTCGAAGAGCGATTCGGCAAACCGCGCAAGGACTTCCACGTCTTCACGCCGCGAAACATCGCAGCGGAAGGCATGCGCGGCGCCGGGATGATTGCGCTCGATGAGGGCGACCGTCTCATCGGCGCGGGACTCATCGATATCGGCGCAGATCACCTGTCCGCCGCGCTCGGCGATTTCGAGTGCGAAGGCTCGGCCGATGCCACTGCCCGCACCGGTCACCACCGCGCGGGCGCCATGGCTGCGCCGCGGTCGGATCCCGATCGGAATGAGTCTTTCCAGTCCGAACATGTCAGCTCACCTTCTTCGCGACGGTCTGGGAAACCAGTGCGGTACGCAGGAATTCGGCGGCCCGATCCAAGGCCTTATCCGCCTCGGGCACCAGCAGCGGCAGCGCCTGGAAGACGTGCATCTGGCCCGGCCAGATCTCGAGCGTGCAGTCGCTGCCCGCGTCGCGCACCATCGCGTGCAGATGTCGAGCGTCGGCAGTGAGCATTTCCGCGCCGCCCGCCTGGATCAGCAGCGGCGGCATGGTCATACCCGGCGGAACGCGGAGCCGCAGGCGCGGTGCGTCGGTGGGCAGGTCGCGGGTGTAGGCGTAAGGAAGTCGGCTGGCGGCGCGGGCGGAGATGACCGGATCTCGTTGCCGCCTTTCCTGTTCGGCAGCCAAGCCGAAGGTGAGATCGATCAGCGGGGAGAACATCGCGACGGCCGCGGGTTGCGGCCGGGTGTGGTGGTCGTTCTCGATCAGCAGATCCAGCGCCAGATGCCCACCCGCCGAATCGCAGGCGATCACCAGGTCTTGTGCGGCGAACCCCCGGTCGAGCAGCCAGCGGTATCCGGCCTCGACATCGTCGGCGGCGGCCGGAAACCGATGCTCCGGCGCGAGCCGGTAGTCGGTGAGGAAGACCGGCAGTTCGGTCTTCCTGGACAGTTGGGCGGCAAGGCCGCGATGGGTGCGAGCCGAGCAGAGGACGTAGCCGCTGCCGTGGATGTAATAGATGGCGCGCTGTCCGAGCTCCACGCCGGGTGCGCGGACCCATTCGCCGCGGACGGCTCCGGACCGGACCTGGACGACGGATATGCCACGCGGCGTCGGACCCGCCGTGGCCATGATCGTCGCGATCAGCTTGCGTGCGAACCACACTCCCGGTGCGTTCATGGGTACCGCATTGTTCAGCGGCCGCAGTCCGATCTCGCATGCCGCGGCAGCGAGTCTGGACCGTGCCGAGGGCACCGTCGGAATGCCGGGGACCGAGGTCCTCGTTGACCTTGTCATGAGTTAAGCGTCAGGCATGAATGTGCCAGTTGTCAATGGCACATTTGGAGCAGTCAGTTTCGGTGCATGGCCGTTGTCTCCTGAAACTCCACCGTGAAGGGCTCACTGGGGGCATGGCGTTTCGCCCCGCACCGTTGCCGCAGTGAGCTCGGATCTGCGGGGCCGGAATCCCGTTCACGAACGTGTTCAAGACCAGACCGATCCCGAACGGCTATGGTCGAGACCGATCAGCCGTCGGCGTCGTACGCGGGCAAGGACTCGGCCGAGAACTTCGAGGCCTCCACCCGCACGTCATCGCCCAGTCGGACGATCCGGGCTGCGGCTCACCACTGCTCGTCGCCGAAGCCGACACCGGTCGGCTCCGGTCCCGAGTGGTCAGTAACCCCGCTCGGTATCGATCGGCGCGAGCAGAGCGCGTCCGGCGGTGAAGCGCTGCACATTCGCCCCGACATGGTCGGCGAAAGCCGCGAGCCGCAGCTGCGGCGGATTCGAATCATGCGGTGTGACAATGGCATTCGGCAGTACCCAGAGCGGGTGGCCGTCCGGTAGCGGTTCGGGATCGGTGACATCGAGACCCGCGCCGCCGATCGCACCGGAGGCCAGTGCGCCCACCAGCGCGTCGGTATCGATGAGACTGCCGCGCGCCACATTGATCACCCACGACGACGGCTTCAACCGGGCCAGTTCCTCGGCGCCGACCAGGTGTTTCGTCTCGGGCGTCGCGGGTGCGGCGATCACTACGTGATCGGTGCGTGGCCAGATGCGGGCGAGCTGGTCGGCCGGAAGAGTCTCGACGGTGTCCGGAATCCCTGGTCCGGTTACCGGGCGGCCGGAGCGGTTGACGGCGATGATGTGCGCGCCGAGCGGAACGAGCATGGGAATCAGGGCGCGCCCGATCCCGCCCGCACCGACAATGGTCACCGTCTTGCCATGCAGTGTGCCGACGTGTGGGAAGAAATCGTGCTGTCGCCAACTGCCCGCCCGCAGATGTTCCGGCAGATATCGAACCCCGGCGAGCAGCAGCATCAGCGCATGCTCGGCCACGCTCGCCGCGAAAGCGCCTGCGGCGGAAGTGAATCGAACCTCCGGATGCCGAGCGAGAATGCCCGCGGTGAACCAGTCCTCGACACCGGCCGCGGGCAACTGCACCCATTCGATGGACGCTGGCAACTCGTCCGGGAATTCACCGGGCCCGCCCGCCCAGATCAATGCTCTGGCCTGGGCCAGATCCGCGACGGTCGCGCCGCCCTCGACGACGGCTTTGCGCAGCAGCGTCGGCACGGGCGTCGTCGGCCCGATCGCGACCGGAACTGGAACCTCCGCGGCGCTCATAACGACCTCCTGTCGCGGGCAAAACCACTGGCACGGCGCCTGCGGCTGACTGCTTAGCGAACCGTAACACCCGGTGTCCGTCCGTCCCGCGCACCCCGATCTCGCGCAGGGATATGTCTGTGTCAGTCCTCGTCGAGGTCGACGTCCAGATTGTCGCGATCGGCCCACTCCAGCAGTTGGTCGATGCGAAACACCGCCTCGTCGATGCCCTCGTGCAGATCGCCGAATTCGGCGAAGCGGGCGGGGACCGTTTTCATGGTGAAGTCGCGCGGGTCGACGTCGGGTATTTCATCCCAGCCGATGGGTGTGGAGACCGTCGCCTCCGGGACACCGCGGACCGAATAGGCGGCGGCGATGGTGTGGTCGCGGGCGTTCTGGTTGTAGTCGACGAACAGCATTTTCGGATCGCGGTCCTTGCGCCACCAGGTGGTGGTCACATCGTCGGGTGCGCGGCGCTCGACCTCCTGTGCGAAGGCCAGTGCCGCCCGGCGCACCTCAGTGAAACCCCACTCCGGGGCGATGCGTACATAGATGTGTAAACCCTTGCCGCCGGAGGTTTTCGGCCAGCCGACCGCGCCCAACTCATCGAGCACCTCATGCGCGACGTCCGCGACTCGCTGCACCCGTGACCACGGGCAATCCGGCATCGGATCCAGATCGATGCGCCATTCGTCGGGTCGCTCGGTGTCATCGCGGCGCGAGTTCCACGGATGGAACTCGACCGTGGACATCTGCACCGCCCAGATGACATCGGCCAACTCGGCCACGCAGAGTTCGTCCGCATGCCGGCCGTAGCGCGGAAAGAACACGCGCACCGTGGGAACCCAGTCCGGCGCGCCGGCGGGCAGCCGCTTCTGATGCACCTTGTCACCCGCGAGCCCCTTGGGGAACCGATGCAACATGCACGGCCGGTCCCGCAGCGCGCGGACGATGCCGTCTCCGACACTCAGGTAGTACTGCACCAGGTCGAGTTTGGTCGCACCGGAGTCCGGGAAATAGATCCGGTCCGGGTTGGAGATGCGGACGGTGCGGTCGCCGACATCGAGTTCAACAGCAGGTGACGCGGACTTACTGGCCACCTGTCCGACGATAACGGCTCGGTGGTTCCGGCGCGGGTATCCCGAGATTCGCGGGCAAATCGAGCCTGGCCGTATCGGATCGCACGTGGCACGCGACGTCACCCTGGCCACCGACGCCATGACCGACTCCGATGCCGAGGCCCACCAGCACAGCATCAGCAAGATCTTCCCGCGCCTCGGCGAAACCGGCAGCACCGCCGAGATCATCGAACTGCTCGCCGCGACTCGCTGACCCGCGGCTTCGCCGGTTGTGAACACCGATGCCATCCGCGGCGAAGGGGCGCACACTGGCGAGATGATGACCAAGCTGATGCAGGCGATTCGTCGACTATTCGGTCGCGGTGCGGTGCCCGCGGGCGGTGGTCCGGGTCCGGGGGAGCCCGGCGGTGGCGCCGCGGGCGTCCGCGAGCCGCGCAGGCCGATACCGCCGGACGACCGACTGAGCGACACCAAGCGCATCGAGCCGGACCCGCCGACGCTTCGGCTGCCGGACGCGCGTCAATAGGCGCGGGTCCGGTGAGCACCGACGCAGGCTCAGTCGGGGCTGCGCAGTTCCGGCATAGGTGGTAGCTCGATGGTGTCGGCCATCGGGTCGATGCGCTCGTTGTCCAAGGATTCGAAGAATGCCTCGGCGGAGCCGTACCGCGCTTTGACCTCTTCTAACAGCCTTTTTGCGGGCAGGTTCGAGTACATGGGCATATCGTGACCGACGATTCCGGTCCGAAAACGTGAGTTAGCTATATATTTGCCATTTTGTTAGTTGTGGAGCGGTAAACGGCCTCCGCTTCGCCAAGATCCGCAGCGACCGAGGGCGCGGGGCAGATCCGCGCGAGATCACACACGCCGGTAGTCCGGTGCTGTCGACACCATAGCGCGGAAAATATCGGACGTGAGTCTAGGTCTGCGTGGCCAGTGCGAACGGCAGCACCGCTGGGGCGCCCGCGTTGCGCAGCGCATGAGCGGCCACAGTCAACGTCCAGCCGGTATCGGCGAGCGCGTCGACGAGCAGGATCGGACCGTCCAGCGAACCGAGATCCGGAATCAGCCAGGAGTCGAACAATCCGGCCACCCGATGGGCCGAGTTCGCCGCGGAGACCGGTGGCCGATCCGGACGCAGTTGCAAGGTACCGAGGTCACGCAGGCGGCCGACCTCGGCGAGGCGGGCGGCGAGGCTGGCGGTGAGCACCGGGTACCGCTGCGATTCGAGGGCCATCACCGCGGTCGGGCGGGTCGTCCAGTTCCATTCGCGCAGCACCGCGATACAGGCGTCGAAGACCGCATCCGGAACCGGATCATCGGGTGCGTCCAGCAGCGCGCGCAGGCGCTGACCCCAGCCGAGATCGGTGAGGCGACCGAGCGCACGTCCGGTCTCGGCACCGTTGGTGATCTTGCCGGACAACGGAATTCCGAGTTTGGCCATTCCGGTGGGCCACTGCTTGCGCGGGGCGAGATCGAGGCCTGGACGGTCCAGTCGGGCGCGAGTCGCGGCAATGGCCGAGGAGTCGATGGTGGTATCGAGACGGGTGCCGGTGCAGTTGTCGCAGCGGCCGCAGCCGGGCGCGTTGGCCTCGAGCGCGGGCAAGCCGGGATCGTCGAGTTGGCGGCGCAGGAACTGCATCCGGCAGCCAGTGGTGCGCTGATAGTCGATCATCGCCTGCTGTTCGACCTCGCGGGCCGCGGCGAGACGTTCATAGCGTTCGGTGTCATAGACCCACGGCTGTCCGGTCGCGATCCAGCCGCCGCGGACCCGCCGCACCGCACCGTCCACATCGAGCACCTTGAGCACCATTTCCAGTCGCGAGCGGTTCAGCTCCACCAAGGGCTCCAGCGCGACGGTGGACATGGCCCGGTCGAAATCCAGTGCGTCGAGTACCGAGCGCACGATGTGCTCGCGCGGAAAGGCCACAGAGGCGAAGTAGCTCCAGATCCTGGCGTCCTCCGGCCCCGGCAGCAGCACCACTTCGGCACGATCGGTGCCGCGCCCGGCGCGACCCACCTGCTGGTAGTAGGCGATGGGGGAGGACGGTGCGCCGACGTGCACGACGAAACCCAGATCTGGTTTGTCGAACCCCATACCGAGCGCCGAGGTCGCGATGAGCGCCTTCACCTCGTTGTTCAGCAGCGCCGCCTCCAGCGCCTCGCGTTCGGCGGTATCGGTCTGTCCCGTATAGGCGGCGACATTGTGTCCGTGCGAGTTCAGCACATCGGCGAGATCGTGCGCGGCGGCGACGGTGAGGGTGTAGACGATGCCGGAACCGGTCAGCTTGTCGAGGTGTCCGCTGAGCCAGGCGGTTCGCTCGACCGCGTCGTCGAAGCGCACCACCGACAGGTGCAGTGATTCGCGATCAAGCGTGCCGCGCAGCACCAGCGGGGGTGGCAGGTCGACGGAGTCGGCGGGGTGGGTAGACGCAGTATCCGTCCCGATCTGGGTGGCGACATCGGTGACCACTCGGTCGTTGGCGGTCGCGGTAGTGGCCAGCACCGGCACATCGGAGCCGAGATCAGCGATCAGGGTACGGATGCGGCGGTAATCGGGCCGGAAGTCATGACCCCAATCCGAGACGCAGTGCGCCTCGTCGATCACGACCAGTCCGGCGTCGGCGGCGAGTTTGGGCAATACCTGATCGCGGAAGTCGGGATTGTTCAGCCGCTCGGGACTGACCAGCAGCACATCCACCGCACCCGCGGCCACCCGATCGTGGATCTCATCCCACTCGGTGACATTGCCGGAGTTGATGGTCGCCGCGATGACCCCCGCCCGTTCGGCGGCCGCGACCTGGTTGCGCATGAGCGCCAGCAGCGGCGACACGATGACCGTCGGCCCGCGCCCCGCCCGCCGCAGCAACTTGGCCGCGATGAAATACACCGCCGACTTACCCCAACCGGTGCGCTGCACCACCAGCGCCCGGCGGCGCTGCACGATCAGCGCCTCGATCGCCGTCCACTGGTCCTCACGCAGTTTCGACTGCGGTCCGGCCAGGTCGCGCAGCAACTCCTCGGCCCGTTCCCGCAGGTCGGGTGCGGTGAGGTCGATCGCTGAAGTACCGGCCGCGGTGGTCATGGGCTCCATCGTGCCTGATGCCACCGACCTCGATAGCAACGGCCGTGCCGAGCGGTATCCGTTCGACGAAAGGCTCTCCCGGTAGACACCTCCAGCGCCGCCAGGTCGGCGCACCCCATGGATTCGCGACGAAACCGTTCCGACGTCGCGGCGAAACGCCCGTGATAGCCGTGGGCATACAGCTCACCGGTGACACCTGCGGCAACGCGGCCGAAAAGCGAAATATCGCTGGCCAACGGGCAATCGGGTGAGACGATTGCTCCGCACCGTGGGACCCCGCAGGAGGTAGCGATGACCAACTACGATCCGCCGCCGGGTTGGTCTCCGCCCGGCGCCCAATTCCGCAGTACCGGTGGATTCGGGCGCACCGTTTTCGGCATTCTGGTCGGCCTGGTGGTGACGCCGGTCGGGATCGGACTCGCCGCGCACGCGGCGCTGGATACCCGGCAGTGGGTCATCCTCGGGTCCGCGGCGAATCGGGCCGGATCGACATTCCAGATCGTCGGTGGGGCGCTGTTGCTACTCCTGGTGGCCGCCCTTGCCGCGTACTCACCGGCCGGGACGGTGCTGGCCGGACTGGTCTGGGGTGTGGTGCCGGGCTTCGTGTATTTCCTGTTCCCGGATGACACCTGGCGAATCATTCACGACGACCTACCGCTGTTGTCCGATGAGATGCGACAAGCGCTGATCACCTGGGTGACCAGCGGTTTCCCCTTCATCCTCGGCGTACTGCTACTCGGTGCGGGCGTCGCGGGCACGATGCGGCGGCGCTGACTACGTTCAGGCCGAATTACGGTGGTGCTCACCGCAATTCGGCCACGGCTCACCCTTTCACGCACAGCACCTGACGCAACGTCGCGACGATATCCACCAGATCACTCTGCGCGGCAATGACCTCGTCGATGTCCTTGTACGCGGCCGGGATCTCGTCGACCACACCCGCATCCTTGCGCGATTCCACGCCCTCGGTCTGCGCGATCAGATCCGCGACGGTGAATTGCCGCTTCGCCGCGTTCCGGCTCATCCGCCGACCGGCACCGTGCGACGCGGACTGGAACGAGGCCGGGTTTCCCTTGCCGCGCACCACATATGAGCGCGTGCCCATCGAACCCGGAATCAACGCTAGATCACCTGCGCCCGCCCGCACCGCGCCCTTACGGGTCACCAGCATCGGCACGCCGTCGATCTCCTCCTCCGCCACATAGTTGTGGTGGCAAGAGATCGGCTCGTCGAAACGCACCTCGCGTCCGGCGAATTCCGCGCGCACGGCACCGCATACCAGCGACAGCATGACCGCGCGGTTGCGTGCGGCGTATTCCTGCGCCCAGGTCAGATCGTGCCGGTAGGCTTCCATTTCCGGTGTGCCGGATAGAAATACGGCCAGATCGCGATCGGGCAGGTCCTTGTTCTGCGGCAGTGCGCGCGCGACGGTCATATGCCGTTCGGCGAGTTCCTTGCCGATATTGCGGCTACCGGAGTGCAGGAGGATCCACACCGAGTCGTGCTCGTCCAGACACACTTCGATGAAGTGGTTGCCGCCGCCCAGCGAGCCGATCTGCTTGTGCGCCTTGGACTCGAGCGCCTGTACGCCCGGATTCAGTGCGCCGAACTCGAACCAGAAACGCCCCCAGCCGCCGATGTGCTTGGCCAGCTCGCCATGTGAGGCGGCGAACTGCGCGCCCAGCTTCGCGACATCGACCGCATCCTTATGCGCCTGGAACCCCACCGGCACCGCAGCCTCGATGCGTGAGCGCAGCGAATGCAGATTGTCCGGCAGGTCGGCGGCGGTGAGGTCGGTCTTCACGCTCTCCATGCCGCAGCCGATATCCACCCCGACGGCCGCGGGCGCGACCGCATCGCGCATAGCGATCACCGAACCGACCGTCGCACCCTTGCCGAGGTGCACGTCGGGCATGACGCGGACGCCGTGGACCCATGGCAGTTGCGCGATATTCCGCAGCTGCCGCAGCGCGGCCTGCTCGATTTCGTGCTCGTTGGCCCACATGAGCGTCTGCGCCCTGGTGCCGCGCAGCTCGACGGGAAACATGGGGAGCGTCCTTTCTGGTTTCGGTCTGTTCCCCATCAACGCTAGATTCCCGCAGGTCCATGCGCACTTCATTATCGGTGGGCCATTACCGGACGAGGACGCCGCGCTCCACAACCGCTATCGTGCGGGGCGGAAAGTTCGGCGAGTGAAAGCGTGGTGAAGCACGGTGAGCATCCCTCAGGGTGGATGGTCGGGTCCACCGCCGGCGTCGCGGTCCGGCAACCGCACTGTCGTCATTCTGGTGGTGGTCGCCGCATTGCTGTTCGTCGTCGTTGGCGTGGTCGGCGTGGTTGCGGTGCAGAAGAGCGGCGTCATTACCGGCGTCGCGACAGCCGCCACCTCCGGGAATACCCCGGCGGGCGTGACCGCCGCCGGCACCGTGCGCGTCGGCGATTCGAATGCGAAGGTCGTCGTTCGCGTGGTCGCGGACCTGCAGTGCCCGGCATGTAAACAATTCGAGAAACGCAACGCCAAGGCCCTCGAAGACGCCACCAAGAATGGAACGGCGATCGTCGAATACGACGTCATCGCATTCTTGGACCGTGCGTCGAGCACCCAGTACTCCTCGCGCGCCGCGAACGCATCGTTTTGTGTTGCCGGACAAGACCATTCGAAGTATCAGAGCTGGTTCGCCGCGATGTTCGAACAGCAGCCCGCCGAGGGCGGCAGTGGCCTGCCCGACAGCAAACTCGTCGAGATCGCCAAGAACGCGGGCTACACCGACCCGTCGGTCGCTCAGTGCATTACCGATCGCAAATACGACAGCTATGTCCGTGACAAGACCAAGCGGGTTCTCAACGGCGATGTCAATGCCACCCCGACCGTCTTCGTCAATGATAAGAAGCTCGATTCCAGCCAGCTGTCCAACGGACTCGAGGCCGCCATCGCCGCCGCGCGCTAGGGGTAGGTGCGCGCGGCGTTGCCGTGGGCGATCGCGATGACCAGCCCTTCGGCATCAGCGAGGGTGATGGCGTCGTCAGCGATCCATTCGTCCAGCAGGCGGCCGAGGCCGCGCCGCCACAGCAGTGCGCCCAGGTAGTGCAGCTCGGGGAGTCCGTAGCCGTCGGAGGAGTAGAGCATCGACCGGAACGGCGCGAGTTCGAGCGCTTCGCCGAGTACCGCCGCGCCGCGTTGTCCCACGTAGGGAATTGTCAGGCCGAGGTCGAGGTGCACATGGTCGAACGCGTGCGCGAGGTAGGCGGCGTTGCGATGGAACGGCCAGCAGTGCAGCAGCATTACCGATAGTCCGGAGCCCGCGGTGGCGTGCAGGAAGTCGGTGAGCAGCAGCGGATCGGCGTGCTGGAGACGCAGATCGGTGTCGCCGAATCCGGTGTGGAACTGCAGCGGCAGGCCGAGCTCCGCGCCGATGCGCGCGCCGAGTCCGACCAGCCAGCCGAGCGTCGCCGGATCGGTGAGGCGCAGTTCGTGGATGACCGTCGATGGCAGGGTATCGGTGACGGGAAAGTTCAGACCATAACGGTATGCCACGATTGTCTTGAGGCCGACGGCATTTCGGGCCCGACTGCGCAATGTGGTTTCGATATCCTCGAAAGGCATTGTCACGGTGCTGACTTCGGTGATCACCTGTTCGGCTATCTGTTCGAGCCGGATGATCTCGCGCACCTTACCAGGGGCGAGGGCGGCGAATTCCGCTCGGCCACCGCCGAATCCGGTATCGAGAAACCATCGGGTGGTGCCGGAGGCGCGCAGCAGCCGGGTGGTCGCTGCCCGCCAACCGAGCTCGGCCCTGCGGGTCAGGTAACGCTCCGGATCGACATGCGGCTCCAGATCGAGAACCGGTGCGCACCAACGCCTTACCGCAAGACCGATCGCCGAATCGAAGGTACCGTGCTGCCCTTCACCGAGCAGTCGCTCGAAGCCGGGTCGGTCCAGATCCGCGGCGACGACGCCGTGACAATGGTGATCGGTTAGCGCGACACCATCGGTGAGCACGCTAGAACCGCCATCGGGTCATCTCGATCACCTTGGCCGGGCTGATATCCCGATAGCGTTCGGCCTCGGCGCGGCGGACGGTGAGCAGCGCATCGTGCAATTCGACGCCGAGCGCCTCGGTGAGCACCTTGGAGTCCGCCAGTGCGTCTGCGGCCTCCATCGAACTGGTCGGCAACCGCCGCACACCCGAGAGCATGAGTTGTTCGGCATCGAATCCCATGGGGTCGCCGGTGATTTCAGCTGGCAACCGCAGTTCATCGGCGATACCGGCCAGCCCGGCGGCAATGACCGTACCGACGATCAGATATGGATTACCGGTCGCGTCGAAACACTTGACCTCGGCATTGGCCGCCCAGTCCTCGGTGCCACGCACACCGGTGATGAAGCGCAGTGCCGCCTCTCGCGTCTCGCGACCCCAGCACTGCCAGACCCCGGCCCATCGCGAAGGTTGCAGACGCAGGAAACTCGCCGGATTGCCCGCGCCGACGGCGACCAGTGCGGGCAATTCTCGCAGCACACCAGCCAGGAAGGCCTCGCCCGCGCGGCGCATGCCATAGGGGCCCTCGCCCTGGGCCAACAGCGGTCCTTCATCATCGTGCAGCGAAAAATGCAGGTGCGCACCGGAACCCGCACCGCCCGGCTCGATACACGGCGCGAGCAGCGCGCGCCAACCGTACTGCGCACTCACCTGCCGGATGGTGTGCCGGACCAGGATCGCGTCATCGGCGGCCGCGACCGGTTCATTGGGTGCGACCGACAATTCCAGCTGCGACAGCGCGTATTCGGGATGGAACTGATCGACGGCGACCTCCTGGCGCTCCAACGCCGCGATGAGCTCGCTTGCGTATTCGCCCACCTGGCTCAACCGGATCATGCTGTAAGCGGGCCCGTATATCACTGGGACGAAACCGTTTTCGATATCTCCGCGCCCGACCGACCACTCCGTCTCGAATGCCATCGAAAGCCGCAGCCCGGCATTCTCCGCCGCCTGCGCCTGCCGAGTCGCGAACGCGCGCTGACATCCGACGAAGCGAGTGCCGTCCTGGCTGAACTTATCGGCGGGCGCCCAGGCCCACCCCGGCTGACAGGCGAGTTCGGTCAATCGCGACAGATCGGGAATCAGCCGCAGATCACCATCGGGCCCGCCGAGATACCGCCCGACAGACATCAGATCATCGAAGGTGAATGTCTCGAAACAGGGCGATACCCCGATCCCGAACCTGGCGGCCTGCGCCAACCGTCCCTTCGGTACCGTCTTCACCCTCGTTATCCCGGCATTATCGACAAAGGTCAGAGCAACCATATGGGCCTCGAGGTGCCCGATCAACGCATCATGGGCACCCTCGGCCGGTATCCGATCCGGCATGGTGGGCATGAGTCCCAAGATAATCCGCCCTGGCCCGCTTCGGGACGGAGTCGGGCTAGCTCGTCGCGCCGCGGCCGGTTCGTTGGTCGCCACACTGCTGCCGTCGTCGCGGCTTATGATCGACCTGTCGGGACCAGCTGGTTTTCCCCTCGAGAGGTAAGTACATGACTCGCTCGCGGTGCGGTCGGAGTGGCAGGCCGTCGCAAACGCGCGAATTTCCGGGAACTCTGCGCCTGTGATCGGGTGAGCGGTCGGTGTCCGAGGGCAATGCCGAGGGGACGCAACGCGACCTGACTTTCGGTATCGCAGCGGAACTGGCTGCGGCCGGGTTCGCCGACGCCCAAGAGATCGGCCGAGGCACATTCGGCATCGTGTACCGGTGCACCGAGTCCGCGATCGAGCGGGAGGTGGCGGTCAAGGTTCTCGGCTCCACGGTCGACGATGAGGACCGGACCCGCTTCCTGCGCGAACAGCGTGCGCTGGGGAAGTTCTCGAACCACCCGAACATCGTCCAGGTGCTGACGACCGATGTCACCGCGACCGGACGGCCGTTCATCGTGATGCCGCTGCACCCCAGGGGCTCGCTGGCCACCCGGATTCGCGCGGACGGGCCCTTGCCGTGGCAGGAGGTATTGGGTGTGGGCGTGAAGCTGGCGGGCGCACTGGCGACCGCCCATGCCTCAGGCGTCATCCATCGCGATGTCAATCCCGGCAACGTGCTGATCAGCGACTACGGTGAACCGCAGTTGGCGGACTTCGGTATTGCGCGGGTAGGCGGCGCGTTCGAGACGGCGCCAGGCACGGTCGCGGGTACGCCGGCCTACACGGCTCCGGAGGTGATCCGCGGCGAACCTCCGACGGTTCTCTCCGATATCTACGGGCTCGGCGCGACGCTGTTCACCGCTCTCACCGGCCACGCCGCGTTCGAGCGCCAAGCAGGGGAGTCGATGGTGGCGCAGTTCGTGCGCATCACCTCAGAACCCGTCCCGGACCTGCGATCCGCCGGTGTACCGGCAATGGTGTGCGCCGCCCTGGAAGCCGCGATGGCCACCGATCCGGCCGACCGCCCGGCATCAGCCAGGGACTTCGGTGAGCGGTTGCGTACCGCGCAGTTCTCCTGCGGGCTGCCGGTGGACACGATGGCCGCCCCGGCGCACGACGGATCCGGCGCAACGGGATCGGTCGCGGGCGTTCGGCCGCTCTCGCAGACAACCTCGAGCGCCGTATTGCCGCTGGAATCGGCCCCGAAGACCCGGTTCCGCCCACCGACGACGCTGCGTCGGCTGATCAACCGCCCGCGGTTGCTGGAGACTTTACGGGAGGGGCAATCCAGGCGACTGGTCCTCATTCATGGCCCGGCCGGTTTCGGCAAGAGCAGCCTGGCCGCACAGTGGGCGCACGCCCTCGACGCGGAAGGCGTCCGGGTGGCCTGGTTGGCGATCGCGGAGGACGACAACAATGTGGTGTGGTTCCTGAGCCACTTGGTGGAGGCTATTCGGCAGGTTCGTCCCACGCTGGCCAGCGAACTGACGCAGATTCTCGAGGAGGGTTCCGCCGGCGCGGCGCAGCATGTGATGGCGGCCCTGATCAACGAGATCCACGACAGCGCGGAGCCCGTTGCCGTCGTGATCGACGATTGGCACCAAGTGACCAGTCCGGCGACCCTGGCGGCGATGGAGTTCCTGCTCGACAACGGCTCCGACCATCTGCGATTGATCGTGACCAGTCGCACTCGCACCGGTCTTCCGTTGGGGCGCATGAGCGTTCAGGACGAACTGGTGGAAATAGACCAGAGCGCACTGCGTTTCGATTCCGGGGAAACTACAGACTTTCTGGTCGGCGCGAAGAAATTGCACCTTTCCGATGCCGACGTCGACCGGCTGCGCGATTCGACCGAGGGCTGGGTCGCGGCATTACAACTCGCTTCACTATCGCTGCGCGGCAAGGAGGATCCCGGGGGCTACCTGGATCAGATCACCGGGCAGCACTACGCCATCGGCGAATACCTGATGGAAAACGTTGTCGGCGCGCTCGAACCGGCGATGCTCGATTTCGTCATTCGGACCGCGGTCACCGACACCATCTGCGGAGATCTCGCGGAGGCGCTGACCGGCGTGCGGTCCGGGCAGCAACAGCTCGAGGAGGTGCGGCGCCGAGATCTGTTCCTGCGCAGCATCGATGACGAGCTGCGGTGGTTCCGCTATCACGCGCTCTTCGCGGACTTCTTGCGCCGCAGACTGATCCGGCAGCATCCCGGCTTGCTCGAAGAGCTGCATCTGATCGCGTCGAACTGGTTCGCCGGGCACGAAATGCTCACCGAAGCCGTGGATCACGCACTCGCGGCCGGCGCCGCCGAGCAGGCGAAAAAGCTGGTGCAGGAGCACGCCGACACGCTGATCGAAGATTCCCGCATGGCCACCTTCCTCGGGCTGGTGAAGAAACTACCCGCCGAGATCACGGTTGCCGATCCACGGCTGCAACTGTCGGTGGCCTGGGCCAACATCTCGCTCCAGCGCCCCGCCGCCACCAGCACCGCGCTGGATCGCGTTGACGCGGCGCTGGCAACCGCCGCACCGGACGATCCCGCGACCGCGGACCTGCGCATCCAGGCCGATGTGACGCGAGCCGCGGAATACCTTGTGACGGATCGGTTCAAGGATTTCCCGCCTGCCGCCGAGGCTTGGCTGCAACAGCCGGTGCCACCGTTCTTCGCCAGTGTCGCGGCCACCACGGCGGAAGCGGCCGCTTTCTATCGTTTCGACTTTGCCGACGTACGTCGCTGGCACGCATGGGCCGAGCCCTACCGGACCCGCGTCAACGGCCCAGCTGGTGTGGTGTACGGCACCTGCATCGCCGGCCAAGCCGCCGCCGAACAACTCGACATCGAGGGGGCCGAGGCGCTCTTCCGCTCCGCGCTCACCCGGGCCCGGAATACCGGCAGCCAATCCCACGCGACCCGGATGGCCAGCGGCCTGCTCGGCGAATTGCTCTACCAGAAAGGGCAATACGCCGAAGCCGCCGAGCTGCTGGTAACCGGTTCCGGCGTCGCGGCCGGCGCGATGGAATTCCTGATCGCCACCTACGGGACCGGTGCCAGGCTGGTGGCAATGCGCGGTGACCTCGATGCCGCACGACGACGGTTGGACGAGGGGCAAACGGTCGCGGAGCACATCGCTCTGCCACGGCTGACCGCCCGCATTGTGAACGAGCGGGTACGACTGGGGCTGCCGATCACCGACGAAGACCGGCAGAGGCTCGAGCACCTGCCCGCCTACCAACGGCAACCGAACCACCCGCTCGCGGTCACCGCCGAACTCACCCACGAGTCGGGCATTCGTCTCCTGCTCGCCCAACACTCCCCGGCCGCCGCCGAGCGTTGCGTCGCCGCCGCCGAACAGATGCTCGCCGAAATCCGTACCCAACGTCGCCCCCGCGCGCTTCTGCAGGCTCAGTTGCTATACGGCGGTTGCCTTTCCGTCGCCGGACGCACCGATCAGGCGATTGCCTGCCTGACTCCGGCACTTTCTCGGTGCGCCGCACTCGGTCTCGTCCGAATGGCCGTGGACAGCGCCCCCGCGATCGCACCCGTCGTGGAAACCGTCCTCGCCACCCCGGAGGCACCCGATCAGCCACCGCGGCCTTTCCTGCGACAGATCCTGAACGAGATCGAAGGAATCAGCGAGCGGACGAGGTGATCAGCCGGAGCAGCGTGTTCAGGTCGTGACGCTGGCGTTGGCTGAGTACGTCGAGTGGGGGCACGGTGCTGAAGGCGAGGTCTTCCAAGGTTTGCCGGATGCGCTCGCCGGTGGGGGTCAAGGTGAGCAGACGTGCTCGCCGATCGGTTTGGTGCGGCAGCTTGCGAAGTAGGCCCTGAGACTCCAGACGGTCGACGGTTCCCGAGGTATTGGACAGGTCCGCGCCCAATCGTGCCGACAGATCCTTGAGAGTCAGGGGGTCGGAGAGTTCGCGCAGCACCTTCGCTTGCACCGGCGTCACGCCCGCTCGGGCTGTCGCTGCGGCGAAGTGGGCACGCACAAGCCCCACCGCCTGCTGAAGGGCTTGGACCAGTTCGGCGTTGCTGGGATTCTCGTCGGCGCCGGTCGGTTGCTGACTCATGGTTCTCACCGTAGCCGTCCAGCGGGAATTGGTGGTGGTTGACCACCATATTTCGTTGTGATAGACACATAAACTAGTGGTACACCACCACTATCGGCGGTGCGGCCTCCCGGATCGCATCCAACTCGAGAGGAGCGCGCATGGACAAGCATTGCTGACTGGAGCCCTTTGAGCAGGTCCAGCGGTTGTGAGAGTTCTGGTGCACCAGAATGGGTGCAGGAGGACGAGATCACGACATGGCGCGACGAC
>NZ_JBITGN010000025.1:0-88605 GCF_044457245.1 Nocardia sp. NPDC050630
CAGCCACACCCATCACCCCGTGGTCTGCGAGATCAACTGAAACCGATCGACCCCGGACTCAAAGACCGGATGGTCGCATCATCGGGGACCGGCCATACTCATATCGCTACCTCCGTAGTGCTCGGACTTGACGAAGATTCGATCAGGCCTGGCGACTTAGGTTGGTATCTGACTTGCCTCGCCTTGCTTACTACGAAGCTACGATTTGCTTTCCCGCAACTGAGTCGTGGGCTCGCCGGTAAGGACCAGTAGCCGCGAGAAACACGGCCAGGTGCCTGTAGGCGCGCTTGAGACGGTCGAAATGAGGTCCCATGCAGTGTAGATCAGCTCGTGCGAGTTGTCTCCGATTCGTGACGGCGCTTCGTCGGCAATGTTGAACGCAAGTGCGGTTCATCCGTTTGTGAATCATTTCGAGTAATTGAGGACACTTTCGAAAGTCGCGTGTTCTTCCGCGGTGGCTTGACCTTTACGCCCGCTCCGCGAGCTATTTCCCTTTCGGCAGATCGGGCGCGGGTAGTCAGTCAACCGCTTGCAGGGCTTGTCGATACACGCATGGGTGCGGCTAGGTTGTGTGGAAGTCGAAGTCGAGTGCTAGGTGTGCGCAGAGCCATAGCCATCGGTCACCCAAACTCTGCGTCCATCGGTCCCGATGGACGTCCGCTGCTTCCAGAACTCGAGCTCCACAGACCGCGACAATCAGTACGAAGTCACAGCAGCGAAGTTGCTGTAGCATGTCGGCCGCTTCGCGGTCCTTTGCGGCGGCCGGGCACCAACCCAACGGCCGGATAACAGGGCGCCTGGTGTTTGTGTGGGTTGTTGTCGGCCACGTGGGCATGGCCTCACGTTCCGGCTCCCGACGCGGGCGAGCCTGACGCGAGCTTGATGCAGTAGCGGCTCGTTGTGCTGAGGCCCGCCGAAGTCTGGGTCATCCCAGAGAGAAGGAAGGACAAACTGGCGTCCGGCCGCTGCTACGCCTTCGCCAGCTCCCGACATCGGTTACGCAACACATCCATGGTCGCACCGGTTTGCCGCGTTGATGTGCGGAATGCGACCAACTCCGGCAAGAGGACGACGTCAATTGCCGATAGCGCGGGCGACCTGAGCGAGCAGCAGACTAGCGAGTTGGGCGGCCTCGCTGACGGTCATCTCGTGGCCGCCGTCCCCCACGTCCATGACAATGGTGGTGAGTTGTTCCCCTGCCGGGCTATCTGACCGGGCGAGCCCCACACGTGTGGGATTGGCGCGGTCGGCGACGCGGATAGTTTCGTCCTCCGCGAAGTGGAAGTGCCCGCCGTCGGGTTCGTCGGGGTCGTGGTGGCGTGCACACCATGATGGGCAATTGCGTTGCTGGACTACATTCGACATCTGCCGGAGCCTCCCCTTGATCTTCTCGGCCCGAGAGATTCCCAGCGTACTACCGCTTGCCCTTTGGCTACAGACCTCCACGCCCAAAAGCCTGGCGAGTTCGCGGATGATCGCCGGGCGCTCAAACGGCTTCGAGTCGCGCAAGGCGTAGATCGAAACGGCTGTCCGCCATGCAGCGGCAGATGCAGGCTTAAATGCGGCGGCAATCGCCGTAAGGGTGGCAGCCACGATGAATTCCACTGCGTTCCGTCTCCTAGCCTCCAGCCGAGACAGAGCGGGCAAGCCCTCAGCTCGACCAGAATTCGTCTGGTTGAACCAAGGTCCTGCCTCCGGCAGTGGCGGATCTTGATTGGAAACACAGGACTCTCAGGTGACACAGCAGACATCAAGCGGCACTCCAGGGCACCTGCCGGGCGGCGCCCCTCGGGTGAATCCGAATGCGCGCGAGCCTACTGACCGCGCATAGTCAACGCAACGGCCTCGGTGGTGTGTCGGGTATTCCCCAGGGATCGACGAAACAGATTGGCCTACTGAGCTTTCCGAAACAGCTTGTCACCCTGGGCGGAGGTTTCATTCGCCGTCCAGTTCCCAAACGCCGTGACCAGCGCGGGCCGCAACAAGATCGATACCACCAACGGTGCAGCGGGCGTGCGTGCGGAGGTGCCCGAACCTGAAGAGACGCTGACCTCGATCTCTGAAG
Organism: Nocardia sp. NPDC050630; assembly: GCF_044457245.1. NCBI lineage: Bacteria > Bacillati > Actinomycetota > Actinomycetes > Mycobacteriales > Nocardiaceae > Nocardia > Nocardia sp. NPDC050630. The sequence goes on from NZ_JBITGN010000025.1 coordinate 2,066, forward strand.
GCGCTCTTTCGATTTCGGTCAGAGCCGCGGCCTTCTGAATCGCGGGTTTGTACGGGCGGTTGCTGGTTGGTGCCTCGCGGTTCGGGCGTTGTCAGCGGCAATCTGAAATCTCGGCGCGGTTGTGGATGTCGAAGGTGAAGCAGGTGACGGCTCCGTGCGCACCGCTAATAGTTCGTGTCGGCGTTGCTCGGTCTTCTGGATTGCCGCTATCAGCTCGTGAATGCGGTCGGGATTGTCGAGCACGGAGACCGAGTCCAGTTCTCGGCGTAGTGTTTCCGCGTGCGTTTCGAGGTGTTGGGCGGTGACTATGGTGAACACGGCGCGCAGATAGGCGCCTGGTTCGGCACCTGGGATGGGTAGTGGTTCGATGATCAGTTCGGCGACCGGTGCGGTGTCGGTGCCCAGTTGTTTGGTGATGGTGTCGAGCCATATTGCGGTGTTGGCTGGCGCGGCCTGGACACCGCCGATATCGGCAATCGCTCGATACAGCCGCGAGTAGAGCGGGTGATCGAATACGCCGACGGGTACGTCGTCAAATCCGTGTTGAGCGGCAAGCACGGGATGCTGCAGGGCGGCTTGTATTGCAGTGCGCTGCCATCGAATCCGGTTGTCGCCGGGCGCGTGGGCCCGTCCGTCGGGCGCGTCCTTGGTCGGCGCGGTGGTCTCGTGGCCGTACGCGTGGTTGGGCTGTAGCGCGGCGTCGGGGTCGATGCCGATCCATCGTGCGAGTTGACGGGCGTATTCGCCACGGATGACCGGATCCGTGAGGTCGTTGAGCAGGGCGGTGCCGTGGTGCATGGCTGCGATGCGGCCTTCGACGGTGTCGATGTCGTGTTCTGTGATCGCGGCGCGCAGCACGTATCCGACCAGGGCGGTGCGTGATTGGAGCAGATCGTGCAAGCCCACGTCGCCGTCCCGCTGGCGCAGTTCGCAAGGGTCTTGGTTGTCGGGAACGATCGCGACCGAGGATCGCCCAGGTGTGGCTTTCACATGGGTCAGGGCATGTGTGGCGGCTTTGATTCCGGCGGCGTCTCCGTCGAAGCAGTAGACGATTTCGGCGCGCCATGGACTGTCGTCGTGCAGCATCCGCCGCAGGGCATAGAGGTGGTGTTCACCGAAGGCGGTGCCGCACGCGGCGATGGTGTTGGTGATTCCGGCTGCGTGCATGGCCATCACGTCGGTGTAGCCCTCCACGACGACGGCTTGGTGGGTGTCGCCGATGGGGCGGCGGGCGTGATCGATGCCGAAGAGTACCTGCGATTTCTTGTACAGCACGGTTTCGGGGGTGTTGAGGTATTTGGCTTCGACGCGGTCCTCGTCGAACAGCCGCCGCGCGCCGAAGCCGAGGACTTCACCGCTGGCATTGCGGATCGGCCAGAGCAGCCTGGCGCGGAACCGGTCGATCGGTCCGCGGCGCCCGGGCCGCGACAGTCCGGCGGCTTCCAGTTCTTGGATCGAGAATCCTTGCTGGAGCAGATGTTTGGTGAGCGCGTCCCAGGCGGTGGGTGCGAATCCGCAGCCGAAGGCGTCGACGATCCCAGCGTCGAAGTCGCGGTCGATGAGGTAGGCACGTGCGACGGCGGCATCAGTGTCGGTGTTGAGTCGTGTCTTGTAGAACTGGGCGGCGGCGGCGTTGGCGGCGATAAGCCGTTCGCGGGTGCCGCGCCGCGCCGCGGCCGAGGCGCCGCCGCCTTCGTAGCGCAGGTGGTGCCCGATGCGGTGTGCGGCCAACGCGACGGCGTCGGGGAAGTCGAGGTGCTCAATTTTCTGCAGGAAAGTGAACACGTCGCCGCCTTGTCCGCAACCGAAGCAGTGGAACAGGCCACGGTCGGGGCGCACGTGGAACGACGGGGTTTCTTCGACGTGGAAGGGGCACAACCCTTTGAGGCTGTCAGCTCCGGCCGGTCGCAGCTCGACGTAGGCGCCGATGACGGTGTCGATCAACGATCCCTCTCGCACCGCAGCGATTTCGCGGTCGGGGATGCGCCCGGCCCGAGTCATAGTCGTGGCTTCCGGACCCGGGGCTGCGGTGGAAGCACATTTCGGGCGGCCCGGCTGGAGGCATCGGTCAGGCGCGGTGGTGTTCGCCTGGGCCGGATGGACTTTGGCGGTGTGCGGGTGGGTGAGATATGGACGGTTTCGATGCGAGGTCCGTCGTAGTGCACGCTGAGGACCTTCTCGACGTACACCCGGGTGTTGTTGAAGGGGTGATGGTTTCGTGCATGCTCCATCGCGGATTCGAGGTCGCGGCGGATGGCGGTTTCCCTGCCGTAGTTGTTGATCGCGTTGCGGAAGGTGATGATGAAGTCGCCAGGTTCGACGCGCTGCGGGCCTTTGCTGATGCGTGTGGCCAGGCGGCGCAGGCGTCGTGCGTCGCGGGTGAGGTTGCTGCTGCGCCGGTGAGCCATTTGGTCGTCGCCGACCGCCGCGCCGGCGCGGGCGGCAACGATGGAGTCGAAAGTGTCGGCGCGGGCGCGCAGTGTGGTTGCGATGGAGTCGATGCGCGCTCGCATGCCGATGCTGGTGTCGGCGTGGGCAGCTGGGCTCAGCAGGGTGTCGACGTCAAGCCCGCAGCGGGCGACGATGTGGGAGAGGTTATCCAGGCGGTCGACGGCCGCGCGATACAGCTCATGTGTGATGCGCAGATCGCCGTCGATCCGGTCCACACCCTGCCACCCGCGGTTGTAGGTCTCGGCGCGGTAGAGGCCATCACGACGATGTTGAAGTCCGAGTCCGGCGGCACGCCATTCCGCGATCCTGCCGAGCGCGATCTGGGCGGCATCGGCGAAGGTAGGTGCGGTGGGATATGCCCAGCGAGGATTGCCCCGAACCTCGTAGGCGCAGCCCTCGATGGCGACGGTAACCGCTCGTCCTGCGTAGACGAAGTAGCGCGTGTTGGGGTCAGTGCTGTCGTGCACACTGACATCACCGGGCATCTGTATCCCGGTCAGGTCGAAGGGGTCCAAGCCGTATCGCCAGTCCTCGAAGTTCGACAACCGTTGGGGCAGTACCGCATCCGCATCGGTACGTAGCCGATCGATCTGTTGGAGCAGACCATATTTCTCGTGGCCTGCCATGGTGGGCTGGCTGGCGAGGAACCGCTGGATGTGTTGTTGCTGGGCCACGATGAGTTGGAAGAGCGCGTCCTGGTCTTGCGGTGCGGTCTCGTCGCGGACGACCCAGGTCAGCTGATACAGCCGCGCCAGGTCATCGAGTGTGGGTGGAGTGATGTCGGGATCACCGTGGCTGTCGATGACAGCGCGAGTGCGCGCGGCGATGTCGGCGACGCTCGGCCAGCGATACAGCGGGTCATGCTCGGTGTCGGGCGCGTCGATGATCTCGGCGATGACCGCATCAACGGCATCGCGTTGCTCGGGCACGGTTGCCACGAGTTCGACCAGCCGAGCCCACGCCCCGTCGAGGTCGAGTTGAAGCTGGGCATGGAATTCCGAGGTCAGATCCGCGAATTCGGCAAGGAGGCGCTGATATTGGTCGATGGCGATCCGCATATCCCCTAGGACGAACCCGGAGCTCGGTGCCCAGGTTGGGGCAGATGGTGAAGGTTCAGGCCCAGCGGGTGTGGGTGTGGTCATCAGCGATGCCTCCTGATCGCCACGAATCTCACTGGGGTCGGTGCGATCGGATAGTGAAGCTGGACTGGGCGAATCAGAGCGTGCTGCTCCAGTGCGGTATCGGAGGCGGCGTGGTGGACGGCGGTCCGATCGCCGCGTTCGACCAATTCCGCCGGCTGAGCGACGGTTCCTGCATCGGGGTGCGCGGTGTCGCGGCACGCAAACGCGGGTGTCGTCATCGTGGGTGCCTCCCTTGTCGAATCATGTTGTCTGACAATCCAATTTCGTTAGTCGACTTCAGGTCCCGAGGCGACGCGGGCCCTGAGCTCTGGTGGGCAGACTTGCTCGGATGCCGCGCCTTTGTTGTGGGGTCCAGGCGATCGCGGCCGGTTGTGGTGGTGCGGGTGCCTGGGCGGTGGCGTTGTGTGCGGGCTGGCTGACTCGGTCCAGCGCCGTGGTGCGGGGTGGGCTGTTCCCGGCGGTGGTTGTGGGCGTGGTGGTTGCCGTGGCGCTGGAGGTGACGGGGGTGGCGTGGCGGATCGTGTCGAGGTGCGCGCGCGTGACATCGACCAATGCTTGGGCGTGTGCGAGCTGGGATTCCAGCTCGGCGAGCTGTTGTGCTGCGGCGGGTGTGACGGGGAAGTGATCGACGAGCTCTTCCACGGTGGTGAAGTAGCGGGTGTTGTCGCTCAGGTCGGTGGGTATGGCGCTCCATGCGGTGAGGAACCACGGTCCGAGCTCGTCGTCGGACCAGGACCCGGCGGTGAAGTGGAGGTCCTTGGATTCCGGTGGGGTCACATCGACGCGTCCGGCCGCGCGCAGGGTATCGAGTTGCTCGTTGAGGTGGGTGAGGCGTTGATCGAGGAACGACACCTCGGCGCGGGGCTCGCGGAATAGGCGTTGCCGCGCGTCGATGTCGTTGATGTGGCGATCGGCGTGGGGAAGGCCTGCCGCGTAGGCGAATTCGATGATCTGATGGCGCAGGTTGTCGTGGTGGATGATGGTCTCGAATGCCACCGACGCGCGTCGTGGGTCGTTGAGTTGACCGGTGGCCCGGCTGTATTGCGACAGCATGTCCTGCAGCTGTCGGTTGTCGGTGCTGTAGTCGCCGGTGGGAGCCGGCGCGGCCTCGGCGTGGGCCAGCAGTTGCAGGTGTCGGGTGAATTCGGCGGCGGGCATCGCTTCGATCTGCGTGCACAGGCGTTGTTCTCCGGTGGCTGGGTCGACCCGGAAGACGGTGGCGTGCACGAGTTCGTCGGGCCCCGATCGTTCGGCCATCTCGGCGAGCCAGTGCCGGGTTTCGGTCTCGCTGGCCCGAGACGTCGCCTCTGACCGTCGCGTCCCTGCGGCGAAACGGACCGAATAGGGGTATGGGGGTTCGTCGGTCATCAGTCGCCGCCACACCCGCAGTTCATCGACCTGATCGGCGAGTTGAGCCCCGGTGATCGAGCGCGGGATCGGGATGTGCGGGCCGTCGCCGGGTGGGTCCAGCAGCGCCAGCAGATCGGCCTCGGAGCGGTCGGTGAGGTCGAGGTCGGTGCGCGCCCAATCCAGGACACATCGCTGTTCGAAACGACTCAACCCTGACGCGCCGGAAACGAACGCTCGGTCGAGGGCTTGGTAGGCGTGTGTCAGCGCAAGCCCGTTCAGCGGGGTGTCGGGGTGGGTCAGGCCAACCCGGATGCGGGTGCGGATTTCAGCGTCGGCGGCGCGTAGATACCGGTAGCGATCCACCAATTCCGCGGTCGATTCGAACCGCTGCTTGCGCACACTGGCGATGATCGCTACGGAGGTCTCGACCTCCGACGGCGTGACGGTGGTGAATCCCTCGATGTGGTCAGCCAGTGAGATGGCTTCGGTGAGGCGCAGTTCGCGCAGCCACTCACCGAACGCGTGACGTCGATCCCCGACCAGCACCCCGAGGGTGTGGCGTTCGTAAGCACGCGAATCCGCTAGTGGCAGCAAGGTTTCGTCGAGCCGGTCCAAGATGTAGAGGTCGCGGCGAACCGCCACATCACCATAGACGTCAACGGGGTCGGCGTGGTATTCGCGCAGTATTTGCCGAGCTGCATCCAGAACTTCGGAATCGCTGGGTATCGGTCGCCGGGAGATGCGACCGAACTGGTTCGCGGGTGCGGAGGGCTCGGTCACGATGGCGTCCTTGCCAGGGTTGGGGAGCGCCCGGTCGATGGCGGTGCGAGGGGCGCGGGAAGCGAGCGGTGGATGCGGGTTGATGGTTCTGCCATGTGGTTGCTCCTGTTTCCGAGAAGAGGGGACGGTGATCAGCTACGGCTGTAGGGGGCTGTTTTGGTGGTGGCGGTCGCCGCGTGCCCGCACGGCGCTAGTTCGGGTTCACGGGGGTCGGTCGGTGTCGGCGAAGGACCCGCGAAGGTGGATGCCTAGCGGGGCGTCGGCGGCGAGGAGTTGCGCGGTGACGATCCCGGTGTGCTCGGCAATGCTGGGTTCGGTGAGCATGGCGGTGATTTCGCGGCGACGTTGCTGGTGGCTGTACAGACGGGTCTGCCAGTGCGGGTCGGTGCCGAGGTCGATGGGGTTTTGGCTCGTGGCGAGGTCGAGAAGTGTTGCGGCGCTGTGGCGGTAGTCGGCGACCAACGCGGTCAGCAGTCGTTCGTCGAGTTCGGGGATGCCCAGTAGGTAAGTGCCGTCGAAGTCGGTGACAGCCAGGAGTTCGTCCTGGATCGAGGTGGCGGTGCCGGTGACCGTATACACCGCGACGTGCGGGTCGGTGCGGGTGTCGATAACCTCGGCATGCAGCGCGGCCGGGTCGGCGCCGTTGGCGGGTGTGGCTTCGGAACCGAGTGTGTGGATGAGGTATTCGCGGGCATGGCGAGCACTGGCGAAGCGTTCATCGGCGAGGCGGCGCACGGTTGCCAGGACCGGGACAGATTCAGGGTGCCCGGTGGTGACGCGGTCGATGACCGCCCGAAAGGCGCCGTCGTCACATATCAAGCGGGTCAGGTCGGCCCGGTGTAGCCGGATGCTGGCGTGTTCGTGGGCAGCGGTGGAGATCGCTCCCGTGGCCAGCACGGCACCGATGTCGTTGCGCAGCACCGCGCGATAGCGGTACAGAATGGGATCGGAGTTGCTGCGCAGCTGTGCGAGGCACCATTCGTATTCCTCGATGAGGGAGAACAAGACCTTCCCGTCGGTGCCGCAGTGGCCGGTGACCGGAGAACAATCGGGGCGGACATCGGCCAGCACCGTCAACGTGGCCACGACATCGAGGGCTGGCCCGCACGCCTCATAGATCCCCGGGCGCGCCAGGCGATCGCCATCCATTTCGTCGATCGTGGCGCGACGCGGTGTGCTCGGTGAACGGTCGCCGGCGTGACAGCTGTGGTGCTGCAGCCAGCGCCGCGCCAACCACGTGGTAGCGAAGCGCTCGCTGTGCTCGGTTTGCACCCATGTGTAGGTGGGGTCGAGGGTTTGCAGCAGCGCGCGGTAGCGGCCGCCGCGCTGACTCGGAGGGCACCACCGGTGCAGGATCGTTTCTGCCACAGGCGATGTCGGTAGGTCTGCGCGGATGTCGGTCACAGGGTGTCCTTCGCTGACGATGCCTGACGCGGCTCAGGCCCGGGTGTGTTGATTGGTGTCGGGCCGGACGCGGAAGTGCTGCTGCCAGAACTTTTTGCTGCGTTGGGCTCGGTTGTAGGTGCGCTGCCGCGTCGTGCGCGTGTCCGATCCCGACGCCGATGAGGTCGAGGGGTGCTCGGAGGTGTTGGGCGATGGGCCTTGTGTGCGCGGATGCTCGGTGGCGGATACGGCGCGTTCGGCCCAGCGTGCGCGGCGATCGCTGCCCTTGACGGCGTGCGCGGCCGCGTCGCGGGCGTGGTTGTCGATGGTGCTGCGGATCTCGGAGCGGATGGGGTGCTCAGCTCCGGCCGCGACGAGGTGCTGGCCGAGGGTGTCCATGGCGGCCTGATAGTCGCGCAGCAGCCGGTCGCGGCGGCCCGTACCGGCGGCGACCGCTTCGATGATCTCGCTGAGTTGTTGTAGTGAGGCGGTGACGGCTTCGTGGTCGGGGGTTATGAGCACGCCGGTGTCTGCGAGCATCGCGGTGAACCGCCGCGCGACGCGGTCTGGCCGTTGCGCGAACCGCGGGTTGGGCATATCGGTGTGAATGAATGTCGCGATCCGGTCGCGGGTGTCTTCGTCGACGCCTAGATCGCTCAGGTGTTGGCCCAGCTTGTCGGCGGCACTGAAGTACTGGTCGCGGCGCTGCTCGACGGGTCCGGTTTCTTCGCGACACGCGTCGAGCATCGTTTGCAGGGGTGCGCGCACAGTAAAAGGCAGCCAGGCCATCTCCGGTGGATCGGTGGGGGCGAATACCTTGGCATTGTCGAGGGTTTCGGTGACTCGGGCGAGCGCGGTGGCGGCGATCTCGCGTCCTCGGGCGCGGTGCAGGTATTCATCGGCGCTGCGTTTGGAGCTTTCCTCCACCCACAGCAGTGTGGGCAGTTCGGTTTTGCCGGTGTCGATGTCATAGAGGACCGCGCGGATCTGCGTGCGTTCGATCGGCGCCAGCCCGGGACCGTGGTCGGCGAGGTCGAGTAGTTGGTGACGCTGGATGCGCAACGCATCGGTGAGCTGGTGCATATCGTCGGTGATGGTGAGCGTCAGGTCGTCGCAGAGAGCGTCGGCGATGCCGTGCAGCTTCTTGATGTTGGCGAGGTACTCGCGCAACTGGCCGGTCAACTCCGCGCGATCCACACCCACCGCATCCGCCCTCGCGGATGAGGCTTCATCGACCGCATCCGGGCGCGGTGGCTGGGCAGGGTTGGGGGCGTCGGCGCGTGCGGAATCCGCTACAGCGGCCGGCGGTCGGGTGGGAGGCCCCGAATTGTCTTGGGGCAGTGTTGCATCCGGACCCGCTCCCCCATCACGGGGCGCTGCTTGGGGACTTCCGCCGCCTTCGCTCGGGAAGGACCCCGCTGCTGGATCTGATCGCGACGCAGAGGTCGAGGCTGAGGGAGCCTGCGTCACAGGCTGTTCGGGCTGCCCGCTGGTCGGTGATGGTGTGGTGGCCGGATCGGCTGCGTAGGAAGCGGTCGCGGGGTTCGGTGAGGGTTGCGCCGCGGGGGTCGGCACGAATACCGGTGCTGTGTCGAGCAGGTCGACACTGTGGTGGTGTTGGTCGCCGACGCGGGCGGTGAGGTAGTCGACCAGGAACAGGGCTTCGGCGCGGTCGTGGTCGCTGAGTGGGGTGTTCTCGAGGTGGGCTCCCAACTCGTCGCGGCGTTGCGCGATCGCTGCCGGGGTCAGTGCGGTGGAGTCCATGTGAGGTCCCGACCAGGCGGTGACGAGCTCGTTGACTTGGGATTGGACGGGGGCCGGTAGCGGGGACAGGGTGATCAGGGTGGTGACCGCGGCGGCCGCTGATTGCTGGCGCAGCCAGGTTGCGTTGTCTTCCATCGCGGTCTGGATGTCGCTGGCGGGGTAGTCGGGGTCCACGGTGAGGGTGCGCCCGGAGGGGTTGATCTTGAGCCCGAATTCGCGGTCATAGAACTCCACGAGGTCTTCGAGAGCCTTCGCGGCGATCGGTGAACTGTCACTCCAGGTCAGCGCGTCGACCAACGCGGCGGCGATGTATTCGCGCGGCGCAGCGAAACTCAACCCCCGAAGCCGTGTCTCGGCGGCTGCGCGCTGGGCGGTGACCTTCTCGGCGTGGCGCGCCAACGCGGCGTCGTCACCGTCGGGGATGCGGCTGAGGGCTTCTTGTCGCTCGCGGATCTGTCGGGCGGCGCGGTTCATCGCCAGCGCGACGAGCAGGTAGGCGAGCCGCTGGACCAAGCCCACGGCTTGGCTGCGCCGGGGTTCACCTGGCGAACTACTGGGGGTGGCCGAGGGGGCGGCTTCAGATGCCATCGTGGGTTCCTTCCGGGGCTAGGTCCTGAGCAGTAGCAGCAGGCGCGGCGGGGTCGATGTAGGACTCGGCGCGTGGCCAGCGACGTGCAAGTCGACACAGCCGCCACCGCCGACCGCGCTGCGGCGGCCGCAGGCGGCGGAGTTCCGTTGTCGAGGAAGCGGATTCGCTGGGCTGCCGCCCGGTACCGATCGAGATCGGTGATGGCCTCGCACACCGGAGCGTGTAGGAGCTGGTGTATTGCTGCGGCGTTGCGGCGTGCCTGCTGGCGGTGATGGGTCTGGACGCGACGACAGCCCAGAATCCTTGTTCGGCCCGCGGGGCCGTCGAAGCGGCTGAAGGGCTCGACTGTGTCGATAAATCTTGGTGATCGATGCACGAGGAGTCGCGGGTAGCGAATGCCGAATGTCTCGCAGGAAAGGCACCGATGTCGTAGTGGCACAGGGGCATTGGGATCGGCGGCCACCAGGTCGCCACGGCGGAGGGGACGCCGCGACGGAGTTCCTGGTGGCCGCCGGGGTGGCGGACCGCGACCAGGCGGCGCGCATGCGCTGGTGGCTGTACGCATCGCAGCGCGGATCGTCGGGTCCGCGGCCTGGTCGCACGCTGCCACGTCCTGCCGCTGTCGCGACAGGTGAGGTGAGCGCGTGCGTGGTCATCGATATCTATCCGTCCGCGCCCTCTGCCCAAGTCTTGGTTGCCAGGTCTTCCGACCATGCGACCCCGCCGAAGTCCACACATGGGCGGTCATCGGCTGTCAGTGGATGCGAGTGAGCTTGTCCGTGACGTAGGCGAGCGGCCATCTTTTCCGACACCGTCATCGGCTCCCCACCGCCGATCCGGAGGCCGGCGCGCCGGTGTTCGAGCGTCGACCGACATCATCGGTGACGAACTGATCCATCTCCGGGTCGACCACTATGGCTTGCGGTTTGACGTGGGCGCAGCCGTCGCGGGTGCAGTCGGCCATCATCCTCGCCAATGCGTCCAGGCTCGAACGCAGCCACTGGGTGTGCCAGGCGGTCAGATCTTCGCGGTAGGTCTCCGCCGATTCTGGATCGGTCCGATAGACCGCCTTGTGCGAGACCATCAGCGCGGTCAACTCTTCACGGGCAGGCCGATGCCGGTACCAGCACGGCTTGATCTTGGTGTCGGTTTGGTAGGTCGCGCGCAACCAGTTCACCCACTCGATCAGTTCCTTCCACAGGTCTCGTGCATCGTGTGAGTCGAGTTCGTCCCAGGAGAACCGGCACGGCACCAGTTGGGTTGCGGCGCTGCCGGTTTCGGAAGTCGATGTTTCGGCGCTGGTCATTGCTTGCCTTTGCTGAGGATGGTGGATTGTTCGTGTCGGTACTTCGTTGGCACGCGGCCGGAGGTGATGACGGTGTCGAACTCGCGAAGTGATGCCTCCACGCGCCGCTTCGTTTCCGGCACCTGCCACACCGTGGGTAGCTGGACTTTCATCGGGCGGGCGTTGCGGTAGAGCAGCAGCGCCTCGTCGGTGTCCATTTCCCGCAGCTCGGCGGCGGTCATCACCGGTTCATCGTGCAGCTGGTAGGCGGGGCTGCCGCGGCCGATGGTGGCCCGCCATTCCTTGCGATTGCCGATGAGCCGCGAGATTTCGCCGAGTTCGTCACCACGCATCCCGGGCAGGATCAGCAGCGCCGGTGCCGAGTAGGCCAGCATCAATCCGCCATGGTCGCCCCACCGCTGTTGGTTCTGTCGTTGGTTGTGCGCGAACGCCCACGTCGTTATCCCGCGGCCGCCGGAATCGGAGAAGATCGCGGGCAGGTCCGGGATCGGCGCGACGTTGTTCACCTCGTCCAAGACCAGCCGCACGGGCGGATCGAGCCGCCCAGAGGGGTGCTTCTGCGACGCGCGGTCAGCGATGTGGTGGACCTCGGCGGCCAGCGCGGCAACGAAGGGCGCCATCGATCCTGATGTTCCTTTGGACACCAAGTAGAGGGTGTTTCGCCGGGTGGGATCGAGAACAAACGGCGCGATGTCGAAGGATTCGTCTTGGGGCACATCGATAGCCGACATGAGCTTCGGCGATGCGAGTGGTTCGAGAAGCCTTGCCGCTGCGGCGATGACATCATCAGAGGATTCCGAGGCCGAGTCGAGGATCTGTTCGAGCTCTGCGGCCCAATCCGGCAGAGTGCGGGCCAGGATCTCGCGCGCAACGGTGGTCGTGCGCGAGGACACCCACTTGCGGACCTCACGAATGCGGATCTTCTCCACGGCACCGGCGTGCAGATAGCAACGCAGCAAAGTGGCAGCCTTCGCCTCGAAGTAGCCGGAGTTCCGCGCTCCTTCCATCGGCATCGCCCTGGCCATCGCGGCTGCCCGCCGGATCGCGGTGTCGGGATCTTCGCAACCCGCCAAGACCGACCAGCGGATCCGTGCAGGCCAGCCGGTGAGGTCTTCGGGATCGAAGACCGCCACCGCGCCGACGTCGGCGCGGTCGGCGATGGTGGCACCGAGGACATCACGACTCTTGGTGGTCGTGGCCAGCACGAATCCTGGTGCGCCATCGACGAGTTGGTAGGCGATTCGCCAGGTTTTGCCCGATCCGGTAGGGCCTTCGACCAGGACGGCGTCACGATGCTGCAGATAGACCATCTCACGGGGGTTCTCGACCAGCGCCCCGAGAGCGACCGCCATTCTCGTGGGGTCCAGCCGACGCCGAGAGGTGAAACGTGGCAGCGGGCTCATCGCCTCCACCTGCCTGATAGCCGCTTTGGCAACGGGAGTTGGCTACGGTCGGCGAGTTCGGGGAACTCGTTGACGGCCTTGTCGACCGCGCTTCGCCCATCCAAGCCGGCGCGACGCAGATCCGAGCCGGTGGCCATCCCAGAGCGCTTGCGACGGTGTCGGCGGCGCATATCGTATTCGGCTCGCAGGATCGCCATTGCGGAGGCGACGCCGACAGCGACCAGCATCATGCACGTCCAGGTCAGCCACGCTGGCCCCGGTCGTGGGTCGCTCGGCCATGCAGCGGCCGGATCGGCGGGGTTGTCGAGCAGTGCCCTGATCGTGTGGCCGATGCCGTGCCACCCGGGGGCGGGAATACCGTGCCCCGACAGGACACCCGATAGGGCTCCGCCGCCGAGAATGCCTGCCAGCGCGACTACGCCGAGGAATACGGACAGCTCCATGCCCGCAGGGAGCAGAGATCGCTCGCGCACAGGCGCGATCGGCATGTCTTCGCGGGAATCTCGGTCTCTCACTGGCTCCTCCTAGGAGGCCGGGCGCCGCCATGATCTGCTGCGCGGACACGTCGAGGATCGGCATTCGCCGCGTCATGTCCTGCGGTGCACGACGATTGGTGCGACTGGGCTGATGCGGTGTCCTTCGCGCTCGGATCGACCCGCGTGAGACCGCAAGTGCCGCATAGCCGCCCAGACCGTGACCGCCGACCACTGCCATGCCCCCATCGGTTGTAGGGTGCACGGTGCCCAGCGGCAGTCACCGCTGCGGCAATGTCGTCGAGCTCGGCGCCGGTGTCGGGGTACCACCACCGAATCTCTTCCAGCTCGCCAGGTTTCGCGAAAGCTCCGCACAAGCAGTCCCCAGACATGTGCAGTGCTGCGCTTACCGGGTTCCGAGGAACATCGCCGTGGACTTGCCGGTAGGTGTTCAAGTCCAATGTGGTCCAGTTGGCCAGCGGTGAGGCCCAAATAACCGAATCGACCCGCTCATACAAAGGGATATCAGCGCGTCTGGCGGACTCTTGACGGCGTCGTCCCGCGATGAACAGAACCCGCTCTTTGCGACCGTCGGTGACCAGCTTTCGCCTGGCCTGCCGCAGCCCGCGTTCCTTCAACCGCTGATACATCAGCAGATGCATGGCCGGGCCCGGGAAGCCCCGTTCGATCACCAGCTGCCGGTAGGTCTGGGGCGGGTACTCCTCGATCAGCGGCAAACCCCACTCGGTGCAGGTGTCGCGCACGAACTGGTGGGTTTCCTTGACACCGATAGTCGTGTTGCAGTGGATCGCATGTGTCACCCGATGGCGAACCATGTGCGCGAGGACCGTCGAATCGTTTCCGCCGGAGAACAACACACACCTCGCCACCAAACGGCGATCACCGAGATGGGTGTCGAGCGCGGCGGCCAGAATCGAATCCGACTGTTCACGCAATGCGATTACTCGCCGAATCCGGTCCGCCGGACCAAGACTCGCCACATCCTCGATCGGTGTAGGCACATCAAGCCCCGGAACGAGCGGGTCGCAGCGCCCAGGTGAATATCGCTGATCAGCAGTACCGAGTACGACCACATCCGTGGCGCTCGCCCGCCTTCGGATGGGTCTGGTGTCTCTGCCCCGGACGCGCGCTCTGCCCGGGGGACCGGCTGCGGGTGCTCCGCTGCGCCCGCGTGGGCGATTGAACGGCTCTTGCTGTCTGTCCCTTTTCACAGCGTTTGCCGATCTCGACCGGCGCGTGCGTGTGTTCCTGGCGTCTGGGCGCTTCCTCGATGCCGGTGTGCGTCCGGAATGTGGGCACGGTGTTGCATAAGTCGTCCTGAACGGCGTGATCTGCTCATGCTGGCTGTCCTTTCACGGCGGAATCGGTGTCGGTGAGCACGATTTCGTGCGGGGACCGGATGTGTTCGAGGAGAAACGGATCGCGGTTGCCGATCTTGACCAGGGCGTGGCCGCGTCCCAGCCGCATCAGCGCTTCCTCGGTGCCGGGCGGCAGCCGGTACATGCGTACGGTCTCTCGGACGTCGTCCTCGCGGTCTTGGCCGTAGAGGACGACGATGCTGGCTTCCTGCATCAACGCGCGCGCCGGTGAGTTCTCGGGTAGGTCGCTGATGTGGTGGAAGGCGCTCACGGTGGCCATGCCCAGACCGCGGGAGAGCTTCATATTCGCCTGGAACACCGCGCCGGTCGAGCCTTGGGCGACGTGCCATCCCTCTTCGACGATGAGTACGGTCTGTTGGAACCGTGACGAGCGCGCCGCCAACCGGTTGGCCAGCCAGGTATTGATGACGGTCATCACGATCCGCAGTGCGGGTCCGTCGGTCGGCAACGCGGACAGGTCGAAATGCACCAGGCTGTGGTCTTCGAGCGCGTCACGCACCTCGGGGCTGGTCTCTTGGTCGACCAGCCCCTTGAGATCGCGGTCGGCCAACCGCAACAGCGCCAGGCCGGGCTCGAGTCCCCATTCGGCTGCCCGCTCGGCCCACCGGTCGCCGAACACGGTGCCGTCGCCGGGACGAGGATCCAGCAGCCGCATCGCCAGCTCGCGAATCACCGGCGCGCGTCCCCGCGTGCGTGCCTCGGCGTTGACAACTTCCAAAGCCGCACCGACGGCAGCTTTTTCGCGTTCATCGAGGGATCGGCCCATGCTGTCCTCGAGTACCGCGAGCACGAGCGCTTCTTGTCCGGCGGGGACGACACCGTCGAGGCCGCCGGAGTGATCGCCGCCGGTGCTGATTGCTGGATCGAGGAGGTTGACGCAGGCGCCACCGCCGCCGGTTTGGAATCGAATCGAGGCCGCTCCCAGAGCGCGGGCCAGTGGTGTGTACTCCCCTCGCCCGCTTTGTGGCTTCTTATCGAAGATGACGGCCTGCCGGCCGGCGACCAACTGGCGCAGACAGAATGCTGATTTGATCAATGCGGACTTGCCGCGGCCGATATCACCGATCAGGCACACATTGATCCCGGAGATCTCCTCGCCGTAGAGGGCGAACGGATCGAGGATTTCCAGTTCCTGCGAGATCTTGTTGAGCCCGGCCGCCACACCTTCCTGGCGGACGGAGCGGCGGCTGGTGGCCAGGTTGAGACCTTCGGCCTGGCGCGTGGTCGTCCATGCCCCTTCTGGGCGCGGCTCGTACCAGCCGAGCTTGTCCAGCCATCGGCGTCGCCGCGGGGTTGGCCGTCGCGCAACCTCCTGCCCCGCTGTCGCTTTTTCTGATTCGTGGGTACGGACAGGTGTGTCACCGCGGAGGCCGACCCCGAGTAGGCGCCGGGTGAGGCTGCGTTTGCGGCGTTGCGGCGCGGGGGTGGTGGTCGGTGCTGGTGAGGTGATGGTGCCGGTCATTGTTGTGCTCGCCCCTTTTCCGTCACCGGGTGTAGGACGTCGGGGCCAGGCCTCGCCCGAGTGGGAGGGTGGCGAACAGGGCGATATCGTGATCGTCGTCGGCCCAGTCGATTTCGCCGATGGCGGAGTCACCGGCGGCTTCGCTGACCCGCAAGCAGGCACGTTCCAGATCTTCTTTGTCGCGTCCGGTGACCGCGACGGCTACGGCATAGATCGCGCCGTGGTGTCCGGAGCCGGGCATCAGGTCTTGCCTTCGGCGGTCGGATGCCGACAGCAATACGTCGCTGCTGCCGTCGTCGATTTTCCCTTTCCGGCTCTCTTTGACCTTGCGGGCTTCGTCGGCGGTGAAGTCACCGCGGGCAGCGGCTCGCGCTTTGGGTGCGGGGACGAAATCGATACGCACGCTGATAGTTCTGATCGTGGGCATCGGTGCGGTGTCCTCGTCCCCAGGGTCGGCGTCGACCCCGGTCAGCAGCGGCGCCAGCCACAGTGGCCCCAGTGGCACCGGTTCGATCGCGCGCGGCGGGATGAACCCGACGCGGGTTCGCCACCGCCGATCGGGTGTGATCGCTACCGAGTCGCGGCCGCCGACATAGCTGGGCCAGCAGGAGTCCCAGACCGCGTCGCGGTGGCGGGCGAGTTTGAGGTCGGGATCGATGCAGGCCCGGAACACCGCGCAGGCTCGCCGCTCGCCGTACACCTCGACCGCACCCATTCCCGCCATCGCCAAAAGCCTTGCGGTGCGTTCGGTTTCGTCGCGCACGACCTGGGCGATACCGCCGTGGATCGACGCCTTTTTGGATCTGGCGACACGCGCGGTCTCGGCCATGAACGTCTCGGTTTGGGGGAACTTGAGACAGATGTAGGCGCGGTGTTCCTCAGCCAGCGGAGTCAGCACATCCAACAACGCCCCGTAGCTCTGCACGGCGGGCAGGAGTCGTTCGTCGCTGAGGGTGGCGACCTGGGCTTCGGCCCACCGTTCGTGCGGGGTCATATCGGCGGGCACCGATCGGTGAACGAGCTGGATACCGCGCACGAACGAACTCGACTTTGCCATGTTCGCCAGGAACGATCCGAACGCTGAGGATGTGGCGGCGTAGGCGGCGTCGCCACGCAGCCCGCTGGCGACGCCGTCAACGGCGAGAACAACCGAAAAATAGGTGCGCTCACCGGGATTGGCGTGTCGGATGATGAACATGTCATCCAGGCCGGTGCCCGAAACGTCGACCGGCCTGGCATTGCCCAGCGGTGGCGGCAGCTCCCAGCCCGGATCCAGGTCCGGGTTGGCGAACGCTGGGTCGCTGCGATGGCGGTAGATGTGCTCACCGCGACGGCGCCGGTCCCAGGTGCGCACGGTGTGCAGCTGCAGCGATGCCCAGGAGCGCTGCCCGTTCCACTCCATGGTCGCCGCGACCACGACGATCAACCCGACGATGATTGCGCCGATGGTCCAGATCGAGGTACCGGCAAGCATGTACAGCGCGATCGCGCTCAGGATCGCGATCGCCCACGTCGCCATCACCGGTTGGGACAGTCCCAGCCATGATCGGCGCGCGATCTCTCCACCGAGGATGTAGCTTCTCTGCTCGATCATTGCTGCTGCTCCGCTTCTCCGGGACCTGATTCCGCCGCAGCACGCGCCTTGTTCAGTGCCGCCGCCGATGCCTGCGCCGCCACCGGCACGGCCAGCGCCGCCGCACCGGAGGCGGCTGAACCTGCGCCGCGCAGCAAGCCGCGTCCCAAAGCCACACCGGCACCATCCTTTTTCGCCACCGTCGCCGCGCCGCCGCCGCGCCCTGCCCGCGTGCGGCGGTTGAGCATGTCTCCGAACCGGGCTTCGGTGGCGCTACGGCCGTCGCCGCGGCCGGCGGTGCGCCATTTCGGGCCTGGATCACCACCGCCTCCACGGCCGTTGCTGGATTCGGAGCCGCCGCGGGGACTGCGGTCGCGATATCCACCACGACCTGCGCCGTAGAACAGGCGGCTGCTGGCGACCCCACCGAGGGTGCCCGCCAGCAGCGATCCGGAGTGGGCGCCGAAACCGGATGTGTCCGAACGGGTTGGCAACAGCGGCGCGTACTTGAGCAGGCTCCACGGTGCCAGTCCGACAACGATGAACGACGCCACGATCATGGCGAGTTTGCCGAGGTTTCCGGTGTCGGATTCGAGAGTGGACTGGCCGGTGAGCTCAGCGTTGATCAGCCCGCTTTCCACCCCGAGCAGCAGAAACAGCAGCGGTTTGGAGAACACGATGCCGATGAAGACCAGCACCGGCCGCAGCGCCTTCGGTCTCCATTTAGGGTGCACCCACATGCCGAACCCGATGCCCGCGGCGACCGCGAGCACCGGCAGTGCGTTGGCGTGCATCAGCAATCCGAAGAACACACCGAGCGCACCGGCGATCAACAGCAGGAACAAGATCAGTCCCACGATGACGCCACCGGGAATGGCTGGGGCGGTCAGTTCACCGGTGAAATGCTCGATGTTGGTGATCATCTGACCCATATCGGGTCCGGACGTGCGAGTGATGGCCTGCGACAACGCGTTCGACAGTTCCACCAGCATCTGCGCCAGCATCGGCGCGAACACCATCAAAACCACTCCGGCTGGTGCGTACCCGAGCAAGTCTCCGGCGATCGTCTTGATCGTCTCGCCCTTGGCCGAGGCTCGCCACAGCGCCAGGATCGTCATCAACCCCATGACGACGACTCCGATTCCGGTCGAGAGTGCATACCAGCGCAGAAACCATGCGGCGCTGGGGTCGAACCCGCCGACATCGGCCAACCCGGTCAGGACCTTGGAGGCCAGATCCACCGCGCCTTGCTTGGACGCATCAGCCCAGTCGTCGATGACCGACTGCGGGTCGGCGACGAATTTCGCGACGTTGGGGACCGCGGTTCCCCAAAACCATGCGAAGGCGCGGGTGTATGCGGCGTCGACCCGGAATTGCGGGGTGGCCTCGATCGCTTCGCGCAGCCGGTCGGAGAACGATGTGTTGGCTTGCAACCATTGCGCGGTCCCGGTGAACAGTTGCCCGACCGAACGATTCCACGCGATGCAGCGACGCAGATCATCTGGTGAGGGATTGGCCTGATCGCAATCGACAAAGAATGCGTGTATGCAGTAATTGCTCGGCACCTGGCCCCCGCAGGGGGACGTCCATGCCTCGGCGGGGACGCGATCGAATCCGGAGGCCTTGCGGATGTCGTTCATGGATTGTTTGTCCGGGGAGCCCGCCCATTGGAACCCCCACGCGTTCCATTCACTGGTGGACCACCGCTTGAGATCGTCGGCGCAATATGCGGTGTGCATGGAGTACGCGGAGTCCCCGGCGGGGAATACCTTGGGCAGCAGCTCGTACGGTGGCTCCAGGCCTTCGTCGACGTATTGGTCGACCGGGGTGGTGGGACTGATCGTGCCTTGGGAATGTAGTAGCCCGTTGTGGAGCAACGCCTTTTTCGCGTCTGGGCTGGCCGACCAGTAGATCAACCGGTCTTCTACGGCCATCGTGGCGTTGATATAGGCCCCCATATCGCCGCCACGGTCCTTGCACTCCCCGGAAAACCATGGGCCGGAACGGAATTCGTCGGTGCCGCCGACGAAATTCTTCAGATCGTCGGGGAACCCCTTCGGCAGCGACCCCGCCGACTGCGCCGACGCGCCAGGGGCACCGGTGCCGGGGGCTGCGCTGGCGCCGGACGCGCCCAGCAGCGTCGTCGACAGCACCAGCATCAGCACCGTCATCGCCGTTCGCCGCATGTCGTTCATGTCCGATTCAATTCACGTAGAAGGTGTAGTAGCCGCCCAAGAGGGGTTTGGTCAGCGGTGATCCCGAGTTCGGTGCGACCACTTCGTCGGGGGTGGGACCCACTCGCCCGGATTTCTCCTGTGCTTTCCAGTCGCCGTCCTGCCACACCAGCGACACCGCGCTTGTGGACCACAGCGTGGTTACCGACACCGGATCCCCCGGGCCAATGGACGCGCGCGAGACCCCCATCGTCCATACCGATACCTCGGCGACCGTGTCGGTCAGCGAGGTCACGGTCACCGCTGCGGGCAGCACGGTGAGCACATCGTCGTTGTTGCTGCGCCCATCGCTGATATCGACGGACTTGCGCAGTTCCGGGCCCGGATTCGTGGCGACAAGCGCCGACACCACTGTGCTCATCTGTATGCGCCCCTGGCCCGCCTGAGCCAGGGCCTGAACGACGTTCACCGCTGCTGTGGCCGCGCCTTCCTGGTCGTGGCTGTAGCCGACGGGGACGTTGTCGATGACGCGGGTCGGCCCATGCGCGGCCCGCACCGAAAACCGGTCGGGTTGACCACCATTGGCGTTGTCATGGTCGGTGCGCCCGGTGACCAGCGCGGTCACCACCAGCACGATCGCGGTCACCGCCGCGATCGCCGCGATCCACAACAACGGCAGCCGCTCACCCATGGCACGCGGGCGCCGCGCCCCTGCAGGCATCGAACTGTCACCGGTCATCTGCTGGTCACTGTCTGGAGACAGGGAACCGAATCCTGTTGCGCTCATTGGTATCTCCCTCTTTCCGCCCGGACAGTCAGCCACCGACAACGAACAAGACTGCGGCGACGATCGGCGACGCCAGACCGGCCAGACCGAGGGATACGAACGCGTCCTGCAAGTCCTCCATGCCTTCGGACAGGTCGTTCGCGTAGCCCCGGTTCTTCGCGCGCCGTACCTTGTAGGCGCCGATGATCACGCGCACGGTCGCGCCGATGATCACCGCCGCCCAGATCGCGGCGACCACACGCTTCCACGCGGTGTTGAGTGCATCGCCGAACAGCCCGAAGTCCGGGGCGATGCCCGACAGCGGATTCGCGATCTCGGCGGAGGCGACCCCCGCCGCGGCCATCGTCCACACCACGACGGTGATCGCCGCGACCACGACACGTCCCGCCCGTGCCCATCGCCTCGCTCGCGTTCTCATCTCCGTTGCCTCCCAGTCGGATTCGATGTCTTTCATCCCGCCGCCTCCCCGGCTCGGCGGTAGGGCACCGGCCCAGAGATCCCCCGCGTGTCCATGACCGCTCCTGGACGGCGTTGAGCCATCCGTGGCGGCAACCGGGCATCGAATTCGTCAGGGGTGCTGCGCGATTGAGGCACGTACTCGCTGCGCAACTCAGGCTCGGCGTGAGCGAGCTCCTCTGCGATGCCGTCGGCGACCACCGCCGCCACCTGCGTCCAGGCACGCACGGTCGCATCGGCAAGGCGAGAGAACACGACGCGGTCCCCGCCGGCGAGATCGGAATCGAAAGGCACATGCACGATGCGATCGATCTGCGCGCGCGCCAAGGCTTCGTGCACAGCGTCGCGGGCGGCGGGATCGGCAGCGGTGCCCTCGGCCAAGACCACGACCGCCGCACGCACCAGCTCGCTGTAGCCTCGCGCGGCGATGCCATCGAGGGTGCGCAGCACCTGGTGAGCGGCATCACGGCGGTAGGTCAGTGGGATGACCAGCTGAGTAGCGTGCTCGATCGACCACACGAACGCCTCACCGCGGTCGTTGTTGCCGGTGTCGACCAGCACCATCGTGCGATGGCGGCGAAGGACTGCCAGGATCGCCGCGCACTCCTCGGCACCGATCATCTCTTGGCGCTTGCTGGACTGATCAGAAGCCAGGATCTCGTCGCTGGTCGGCTGCGGGAGCAGGAACCGGCTCACGGCCGAGGCCACGACCGTCGCCGAGCACAATTCGCCAGCATGAGCCAGCAGGTCCCAGGTCGTTGCCACCGATTTCGGTGCGCTGGCGGCGCGCGCGGCCAGCGTTCCGCGAGTCTCGGCGTTGTCCCATGCCACCACGCCATGTCCGCGATGGCTGCCGAAGATGTTCGACAGCATCAGCGTCGCCGGGGTGACACCGCCCCCGCCTTTCGGATTGACCACGACCACCAGCGGTGTACCAGGTAGTGGTTGGCGGATGCGCTCGATGGTCAGCCGGTGTTGTATCTCGGCGCTGGTCGGGGTGAACTTCGCGCCCAAAGCATTGGCTTTGCCACGCCACCCCCACACTGCGGGATCGGTCTCCACCCCCGCGGGCCGACCAAGGACACGGCGCAGTTGTTCTTCCCGAAGCGACTCCAGTTCAGCCGCGGTCAATGCCGGCTCGGACAGGTTCGCCGAGCCCACCCCGTACCGGTCGCGGGTGGCCGCCGTCGCGCTGTCGGGCAGGCCGGCTGTCGGGGTGGCGCGCAGTCGAAGCCCCGGCGCTCGGTCCTCGGATGGCGCTCGTAATCGCTGCTCACGCAGGTTCACCGGGCGCTCGGCGGAGTAGTCCGCCACATCTCCGTCCGCGCTGCCCGCCATCTCGTGTGCCGGTTGCGTACCTGAGGGTGCCGCAGCGTTATCCCAGCCCTCGATTGGGTGCTGGTCAGCGTGAGTCGACATTGCTGACCTCCCAACTCGATCCTGAGAGGTGCAGCACCACACGCACTGCGCGGGTCACACTGTCGATGAGCTCGCCGAGCGGGGTGTAGACCGACTGCGTGACGACGAAGGCCCGAATGGCTTCGGTGGCGGTCTGCGGCGGAACCGTCTCGGCAGCGGCCTCCACTTCAACGGCAACCGTCGCGTGTTGGTGGGCCCACTGGTTCCATTGCGCGCCGGGCCCAGCCACCGGGGCGGTCCCAGTGATCGCGGCGACGAGGTCGCGTGACAGCAGCGGCGCTGACCGGGCGGCGGCGTTGTTGGGACCGGAGTCGGTGTTGGTGTTCCACGCGAACCACACCCCCAGGACGGTGCGCGCGGTGGCGTCCGGATCCCCACGATTGACCTCGCCGATCTCCGCAGGCAGCGTCGTCGCCGCGACCGGACCCTGCGGCCCCGCCACAGCAGGCGGCAACGCTCCCGGTGACCACGGCCGAGCCGATGCCGATCCCGTCGCGCTCGGTCCGGCAGACCCGGCGGCACAGCCGCTCATGGCCAGGCCGACCGCCGCCGCAGCGACAACAGCCAGCCAGAGGCCGCGCCGTGCTGATGGCCTCGGTTCTTGCGATGCAGCTGGATCCAAGCGGGATCGCCCGAGAGCGTGGCCATTGCCGGGCGGGGACAGCCCTAGATTCGGTCCGGAGTGAGCCGAGGCCTGCCCGCTGACACCGTGGCCGCTCATGATGCTTTCCCTGCCGTCGCGGCGGCGAGTTCGCTCGCGCGTCGGGGGATGTTTGCGACATAGGCGACGGTTTCGGGGTTGCGGCAGACGCCGCCGGAGGCCAGGGTATTTCCGGGTCCGCAGTTGTACATCGACAACCACAACTGGGTGAGGTCTCCGTGCAGATTCCCCTCTGCCAGAGCAGTTTTCGCCACCGTTGCTAGCTTGCAGTCATATGAGGCCTGCGACATCACCGCGTCGGGGATGCTGCGCGGATCTCGACGGCCGTCGCCGTCGCCGTCGACGCTCTCCTGATCCCAGGTTTTCGGAAGGAACTGCGCCGGTCCAACCGCCCCGGATGTGGCGTTGTACGCCTCGGTGCGGAAGCCGGATTCGTTCTCCAACTGGGCTGCCAGCAGCGCCTGCGTGACCTCAGGACATGTGCTTGCTGCCTTGGCGATCCACGGGAGGAAGGCCGCGGGTACAGCAGCTGACGTCACCGCCGACCCGGCGGCGGGTGCGCTGGATGTGTCGCACCCAGATGCTGGTTTCGAGGTTTTTTCAGGAGCTGGGCCGTAGTGCTGGCCTGGCTGTGGGTAGCCGCCGCCTGCCACGGTCGCGTGGACGTGGTTGAAGTGGTTGGCGGTCGCTTTCGCGATCGGATCGGTGCTGTTCGCCTCGCGTTCTTCCATCATGTTCGGGACTCCGGTGGCCGGTCGGTATTCCTGGCGCCAGATGATGTAGGTGAGGTGAAAGTCGTTGCGGTGGTCCATGATGTAGTCCGCGATCGCGTCACCGAGGGCTTTACCGTCAGGGGTGTCCCAGTTCGGGACCATGATGTCGGCGGCCTGACCGTTGGGGTGGTCGGGAAAATCGTCGACGGGTCGCCAACCGCCGATGCTCTTGATTTGCGGGAACCGCACCGCGATCGCGCGGACCAGGCGGATCGTGTCGATCTGGAGATGGTCTTCGCTTCCTGTCGATGCTGGCAGTGCAGGCATCTCAGCCTCCGACGTGGATGCGGTGTTGGCGGCAAGGCGTGAATTCGCCCCCGTTGCCGGTTGGGTGGGTCCGGCATGCTGGATGAGCCATGGGATCGGGTCGATGGCAGTGCCCCCGGACAGGCGTCCGCCGGGCACGATTTCGAAATGCAGGTGCGGGCCGCTGCTTTCGCCGTCGTTGCCGACCTCGGCGATGGGTTGGGCTCCTCCGGCGTGGACGATGTCGTTGACGCGGACGAAAACGCCGTCGTCGAACATGTGCCCATAAACGGCGGATACCTTTTCGCCGTCGATTGTGCTGTCGACGACGATCCAGTTGCCGAATCCGTCCGCGTGTCCGGCCGCGACGACCCGGCCATCGGTGGCGGAGTAGATCGGGGTTCGCAGCGGTACACCGAAGTCCGCGCCTTTGTGGAACCCGCCCGGGCGGTCACCGAACGGTGAGGTCACCGCGTCAGCCCCGGCGGTGACCGGCCACACCACCGGCGAGGTGCCTTTCGGCGCAGAGGGCATGTTCGGCAGGCAATTCGGGTCGTGCTCGGCGCGGTTACCCGAACCGATGACGAACGCACCAACCAGCAGGACCGGGATCGTGGCGGCCAGCCACAACCAGCCCTTGGGCTCGGATTCGGTGTGCTCGACCATGGCCTAGACCCCGACCTGTCGGATGCGGTTGGCGAACCATTTGGTCAACCACTCGAGGGCTGTCTCACCGCCGGGACCGACGACGTAGCTGTCGTAGGACTGGTGCGCGCCGGAGTTGTAGAACTGTGCCGCGTCGATTCCCTCACTCACCAACTGCGACAGACTGTCGGCTCCTTGGGAACTGGCTGAGCGCGTGAGTAGTTCGGCGATACCGGCGAGATCTGTCCCACCGCCGGTAACGGTGGTCGGTGTGTTGAGCATCTCGGGTGAGGTCTTGGCCGCTGATCCGGTCAGCGTGTCCACTGCGATCGTCGCGAACCCGAGCAAGGTGGGCACCAGTTGCGCGAACGCGCCACCGATCGCAAGCAGATCACCTCCGCCGGTGATGGTTTCGGCGATGTGCCAGAGGTTTTCCTGCAAAGTGCCGACCTGGCGTGCCAGTCCGATGACGTCGAGGTTGCCGAGTAGCCCGACGATGAGCGAGACGATCGAGGCGATGCCGTTGGGGTCAGGTATCAGCTCGATCAACGTGGACACAGTCGACAGGTCGACTCCGGCGGCCATCTGCACCAGTGGCTGGCAGAGGTTGTTGATGGTGCCGAAGATCTGGTGGACCGCACGCACTTTCGCGCCGAGGTCGGGGTTCGGGTCGGTAAACGCCGCACCAATCTGGCGGGCCGCGTCGAGGATCTTCGGGATGTTGGCGGCGAAGGTGAATGCCCCGCTGCCGACGGTGGTGATCTGCTTGACCAGGGTGGATGGTTTGAGCAGCGACAGCACTCCGGCGGCCTGCGAAAGTGCATCAGTCGGTGTGGACGTCAGCGGTTTGATCGCCGATGCCAATGTTTCTGCGGACTGGGCCAATGCTGGATCAACGGTGTTGTGGCCGTTCCCGGACGCCCCGAGATTCTGGGTGAGCGAGGTGGTCGCATCGATCGCCGATTGGATGTCGCTCTGCTGTACTGCGGTGAGAATCTGTCCGGCGAGTTGCTCGGGTGATCCCGGACTCGCGTTCGACAGTTGTCGCTGCACACTGGGGTTACCGGTCGCCCACCTGCCGAGGTCGGCGAGTCCGCTCAGCACCGACCCCGCCGAGCTGGCGGCAGAACCGACACTGGTGGTGTCGATTCTCCCCGATGTGATCTGGTCGACGATCGTCGCGATGTCCGTGGTCAAGTGGGTGAGGTCGAGTTTGGAGAAGCCCGCGTCCAGCGACTCGGTCAGCCCCTGAGAGGTGGTGTCCGTGGATGCGGCGGTGGATGCGCTGGTCGGCTGGGACAGGGCCTTGCCGAGTCCGGCGAGGATCGGATTGCTCGCGGCGTCGGTCGCGCAGTAGCGGTCGCGCTGTTCGCACAGTTGCGCGGTTACCGCGCTGAGTTGGCAGAATCCAGTGGGGCGGGTGCCGCGGATGCCGGTGCCATTGACCTGGGGTCCGACCAGTTTGCCGCCTTGGGTGCCCTGTTTGGGGTCGGCGATCAATCCGACCGCGAGCACGCGTTGCGGCGGGATCGGGGTTTGGTCGCACCCGATCTCGGAGGCGAGGTCTCCGGCGGCGTCGGCGCCCTGGCTGTATCCGGCGATGATGAATTTCGTTGCGCGGCATCGGTTAGCGATCTCCGAGAGCGCGGACTTCGCGGCCGCTACTCCTTGCGCTTCGCTGTCGCCGTAGGACATTCCGTCCATGGCGCGCGCGGCGTACGCCGGGAACCGATCCTCGAATTTGTCGCCGAATTGGTTTTCCAGTTCGGCGGCGACCGGTGCCAGCAGACCACGGGGCCTGGTGGGGTCGGCGTCCACGCTGGTTTCCCAGGTGCCCGGCACGAAGATTCCGGCGACGGTGGGGCACCCGGCACCCGTGTTCGAGGTGAGTCCGGGTTGGGCGTCTGCTGTGGCGTGGGTGATCATCACGAACGCCAGGCTCAGTGTGGTTGCGGCGATGATCGTCCGCCTATAGGTCGCTTTCATGCCCAGATCCCTTCCAGCAGTTGCGCATACGCGTGTCGGGTCTGTGGCGACAGCTCGGCGTGGGTGATGCTCAAGCCTGCGGCCAGGTGCCGGTCGTAGGGGATCTCGGCAACCTCGCGCACCCACCGACCAAGGTGTTCGCGCAGCTGAGCTGCCACGAGTGGCGCGTCGGGTAGCTGGTGGGACACGACCAACGTGGTGGCGGCGATGGCTTCCTGGCCGAGGTGGTCGTCGAGCCACTGCAGGTTCGCGCGCATCCGATTGGCGGCGTCAACCCGCGCGGAAATAGCCAGGACGACGCGAATAGTGTTGTCCTGCAGTAGCGATCGCAGATGTGGCGCTGACGGTGGAGACCCGCCGTCGAAGACGGGTGTGTATCCGGCGCCAGTGATCAGGCGGGCGGCGGTAGCGAAGGTCGTTCGCCGTTGCAGGGGATTCTCATCTCGCCACAGCAGGCGCGCTCCGGAACTCGCACGGGACAAGATCGTGTCGATCGTGGGCCCGCTCCGGGTCTCAGCGGCCGCGAGCCACGGTTGCAGTGGCGTCGGCGCAAGATAGACATCCGCACCCCGGATTGCGAGGTCCCCGCCAGCGGCGGTGGCGTCCACAGCCACAGTCGGGCAGTCGATGTCGCCAGCCGCCGCGGCTCCGGCTAAGCCCAGAGCCGTTGTCGTCGCACCCGCTCCGCCGCATCCACCGACGACGAGGATCGGCGGCGAGGTCACCGGCCGACGGTGGAACACATGAACATACGAGCGCGCAGCCGGGATGGGTGATCGCGCGACCTCGTCGTGGGTATACCGCTGGGGTGTGGCCAGAGTCCATCGTGCGCTCATCGCACCCCGATCGATGCGATGAGCACATGCCCGTCGCGGCTGGTGGTGGTGATGATCTGTGCGTAGACCTCGGGCGCTTTGCCGGGTCGGTGCTCGGTGAGATCCACGGCATAGGTGTCGGGTCCAGCCGGGGTTATACGCACGCAGTGTGTGGTCGCCGTCGGCACGGAATCGATGCCGTGCTGGATCGCTTCGGCCGAGGGCACGGCCGCGTCCGGTGCGGCTAGCTCGCGTGCGGTGATTCCGCTGCGGGCAAGGTAATACGCGGCTTCGAACGCGAAGATCACGTTCGGCCCGGAGTCGGTACCACCGCGTTCCGCGCCTGTGGTGGTCTCGCCGTCGACTCTTGTCGGACACCCGTCGGGCGCTGTCGGTGGCGGGCTTGGCAGCGCCGAGGTGGCGGGGACAAGGGAGACATGTGCCGCCGCGGTCGAGGTGGCCTCGCCCGAACTCAATGCCAGACCGATGGCACCGGCAACCCCCAGCACCGACGCAGCACCCGCGTACAGCCGTATACGGCGACGCCGCCGCGCGCCGACATCGTGGACACGATGGCCTTCAACAGCGAGTTCGTCGAATCGGTCTTCGAGGCTGTCAGCCCAATCAGCTTGTTGGACAGGCTGATACCCGTCGTCGACCGGTGTGGTGCTGTCGTTCGTCTCGCGAGTAGGGGCCGTGCCCAGAAGGTCCAGATCCAGAGAGTCGAACCAGCGCTGCACATCTTTGCTTGTGTGTGATGTCGTCATTTCCGCCCCGATCAGTGGTGGCCTGGGTCAATCGGGCACCCCACCGAACAACTCCGGCGGGATGGGCGGAATCGACAGCTGCGCCAGGAGATTCGCCGCCGAATCGACGACCGCGTCAACCACCGGCACAACAGCACCGACGATCGCGTCGACCACCGGCGCAGCCGCATCTACGAGGTCTTGCACCACATCCGGCACCGGGATGGGCGCCGGTATGGGTTCCGCGACCGCGGTCGCCTCGACAGAGAGAGCTGCTGCTCCCGAGTCTTGTTCGGGAGCTGGATCCGACGGCGCGGTGTCGGCCCATGGCGGCTGCACCGGTGTCGAGTCCGTGCTCGCACCGACGGCTGCGGCGATGCCGCCGCCGATGACAGCGCCCAGCCCTGCGCCAATCACGACGCCGGGGATACCGGTAACTGCGGAACCGATGATAAGACCGCAGATCGCCCCGGCAGCACCGCCCGGGATCGCCCCGATCCCGCCCGCGAGCGATCCCACACCTACGCCGACCGCGGTGCCGATCACTGTGCCTACTGCGGCACCGACCGCGGTGGTCCCAACTCCGAGGACCTCGGCACCGGCGAGTCCGCCGACAGCTGCGCCGGTCACGGTGGACAAAGAACGCCGATCGGATTCCTCGCGCGGGACACCGGCCTGGTCGTACCGGATGGCGATCTCGGTTTCGATCCACCGCGACCACTTCTCGATCTGCTCAGCAGTAGGTTCGTCGACAAAGTCAGGCACCACGAACTCGGCGTCACCGATGCGGATCATCCGCGGATCGGGTTCCGTGGCCGGGGGCGACTGCTCCTCGACGATCACCTCATCCTCATCAACCGCATCGTCGCTGCCGCCCGAATCCTCACTAGATGGCGCAGCGGGTGCGGGGGCCAGTAGGTGCTGTGGTTCGGGGGCGGGGCGATCGGGCACCGATTGCGGCGGCGGATCCGGAATCACCGAGGGCGGTCGAGGCGGAGGGGCGGGTTGACTGGGCGTGGTCACCCCGGCTTGCCCGCCTGGTGTAACTCCCGCCTGGCCCGGGTCAGCTGTGCTGGTACCGGCCATGCCAACTGCGACGGCGACCGGCAGCGCACCGACCATCACCGCTCGGCGTAGCCGACGCTGCTTCGACTCGTTCATGCCTGATGCCCCTCATTTCGAGACCGAGGTCTCCACGGATGTCAGCCGAATCGGGTCCATCGACGCCACTAAGGCACGACACTTCAGGCGGCCGCAGACGCACGTCGGCGGGAGCCATTCGATTCGGAAAGCCGCTCATCAGACTTCGGAGTTGGTTGGGCCGAAGTGAAAAAGCGACGCTACATCCGGATCCGCCACCAGCGAGATACCGGGAAACCCCAACAACAGGGCGCACTCGTACTGTATGCCGAGTCGGCTTCAGCCGCAACGATCTTCCGCAGCCTTGCACTCGCGCCCGGCTCAGCGCGGGCGTGCCACAGCCGCGAAGGCGACCGTGCCTGCCGGGAATCGCCTCGGATAGACAGAGCACCTTCCTATTCGGACGCCGTCTCGCTGAGCTGGATCAGCCTTATAGGGTTCATCGGAAGGAACAGATCACCGAACGAATGATTTTGGAGGACAGTGACTTTCGTACTCCGCCCGGCAGGCTGGCTCGCAGCCCTTAGTGATCCAAAATGATCGGGTCTCCGCACCATGGAGGGACTGAACCTGAAACTCGTTGTCACGGACACGAAACCGTCGTTGATCATCAGCATTACGCCCTGTGCTAGGCTGAATCTGCAGGAAGAGTCTTAGCACTGGGATTGATTACGATGGACAGAAGTCGTGCTCAACGAGCCGCTGCTGCTAGATGGAGCGGCGGTAACTTCGGAGCCGACCAGGTCGAGCATGTGAGCCTGGCTGTGCTTGCTGCTTGGTGCGCACGCGCGGGCCTGGATGCGACCACACCGAGTCGCGACCATGTCCGCTACGACTGCATCGTCGCCGACACTGGTCTGAGCTGGGTGCTTCCCGTCATGGTGAAAGGCGTTGCGCGCGATGGCATGTCCGTCGCGCGGAAGAACGCCGACTTTCCGGGCGTCATCGCATGGGTATTCCTGGGTAGACACGATGGCGGCCTCGACAGTCGCCGCGAGACGACCATCGTGGTCATGGACGCACGCACGGCCTGGAGCCTGCCGACACGGTTGGGTCTGCAGATCGGAGACGACGATCCCAGCTACCGGTGGCCATCGATCACCCAAGCACTCCGTGACGAGCTGACCGATAAGACGGCTGCCACACCTCAAGACCTGCGGTTGCTCTTCGAAAAGCACGGCTGGCAACCAGATGACGCGGACCGCCCGAAATCCTTTGAACCGGTTCGGGATACGTAAGATCGGCTCCAAGGGCCGCCTCGACCATCTTCTTTACAGCCTTCTCTGCTGCGGAACTCGGTGTAGTGGTTGTGATCGGTTGGGGCGTCCGGCTCAGTGTCCTAGTCCATTGCGGCGTTGCGTCGGTTGTTGATGGCGCATCGCGTTGCGACGCTGATCAGGCTTCCATTGCCTGCTTGTCGGACCGGGTGAGGCCTTGGGTGGAGAGGTCGCCGAGGGTTGTTCCGGAGTCGCGGTCTGGCCGCGGCGCAGCGCGTCGACCTGGCCCAAGCGGTTGCGCACACTATCAGGGACTGTCGCGGGGTTCAGATTGCGCTGGGCACCGCTGTTGTCCCAGTAAATGAATCCCGTCTGCAACGCTTGGATCATCGATGCTGCGTCGGCGAATACCGTGGCGGCCTCGGCGATTCGCCATTCCGGGTAGCCCGGGTAATCGACGTAGCTGCGAGCAACCCATTGGCCGGCCTCCGTGCCGACGACAAGTTGACGCCCGGGGTTGCGGGTGTCGAGGAATGACACGGTGTGGTTGTCCAACGTAGTGGGATCGATGGGGCCCCATTGCTGCTCGGGCATGGGGGCGAGAACGTATTCGGCTCGACGGGTAGGGATTTCGACGTGGGGGTCGTGTCCCATGGTGACAATCATGGATTTGAGGACGGTTTTCTCCCCCGAGGTCAGATCAGGGTGGTTGGCCACTCTTGTTTGGAGATGGCGATGTTGCTCCGACAGGTTGGCGCGCAGCGAGTTCCGCAGTGGCGCTTCGGCCTCGGCGGAAACGACACGTGTCAACTGGTACATCCTGATCAGATTGTCGATATCGCGGCCGCGGACCGTCATGTCCTGTGCATAAGGGGCGCTGGCCAGTTCCTTCGCGCGCATCTCGATCGCCGCGGCACTCGGCATTGCGAAGATGGGCGTGTACCCATCGGTCGGGTTGTTCACCGCGCTGGCCATATCGTCGAGTACCGCGATGCGGTCGGTAGCTGTGAGCGTGGGATGGGGCAGGAGTTCGCCGATCCTTTCGCGGACTTCCTCGATTCGGGCGGCTATCACCGCCTTTCCATCCGACGACGTATTCGGCCTGTGTAACACGATGTTCAAGTCATGATGCTGGTCCAGCGCGATCTGTAAGTCTGCGCCCACAAATCCCGACGAGGCCACGGTGAGTGTGGAACTCAACGCGTTCGGGTGTGCTCGTTTGGCTTTGTCGGCGGCGGCCAGTAGCGGCGTCCAGTGCTCGGCTTGATCAGCCAGATGTGGGAGAGCGAGCATGTGTGCGATCTCGGTGCCGAGTTGGCTGAACCGCGATTGCGTCATCTCCCGGCGAGTGATGCCGGGCTCCCCGACGGAAATGTCGAGGAGTTGAAAGGTTGGCTGGTCGTTGGCAGCCAGCTGGTATTCGGCGACCATTTCGGCCAGGCGCGTTCGGTCGACACCGACGATGCCTGTGACGTACGCGCCGTCGTAGTCGACGCGCGCCGCTAGTTCTGCCGCAACCACATTGGGGGCTGCTGGTTCAGACGACTGCGAGGTTCTGGTGCCGTCGGGTTTGGTGTGAATGATCGTGGCGCGGACCGGGGCTGCGTCGGCAGGCTCCATGACGCATTGCACCCGCAGCCATTCGCGCGCGTGCCGTGGGCTGTCGAATCGCTGCTCGCGCAATAGTTGAAACTGCTGGGATTCGGTGGATCGCTCCAACACCGCAACGAATCTTCCGGCCGGGCGCGCCAACGGCATCAGGTCGACCTCGTCGACACGAGCGACGGCGAACGCTCGGTCGGCGTCGAGGATGCCCTCCAGGGCCACTGCGACATCACCGCGGGCCACGGTGCGCTTCGCGGCAAGTTGCGTGTCGTCCGATTCCCGCACGAACTCGGCAGTGATCTGCTCGTAGAAATTGATCAGCTGTGGAAATACCTCATGCGGATCGAAGGACCGATCATCTCCGAACCGTTCGAAGACCGATCCACCATGATCATCGCCGAGCGCGGCCAGAAGTCCGGGCCCCGAGCTTGTCATGCTGTAGAGCTGGCTGCCGACGTAGCGCAGATTCACCGAATCGGTGATCCGGACATGATACCGAGCAGGCCCGATGGCCGATTCGTCGGCGGCGCGGATCTGGCTGCGCAACCATGCGCGTGCGACTTGCGGTTTCTCGAAAGTCCCCACAAGGGACTCTGGATCGTCACCGGTCAATCGCGTCAGTGTGGCCTGATATCGCCCACTGGAAGGATGTGTCATGGCAGGGTCCGCTCTATGGAGGCCGCCGGGCGACCGAACCGTGGCCACCGGCCCGCCGGTGTTTCGGGTTATGCCGTTGGACCCACGTGCCGCAGTTCCTGCGGCACGTCACGGTTCGTCGCTGCGGGGATGGGTTTCTGCTGGGCATTCAGCGAGCCACCACGAAGCGGCCACGAAAGTGACGATTCGGAATTGGAGGCGCTACATCCGGAACCGCTGCCAGCGAGAACCGGGTAACCCCGACGAAAGCGGAGCGCATTTGTACTGTATGCCGAGACTTCTTCTGGTGCAACGCAGTACCGGCGATCCCTCAAGGCCTATCGAAGTCGCCGCATCGAATAGCTGAGTCCTATTGGGCTCACTTGGTGTCCGCGAACTTGTGCCGCCAGTTGAGGATGTCGAGCCACCCGATGATGTAGCTGTCGGCATCGATGACGGCCGGCAGTGCGGGAACATCGGCAGCGTCGACCAGATCTGACAGATGCCCAGCCAGGGTTGAAAACCGAGTCGACAGCGCGTATTCCACTTCTAGGGCACGCTCCTTGGAAAACTGGCCGCGTGAGGCGAACCAGGTCGCGTGGGCACTGATTCGCTCCAGGCAGTAGACAGCTACGAGATCATCGACAAGCGCGACTGCTTCGGGCTCCTCCACGGCAACAGCGCATGCCGAGAGGGAATCCGCTGCCATTCGCTCCATCGTCGCGACATAGACCTCGGTAGCCGAGGAATCCGGACGCACAGAACTCGCACCACTCCCGGCCCTGGCTCGGGCATCGGCTGTGACCGTTCGCTCACGTTCCTGGACCATGCTGTGCCACCATGGCAGCTGCTCACCCCGCGACTCGATGTACAGACCAGATGTGTCCATGCCTGACAACGCGCGCCCGGCGGCGACCTTTAGCGCAGAATTGGCACCTTCGGCAATTCCGATAGCGAGTACACGCAACAGGTAGTCTCCGATGAGATTCACGCTCGAAATCCCCTGCGCACCACAGATTTCAACGCAAGTCTCAAGAACATAACGGGCGGTTTCCGACGCCGCCGGTTTGATGAGCATGTCCAGAATCGCCGCACTCGGATCCCGCGCCTCGTGACGCGCCCGAGCGAGGTTCGTCAACGCGGTGAGCGCGAACAGGCTCGACGCGCACGACACCAGAGACTCTTGTGCACCGTCGCGGTCGGCCAACAGGACCTCACCAGAGGTGGGCCGTTGATTGGCGTAACGGCATGTGATCGCCCATCCGGCGCGCGCGCTGGCCAGTGCGGCGCCTGCGAACAACACCCGTCCCGATCGCAGGGCGCCGGAGCTGTGGTGAAACCGCTGGTGATGGCTGAGGTCGCACTGGAATTCGGCATTCTCATCGAATCCGGCCGAGGGCCCGCTGAGGAGGGCATGTTCTGGGAGGACCATTCCATCGAAGCGGAACGCGGCGTGGTCCATAGGCGGGCCGAGGGTTGTCGGTGGCAACGACACGATATCGACACCGTCAGCGACGCGATCGCGATTCCGCAGGCGCACCACAAAGGGCCAGACACCTTCGTCGCGGCCATCAGCGATGAGACGGGCAAGCAGGACGAACGTCTTCGCGACCCCCGCCAACCCGACGTTCGGCCACATCTTGATCGCCTCGGCGCTGGAGGTGTGTAGCGTGATCTTCCGCGCGTCGCGGTGCCAGACTGCGATGGTTCCGAGCCCGAGAAGGTTTGTGCCGTAGCCGAGTTCGGTGGCCGCCAATCCTCCGACCGCGCGCACGTCGTCCAGTTCGTCCAGGCAGCTGAGCTGATAGGGCTCGTCCGTGCCGAGTGCTTCGATGGTCCCGATGCCGAGATTGAAGTGGCTCAAAAATGGCAGCAGCCGCGGCGCACGGACCGCTGCACCGTCATATATCGCGCACAGCAGCCCGAAATCCTGAGCTATTGCGCGTGAGGACCCACCGAGCCCGGCAACCAGCTCCCCGAGCAATTCGTAGCCGCGCCGGATTTCGTCACTGTGAGTTCGTCCGGGGACCGGGCGATCGTCCAGGGTTTGCAGCAGCGCACGGACCCGTGCACGCTCTTTCTGGTCATCGCCAGCGATGCACCGGCTCAGCGCGATATTCGTTGGCCGCCTTGCTCGACTGGAATGTACTGAGCGCCAATAAGATTTGCCGCTGTGTGTGGCGTGGGTGGTCATGAATCTCCAAACGTCGTGTGGTGCCTGATCTGCAGGGATTGAGGGAGGTCGGTGTCGTCGTGACGCGCGTTGGTGGACCACGCGGTAGAACTGACTCGTTCATCCGATCGACCCCGATCGCGCCCGCTGCGATGCGCGGGGTGCTGTGAGGGGGACGAATGTCAGGGCGGGATCGCGGCGCGCGTATGACGCGAATGCACGGGCGGACGCTGGCCATGGGTTGGTGATCCGTGAATCGGAATTCCCTGCGCGGGGGGCTTTGTACCAGCTGTTCACCCCGGTGGGCCAAATCGTGCGGGCCATTGCGTGGTTGAGCCACTGCCGGTACTCGGCGATTGCGTGTTCGCCGATCTCGAACGCTACCGCTCCGGATTGGCGACGCAGAAGCATCGCCCGGACTATCAGCCCGATCTGGCTCTCTTTGATGGCGATATTGGAGTTGTGTGTGATAAATGAGTTCGGGCCGTGCAGCATCCACATATTGGGGAAGTTCCGGACCGCGACGCCGAGGTAGGCATCGGCACCATCTGCCCACTGTTGGTGAAACTGCATACCGCCACGTCCGGTGATCCGGATCGGCTGCAGGAACTCGGTCGAACGGAAGCCGGTGGCGTACACGATCGTGTCGACGTCTCTGCGACGCTGATCGCTGGTGATGATGCCGTCGGAATCAATGGAGGTGATCGGATCGGTGATGAGCTCGACGTTGGGTAGGTTGAGAGCCGTGTAGTAGCGGCTGTCGACAACGATCCGCTTTTCTCCGAGCCGATAGCCAGGCGTAAGGCGCGCACGCAAGGTCGGATCCGGAACGCGGCGGCGAAGGTGCTGACGTGCTATCCAATTCATAGGCCGGGCCGACCAGCCTTCGGTCATGATCGGCCCCAGAATCCGATCGGCTCCGAGGTAAATGGCGGCGCGGTAGGCACTATGCAGTATGGGAAACACGGCAAAGGCCGACCGGGTGATAGGGCCGAATCGAGTTCGAGGCTTGGGAAGCACCCAGTTCGCTGTGCGTTGGTATACGTCGACTCGACGTGCGACGGCTGCGATCTCGGGCAGCATTTGTGCCGCACTGGATCCGGTGCCGATGATTGCGATGTTGCGTCCGGCCAGATCCTGGCTGTGGTCCCACTCTGCAGTATGGAAGGCGCTACCACGGAAGAGATCTCGTCCAACAAAGTCGGGGATGTAAGGGCGGTGAAGCATTCCCACCGCAAATACAACCTCGTCGGCAGCAACAATGGCGCCAGCGGCGGTGGTCAACGCCCACCAACCGGTGTCGTGATCCCAACGGGCATCGGAGATGGCGGTGCTCAACTGCAAATGCGGGCGGAGTGATTGGTCGTCGACTATCTGTTCCAGATATCCTTGAATGGCTTTCTGTCCGGGATATCTCGTCGTCGGATCACGGTAGGGTTGAAAGGAATACGAGTAGAGGTGTGATGGAACGTCGCAACACGCCGCGGGGTAGGTGTTGTCCCTCCAGACGCCGCCGAATCGGTCCGCCTTCTCGAAAATTTTAAAGTGTTCTATGCCGGCTTTTTTCAGGCTGACGCCCATACCAATTCCTGCGAAACCGGCACCGATCACCGCGACGTCGAGATGATCCATAGCTCCTGCCTCAGCGTGAATGCCGTCAGCCGATTCCTGCGGGGCCGGACTGATGGCTGATCTCGTAATGTGTTGATCCACTGATCTTTTGATCGCATGACGACGTGTCTCCTGCGCCGGTCACTGTCCGTCAGTCCTGTGCGTTGCATTGATCGAAAGGCCTGGTGGATCGGGGATTCCGGGAGAGGTGGTGATTGTCGGCGGGTTGGTTTTCCACGCGCAAGTCAAGGCATGCCTGTGGCGCGACGTCGCGTGTGAGAACCGTTAGCCGGGCGTGCACGGTGACCCACGGGGCTGTGCCGAACCGGAGGCGCCATGTGATGTGCGCTTGATCTATGCCTGCGAGTAGCCGAGCGCGGATCTGTGCCACTCTGGCGAGATCATCGGGATGGGTCTCGGGGATCTCGTACATCCACAGGTCCAGTGGAGGCGGGCCTGGCGCGATCCACAGATGCACCAGGCCGGTCACCAGATCGGTGACGCCGACCGCGTGGTAGGGCTCGACCGGGATCGTTCGTATCAACCGTGTCAGTAAGGTTGGCGATGGGACCGGTTTTGTGTCGCTGATGTCATAGACGAGTGCGCGAATAGTCCGCCCATGATCGGCACGGACGCTGGCCGCGGCGATGTACAGGTTCCTCCGTGCACGGGTGGTGATGCCCACGGTCACCGCTGTGCCGCACCAAAGTTCGGTCGACTCAGCGGATGCGTCGAATAGCCTCAGTAGCCCGGCTCTGTCCTCGAGGTCCTCGAGATGCCGCATGAGGTCCGGGAGCGTCCTTGTCGCAGAGTCATCGACGGCGCTGTCGAGCAGGTGCTCGAGCGTCGGATCGGTGGAGGCGAGGCCATTGCGAGTGTTCCACCAGGTCAGTGTCCCGACATCGGGTCGCGGCGGTACTGGTTGAAATCGAGGTCCTGCCCAAACATGGACGGCAGATACCTCGTCGGTAGGCGTCAGCACGGGGACTGCAATGATCCTCATGCGCACGCCCGACGGCAGATACACGGAGCGAACCTGCGCCTGGTGACTGCTGATCGCAGCGCCGATTGTCGAGGGAAGATGCTGACTCACAGTGCTACTGCCCGCAATACGCGTGCGGCTCAAACGCGTCCACCGCCGCGGATGCGCCCCCTCGCCGACAACCCACCATGCCTGCGGATCCGCCAGCGTCGCAACCAGCACCCAGGGACTTGCAGTGTCCCTACCGGCTTCGGGCCGACCCCTGCGATCACGTTTGACAGTGGGTACCTCAACGACAATCTGCTGGCCCGAATCTGAGACGTTCATCGGCCGGTCTCACTATCCAGTTGCGCAGCGCGGCAGCACCAGATCCGGCGCGTGGACGCGCCACTAGCAAAGACCGCGTAGGCATGAGCTCTGCCGCATGTCGGTGAGCCTGGTCGCCGGGGGCGATGCCCGCGGACTGTCAAAGCAACGTTAACTCCGAGAGTCAGCGCGGAAATCGTTGTGGGATAGAGGAGCTCAGTCCAAGCCATTATCATCCCACCTACTGCGATAGACCGCGCCCGCCGTCACCGTTGTCGTATCCGACGGTCCTTCTGGAAGCCGGGTGTCGCACGCCCCACGCACGGCAAAGGCTGCCTTGACCAAGCCCAGACGTTCAGTCGCCATTCCCATCACCTCTCCGCGGCAATCTGCGAAGACCTCAAACGCCAGAACAGCTCTGCCCTGCAAACATCCGAAGTGCACATCAACACCGCGACATCGGATTCGGCGAGTTGTAGGACAGGCATGGTGTTGCGACGACAAGGCTCCCGAGTCGATGGCGACCCATCGAGCGCAACCCAGACCAGCACGCCCACAAGCAGCAGTGCAGCCAAACTTGCTACAAACCCGACCAGCGGGAATGGGTCACCGGAACCGCAGGTACAGAGAGTGCCGTCTCCGAGGTGGTCGCGCATGATGCTCACGGTCGATCCACATTTCGGTGCAGGCGTGCACGTGCATTCACCGCAGCAGCAAAACGAGGAATCCACCGCCGTCGTCGCCGTCGGTGCCTCGCGATGGGCAAAACCCCATCTCGCGGGTGGGTCCGTGACAGATCAATCCACGTTCCCAGGGACAGGTCCCGCGTGTAGATCACAGCAGCGACCGTGATCCCGTTCGCTGCAATCTGTTTCGCTACCTCGTCGACGAGTTGGCTCGCTCTGGCCAGATCGCCGATCGTTCCAACAACGATCACGACAATCGTCGTGGCGCTGACCGATGCGGGGATGCAGGCGCTGACTTGCAGCTGGCTGATGCGCCGGTGCATGGTGTCGGCGACGAAACCGTCCTGACGAAATCCCACGATGACTAGGCCTGAACCTGCCCCTGTGTAAACCTTCCGAGCCTCCGTGAGCGCGGTTGCCACTACGTCGAATTCGATGCTCGCGCTCATGCCGACACACTCCAGCCCCTACGATCGGGCAGCTCCAGCACTGAAATGGATCGAGGCGGACGTTGTGAGTCGATCATCACGAGGCTCACCCGTGAAGGTCGTGCGATACGGCAGCGAACCATTCCGCAGTCTGCTGGGCGGTGCCATCGCTGCCGTAGCCGGTGTGGTTGGCGATAACATTCCCGTAGTGAGCGAGTACCGCCGGATTAGCCAGATCGGCGTTATCGGCCAAGTTCGCGGCCACCGCCGCACCGATCTGTCCGACCAGCCGAGGAATCTGGCCGATGGGATCGGCAACGATGGCTGTGGCGATCCGGCTGATCTTGTCGGTGGCCGCTTCCGTCTGCTGCGCTGACGGATCGGATATGCGCGGATCAGCAGAATCGGCCAACCGCTGCGAAACCGATTCGCCGGGAAGGTAATTCACCTGTCCGTCTGCGACCTGGATGTCCTCCAATATCACCTGATTGCTTGCTTTTGCCACCGTCGACGACCACGCGGCGCCCAGCGACTGCACCGCCGCGATCGGATCAAGGAAGTCGGCTTGCGCGGCGATCCCAGCAACTGTGCGAAGTGCAGCTGCATGCCCAGGGGCGTCACAACTGAGATCACCGGCGGCACAGAACTCACCGACCCGGCCAGTCAAATCACCGAAACCTGTATTGTCCGCAGCGATTCCGCCGGTGCCAGGGACCGCAGGCAGCCGCACCTGCGACGTGGCTACCCCATCGGTGTCAGGCGGCGCATCGGGCGTTACCTGACCAGGCCGTCCAGGGATCGGTTCCGCACCATTGGGTCTCGTCCAGTCCGACATCACTGCTACCGCTGCAACTTGGTCGGCCGAGACAGGGCCTTCTCCTGCGCCGGTCCGCCGGGCAAAATCTGCCGCCACACCGCCGCCTTGGCTGAACCCTACGATCGCGAGCCTGGTACCAGGGCATTGAGCGATCACGGCCGCGGCCGATGCGTCCAGCCGCGCCTGCGCAGCAGACACCGAGTTTGCGAACGTTTCAGTGCCGCTTCCGGTTCCTGGCGCACCACCGAACGCCGCGTCGTAGGGAATGGTCGCATGCTCAAGGTCCACGCCTTGGGCCATCATCGGCTCGAAAATCTGGCCGAGCATGCCGGAATTCGCGAAAGGATCTGCGTTGGGCGATGATTCGCTCGTGCCCTGCACCCCGAGTACGTACAGACCAGGGCATGAACCTGACAAGATCGGGACGGCGCTCTCGTCAGCGGACGCGGTTCCCGTGACCGCCATGACGACCGCTGTGCACGCCGCAGCGCCTAGTCCGACGCGGGTAGGTGCGCAAACTCGGCGAACTCGGTGTTTGCTCATTCGACTACCGCTTCCATCAGAAGACCTACATGCGAAATTCCGGCCGGGAACAGGCCGCGGCAGTCATCGTGATCTGATTCGGTTGAGACGAAACCGTCTGCAGTGCCATTGATTTCGTCGGCACCAGGATTCCGGTCGCTGCTAGCCGGCGGTAGGGGTGGCGATTCGTTGCCCGCGAAGCAGATGCCGACAGATCCACTACAGATTCCTGGGTGTTCGTTTGTGGTGATAGAGCGTCGCAACGGTCGTCCTCACTGCGTGTGGGTGTGCACAACCGTCACCTGCTGCGACTTTCCCAGACAGCTGTAGCCAGCGACGACGTCGACAGACTTGGCGAAACATGGTGTGCAGGATGGTCTTTCAGAAGTTGAAGGAGCCCTGCAAATGACGAAGCGCGCCCGCCGTATTGCATGCGCGGACGCACGCCGTCGGATACGACGGATCGGAGAGGGGATAACTCTGAATATGCCGACAAGACGGCGGAAGTCCTTGCGCGGAGCGTAACCATTTGCAGGGGAAGGACACGGCCCTTGCGGTGCCTGTGCGTGGGGGAGTCGAACACCGCAAGGCCGGTCACATGCCTGTCGCAATCCGTCGTGAAGCTACGGGATGAGCGACAGGACGAATCCGGCCAGATTGGCCAGTGTGTTGAGCACGTAGGCGCCGTTCGCCAGGACGCTAGATCCCGCGCTGAGTGCGGACAAGATATCCATTCATTCCCTCCCTCCAGGGTCCTCAGTCCGTGTTGACATGAAGGACGCTACGTGGAGGTGACTTTAAACGCAAGCAGTATTGGACAGTTTAAGTCACTGAAGGGCGGCACAGGACAGCTCAGCTGCCCTGATATGATCCGATATGACTGCTAAGGTGGACAAATGGATACGCGTGGGGAGAAGAACGCGGCCGAGGAGACATCCGCGGATGCTGTCTCGTCATCGGGTGACGCGGATGGCTCGCGTCAGGTGTTGCTATCGCCCGATGAGCTCAAGGAGTATGGGCAGGTCCTGAGGCAGCGGCGAGAACACCTAGGACTCACGGTGGTGGAAGCTGCCCGTCTCGGCCAGGTGTCGCGACAGACCATCCACGACATCGAGGCTGGGAAGAAGGCACCCGGGCGCGGAGACACCTGTAGACGACTCGATAAGGCCTACCGCTATGTGGGGGGCTCGGTTTTGAACCTCTACAACTTCAAACAGCTGCCGGTCAACGCCGATGACCCGGTCCCCGCAGCGCCGCCGCGCGTGCCTACGACCGACTTTCGCGCTGAGCTCCCCCTCAAAGCCCTCATCGAGCTGGTTGAGGCCGACCAGCGACTCGAGAAGATGGCGCAATCCAGCGATGACCCCGAGTTGAGGGAGCTGCGGCAGGCGATCGGTCGTAGTACCGATCGCTTGCTGCGAGCATTCGTCGTCTCGCAGGTCGAAGGCCGCCGCGCGGCCGGTCACGATGATGGCGAGTTCATCGCGACCCTCCTGGCCGTACAGGTACGACCGCCGATCGCCGACGACGAACAGGACCGCGATGAATCGGCCTATCTCCGATGGCTGCTCGGACGGCCCGAGAACATACCTCCAGAAGATCAGGCACGCTACGCCGAACAATTCGCAAGCCGCACGCAGGGAAGATGATGCTGACACTTGAGATCAAACTGAACCGGCTGTTCCAGCTCAGGCACGACTACGGCCAACCCGAACGCACCACCGATGATGTCGCCCGGGCGGTTTCTCGGCGAATCGGCACAGCGGTCCGGGGTGCGATGCTCAGCGAAGCTCGCTCTGGCCAGCTCACGAATTTGCCTGTCGAGATCGCCGAGGGACTTTCCGCTGAGTTCGGGGTCGACCCCATCTATCTGACAAACGATGAAGGTCCCGAGGTCAAGCAGATCGACCTCTTCATCCAAATATTCATCCTGCTACGCGATCGTGGGCTGCATATCGCAGGCCGGGGATTCAGCTCATATGACCTGGACACCCTCGAACAGATCCTCGAAGTACTCAAGGAACCCACTTCCGAGGAAACGGCTTCGGTGCGCAACACGGCGTAGCCCACCGAAGCACATCGACTGATCTTGAAGGTGTTAACGAGAACTGCCCATTTCGAGCCGGGTCCAGGCCTTCGCGACTGCGAGCACAGCGCGCTCATCTGTCGGCCATGCCGGACTGACGGCATCAGCCGCGGCCCCGGACTCTGCGCGATCAACCGCCTCTGCAATTGCGCGAGCCCATGCTGCCTCGTCGTTCGCGTGACCGGATAAGTTGATGATCGGGGCCAGCGCCACGATCGCGTCCTCGATTTCGACACGCATCCTGTGTTCCGCAACGATCGCCGATCGTAGGTGCCCAGGGTTACCCAGCCGAACCTCCGGCACGACCGCGGTCAGTGCCGTCCACAGCGGTTCCAGGATTCGCGAACGCCTCTCAGCACCGTGCGAACCTCCTGGCGACAACTGCGCGACCTCGCGGGTCATGAGCGCAAGCTGGGTGCCGATCGTCTCGGCCTGGATCTCGGACTCAGAGTCAAGGGAATCTCGCTGCATCGCAGCAGCGAGCGCTTCCGCATCCAGACTCGTCGCAAACAGACCTGGGCTGCTCTGGAACCTCCTGCCTCCCAAGTGATCACATAGGACATGACCGAATTCGTGCATCGTCTGCTGTATCTGATGCCGAAGTGACCGCCGCCCGTCGTATCGAACCACGAGGCGATCCTCGAGTACCAGCAATGCCGCGCTTTTTGGTCGCGAACCCATCGTCGTTCGCCATGCAGCAACGTCTATCTGCAAGCCGGTCTGCTCGCCGAACCAATCGCAGATTTCGTCAAGTTTCCACAACCCCGATCCAGGCAGCCTCACCATCGGATGCGGCAGACTGCCTGATCGCCGAGCACCGCCAACCGCTGTCTCCGGGCCCCGGCCAAAAATACTGTGTGACAAGATTTCTCGCGGGTACCCCGGTGGCTGGCGAGCGAGCCTGGCGCACCCAGGTTCCACTGCAGCGTCATGGGCTCGCCTGGGCGACGAAAAACCATCTTCAGCTTTGAGTTTGCTCTCCGAATCTGTTGGGCGGTCACGCCGAGCCCCCGCCCAATGTCTGCAGTCCAGACATTCATTTTCCCGCTCACCGATGCAGACGTCGATGGCAGACAGTCCCGGTCCTCGTCCAACGCTACGCAATTGATTGCTCCCCCGAGCACCACAGAGTGGATACGACTAATTCGATTGCGGTCATCTGGTCCGAGGATGAAGCAGTAGCCAGCACAGCTCACCGCACGCACCAGGCCGAGCAGATCACGGGTCGAACAGACTTGAGCTGAATTTCGAACCCCAGTTTCGGCCGCGACCCGACCGATACTTCGAATGACCAATTCTCGAGCCCATGTCAGCACTACCCGGAACTGTACGAATGTGCTGGCTGCAGTGTGTGCGGCCACGGTTGCTCCGGCGAGGTCGTAGCAACGAAACAGTCCCAGCACACCACTCCAAACATGCCAAAGCCCGGCGAGCCGACGTTGCTACCGCCACGACCGTGGCGAGCATAAACAGCACCAGGCCAGCACCGAAGGCACGGCCCCGGAC
Organism: Nocardia sp. NPDC050630; assembly: GCF_044457245.1. NCBI lineage: Bacteria > Bacillati > Actinomycetota > Actinomycetes > Mycobacteriales > Nocardiaceae > Nocardia > Nocardia sp. NPDC050630. Next base: position 45,565 of record NZ_JBITGN010000025.1, read on the forward strand.
CACTGGGTGTAGGTATCTACAGCTGCCGCGCCCAGGACCAATGTCCGCTGCTCTCGATACCGTCGTGGCCGCACCGCAAGGCCTCGCAATCCCAAAGCTGACCCGCGCCGCAAGGTGTTTGGCGTGTGGCCCGGCCAGTCGTCGGGACTGCTTCCTAGCGACCTGCGGGAATCGAGCTGCACGGCCACGCGCTTCAGGTGATCTCGTGCGATTCGTGAATCGGGCTATCACAGCCACGCCTCTCGTGCGGGCTGGACCGTTTTGGCCGCCACCATTACTCGGTACGCGGCTGCTTTCCGAGCGCACTCGTCGCGGCGGCATGACCGGTGCAGGCGGCATTCGCGCTGTGCCTCCGGGAGCGTGAATCCCTGATCGGGCGCGCTGTGACTCAAGATCATCGGCAGGACAGATTGGCAGGTGGCGGCTATCGATCCGATAGATCTGCTCGGCGGGGGTGCAGCTGTCGTGGTCGGTGCCGTGCCATCGAGCACGACGAACAGGCCTAGCAGAGGGCCTATTTCCGCGATAACGACAATGACCGTCCACACCGACTCCCATCCCGACATCGCGATCACCACTGTCCCGTACGCCGATTGCAGAGGCCGTGCCGCGATATCGAGCGGCCGAATGTCGTGATCATGGCAACGCCCTCGGTGGGACCGCTGTGGCACCGGCTGGACAGGGCCAAAACTGCTCTGGCGAGGTCGTGGCGACGGCGCATGCCCGACCCACAGCCTCCCGGCAGTCGTGTCCCTGCAGATCGGTCAAGTACTGATGGTGGGGCACCACCACGGTGTTGGCGCGGTAGTGGTGCACCTGGTTCAGTAGGCGTTCGATCGGATCGGTGATCGTGTCGGTCTCCGGCTGTAGACCCGCTGTGCTCAGCACAGCGGCCATTCGCCACTGGTGCTGGAGGGCGATCGCCCGGATCTTCATCTCCTCCGCGTCGACGGCCGCCTGCGCGGCCGCGCGATTCCGGGTTGCGCGCAGGTCTGGGCGCAGCAGTCCGACGACGATGGGGTGCGGGTGCTGTATCGCCAGCGCGCTCAACGGCCACGGTCCCCGCACCGCAGACGAGAGCGGGATCGGCGCGGCGGCACAGGTGCCAGTGGGACCGCATTCGGTGGGCATACGACTTGTGCCGACGTCGTCGGCGAGCAGCAATGCGCCGGAAGAAATGCCGCGATGGCGGGTTTGGGAGATCACGTCAACACCGCCTCCTTGAACGTGGCGATTGCTGTGGCCAGCTCGTCCGCTCCGCACCGGAAACTGATGTGCCCATCCGGCCGGGTCAGAACCACCGTGTCCTTGTCGTGCTGGCCGTAGTGGTGGAAGATCTCGGGATTGTCGGCGATGTGGGCACCGGCCGGAGCAGTCGCGCCCGCTTCGGGTGCTGCGATCACCTCGGTGCGCATCAGATCGCGGAAGGGCGCGGTGGCTTCGGCGACATCGGCGGCCACCGTGGAGCGCGGGCGGCCCTGAAACACCATCAGGGTGTAGTCGGGGTGGGCAAGCAGATCGTGCACGCCTCTGGTCGAGGTGATGGGGGTATTGGGGGCGCGGTCCCCGGCAGCGAGACCGGCAAGCGGTGTCAGACCGGGCTGAGCGATGACGTCACGGTAGTGAAAGCCCAGCCCTGCAATCCGCTCGGCGGCGCTGTGGTGGAATCCCGGCTGTCGGACGATCTCACGACGGGCCTCGAAATTGTCGTCGAATGCCATCATGATGTCGCGCAGCATGGCGGTGGCCTCGCCCACCTGCTCGGCGATCGGCAGCCGCTCGGCCTCGTAGGTATCCAACAGCGATTCCGGGGCGCGTCCCTGCAAGACAGCTGCCAACTTCCAACCCAGGTTGAAGGCGTCCTGCATACAGGTGTTCATCCCCATGCCACCAGTTGGGGGATAAACGTGCGCGGAATCGCCGGCAAGAATGGCCCGTCCGCGGCGGAAACCGGTGGCCCGCCGGTGCATGATGTCGAACTCGGTGCACCACTTGGGAACGCCGAGCACCGTATCGGGCAGCCAGGAGTTGACGACGGGCTGGAACGCCTCGCGTGCGGCGATGGGATCGGGGTGGGCGACGGCCCGAGGAGCGTCGCGCCTATCGCTGATCAGCACGCGGTGGTAGACCGACGGTAGCGCGGTCATGAGAAGCATGGCTTCGGGATCGATCCGGTATTCGATCCACTCGCTGCAGCCGACAGGGGCATTACGCACGTCGACGTCCATCATCCGGAACCGCGTCCCGGTGTAATTGATGCCCTCGAAGCCGAACCCACACTTTTCGCGGACGGTGCTACGCACTCCGTCACATCCCACCAGCCACTCAGGCCGGATCACTTCCCGACCGCTGCCCTGGGCGTTCGCGTGACGCAGGACGGCGGTGATCCAACCGTCGCCGTCGATCGTGATGGACTCCAGCACGGTATTCCACTCGATCATGCCGCCGAGCCTTTCTACCGCCTCCCGCAGCGCCGCCTCGGTATCTTGCTGCTCATTGATGAGGATGTACGGATTGGGGGTCTCCAGCTCGGTGAAGTCCAGATACTCGACAGTGTCCACGCCGCGGAAGTAGAACGCCATGCCCCGGTGCTTCAGGCCGACGTTGAGGAAAGGTTCTAGCAGCCCTCGCTGATTGAGTTGCTCCGCAGTTCGGGGCTGGATGGCGAAAGACCGCGAATTGAGGTCAGGGCCAGATCTCATGTCGATGATGCGGCACGGCAGCCCGTGGGACAATAATTCGTAGGCGGTGCTCAGTCCGGTGGGGCCTGCGCCCACGATAAGCGTCGGAGCGCGCGAAATTACGGATCGTGACAGAGACATGGTAATTCCCTTTGTGCCATGCCGGACTCCCGGTGAACACAAGGTGAGCAAACCGGGCTCGGATTTCATCTGGTGGTCGAAGTGAAAGTCTTTATTTCGTCGATGCTCGCGCGTTCCTCCTGGTAGAGGCGGCTTTGTGTTGACGAGACGACTGTCACATAGTCCGGATGATTTTGAAATGGGTGAGCCCCCACGCATCCCCCAGAAAACCACCCATCCATTACTCCCCCATCCGTCACGAATTAATTCCTTTACCTGGCGGTTTGATCCACGACCGGACCATCGAAGGCACCGAAAATTTGTCGAGCCAGACGGCCGGCAGCACAGCTCGATGCCCGCGCGTTCAGACGCGCATGGGTTGACGTGGGGGTGCGTATTGACGACCGGCGGGCGAATTCCGGCACGGTGCGTCGCGTCCCGTTTGTGGTGGTGAAAAGCGAGCATGGCCGACGTCGAAGGGGCCGTTCGCATGAGCCGCTGAAACGGCAGCACGCATCGCTGACCGAGTACAGTCGGCGAGCTCGTCGCAACTCCCCGGGCGCCACCGGTGCCGCACGGGCTACCCCGACTACGGAAGGCCGCTGCCCGAATTGCATTGCAACGCAACGTGACTACGCGCAGGCGCACGGTGTTGAACCCACGTATGTTCAGCGACCGCGCCATCACACGCTCGGCGTGCGCTACTGCATGTCCACTTGCCGATCACAAGACCCGCACTAAGAAGACTTTCCCGTCACTGGCTCACGCGCCCTGCCCCGATCCCCGCGGTGGGCATGGACCGTCGTCCCAGTTGGGTTGCCGGAGACGAGTCGACCCGACGACGACGGCCGCGATGCCGCTATCTACGAGGCCGAGCACTGTAGCGCCCATCTGGGCGCGGCTTGTGGTGCGCCGGAACGTATTCGTGGACGTGTCCCCGCGACGAAATGCCCAGCTTGTTGAGTATCGCCTGAACTTGCTTTTCGACAGTCTTCTGGGTTGTGCCACGGAGGTCGGCAATTTTGGGATTGCTGTGACCTGCCGCGATCAGAACTGCGACGTCCTTCTCTGCCCGGCTCAAACTATCCCAGGGCCCCAGTGCCGGATCGGTCGTCTCACTCAGTGCGGGTGTGGTGTCGAGGACCAGGTCGCCCAAGGCAAGCCGATGCACGTCGTCGCTGAACGGACGCAGGTCCCGCTCACCACGGTTCATTTGGGCGATGAAGACGACGTCGCCGAGTACTCCACGGGCGGTCTTGATCGCGTCGTGGCATGCGACCGCGAATGTTCCCATGGCGCCGATGTCGACACCCAAGTTGGACCGCAGGGTCTTGACACCGCCTGCGAGGTGGGCGATTTCAGTCGCGACCGGCACAGGATCGGCGGTGCCGGCGTTGATGATCGCCGCCAGTGCCCAGCACCGCAGTTCGATCGACCATGCCGCACCCCACTGATCGCCGATGTCCATTTGGTCCCTAAGCGTGCCGCGCAGCACCTCCGCCGCTTCGATCGGATCGCCGTGTTTGGTCAGTGTCACGGCCCAGGCCAGCAAGGCCCAGGACGTCACCCACTTCGCTCCTGACTGGCGGGCGCGCTCCACCGTGTCGCACGAGATCTCGATGGCGCGGTCGCCGGTCTCGTCAAGCAGTGCCGCAGCCAAACCGGCGAACATACCGGCCAGGACGGCGGCACCGTAGTCGCCACTGTCGAGGAATTTGCGACGTGCCCGTAGCAGCACGTCGACAGCCAAGGGATCCTGGTCATCCATGAACATCCGTGTCCCCAACACCAAATCGAGAACGGCGGACAGGTCCTCGAGTGCCGCGGGGTTGTGCCGCCAGTCCATGCCATCCGGCACGCAGGAGGCGATGCATTCCTCAAAGAGGCCCGTGGCCTCGTCGGATTGGCCTTGCCGGACGAGCATCCAGGCGACGGCCGATTTGGCCTCGAGCTGGACATCGGTGGGCTGCGGCGTCAGCTTCTGGCTCGCTTTCAGACACCGGTCAGTCCAGCGCGAGACCTCGCGGATCGAACCCTCCAGGAAGGGCTCCCGCACCCGAATCAGATCGCGGCAGATCTCCAAACCCGCGAGTGCCTCGCCAGCTGTGGTGGTGCTGTTCTCGATCGCGGTGACGATATTGGGCCACGCCGCCCTGATCCCGTCCAACAATTCGCGCTCGGCCGGGCTGAACCAATGGCGTGCGGCATCGGCAACTTTGTCCCGGTAGTAGTGCAGGTGCCGGCGGGCCAAGCGGACGCGTTCATCGGAACCGCGTTGTGTGAGCCGGTCCCCCGCGAACAGCCGCAGACTCTCCAACAGGGAGTATCGAACGGCGCTGCTCGTGATGTGGATCGTGACAAGAGACTGGTCGACGAGTCGCTCGAGAAGTCCTTCGATCTCATGCCTCGGCAGCATCAGCTGCCCGTCGTCACCGCTGTTCTGCTCGTCACCGCAGACCGCTTCGATCGCCTCGATGTCCGCACCGACTGCGGTGGTGCTGCCTGGGTCGCCCTCGGTGCCGCCGCCCGTCGCCGCGAACACCGACATCCGTTCGAACAACACCTTTTCCATGTCGCCGAGCAGGTTGTAGGACCAGGCGATGACATTGGAAACCCTGTGATGGCGCGTGTCGGCTCCCGAACGTGGCCCGGACGTCCAGCCCAGCCGCCTGTCGCCTGGGCGTCCAGTGAGCTCGTCACGGAGACCTCTCAGAGACTGATGCCGCATCCTCGCCGCCGCCAACATGATGAAAAGGGGAAAGGCCCCGACGTGGGCGCAGATCTCTGCAACAACACCTTCTTCGCTCGGGGGAATCGGGGCGCAGCCGGTGAGATTGGCACGCTGCACGAACAGGGTCACGGCGTCGGCTTCTCGTAGCTGCTTGACGGGGATCAGGCGCTCGTCGATCCATCCTGTGGGGCAGCGGCTGGTAGCCAGGATGATCAGCCCCGGGACGGCATCGAGCAGAGCCGGGATCAAAATCCGCAGGCCGTTGAGCACGTGTTCACAGTTGTCCAGCACGAGGACAACGCGCCGACTACGCCCCGACTCGTCTGATTGGTCGAGGCGCTCGACCAACGCGTCCCACGCATCCTTCCGCGAGTAGTCGGCCCCGATCACCGCGTCCGCGGTTTCCCGCTCCACCGCCGCGTAGTCCGACTCCACCGCCGCGTCGTCCAACTCCACTGCTGCGGAGTCCGACTCCACAGGCAGTCGCGCCAGTCGCACCCAATGCACCTGAACACCGCGGGCCGTGGCCATACTGCCAGCCTCCGCAGCCAGACGGCTCTTCCCGACTCCCCCAGGACCGACCAGCGTGATCATCCGATCCGATCCGGCCATCAGCAGACCACTGATGAGCTGCAAGTCCTCTGCACGTCCGACGAAGCTCTGGCCCTGTGTCGGAACCGCGCTCCCCACCCCAGGTTTAGTCACCCACTGACTATAACCCGAAAGAGGCCGAGCGGTATTCAAACAATTCTCACCGGACTCACCCATCCCCCGTCTGTGGATGGTTTATGGGTGACTTATGGGGGACCCCCATTCCCGAAGCACCCTATGGGGGTCCACAATCCACGGCCGACGCCCGAAACGATTCATCCGATTTCGCGCCAGGCGATGGACAAACGGTCCGAAAAGCACAGCACCCTGGGCTTTCTCGTCGCATTCAGAGGCGCCACTTCCCTTGCGAGCCGATGCCCGCGACCGTCGCGAACGGATTCGAAAATGAATTGTTAAATATGGGGGTGCGTTTTGGGTAGGTCACCCATTCCAGTAGCGACCGTGGGTATGGCATGGTGCTGTTCGGCCGCCGAAAATAATTGCGTTTGATTTCGCACAGGCGACGAGACCAATACCAGGCCCGTGCACGCTTGGACGCTGTCCAAAAAAGGGGAATTATGTTGAGTTGTCCTGTGGCCCACGGGTCTCCTCTCGGCACGGACGACGACCGTTTTTCGCTCGACGATGAGACGTACACCAGCGATCCGCATGCAGCACTCGAGCAGCTGCGAAAAAAGTACGGGACGCTGGCACCGATCAACTTGGCGCCAGGCGTACCAGCCACACTCGTGCTCGGCTACCCGACCGCTGTACGGATCCTGCACGACCCGGAGCACTTTCCGGCCGATCCACGCCAGTGGCAGGAGAGGGTCGCCAAGGAATGTCCCCTGCTGCCGATGCTGGCGTACCGGCCCGCCGCGCGACACACCGACGGGCCCAAGCACGCCGGGTACCGGGAGGTAACCCGCGCTGCCATCGACCCAGTCGACCTGTACGCGATGCACGCCACCGTCGACGATCTCGCCACCGCACTTGTCAACACCTGGATCGAAGCAGGTAGAGCCGACCTCGCGAGCCAGTATGCGCTCCCGCTGACCTTCGCCGTACTCAACAATCTCATCGGCTGCCCAGCCGATATCGGGAAACGAGTCACAGCTGGCATGGCCGCTCGCTTCAACGCCACCGCTTCATCGGAGCAGGGCATGAACGAGGTGACTGAGGCGCTGAGCGAATTGGTGCAGCTCAAGCGCGACCAGCCCGGCGACGACATGACCACGCGGCTGATCAACCATCCGATCAAACTCCACAACGACGAAATCATCAAACTCCGCGACGACGAAATCGTCGCCCAGCTGGCGAGCTTCTATGGCGCCGGCATCGAGGCAACGCGCAACCTGATCGTGAACGCCCTGCACTTGATGCTCACCGACGACTCATTCAGCGGCAGCGTGCTCGGCGGCAATCTGTCCCCTCGCGACGCCGTCGACTGGGTGCTGTTCAACAACCCGCCGATGGTCAACTTCTGCATCACCTACCCGAAGCAGTCGGTCATGGTCGACAACATTTGGCTGCCCGGGCGCCAGCCGGTCGTCATCAGCATTCTCGGTTGCAATCTCGATCCGGACGCCGATGGCGAGCTGAGCATCGCTGGCCCTCACACCGATCCAGACGCCGTTGACCGCACCGGCAACCGGTCCCATCTCGCGTTCGGCACCGGCAACCACGCTTGCCCTGCCCGAGACGTGGCCTACCAGCTCGCGGTAGACGCACTCCTCTACCTGCTCGACCTGGTCCCCGAGATCAAGCTGGCCAAACCCGCCGAGGAGTTGAAGGTGCGGCCAGGCCCGTTTCAGCGGGCGCTCGAGGCGCTACCGATCGTGTTCCCTCCCGCCAAACCGATCCTTCAGGCACCGCGGACCAAACCGCGAGATTCCCAACCGACGAGAGGGTGACGAAGACATGCAGAACGGGCGACCCAGTGAAACCGCAAGAGCCATCGGCCACATCAGGGCCCTCCACCAGACAGCCGAGAACGGATTGATATTCAACGATCCGCTGGCCGTGCCGATCCTCGGTGAACCAGTCCTGCCCGAAACAGAACTCGACCGCGGGCTCCACCCGGACGTAATTCGTCGTCGAAGGCTGTACATCGCAGCACGCTCCCGATTCGCCGACGACCGCGCGGCAGCCGCCATCGCCAGGGGAACCGAACAAGTCGTGATCCTCGGCGCCGGACTCGATACGGCCCCGTACCGCAATGTCCACAAGAATGTCCAATTCTTCGAGGTCGATCATCCCGACACCCAAACCTGGAAACAGCACCTACTCAGGAAGTCCGGGATCGCGATTCCGGACTCGCTGACCTTCGTCCCCATCGATTTCGACCAGTCCACACTCGCGGACGGACTCGCCGAGGCAGGCCTCGACCGCACCCGCAGCGCGGTATACATCTGGCTCGGTGTCTCGGTCTACCTGACCAGACCCGCAGTCGACGCTACCCTCAGCCACATCACCGACCACGCAGGGTCGGAGGTTGTCCTGGACTACTTCTACCCCGTCACCTCGACACCACATGAGCACACGACAGACCAGCTACAGGCACGCGCCGAAAGCACCGCACGCCTTGGGGAACCGTGGCAGACCTTCTTCACCGCCGACGAAATCGGCGCCCTCCTACAGTCTTTCGGTTTCAAGCAGGTCGTCGACCAGCCTGGGTCAGAGCTGGTGGCAACCTACGATGATCGGGCAATTTCCCGCCCGACAGAATCGGGACCACACGTGGTCCACGCCTACGCGGCTTGACCGCACCAACAGGCACGACATCACCGTGCAGTCAGGCGCGCCGCCTGTAGCCCGCCAGCAAAGCACACCGCCGACGCCGCGCGAAGGCATGACCTGCGTTCGGTTTCTCGCGGCCCAGACCGGATCGGTGTAGTGCCTCACCGTGACCGACCAACGCTGTGATCAGGCACCTAGACGACTGAGCATCGCGCCGGCCACCACAGCAATACTGACGCCGACACCGTAGGCGATCTCGCGCAACGACTGGCCCTCGGTATGGCAGGGAGCGATGTCGTGGCGGCGGCCCTCGGTGAGCGCTAGCTTGAGAATCAGGCTGCGCTTGGTGTGCTCTCCGAGGGCGATGCCGCGAGGGGTCTGCTGCGGCGCCCTTGGTTTACGTCCTGTCGATGACTGCAGTCTTCGCACGCTGTCAGCACCGCCAGGAAGCAGCGTGGCGGGTTGTAGTGATGCTGTGGCCGCAGCGACAGGGAAACGCCAGCGAGAAATAGATGCGGCCCACGACAATTCGGATGATGCTGACCACCAGTAACGGCGCGGTGAGGTGCATTGGTGGGGGGCCGGACTGGTAGGACCGCGTATTCAACTGTCGCGGATTGTCGGCGTTTTCCAGCCAGCAGGTGACCGGAACCGGGTTGCGGTGACATAGCGGCTCCAGGTCGCTTCGGTCTCGGAGGCGAGCTTGGCCGTGGTGACGGGGGACCGAACGGAATCCGACGCTAATGCGGCGGTTCTGCGCGGGGTTGATGCCGGAGCCAGACGTAAGCGATTGCGGCCGAGGCTATTTGCTGCGGGATCCACCGATGGCGAAACCCCGTGGCCCCGAAGGACACCCAGCGGCCATGATGGCGGGCATGAGCCTGATGAAGTACTGGCCCCTGGCCGGATTGCAGGTGCGGACACCGCAGCTTGAACTGCGAATACCTGGTTTGGAGGACCTGGGCGCACTTGCCGGGCTGGCTGCTGAGGGAGTGCATGATCCGGCGGTGCAGCCGTTCACGGCGGAGTGGACGGATGCGGAACCGGACGAACGTGCGCAGAGGGTGCTGCGGTGGCACTGGCGATGCTGGGCCGACTGGCAAGTCGACACGTGGACCCTCAATCTCGTCGTGCTCCAGGACGGGGAGCTGGTCGGTATCAGTCGATCGGTGCGAGGAACTTCGCGGTCTGCGCCGAGGTGAACACAGGATCCTGGCTCGGCCGAAAACATCATGGTCAAGGCATCGGAACGGAGATGCGGGCCACGGTGCTGGAGTTGGCCTTCGCTCATCTCGGGGCCGGCTCGGCGGTATCGAGCGCGTTCGAGGACAACCTGGGCTCGCACGGGGTCTCCCGCAAACTCGGATACGAGCCGGATGGGCTCGAGGTGCACGCGGTGCGGGGAAAACCGGCGACGATACGACGGTTGCGGCTGACCCGCACGGGCTGGGAAGCCCATCGGAGCGTTCCTGTGGAAGTGACCGGGCTGACGGAGTGCCTGCCGCTGTTCGGAGTCCGAATCAAACCGTGACGACGCCGAACGTCAGGGCTTCGGCCTGACGTTCGGCGGCGTAAGAATGGTGAGACCGCTACTCAACTGTCGAGGGTTAGCGATGGCTTCCACCCGACGGGTGATCGGAACCGGGGCGCAGTGACAGCGGCTTCAGGTAGTCGTTGCCTCAGCTGCGAGTTTCGTTGTGGTGCTTTGGTGATAGCCGAGAGCGTCAGCGACCACCGGGCCTGGCATCTGCTGGACGTGTTGGCGTATGGCGGAGGTTCAGGCGTGGACGTTGGGGACTCCGAGGACCCTGACCAGACCGCCGAGCGTTTCGGGGTGCATTGGTTGTCCGGCTCTTCGGCCGGGGAACAGGGTCTCACTACCCCTCGTGGCGCGGTGGCCGACTTCTCCATGTTCGTCTGGCAGACCAAGCCTGGCGGAGTCCAACGGCTAGCCGAGATCCTGGGCGAGAAGGGCCGCTGAAACGGCAAGAGCTATCGGCTCATCGATTCCTATGCCCGCGACCTGCTCCGTCACGCCCGGATTGAGCAGGTCAAGAGTGCGCCTCAACTCCTGGCGATGATCAATGAGATGACTGCGGTGCAACGCCACGCCCTATCGCGGGCCGTTATCGGCAGTGATGGGACGCGGATAGTCAGTGGTAGCTCGGAACAACTGCGGATCTACCAGGATGATGGCCCTCTGGTCGACGTCATAACAATCCTCGGCTACTTCTGTGGCTACCGGCCAAGCGTCCTCAAGCGCGAGGTCGAGGGGTTTCCGGACTATGAAAGCAAAGGCGTCCATATGAAGATCACTCTCTGCCACCCAAGCAGGGCCCCAGGTCGCCAACCCAAGGTTTCCTCGGGGTTATGACGGTGTGGTGCCCCACTACCGAATCAGGAAGCTGGACAGCACGATTCGGAAAAAAATCCGGTGCTCACTGACAACAGCGACCACAGGGGATGACGCCGGTTCTGCGTCTCCGGTGCGGACGCACCAAAATCAGCGTAAGGCGTTTTGTGTCAAGCGGTTTGGTCGGTGCCCTGTCCTTCGTCGTCCCGGCATAGCGGTAATGGGGTTGGTCCCTGCAGCGTGTAATCGGGTTGTGGTGACGACGGGCGGGGCTGCCCATGATTATGGGCGAGATCACGGTGTGTCTCGATGCCGAGCGGGGCTCGCCCCGACCGACCGCTCAACCGGCCGCCGTCAGACAGCGGTCGAGACCGTGGTGGGCGCTTTGGTCGTGCCGTACGTGGCGATGTGCAGGTCCCAGGGTTGACGTGTGCGGATGACGGCGTGCAGGTGCCGCAAGATCGCTGCGGCGATGGCGGCTTGGGCTTGCCCTGGTGTGAGTTTGTTGGTGTCGCGGCAGGTCAGATGCTGGTACCGGGCTGCGTAGACGGGGTTGGCGTGCCGTGCCGCAAAGACTGCCCGCCAGGCTGCCAGCCGGATGCCGGGACGGCCTCGGCCGGTGAGTCTGGTGCGACCAGTGAAGGTTCCGGACAGTTTCTCCCGAGGTGCCAGGCCGGCGTGTTTGACCACGGCACGGACAGTGAAAACCTTGCAGGGGCGCCGGTTTCGGCCAGGATCGCCGCGGCCCCGACCGCTGACAGCCCGACGATGGAGGCGACGAGATCGGTCAGCTCGAGCCCATCGAGCACTCCGGTCATGCGCGCTTCGGTGTCGGCCAGGCATCGCTTGCGGTCGGTCCAATCGCCGAGCAGTAGGTGCACGCGTTCGAGAGCGCCGCGCCGGTGGGCGAGCACACCAGCCGAATCGCTCAGCGCCGCAAACAGTTTCCCTGAGATCCGCAGGGACGGTTTCTGTCCACCGGCGCGGGTGATCTCGCGACGGACCATCTGCTCGAACGGGGCCAGGCCGAGGCGGCGAGTGCGGGCCAGATCCCCGCCGTCGCGGTCGCAGATCACCCGCAGCGCCGCCACCCAGTTGCGCGAGCGGAACGGCTGACGCGCAGTCTCGAGCGCTGCGGGCCACACGCACTCCAACAAGGCTCGGATCTGCTGGATCTGGGAGATCATGTCCACGATCAACTGTTCGCGGCGCGTCCCGAGATGCCGCAACGGCCCCAGGTTTCCTCGACCGGCTCGGGAACATAGCAGCGCAGCTGCGCAGTCAACCGGGCGATCAGCACCGCGTCCTTGTTCGTCGGTTCTGTCGCTGGTCAGATCCTCGGCGCGGCGTGACCATGCGGTCATCGCCGGCTGCACACACACGAACGCCATGCCGCGATCGGCAGCCAGCTGCCCTAAGACCCGCCACCGATGCCCGGTCGGCTCACAGGCCACTGTCGCTCCGGCGAACCCGGCCGCGGCGGCACGTTGGCTCGCCCAGTCCAACGCCGAACCCAAATCCCATGCCCGACAGCGGAAGGCTTTGCGGGCCAGCACCTTCAAATCATGATCGGTGACCACGACCATCTGCTTGCGATCGGCCAGATCGATCCCGACGACCGCATTCGTCGCTGGCACCAGCGCCCGCAACCGAGCAAGGCGCGCGTTGCGATTGCGATCACCTCGGGACACCCCGCTACCGTCACCCATGAACGTCCTCCTGCTCCTGCGATGGGACACCAAGCCCGACAAGCGCATCAGGAGGACGTTCACCACGTCCAGGCAACTGACGCACAGAACGTCTTTCTATGCCGCACGGCAGGCGTTTGCCGGCCGTCCAAAAGAGACGCCAATTGGACATTTCGAGTCATAGACAGACTTCGAATGTCCAGTTACGATCCAGGGACGCACACCATTGAAATACCTTGGAGTTGCCCGAGGGTCGTTCGCCGACGACGACGCCAGCGGCTCACAAGGGCTCAAGGGGAGGTACCGTGAGCAACCAGATGGACGAAACACGGCAGCCACGTCCGGTTGCCGACTCCCAACACGCCGCCGCGCCAACAGAAATTAGATTCGAATTGCACTGCGGCTACACCAGACTGACCTTCACGCCGCAGCTGACTCGTGTCAGCGTGGCACCAATGCACCGCAGCTGCCGCGACGCCCTCGCCATGGCTGCACTGATGATTCGCGCCGATCTGGCTAAACAGGGCGCAATAACACGCCGACTACAAGGAAGTCCGAAGATCGCCGAAGACGGCACGATCAGAGTCGTCCTGACCGACCGCCTGGGTCGGCGCCATCGCCCGATCACCGTCACGCCCGCGGATATCGTCGCCCACCTACGCAACTGGATGATCGCATGACGAGCGCGAGGCCAGATGTCGCGCACGGAGAACCCGTTCCTGACAACGACGCCATCGGCCTGCCGGTTCTGTACTCCCCCGACGTCGTCGCGCAGGCTTTTGGCCTGCCGTCAGCCAACTGGCTCGAAGAAGCCGCGCGTCAGAAACGAATCCCGCACACCCGGATCGGCCGACGCTTGCGCTTTACCCGCGCCCAAGTCGATCTGGCCATTCAGCTCTGCACGATCCCGCAGGACACCCCCGAGCAGCCTACGCAGGTCCGGCAGCGCCGGACAACCATCGCGCAGAAGGCACAATCCAGGCGTCTGCAAGCCCGCATCCCCGCCCGCATGCGCAAAGCAGCGTTGTCGCAGGGCCCACGCCCGTGAGGACGCGCCACAGGCGCGGCCGCGGGCGGCGAGGCCAACCTTCAGCAGCGATCTCAAATGTTTGTGGTGCAACTCGCTCGCTCACTCGTGTCCGAAACAGATCGTTCGACGTTAGACCCGTTCCGGAAAACAGCTGCTGCGCACGCCAGCCCCGCACCGCCGATGAGTCTTGCAGTCCCCAAGCCCCCAAAAATGTTTCGGATATTGAGCAGGTTTCGAGGCGTATGTTGGGGCGCAGACTGAAATCAGAGAATTGAACCGTCGCCTTATCTATGAGGTAGCGGTTCGTGGTCGGGGTCAGCTGCCCCGTAGCGTGCCACAGGTGAATCCCCCGGCATGTCCGAAGTGTCCGAACATGCCGTGAAGCTTCCATGTTTGTCAAGTGGTGTGAGCGGGTTCGTGCAGGGTGCGGAAAGTCGGTCGGGTGACATAACAGGGGTCGAGGAACATCGTTGAGAAATCCGGCGCTTAGCGGTTACCGCACATAGCAACTCACTATGTCGTAATGTCGCAGTCGTCCTGCGCGATGTCCTTTTCACGCGGCGGCGGCTCGGCAAACTGTCTGCGGTACTGGTGGGAGGTCGGTCGATGAGACGGGTTCGGATGCTGCCGACGCCGGTGAATGATGTGCGATTGGCCGACGCGGTGCGGATCTACCTGGCCACGATCACGGTGTCCAACACGCGTGCAACCTATGCGGCGGCGCTGGAGAAGTTGGTGGCAGATTTCGGCGCGAACACGAATGTGGCGCTGCTGGATCAGGAACCGGACCGGGTCAGCGGCTGGTTCACCTTCATGTGGGGCGGCAAGGCCCCCAAGACGTTCAACATCCGGTTGACCGCGCTCGCGGCGGCGTGCGGGTATTGGCGCGAACAGCAGTGGCTGGCCGGTGATCCGTTGGTGCGGTTGCGGGCCCGGCCCGCACCACCGGATACCAGTAAGGCACTGAGCCGTGAGCGGGTCGCCGAGATCCTGGGATCGGATGCGGCGCTGCGGGAACGGGTGTTGTGGCACATGCTCTACGAGTCCTCGGCGCGTGCCGAGGAGGTACTGATGCTCGCTGTACCCGACCTGGATACGGCGAACCGGTGCGCGGTGGTGACCCGTAAGGGCGGGGCGCGGGAGGTCATCGCGTGGCAGACCGGCGCGGCGCGGTTGTTGCCGCAGATGCTGGCCGGCCGCAAATCCGGTCCGTTGTTTCTCACCGACCGCAGAGCGTGGCCTTCGGTGGCCCGCAACGATATCGACCCGTCGACCGGGCGGGCGCGCCTTTCGTATCGGCGTGCGGCGGAGTTGTTCGAGACTTACACCGAACGTTTCGACGACGGCCCGTACACGCTGCACCAGTTGCGGCATTCGCGGCTGACCCACGCCGCTGAGGAAGGGGCCTCGACGCCGGTGCTGATGAAGCTGTCGGGGCATACCTCCGTACGCAGCCTCGCCAAATACGCGCGGATCTCCGACGACGGGCTACGGCGGTATCAAGCCGACAGCGACCCCGCCGCACGGCGGCGAGCAGGTCGGTGATCAACGTATGAGATCCGCGACCAGGCCCGATGCGCGCGTCGGAGGCGGCGGCCAGCGATGAAGGGCGTGCCCGGTGAGCTATTGCAACAGTTGCAGCGGATGGCGGACGACATGATCGAACTGCTCAGCCGCCGGACCGGTACCCACCTGTACGACACGTTGGGCGACGTGGCCGATGAGGTCCGCGCGGCGCGCAGAACAATTGGCGATGCCGACGAGCACGACGGGCGCGAGATCGAGAAAGCAAGCGAGGGACGGAGCCCCGAACACGCGGGAGCGACCCCACTCGAAGATAATGTCCATTCACCGCCGCGCCTGATCGATCGGTCTATCCCAGGTCAGCGATACTACAAACAGGATACGGCGAACCCACGGCTTCACGCTGAGGGTAAGGTTTTGGGTAGCAGTCTCTTCGTGAGCCTCAGAACTAAACTGGAAAATGGACAACGGTCGACTCTGCTGAACGGTGCGGAACAGTTCCAAACAATTCTGAAATTCTTCGAAGGCAAGTTCACTTCGATAGTGGGAAATTGGCAATTTGGATCGAACCTTGCCGGCTTGAACGAGCTCACTGGTAAGGGGTTGTCGCTGGAGGCCGCGGCGGCGAGGACATGGACTGGAAAACAAGCCGCTAAAGCGGGGTTCGAGAGGGTGGAAATTGTGAACGTCGAGGGTAGCCCCGGAGAGTACACCAGTGCAATGGTGGAGTTTACCCGATGAACTATTACGAGCCGAAGTTCGACGAAGGGGCTGCCGCGCTGGTGGCCTCAAAATATCGAGAAGGATGGGTTCCCTCTCGGATACTTCGAGAGATGTCGACACTGTACCCAGATGTGTCGACGCTCGACTTGATGGAATTGATGCAGAATGCATTCAATCTACCTTACCCGGCCGTTCAATGCATCGGGGGCTGGTGGATGGACGGGACTGGCGAACTTTCCGATACCGAACTCGACGCTTTCCTGAACGAAGAAATTGCGAAAGTATTACCACGATGCGGAAGAGATGGAAAAAGGGATTCGAAGCAATGAGCGAATATTTGGCTTGCGACCCTTGGATTTCGGCATAGACTGATCGACCCGTTCATGTATTCGTCGGCTTCGACACCAGTATTGCTGTGGGCACCCGGCCGGCAGCGGGTGCCTCATTCGTCGTTGTCCGCGTCCGGATCCCGTAGCGGGCGGTGGGTTCCGCCGAGGTCGGGCAGGTGGAAGGCGTAGTGCCCGTCGATGCCGATGTGGCCGCGGATGAACGCCGACAACCGGGCGGCGTCTTCCTCGCGTACCGGATAGCCTTGTGCGCGAAGCTGTTCCAGGGCACGGTCGCTGTAGACGGTGTTCCACAGCACGAAACAGTTGAGCACCAGCCCGAGTGCTGAGAGCTGGTCTTCCATGCCTTCGTAGTAGGCGCGCACCATTTCCCCCTTCTTACCGTGGTAGATCCGCCGGGCCAGATCGTGGCGGCCTTCGACGAGGTTGGCTTGGGCTTTGCCTTCGCGCCGGTAGGGTTCGTCGTCGGCCAGCCGCAGGACGTGCAGGGTCTTGAAGATCCGCCCGTAGTGGGCGATAGCCTCCCCAAGCGGGGTTGGGCGCCCGTCGCGGGAGATCATGCGGGTCGCGTCGTGGCCGCTCACCTCGCCGGAGTGGATCGACACCGCGACCCGGCACATGTCTTCCCAGTGGGTGGTGATCTTGTCGACGTCGATTCGGCCGCGGGCGGCTTGATCCAGTGGCCCGTAGTTGGTGCGGGTGTCGAACCGCCACAGCCGCTGATCGGGAAGATTCGCCAACTGCGGCCACGATATTGGTAGCCGGTCAAATGCAGGAGACCGAAGACAATGTCGGAATACGATCCGGTATCGGTGATTACCGAATCGGGCACCCACCCACCGCGCTGGCTCTGCAACACATCGACGATATGCAGCGAGTCGCGTGGCGTCCCGGACACGACCTTCGCGGCCAGGCCGGCGGCCTGATCGTTGAGCATGTTCAACCAAGTGATGCCTCGCCGGCGGCCGAAGAACCGTGGGCTCGGCCGGGAATGGATCGTACGGATCGGGGTAACGAACCGGATGCCGTCGACCGACGCCAACAACCCGCCACCCCAGGTCCGCGCCAACGGCACCCGCGCCTGGGCCTCGATCAACGCGACGTTGGCGGCGCTCATCGTCTCCAATCGCACATAGTGCTGATCGACGTGATGCAGTCGGTCCCGGGTCAGCGCGGGCACACCGGGGCTGGTCACCGGTTTGAATCCCACGTTCATCGCATGCCCGCAGAGCACCGCGGCCACTGACAATCCGAGGTCGGCGACGCGGGCGTCGTTGCCGGAGGCGTGGACGAACGCCTCGGTGAACCCGGACACCCACAACATCACCTCCAAGACCATCTCCGGCAGATCGACCTCCGGCATCATCGCCTCGACGCGCCGACGCAGATCGGTCAGCGACGGCGGGTACGGCACCGCCTCCAACGCGGCCAAGTGCAGCTTGCCGTCCTCATCGACGCCAGCCGGGCCATCGCCATCCAACCGTGCGGCGACCTGTCTGTAGGCGGTGTCCACGGCGGCGGCATACTCGCCCAGAAGCGTCGCCGGGTCCGTCGGCAGGTACAGCGCGTTCATGCCCGCCTCGCGGGTCCGTTCCCACGCTGAGCCCGACAACAACTGCGCGCGCGGGTCACGCCACCGCGACGAGTGTGGCGCGAAGATGTTGCGCTGTTTGAGATGGCGGTGGAACTGCTCCAACAGGCACAACGTGTAGGCGGCGCGGTCCACCGTCTCCGAGGGGCGGCCCTCCCGGTAGACGAGGCGTTTCCATGCCCCGCCGATCAGGTCGTGATCGACCTTGCGGGCATCGAGCCAGGTCGCGGGCAGTTTCGTCTTCGCGGTCATCAACCCCCAAGGGTCTTCGTCGCCGCCAGCACCGCCTCCCCCTCCGCGGTCGCGCCGAACTCGACGGTCCGCATCATCGGTGGCAGGAACGTGCGCACCGTCGCCAGCCGCCCGGCCAGCTCCTCGAGCCGCTGCCCGTCCAACTCCGCGTCGTCGACCGGCACCAGCTCGTCGATCGCGGCCACCGCCCTGCGCAGCTCGCTCTTGGTGACGGCGTTCTCGATGTGGTCCCAGATCATCTCCAAGCTCAGCTCCGGATCCACCTCCGTCATCTCCAGCAGCATCTTCACCGCGGCGGCGAGCCTGCCTGCGTGCCGCGACACCCGCGGGTAGCGGCGCAGTTTCTCATCCTTGGATTCGCGTTCGGCCTTGGAATACAAGTCGGTGACCATCAGCAGGTCGAACAACTCGAGAACATCGTCGGTGACGCGGGCGATCAGCACCTTCACCGTCGCCACCAACACCGCCAGCCGATACTCGGGCGGCTCCAGTCGGCGCAACTGCGCCGCCTTGCTCGACAGCCCGTAGGTCGCCAACCCGATCAGGCGGCGCGGCGGCACCTGCGAGACATCCAGATCGACACCGATCCTGAGCAGGTCCGATAACCGGGCCACCGCGGTGACCATGCCCTTGGAGGCGGGCCGGAAAACGCCCTTGCATAGCCGCTCCAGCTCGGTGACCCGCCCCTTGCCCTCGACAGGCGAGCTCAGCAATGCACGCAGAACCGTCCTCGCCGTCGCCGGTAGCCTCTGTGTGAGCTGAGCCGACAACCGCCGATCAGCCGTCTTACGGCTCTCTCCGACAAGACGTTCCAGCGTCGTGATTCCCGGCAGCAGCGCTTGGCGTTCCCGTAACCACGCCACCGCACCATCGGAGATCGCCTTCGGTCCGTCGCCGGTCATCCACGACTGGTCAACGATCCACGCCGACAATTCCGCCTCGACCTCGGCGAAAGCCACCAAGCCGTACTCCCGCTGGATCTCCCACGCGTGTTCGAGTTTGGTCTTGTCCCGGTCCACGTAGCTCTTCACGCACGCCGGATCGGTGATATCGAGCTGCTCGGCGACGTAGGCGAGGACCTCGGCCGGCACGTCGAGGGGATCGGACAGGAACATCCCCAAGTGACGGACCGTGACCACCTGCAGCGCGAATCCAACGCGGTTGTAGTCACGGCGACGGGCCGCGATCAACCGTCGGTCCTCATCATCGAGATAGAAGAATCTCTCCAGCTCAACCCGCGAATACGAACGGAACCGGCCGTAACACTCATCTGCCACCGCGACATGAAAACACCTACCGGCCAGCCCCGTTCACCGAATCAAGATCCTTAAGCGCCGGATTTCTCAAGTATGTTCCTCGACCCCCATAACGCTTGAGACACTGGTCTCATTCATTGGGAACGGGCCACCTGGAACGCTCCTGCCCTTGCCCCGCTACGACCGGGGGCGGTGCTGTCGTGATCTGAGGGCGTCGCCTGGGCCCGCGTACAGGGAGGCCCGCAGATGCGCGGCTGGGCCGTGTGCACTCGTGGCAGTTCGTCCCCACGACAGGTGCTCTGGTTGGGGACGCGCCGAACGGGACGAAGTGGCCCGCGCGGCCGTCGTGTCCCGTTCGCGCTCGCATGGATGGGACCTGACTCGCTCGTGCCCATCGCGATCGGCGCGCTTACCTGAGCATTCAAACTCGGTGGTGGCCTTGCGTAGCCCCGCCCGGCACGGACGGATTGGGTGAGAATGCGAGGTTCCAGCGCCTGCTTGCCACCGCTTCTTGACCGAGTGCAGTTGTGCTCCTTGGGGGCAAGCAGGGCCATCGCCGGGTGAGATGCGTCCTGTTAGGAACCCAGCGACTCGGCATCGGCTGCCGTGCAGTGCGTTGCGGAGATTGCCCGGAACAGAACTTCGAGGCATGCCTGTAATGAGCCACGACCCGCGGCAACGAGGTCGGGCAGGCTTCTGATCAAGCCACCGAAGCAGACCGGGCCGGCGTCGCCGCCACAACCAGTGGACAGATCCCGGCAAGTGCACTCGAAGAGGCAAAGCGATTCACGAGTCACACCGGATGTCGCGACGAACACCGATCCTGTCAGCCAGCCCCGGGCCAGCCATCTCCAACACTTACAGGCGATTCACCGGATCGAGTTCCCGATTGCTAGCACGCGCCTTGGCAAGTGCAACGTCGAGGTCGAGCCGTTTGCGTTGCGTGACAACCGGATCAGAAGCTTTCGCGGTCCGCGGGCGTTTGCCGATCCCGGTGCGAATCAGTTGTGGCTCGGTCAGCAGGGCGGTGATGGGGTTCCGGACGACAGTGTCGAGGCAGTCCGTGCGCACGGGCTTGTTGTCACAGACCTGGGCGGCTTCAAGCCGACTCGGCTGACGATATCGCCTGCTGCGTCGATGCTATGAGCTGACGCAAAACGAAGTCCACTTCGGCGGACACATTAGCTCGACGATGACCGGTGCCGCTGCGGCGCGGGCCACGCTGGGGCCGATCTGCTATCGGACCCGCGATGTCGTCGAGGCCATCGATGCCGAATCCAACGCAGGCATGGCACCGATCGATCCGCATCGTGGGCACTGTGATCTCCCTGGACTTCAGAGAGCCTGCAGCGCCAGGTCAGATAGTCGCCAGGGCGGGAACAGCGGGCGGCGCCGGCGCGGTGCCCCCTGGCGCGCTCGGCGGCCCTGGCTGTTGCTGCTGTGCGGCGGTGTCCAGATCAGCGCCGGTCGGGTGGAAGAACCCCTGGAAGTCGCCGTAAGCGCCGTTGCCGCCATCGGGTGGGTTGTTCGGGTCCAGGGGCACGCGTTGGCCGTTGATGATGACCTCCAGTCCCGAGGGGTCCACCACGACAATCGCACTGCGATTCGCCCACTGCACTACGTCACCGGTCTCCAGGTGCGAGCTGTCGACCGACACCCACGGACTGCCCGCCGAAGGCTGACCGGTCGTGCCCGAGTAAGCCGACCTGGCATCGCTACCATTCGGATTGTTGAGCTCCTTGTTCACCGCCTGCGCGACAGCCGAGGACACCTTCTGAGTCGTGCCGTCGGGCAGCTTCATATCGACCATCGACCGCCCACCGGCACCCACCGACGGCGGTGTCGCACTGGCGTCCGCCTGAACAACATTGGTCGGCTGGTTCGAAGCGACGGCGGACTGTGCCTGCGCCGCAGCCTGCTGCGCTTCCTCCCTGCGCTGCCAACTCCGCTCCTCGCGCCTTTCTTCCTCGCGCTGCTTCTGGTCCTGACCGTTGTTCCCCTTCATCTGCGACATCATAAGTGGCAGCATCATCGAACTCATATCCGTGCCACCGGATCCGGACGAACCGCCGCTGCTGCCCGAGTTGTACCCAGCCCGCGTCGCATTTGTGTCCGACTTGCTGTTTTTCGCCGGATTGATTGCGGACATGTTGCCGCTGTTCGAGCCGGTGCTGGGGCTCGTGGTGCCATCTGCCCTGGCTGCGCTGTCGGCGGAGGTTGCACCCGAACCGGTGCCGAGGAGATCGTCGAGGTTGGGGTCGCTGTAGTTTTCGGTAAGGCTCGGCGTCGGGGCTGGCGTCCTGACCGGAGCCGGGGCTGGCGTCGGGGCTGGCGTCCTGACCGGAGCCGGAGCGGGCGTCGGGGCTGGCGTGCTATTTTTGATACTGCTGGCAATTTCCTTCATCTGTTTGCCAACATCGTCGACCTTGTCCTGCACCTTTTCAATGGTGTCCACGACCGAGCCAGCAAGGCTTTTCTGTATCGCAATGGGTATCGCATTATCACGCGTAAAGTTATTCGTGGTTATGTATGGACCAATGAAACTCAAGTCATGAAGATTCACCGAGGCGGCCTTGAGTTTGTCATTGAGGTCGGCGACCCAGCTCTTTATGCCGTCGAGCCCTTGGGTAGTATATTCGGGAATGACGGTCGTGGCGGAGTCAACCTTATGATCACTACTGTTCAAGCCATGTTTGACCATTTCAATCTTATCGAGATGTGATGCATACTGATCGACCATCGCCGAGTGATCTTTGAAATCTATCAGTCCCGCGGTAGTCAGCATACTGGTTACGTTCGGCCGTTTTTGGGGAGTTCCCGCGCGGAGCGGATCGACCAATTTGTCGATTGCAAGCTGACCCATATTTATGGTCGCCTTGAGCCAGTCCGATTCACCTATCGGGTGATACAGAGGGAAATCTATTCCAGCGATGTTGTTCGAGGTGTTATTATAGATCTTCTGATCGAGCGCTTCGCCATTCTTTGTCGCATCGATATTTCCGTTGCCCTGTAGTGTAATTCCCGCACCAGGGATGCATCTGCTCATCACTGGATCCGGAAACATTCCAACCAATTTTCCATCGATGGTGACACCCAAGCCGCCAGATCCGACAACCAGCTCAGATTTTGCGATGTTGGCGCCTTTTGACAGGCTGGGTATCCACGTATTTACCACGCCGGTGTACTTGTTCAAAAGAATCAGCTGACCGTTCTTAGCGTAGGTCAACGTGTAGTCACCATTCACCAGAGACTTCCCCGCCGCCAGTGGATCCCTAGGACCCAGGGTGGGATTGCCCGCTGCGTCACCCATACCTATTAGCCTTCCTTACAGACGAGTTCTGCTGAACCACCAGCGTGTCGGGCCAAGGCTCTGCTGCTGGCATTTCGGCTGGACTCCGTTCGCGGCTGCGGGCCCACACGCCTCGTAACTCGACCGACCTGATCATTCCGCCGCATAAGCCAGCACCAGCCGTAATCCGGTCTGCGGGCCCGCAAGCATTGGATTCGCCGACTGTGATACAAGCGCCCCGAACGATCCGGGAGCGCTCTCCATATCCGATGTCGAGATCTCCAACACCGCGACATCCTCGATTTTCATGACGAATCCACCCTCATTATCAACCGCGAACAACAGCGAACTCAGACTGCGACAATCAAGAATGAACGAGCAGCCGCTCTCCGCGCATCGGTAGCTCCTACGTACTTTTGCAGTCTGAAGTGGTTGAGTCGGGGCCCCAGTGACCGGTCTCTGGTGACGGGACCAGGTGGTCTCATTCATTGGGAACGGGCCACCAGTGCTGTGCCGCTGCCGCCGTCCAGGAATCGCTCGGACAGACCTGGACCGGACAGCCCGGTATATCCACCTCCCGACATGCCGGGGCGATTCACAAGTGTATTGAATTGCCCGTAAATAGCCACAACCCCACGGCAACGAGGTCGGGCAGGCTACTGATCAAGCCACCGAAGCAGACCGCTCCGGCCTCGTTGCCACAACCAGTGGACAGATCCCGGCAAGTGCGCTCGAAGAGGCAGAGCGATTCACGAGTCACACCGGATGTCGCGCCGAACATCGATCCTGTCAGCCAGTCCCTGGGCCGGCCATCTCCAACACTTACAGGCGATTCACTGGCCGCCAACGGCGACCTACCACCGTCCACCAGCGGGGACTTGTCACGGCCACGGACCGTCGCTGGCCTACGCGTGAGGATCTGCGCTGGCGATCGTCGGCTGGAGCGAACGCACCTACCACCGACGCCGCCGACAACGCGGCCTCGACCGCCTGACCCCGGTCGAGTATGAAACCCTCAATCAGGCCGCACTGGCAACCTGAACCATCACACCCCGCCAGTCAACCTGAACTCGGGGCAGTCCCCCGATAAAGCAACTTGATGTTCGGCTCGAGGCTACCAGCCAATTTTCAGTTTCATCCATTCGGAATCTGCCACACTAGGGGTGAGAAGTGTCTGAGTCTCGCCGCTGCGCTCGTCTTGTGTAGCGTCGACGTCGACCCCCTTCGGGTGGGCAAATCCGGTGAACTGGCCGAAATCCCCAGCTGTGTCTGACATCTGTGCAGTGAACGGCTCCTTTTGCCCGTCAACGATCACCTCCAGCGTGCCACCGTCGCTCGTATCGAACACCACCACCAGCGCGGTACGATTCTCCCACGTGGCTACATCACCGGTCTTGAGCTGATATGGATCAACCCGGTTGGTGAGCTCCTTGCCGCCAGACCACTTCGCCGATGTCTTGGCGTAAGCAGCCTGTGCGTCGGTACCAGCTTTGCTAGCGAACGCGGCGTCGAGCGCTTGGGCAACGACCGGAGATACCTTCTGGGTTCGGCCATCGGGAGGGGGATAAACGTAGTCCACCAAGCCGTCCGAACCCGGCGTACGGGTCTGCGTGGAACCTGGACCGGACGGCTGTCGGGGACCAGTCGGGCTCTGTTGCGGCGCCTGCTCGGTCCGCGCACTGGTCGCGGACCGAGCAGGCGCGGGCTGAGCGGACTGGGCAACCGGCGGCGACACCGCGGCAGGATTGTCTGGCTCGGAGCCATACCCATGGCCACTTCCGTACGGATTATGCTGATCCCGCTGCGCCATCTGCGCCATTATCATAGGCAGCAGTCCCCCCATCATGTCTGATAGTCCGCTCATACCCGGACCACCGTTTGAGGAAACTCCCATGCCCGAAGGCGCGGAGTTAGGGTTCGAGGCAGCCTGACCGACTAGATTGTCGAGCGCTCTATGGAGCCCATCGGAATTCGACGAGCTGTCAGGAGTATTTGTCGTATTGCCGGTGGTCGACAAGTCGGTGCCATCCATTCCAAGGTCCGGACTCAGGGGTTCTACCGAACCGGGCGAAAAGATATCTTGCGGATCCAAATTCAGCCCTTCCGGTGTAGTCGTACTCGGTGGCGGCGGCTGCTGGACCTGTTGCCTCAGCTGCTGGAGCTGGTTCTGAAGATCTTTGATCGTGCCAGTCTGATCCTCGATACCCTTAGCAGCGGTCTGCTGGTCCTTCGTGGCATTGTTTATGATATTTTCAGCCTGGTTAAGTCCGTCCGTGAGGTAGTCCATGATGTGCTCGTTCTCCGTCATATCCGGATTCGGGGGCGGGGAGGAGGCTGAATCTCCCAGATTGATAATCAAGTTCCCGACATCCTTCTGACCCTGATTTCGGCGGTAGTCAGCGTACTTCACATTCTTCGCCACCTCCACATACGTGCTCTGCAGAGTATCAAATGCACGTTTCAGAACGTTGGCCTTTTGCAAATACAGGTCGACCGCTTCTGACTTCGAGCCGGGCGCGGGCAAAGATACCACCGGCACAGAACCCGCGTCCGGCGGTGCAGCTGTAGAACCGGATCCGAAGGCATCCCAGTTCTTGGTCATTATTTTCAACAGATCGCCATCATACCATTGTATAATATTCGGCGATATACGGAGAGAGTCTATGTCATTCGGCCAATTATCGGATTCTGGCCAAGGAACCAGCAGTTCGGGCATATCAGTCATTTGGCCGCATTCAGTCTAGCTCAGGAGTGATTACATCGCACTTCTTTCAAAACCGGAGAAAAGGTCTTCGGTCCTCCTACCTACCACTGCTTGCCGTCTCCTTAAATTGAAATTCGCAAACGGAAGCTCTGGACGACCTCTGGGTATACCAAACTCGCCACGCACGCTCCTATTTGCGGCATCCCCGGAATCGGTCAAATATTTTGTGTACCCGATTCTGGGCTATGTGGGTTCGGAGTCGGACCACCAGGGGGCGGAGTCGGACCACCAGGGGTCGGAGTCGGACCACCAGGGGTCGGAGTCGGACCACCAGGGGTCGGAGTCGGACCACCAGGGGTTTGCGGGGATTTATCTAGCCATGGATTCTTGTTTTCCCACTGTGGTCCAGCCGGACGAACTGGAAGTCTATTGGGAATGGTTTTCCCCTGTTGAGTGAAGTGACTCATGATCCCGGCGCCCACCCCCCCGCCAAATGCCATACCGCCGATGCCTTTTCCTGCGGCACCTTCGATGAGACCTTTGATGCCTTTTTCTGCGGCACCTTTTCCAGCAGCCGTCGCGGCACCTTTGAGAAGTGTTTTTCCCAAGAACTTTCCAACAAGACCAGAGCCCAACGCACCTGCGGCGCCATCCGCTAGCGTAGCCTCGAACCCTGCCTCCCAGTCGCCGGTTTCATATATGGTCACGGCCCCTCCCACGAGACCTCCCGCAAGCGCACTCCCCAAATTAGCGCCAGCAACCGCCCCGAGTCCCGGAAGGAAAAAACCTCCAATAGCGCCCCCAAGCAAGCCGGCTCCGGCGGTGGCCCAATCTTTAAAGGAAAAATTGAATAAACCCATTATGAGCACCTACTAAACTGAAATACGAGGCGGACACCTCGCAAGACTCGTAAAAAGTTACCGCTACCCTTGAGGATCTCCCGGCAGACCGCCGGACGACGATGAACAGCAGAGCCGATGCTATTATTAAACGAAAGAAGGACTCCACCATTCTTATAGCTGCACAACTTTCCGTCGCCCTGCTGGCGTTTAACTCAGATCCATAGCCCATTCGGATGGGCAAAAAAGCGACGCTGGAGTAAGGCGCCCATTGCCCTTGAGGCATCCGATTGGCTACCCGCTCCAGAGCGTAGAGAAATCACCTAATCAGCGATGAACGCTCACCGGTCATAATAGACAATTCGATCCGACGGTCGCTGCCACACATTCATTCCTTCCAAACAATTTTGAACCCCAATACGCTAACTAGCAATGAGCCGGTCGAGTACCTTAATGATCTTGTCGACAGAGGTTGCCAGTAGCTTCGACCAGCACTGCGCCGCCGACGATTGATCAGTGACAACCAGTGTTCACGATCAACGAACATCTCCGCATCGGTACTGTTTAGGTAAGCCGGCTGGATCTCCTCGACGGCCCAAACAGCGTCATCAGCGATCCGTGGCAGCACCATCGCAGTCATCGCAGTATGTGCCGTCAACAGTCCACTTCCACATGCATTGGGCTTTCAGAATCACGGCGTCGACGTGTTCATTCTCGGTTGTTGGCCAACCCTGTCGCGCTGCTTCGGACGGTGTTCACGGGGATCCTCCAGATGACGAAGGCAGCATGCCTCACCACGGCGGCACAGTCTGTTGCGGTCGAGGTTCATGCAGGCACCGGGCAGATCCACACCATGCGCTCGGAAAGTGTGCATTCGGCGTCAACCTGTTCGCTGCGCAACTCATTACTCGTCTCCGACGACGAGGTGTACGGGCAATATACGCGGTTAGCTCGATCCTTCGGGGGCTGATGTGCTGGCTGACCGGGTTCGGATTGGTGTTTTGCGGCTGCTCCGGCCGCAAAACGGCATGATGCGGGGTAGTTCAGCGGGTCGGCGGCCGCGTTCCATGGGCCCGGGTGGTCGGTTCTTCGTCACGTAGGGGTGGTTTGTGCTGGTCAGCCGGGCTGGAGGCGGGCCAGCGCGGTCAGGATCAGTTCGGTCCAGGGCCAGCAGGCGGACCGAGAGCCGGAGGTGGTTCGGCGGCCGTGGCGGGCGACGCGGGCCGCAGCGGAGAACAACCGAAACCGAAGGCGTCTCGGCTCCCAGCGCGCGTTTTGGTCTGTCAGGGCGAGCATCTGCATCCAGGCGGTGAGTTCGCTTGCCAGGCAGGCGATCTCGATCCATATCCGGTTCTGGTCGAAGCCTTGTAGGGGCTGTAAGCAAGCAGGTCGCCGCGGATCTGGGAGTGACGGCGGCGACGGTGGGTAAATGGCGTCGGCGCTTCGTCGAGTCGCGGCTGGACGGATTGACCGATAGCTCGAGGTCGGGGCGGTCGAAGGCCGAGCTTGTGTTCACCGAGGCCGAACGTGACACCCTGCAGCGGTGGGCGCGACGCCCGAAAACGGCGCAGGCATTGGCTTCTCGGGCACGGATCGTGCTGGCATGCGCAGAGCCGGAGGCAGCGAACAAGGATGTGGCCGCGGCGCTGGGGATACGGGAGCAGACCGTTGCCCGGTGGCGGGGCCGGTGCGTGCGTAATCGCTTGCAGCGCTTGGTAGACGAGCCGCTGCCGATGATGCCAGGCATGCCCGAGCGCCGCACACACGACTACATCCGCCACGGCACCACCAGCTTGTTCGCCGCTCTCGACGTGGCCACCGGCAAGATCATCGGCCAGCACCACCGCCGGCACCGCCACCAGGAGTTCCTGCGGTTCCTCAAGACTATCGACGCAAACACTCCCGCCGAGCTGGATCTCCACCTGATCTCGACAACTACGGCACCCACAAAACACCCGCCATCAACAGATGGCTGGCAGCCCACCCGCGATTCCACCTGCATTTCACCCCCCACCAGCAGTTCCTGGTTGAACCTCGTCGAACGCGGGTTCGCCGAGCTGACAAACCGCAAACTCCGCCGATCGGCCCACCACAGCATCGCCGAACTCGAAGCCGACGTCCTCGCCTGGATCCACGCATGGAACAACAATCCGAAACCGTTCGTATGGACCAAAACCGCCGACCAAATCCTCGACAGCCTCGCACACTACTGCCACAAACTTACGGCGCTAAACAGCGACTCAGAACACTAGCCCACGACGTGCACTCTTCCGGCCTGCCGTGGGTACTCACCGGGCGCGACCCGGACGCCATCGCTGCCCTATCGCACGACGGAATGAATGACTTCGGTCACCGTTCATCGGTTGATGTCTTCGCCATCCGGTCGATCATCCCAGAATTCGGACAGACTCTCATAGCCCCTGGGGTAGACGACACGATAATCATCGTCGACGATGGCGCATCCCCATGCTTCACCGGTGATCTTTCCTTTCGTTTGAATTTCCACCAGTCGCTCGGTCGCCCACGCGGAGGCCTCTCTGGAGTGTCCTCGAGACTCGAGAAAGGTACTGAAGTGGTCGCGGGGGACTTGACAGAGCCGATCGACGATCCCTGCCGGGAGAGGTTCACCGAAGTTCCTCGTGACGTATCTCGACAGCAGATGATTATTATTATTCCGTGTCGGATCCGGAATCGATCCCTCGTTATCTACTCGCACTATTGTCCCATCGATCCCTTTGAGGACATCTCCGACGGTACTATCCGGTCCCGCCATGATATAGTCGAACGCCGCGATCCCTTTTGCGGCGTCAGTCTCGAATTCGGAATTCTCCCCCTTGTTCGGAACGTACTCTTGCAGCACACCGTCACCCTTGTGGCCAACCCACTTAATCGTGTAGGGAACGTTGCCGACTCCGAGCATCCGACTCGATTCCGAGGCGGTTTCTTCGTCTCTTATCAATGACGCATCTGACCGTGGCTTGTATATACCGATAGGATTCGGCGTTTCCCGATGGAAGACTTCATAGTTTTCGCCGCTGCCCGTCGTTCGAATGTAAATCAATTCGCCAGGCGGTGGGAGATTGCGAATACCGACGGGCAATCCGGGATCGAATTCTCCCTTCGTCGACCGTGGCACACCGGACGAGTCGGTCAATTTCTGAGCGTCGATAACCTGTCCCCAACCGGATTCGTCCGCATCTTGAATATGGCGGCTCGTCCTACATAGAAGGGCCGGTACTTCTCGGTCCATACCCCCTGCGCCCACGCCGAATCTTCCCAACACTCCCTTCAGATTGTTTCGAATTTCAACAGCAATTCTGATAATCCCCCTACTGATCACAGTGAGACTTTCCTCAAGCTTGAAGTGTCCGTCGATTGATATATAGTTCGAAAAGCGTTCGAGCCTCGATCGGGCACTGCCGTGTCGGCCATGAAGAGCCCCGCCCCGAGCCAGCAACGTCGTCCCTGCCCCACGATAGACAGCACACCATGACTCGCACACCTCCCTGATGACTCATTTCACACCATCGCCGACCCAGTGTGATCGCCTAGGTACCCAGTTCCGCATCGGTAGTGCATGAGCGACCCTCGTCCGCCACCTCGACGACCCTCGCCGCACCTACAGCCCTACACCACCCCTACCGCGATCGCGGCCCTCGAACATCTCCGCGAAACTGTGCGCACCGCACCGTATCCCCGCCATGGTCATCAACCACTGCGGACCACAATCCGTCGACGAGCAGCGGAGGCAGCAGACGGTGCGGGCGTCAGCTACGTAGCACCGACCGATGCAATGGCATTACGCATCCGACCAGACTGCTGTCGATCCGACCGGTCGGGCTTGCTCGCGACGCGGCTGACACCGAAGCTCAGCGGAAAGCATTGCCGGGCAGGTTGATTCGAGCCGTCTAGTCCCGTGCAGCGCAGCCCGACGCAGGACTTCCAGGAGCACTACATCAGCCGCGAGCTGTTCGAACTTCAAGTCGGCCGCGACCTGGGTGAGGTGGTGGTTCACGGTGTAGCCGGGCACGCGCGGGAACAGTCGTCGAGTACCACAGTCAGCCACTGGTGCCAGTGCTTGCCGCCCTCGACAACAAGGATGCCGAGTTGGGTGTGATCGGCCTGCCACATCGCGTTCGGGCACTCGGCGCGGCGACGTTAGACCAACTCGTAAGCGTCTCGGAAAACCGCGGCACCCTCGTGGGCCAGGGTAAGCATCGCCGGGGCGAGAGCGGTGACTATGGAGCGGACGGTGGTGTAGGACACCGGAACCCACCCCTGCTCGTGGGCGACGCGGGCCGCCCTGCGGGTGATCACCACCAGTGAGGGACGCGGCCGCCGCAATGCCATGCCCTCGATCAGCCGTACCAGCTCCGGGTCAGTGCGCCGGCCGGTGGACCGACGCCGGGCCGGCGCCAGCCCGGCCATGCCTCCAGCCCGGTAGTGGTGCAGCCACCGCTGCGCAACACCGGCCGCAGCGGCGGTGCTGGTGAGCGGCACATCGTCTTCGAGGTCCCCCGCTTTCGCGCGCACGCGACCTCACATGCGCTGGGTCATATTGTCGCGCTCGAGGCAGACAGATGCCGGTAGATCGTGGGACGGGTGACACCGAATTCGGCGGCGATCTGCGCGATGGTGTAACGGCGCTTGCTGGCCTCGTCGAGTTCGTCGTACATCTGCCGCGCCAACTCGACCTGCCGCGGCCCGAGCGTGGGTTTCTGGCCGCCGGTACGGCCTCAGGCACGCGCGGCGGCCAGGCCGTCGCGGGTGCGTTCGCTCATCAAGGCGTGCTCGAATTCGGCGATGGCACCGAGGATCTGGAAGAACATCCGCCGCAGCGCGGTAGAGGTGTCGATGTTCTGATCGAGCACCACCAGATCCACCCCACGACTCCCGAGGGTCTTCGACAGCTCGATCAGGTGCTCGAGCGAACGGCCGAGCCGGTCCAGCTTGGTGACCACCCGCTGATCCCCGGCGCGGTTGGCCGACAGCGGCGCTTTGTCCAGTTCCGGCCGAGCGGCGAGTTTCCCGGATGCCTTGTCCACGAAGATCTTCTCGCATCCGGCCGCGGTCAGCGCGTCGTGCTGCGCCTCGGGATGTTGATCGCACGTCGAGACGCGCCCATAGCCGATTTGCATGCGACGCAGCGTATCGCCAACCCCCGACAGGTTGACATTGCCGCGTACATGGCAACCGTTACAGAACCGGCCTGCGCAAATGTGTTGCCGCCGAGGGTGTCTCGCGAACGTTTCGTTACCGACTCGATCCGGGTCGGGTGGCGCGGGTCCGGATTTCTCCGGTACAAGGGCTGACCGACGCCGACGCCCAACCGCTCATGTACCAGGTGGACGCGGGTTCTTACCCGGGTGCCGTGGACGTATTTGTGGTGTCGCGCGCACCGCGGCGCGCGCGACACCTATGGGCTGCTGATGCAGATGTTGTCCAGGTCGGCGATGCTTCGACAACAACAAATCAAACCTGCGCACTGGAAGGATGAAAGTTGTCCAGCCTCTCACCTCCGCGGGTGCGCCCCGCCGAGCGAATCCGTACCGCGCGCCTGCTCAACCAACCGCTCACCGCACGCAGCAGCGGGCCGATCTTCCTGTCACGCCGCACAGCTCCCGACGACGGCACCATACCCACCCGCGACATCGACCTGGTCAGCCGCCGACGGCGGATGAACCACCGCACCGCCGAACGGTACCTCGCCGTCGAGACCAGCGGATGGGACCCGCACAATCTGCGACACTCCCGGCTCACCCACGCCGGGGAGGACAGCGCCACCGACACCGACCTGATGAACCTGTCCGGACACGAGGACCGCCGCCCCCATCCACACAAGAGGGCACTTCGTAGACGTTTCCCCCATACCACCCAGGTCGCCGAGATGGGAGGGTCGGGTTGCCATCAACACGCCACTCTTCTTGGCGACCAAGATCGTTGGCGGTCCATCCGTCCATGGCAGGCTCTTCGATCCCTTCCGCCGACCAGTGGTCGCGGTCGTTGTTGACGCGAACCATCGAGCCCTCGCCTTGTCTCATGTCCTTTCCCTTTGAATCCGCGCAGAGTGGCATCAAAAATTCGGCTCATCCCGCAAAACCGACACCAACTCCTGTTTTGAGCGGGCAACCGGTCGCAGGGCGCGGCGGCGCTCTGCAATCACTCGAAAGGTGTATTCGATTTGAAATTCGATTCCGGATCCGGCGAAGTGGAACTATCATCCCTGCAAGGCCTGGCCGCCTTGCATGACCTCATGAGCGCGATGGATGGAAACTTGAGTCGAATTCGCCAATTGGAAACGATCCTATCGCAAGAAATGCACGGCGCAGGAATAGGCGAGGACCTTATCGACAAGCTCCGGAAGGACATCGAAGGATACGCCAAAGCCATGGTAGGAGTAAGAGGCGAATTTGCAAAAATTCCCGTAAGGGACGACTGCCCGGAAACGGAAGGAGACATTACGATAGCCGACCTTCGGCATCCAAGAAGCTAAAGTATGAGACCGTTGCCGAAACTGATGTGAATACATGAAAGGGATATAGAAAATGTCATTGACGCTTGTCGATCTCGACAAGATGCAAAGCTCCGGCGGTCAGACAGCTTATCGACACGGCGAGCTAAAGGCCCACCTGGGCGCCCTCGCAGACTGTCAGGTCGCCTTCCAGACGGCCTACAAAGGGATGACCGGAAATGCCATCCAATCCGTCCTCGACGACGTCCTGAAATCGGGCAACGACCTTGCGACATTCTTGCAGACCATCATCGACGACCTGCATGCCGCTGGAGTGCAGTTCGACTCGTCCCAGCAGGACACCAAGGGCATGATCGACGGCGCAGCACAGGACGGCTCATCGAAGATAAATCTCGCGGGAATTTGACAAACCGGCTTCAGCAACGAACGGAAACGCAAATGAGTATGCCTATCTCCCTGGATTACGGCTTGATCGCCGATATCACCGACAGGGTTGAGAAAGTTGGTGGAGACATGACCGCCAACCGTGAGGGCCTGGAACAACTTGCAAGACAACTCCTGCAAGACTTCGTAGGCGCAGGCGCCACAGGATACGAGGACATCGTACGAGAACTCAACACAAGACTGACCAACTACGAAAACAACCTGAGCAGACTGAACGGAGCTATAGTCGCCGCAAAAGACTACACACACGCAACGGACGTCGCGCAGGGCAACAGATTCCGCCATTGATGATAGAGACGATAGATCCCACTCTCGGTAACAGAAGTGGGATCTATCGTCACGTAAGTCCCTTCCCGTCTCGCGCCCCATCGGGGCGACGCGGATCTCACCCCTCCGCACTGCGCAGCGAGTGCAGGACTACCCGAAACCCATCGGCCGCCGCATCCGCGCTGCCGGATTCCCACGCGGATAAATCGTTGCGCGCGTTCGACTTCGACGCCAACCCCAACATCGACCCCGCCGTGGTCAACACCCTCGCCAACTGCGAATGGGTGAAGACGGGCACCCCGCTATGCCTGATCGGTGACTCCGGCACTGGAAAGAGTCACCTGCTGATCGCTCTGGGCACCGAAGCCACGATGCGCGGTTACCGCGTGAAATACACTCTCGCAACGAAACTAGTGAGCGAACTGGTCGAAGCCGCCGACGAGAAAGTACTGGCCAAGACGATCGCCCGCTACGGCCGCGTCGATCTTCTCTGCATTGACGAACTCGGCTATATGGAGCTCGACAAGCGCGGCGCCGAGCTGTTGTTCCAGGTTTTGACCGAGCGGGAAGAAAGAATTCTGTCGCGATCGCCTCGAACTAGGCGTTCTCCGGCTGGTCGAACACCTTTCCCGAACCGCGGCTCTGCGCCGCAATCGTCGACCGCCTCACCTTCGGCGGACAAATCATCGAAACCGGCACCGACAGTTACCGACTCACCCGCACCGCGCTCAACAATACCGCCACCACCACCGCGCAGGCACCAGCGCCGCAGCAACCGGCATTCACCGACGCGCCGCAACAGACCCTGGAAAACATATCCTGACCAGCAGTCTATCCGCGAATTACGGCACCACCTGGCAACATGCGAACGCAGGCCCGGGCCGCCAGCACCAGCAGCCTGGCGCCCGGCGAGCACCGGAAAACGAATGAGTCGAGCCGAAAGGGGTTTCCGCGATCATGGCCGAGCGCGCCGGCCACGAGCTGATCAGCGAAATCAACGCCCTGTGGGCCGGTCACCTCGAGCAGATACCGGCAGAGTGGATTCCACGTGGCGTCGCGCCGAATGTCACGGAATTCCTGACCACAGTCGGGCTGCCCACAATCGAGGTGGGGAACCACACCTTCGTCCACGACGAGCGGATGTCACACCTGATCGACTACCTCGATCGCCACTATCTGCTTCTCGCCACGGCCAATTCCATGCTGCCGTGGGTGGACGATTCCTGGCCGTCGTGGATGGCCGATCCCGACAACGGGCGGGTCAGCCTCCCCTCGGGGAGTCGCAGCCCGCACCCCATCTTTGTCAATTCGAGTCTGCCGCAGTTCCTGGTTGCCCTGAGAGTCTGGCACCGTGACATCTGGGTACCACCTATGATGACGGCCGAGGAAGGGCTCACGGTCTACGAGCGGTTCGAGAGGTTCCTGGCCGATCATGATCCGGCCGCCGCCGAGGCGGGTGCCTACTGGCCCACCGAGCTCGAGCGGCGCCGCGAAGGGATCGAACTATGATCACCGCCGCCCTCAGAACGTGCAGGGTGGTGCAGGTCTTGGCAAGACGCGCGGTGCGCGGGCGAGATGTGTGCCCACCCCCATCGTCGATGTGGAGGTTCAAGTAGTCACATTCGCAGCAGAGGGAACGCCCACAACCTGGTGGCACACATACCAATCGAGCCGGAACCGGTTCGCCACCCTGCTCAGCGGCCTCAATTTCCCGGCCCACCACCTCCACGCAGAGCCGTTCTGACACTCCCGGCGACCGGACACGCCTACCGGGGTGACGTCAGAATTCGCGGATAGTTCCGCGCCGGATCGGCCCCAAGTGACGTCAGAATTCTGTCCGTTGTCAGTGAAGTTGGGCTATTGCCACTGAATCTGAGCCAACCAGCGATCCTTGCCATTACAGTTGGGCCGACTTTGCGGTCTCGACTTCTGTTGGTAGGAGCTGGATTTGGGTGCGATGGCGGCAGGCGAAGGCCGCTACGCCGGGGATGCGGGCGCGTTCTTGATGGAGTACAGCCCGCGTTCGGGTGAGGTTTCGCGGGCGATGTTGGCGGAGTGCTGGAACGTGCCGTTCGAGCGATACGCGCCGGTCCGCCAGTTCGCGTCGTATCGCGGGCAGTCCAGCTTCCCGGGCTGGTGGTGGATGGCGACAACGGGCGAGCACATCGGTCACGAGTCGTGGCTCGAACGCGACCACCTGATCGCGTTGGACGCCGACCCGGACGTGATCGGGGTTGCGTCCCAACCGTTCTGGATCCATTGGCGAGACGAAGACGGCGCACGGCGACATGCCCCTGACTTCTTCGCGCGGACCCGTGACGGCGGCGCGGTGGTGATCGATGTCCGCGCCGACGACCGGATCGGGACCCGCGATGCCGAAGCGTTCGACGCCACACAGCGCGCATGCGCCGAAGTCGGCTGGTCCTACTGCCGTGTCGGCGTCCTGGATCCGGTTCTGGCGGCGAATCTTCGTTGGTTGGCTGGCTACCGGCACCCGCGTTGTCTGCGGGCGGGACTGGTTTCGGAGTTGATCTCCGCCTTCGCTGAGCCGAAGGAGTTGCTGGTCGGCGCGAGTGAGGTGGGCGATCCGATCGTGGTGTTGCCGACGCTGTTCCATCTGCTGTGGTGTCGGCAGCTGTCGACGAACTTGGTCGGCGCATTGTTGGGACCGGCTGCGTTGGTGAGCTCGCGGTGAGCAGACCGACCCCGCACGCCACGATCTTGCAGGTCGGCGACGAGATCCTTTGGAACGGTGACGCATTCACCGTCACAGCGCTGGCGGCTGGGCATGTTCGCCTGGTCGACGCGGTCGGCACCCCGACGACGGCACAGTTGCCGCAGTTGCTGACCGACTCGACGTTGGAAGTGGTCACCGGGACGCGGACCACGTCGCTGCGGAGCCTCGACGGGTTGCCCGAGGAGGTGGTTGTTGCGGCCAGATGGTGGGAGCGCCATATCGTCGAAGTGCTCACCGGATTGACGCCGGATCCGGCCCCTGGCCAGCGGCCCAAGCCGGAATACGATGCCGGACTGCGGTCGTTGCGGCAACGCGAGTTGGCCAAGATCGAGGAGTTGACCCGGGCCGGGCATCAGGTCGGGTGGAGCACCCTCAAGCGGCGCCGACTGGACTATGAACGCGACGGAATCTGGGGCCTAGTCGATCAACGGGCGACACGGGATCGGTCACCGGCTGGGCGCGTCGACGACCGGGTGATCGAGGCGACCAAACGCGCGATCGCCGAGGAGACCGACAGCTCCACCGGCACGGTTTCGCGGTTGCGGCGGCGGACCGAGCAGTTACTGGTCGCCGAGCACGGGCCGGGCACGGTGATCATGCCGGCTCAGCGCACGTTCTACCGGCTGGTTGCGCGGTTGTCTCAGGGCAAACACACCTTCGGGTCGGCGCGAACCCGGCGGTCGTTGGCCAAGCAGCCAGAGGGGCCGTTCTCGACGCTCGTCGCGGCCCGGCCTGGGGAGTTGATGCAGATCGACTCGACTCCGCTGGATGTTCGAGTGGTCCTCGACGGAGGCCAGGTCGATCGGGTTGAGCTGACCGGTCTGGTCGACTCGGCGACGCGCACGATCGCCGCGCTGGTGCTGGCACCGACGACAAAGTCGGTCGACGCGGCCCTGCTGCTGGCGCGGGCGTTGACGCCGGAGCCGATGCGGCCCGGTTGGAGTGATGCGTTGCGGATGACACGGTCGGTGCTGCCGCATCGCAGCCTGATCAGCGTCGACCAGCGGTTGGCCGATGCTGCGGCGAGGCCGGTGATCGCGCCGGAGTCGATCGTGTTCGACCACGGCAAAGTGTTCCTGTCACAGAACTTCCGCAGCGCGGCAAGGGCATTGGGGATCAGCCTACAACCGGCCCATCCTGATACTCCGACCGACAAACCTCTGGTTGCATACTGCACCTCTTTCGCATGATTCGAGTGTTGTTTTGTTTGTGCTGGTCAGGATGTTTTCGGGGGTCGTCCGATGCGGGGGCGTTTCGGTGGGTTGTCGGGGTCGGGTGAGTGGTAGAGGGTTTCGCCCTTGTCGTTGTAGCGCACGGCGGTGACGATGCCGGTGTGTCGCCAGTGTTTGAGGGTGGCGGAGCCGATGCCGAGGCGGGCGGCCATCTCGGCGGGGGTGAGCATGCCTTCCTCGCGCAGGCGTTGGCGGCGGGTGCGGAGCCGGTAGGCGCGGATGATGTTGTCGATTATCTTGTGGTGGAACGGTTCTCCGGTTCCGCTGACCAGGCCGCGTTGGTTGAGGATGGTGGCGATCTCGCCGCTGATGTGGTGGTCGAGGAGTTCGTCGATGAGCGAGACGATGTCGGCGGGAGTGCGGCGGGCTTCGGGCCCGGTTTTGGGGACGGGCATGGTCAGGGTGGTGTGCTGGCCGGCGGGGAATCGGATGTGGGCGGTGATGGTGTCGCGGTCGCGGGAGACGGTGGCATCGGACAGCAGCAGACGAGCGATGCGTTTGCGTTCCCGCGCTGGAGTGTCTGGGTCGTTCCAGATCGCGGGCAGGTCGGTGACGAGTTGCTGGATGCGGGCGCGTTGGGTGTCGGTGAGCTGTCCGGTCTGCTGGGTGCGGGCGGTGTCGTAATCACGTTGCGCGGCTTGCAGTTCGCGCAGCGCGGTGTTCCAGTCGGCTTCCAGGGTTTCGGCGACGAGCCGGTTGGCCGGGTCGACGGTCAGGTAGCGGCGCCGCGCGAGATCGGCGCGGTATTGGGCGCGTTCGACCACGGCGGCGCGCATGCGGTCGGCGGCGGCGGCGCGCTGGTCGAGCTCGGCCGAGACGGCGAGAGCGGCCTCGACGGCCAGCGGAGACAGGGTGTCGATGAGCAGACCTCCGATGCGGGCGTCGAGGTCTGCGCCGGGGATGCTGGCGCAGACCGGTTGGGCGGTGTCGATGCCCTCGCGTTGACACACGTAGGTCGGGAAGTCGCGACCGCGGCGACGGTGATACCGCACCGTCATGCGTTTGCCGCACTTGCCGCAGGCGATCATGCCTTGCAGCAGAGCGATGCCCTCGCGGGGTGGCCCGGCGGCGCGGTCACGGCCGTGGGCGGCGGCATTGGCCGCGAGACGGGCTTGGTTGGCGTCGAACTCGGTGAGGGTGAGGTAGCCGGGATGGGTGTCCGGGATGAACGAAATCCATTGCTCACGAGGAATTTTCACCGACGACCCGGTCGCATTGGGACTGCGGCCGTGACGGCCATAGGTGAACGCGCCGGCATAGCGAGGGTTGTGCAGGATCCGCAGCACGGTGTGATGCGCCAATGGTTTCCAGTCCAGTTCGCCCTTGCGCGGGCCCTTGAGATGACGCCACGGGAACAGCAGTCCCGCGGCGCGGAACGCTTTGACGCAGGCGGTCGCGGAGCCGGTGGCGGCGAAGGTGGCGAACAGATGCCGCAGGGCCTGCTGGACGGCCTGGTCGGGATCCAGGACGACGTGGTCGGCGCCGTCGTAGACGAGCCCGACCGGCAGCGGGGTGATCAGTTCGCCGCGGCGGGCCTTGGACAGCACCCCGCCGCGCAGGCGGGCCTTGATGAAATGCAGTTCAGCTTCGGACATTTGGCCCTTCATGCCCAGAAGAAGCCGGTCGTTGAAGTCGCGGGGGTCGTAGAGGCCGTCCTCGTCGCAGATCAGAGTGCCGGTCATCGCGCAGAGCTCGAGCAACTGGTGCCAGTCGGCGGAATTGCGGGCCAGTCGCGAGCATTCCAAGCCGAGCACGATCCCCGCCCGCCCGAGGGACACCTCGGCGACCAGGTGCTGGAACCCTTCCCGGTCCGCTGCCGACGCGCCGGATTGGCCCTGGTCGACGTCGATGACCTGGATCTGGTCGCCTTGCCAGCCCAGCGCGATCGCCCGGCCTCGCAGGTCGTATTGCCGGTGCGCGGACTCGGTGTGATGCAGAACCTGTTTGAGCGTGGATTGGCGCACATATAGCAGCGCCTCCTTGCCCAGATGCGCGGCGGTCACCTTCGTCACCGCGGCCTCGACGAACACGAAACATGCTCCTTCCTCCCACCGGACTCTTCCGGCAGGCAACACGAAACTGATTGGACTAAAAGATGATTCAGGTTCCAATGAGTGCTAAACCGGCTAACGCGTCCACCAGCTCGGCCGTGATCGCCGACGACAGCGAGGCCACCGCAACCCCCGCGGCGGCCCGGGGCGGGGCAGCCGGGGCCACCACGGCGATGCGCGCCAGGGCGCAGCGCCAGGCGATCACCCCGCGGCGGGTCAGGACCGCGAACCCGAGCGGGAACGCTTGCGCCCGCGCATGCAGTGCGGCGTGACGCAGTTGCTCATAGCGTGCATCCAGTCCCCGCTCCGCCGTCTCCGTCTCCGTCTCGGTCTCCGTCGCCGGTGTCGGCTCGGTGGGTGACCGATCCGGTTGCGGCTCAAGGACTTTTGGAATGGCCATCCCGATAACGGTCCAGCGCGCGTTCAATCGAGCGGGGGTGCACCCGCACCCCGAATCGCTCCTGGATCGGCACCACCAGGTCCTTCGCT
Organism: Nocardia sp. NPDC050630; assembly: GCF_044457245.1. Classification (NCBI taxonomy): domain Bacteria; kingdom Bacillati; phylum Actinomycetota; class Actinomycetes; order Mycobacteriales; family Nocardiaceae; genus Nocardia; species Nocardia sp. NPDC050630. The sequence goes on from NZ_JBITGN010000025.1 coordinate 85,715, forward strand.
CGCAGCGTGGGGTCGGCGGCCAGCCGGGCCTCAGCGAATGCGCAGACCTCGTCGGTGAGCTTGTGACCCGCGCGCGGGCCGGGTTTGGCCGGCACCAGCCCGTCCAGGCCGTGGGCGTCGAGCGCGGCGGCGGCCTCATAGAACGATTGCCTCGAATACCCGAACGACGCAGCAGCCTCGGCGATCGGCGTCCTGTCGACACGCACCCGCCGCACCATCTCGTACTTGACCTGCACCACGTCCCGAGCGTCGAAGAACTCGTGCCCGGTGAAGACCTCGTCGGTCACCGCGTCCGGCCGCGGATTCAAACACCGCGCCTCCCGCAACTCGCCGACCTTCGGATCCTCGGCCGCACCACGCCGCGCCATACAACCTCTTCCACGATCAAATAGTCAGAGAGATTATGCCGCATCACAAACAGATACGAAACTGCAACGGCGAAAAATCCGCAGGAAACACCGCGAAATCCGCTGATAGATTCGCTCAGATGACCCGATATCGACCGTCGCGCCACGGCATAATCTCTCTGACATTTACGGCATAATCTGCCTGACGGTGCTGTCGCCGTCCGGCAGCACACGCAATCGATCGATCAACTCGGCCAGCTCGAGCAGCCCGGCCGTGGTGAACGGGCACCGGCCCTCGGCGATCACCACGAACGGATCCGGCGCAGCGACATCGGTCCACCCCGCAGGCAGCGAGAACAACGCGCCATGCTCATCGCGCATGCTGACCCGATCCTCACCCCAGTTGAAGCGGTGCTCGACGAACTCGAACTCCCGCCCGCACAACGGATGGAACCGATGAGTCACCCGCACTCGGCGGAACCGATCGTCGGGACTGGGTGTAGTTGACGATGTTGTCCAAACCGGTCGTCGAACGCACTCTCGGATCGGTGGCGACGTTGTTCGCCCAGTATGTCGCCGGCTACGTCGGCTCCAGCGTCGAACGTCGCGGACGGCGAGCCGAACAATCGGCGGCCTGGTCGATGATCGAGTTGCAGAACCTGCTCGACGAATGGGTGGTTACGGTCTGGCAGAACCGCCCGCACGAAGGGTTACGCGACCCGATCACTCCGGGAAAAGCGCTTAGTCCCAACGAGAAATACGCCGCGTTGGTCGAGTCCGCTGGTTTCGTCGCGGTCCCGTTGAACGCTGACGACTTCGTCGAGTTGCTGCCAGCGACCTGGCGGGTGATCAATTCCTACGGCATCCGGATAGCGCGACGCACCTACGACGCGAAAGCGCTGAATCCCTATCGCCGTCAACACTCCGACGTTGACCACAAGAACGGTAGTTGGGAAGTTCACTACGACCCCTACGACATCTCCCGCGTCTGGATCCGCGACCACCACAGGGGCGGTTGGATCACCGCGACCTGGACACACCTGCGGACCGCGCCGACACCGTTCGGAGAACTAGCCTGGCAGCACGCCCGCGACATCCTCGCTCGCCGCGGCCACGACCACGTCACCGAGGCCGAAATCGCCCAAGCCGCAGCGGATCTGCTCGACCGAGCCGAACAGGGACCACGGACCAGCGATCAGGCACCCACCACGCGCGACCGGAAGGTCATCGGCCGCACCAAAGCCACCACCAGGCGCACACAGCCATCACTGCCAGAACCCGAACGCGACCCAGCAGACGAACCCGCCGAAGCCGCCGCCGATGAGGGCGAGACCATGGCGAAAGTCATCCCGCTCGGAGTGTTCGACCCCTTCGAAGAAGCGAGGAAACGCTGGTGACCGCCCTCGACCGAGCGACCGAACCGGCTCACCAGTTGACCACCCTGACCGGCTGGCGAGGGTTCACCCAGGACAAACCCACCGTCCCGGACCTGCTCCTCGGCGACGGTTGGGCGCGGCTCGACGAAGCCGAACGCGCCCGTCAGGACGAAATCCGCATCGACTTCCACACGCGGTTGACCGTCATCGCGACCTCGACAGTCAGAAACGTCGCGCAGAAGGGACGCCGGTTGACCCTGCTCAACCGGCACGCAATCAGCGCACGACGCGGGTTGATCCTGTCCGGGGCCGCCGGCACCGGCAAGACCACCGCGATCACCCAGTTCGGCAAGATGCATGAGGCCGCAGACCGGGCACGTCACCCGCATCGGATCGACCGAATCCCAGTGCTCTATGCGACCGTTCCGCCGGCGGCCACTCCACGAATGCTGGCTGCCGAGTTCGCCCGTTTCCTAGGACTTCCTGTCACTCAACGGGCGAACCTCACCGACATCATCGAAGCGGTCTGCGGAGTCTGCTGCGACACCGGCACCAGCGTGGTGATCTGCGATGAACTGCACAACATTTCGCTGGCGACCAGGGCAGGCGCAGAGGTCGCCGACACGTTGAAATACTTCTCCGAACGCATCCCGGCGACCTTCGTCTATGCCGGGATCAACGTCGAACGCGAAGGTCTGTTCTCCGGAACCCGCGGCGAACAGATCGCCGGACGGTTCACCATGATCCGCAGCGTCGGATTCCCCTACGCAGCTGACTGGCGCAGCGTCGTCGCGACCCTGGAAGCCACACTGCGCCTGCGCAACCACAAACCGGGAACCCTCACCGATCTGGACCGCTACCTGCACAAACGGACCGGAGGCATGATCGGCAGCCTTTCGGCCTTGATCCGTGAAGCAGCACTGGAAGCGATCCTCACCGGCAGCGAGAAGATCACCAAGACAATTCTCGACTCTATCGATCTCGACCACGCCGCTGCTGGATCCGACCTGCAACGGGTGAAGACGTCATGAACACGAACAACGAACTCGCACCGCTGCCGGTCCGGCTGCGACTGGCCCGTCCCCAGTGAATGAGACCGCTCGGTATTAGAGTCCTGTTGGCCCTGGTGAGGGCTGGAAGGGACGATGAGCGACATGGCTGGACGCAA
>NZ_JBITGN010000026.1:0-85347 GCF_044457245.1 Nocardia sp. NPDC050630
CCACACGGGGGTATGAATAGAATCGGAACCAAAAAATATTTGGCACTGACATTCATCGACACACTATTGAGTTCTCAAAGAACACACGCACACACATTCACTTCGGAGTAAATCCGGGCTTCAGTGAGGCAACTTGGTGAAGCTTAGCTCAGTCGACTCCCGACACAAAATCAGGAACCTTCCGAACCAGTGTGATCGTCAGGCGCTCCTCGTCCTACCTCGTTTCCCAGGCCGCTGTGCTCAACGTTTCCGCTGCGCTTTGGGCTCCGGGTCGGTGTCCGTGTCGCTCTGACTCGAATAAAGTTACTTACCACCGTGCACGATGTCAAATCGCCTGGCCAGTGGGTGTTTACAGCGAGTTCACCCAATTGCGAAGCAGCAGTGCCCCCGCATCACCGGACTTTTCGGGATGAAACTGCGTCGCCGAGAGCGGACCGTTCTCGACGGCCGCCAGGAATGGGACGCCGTGTTCGGCCCAAGTGAGCTTCGGCGCGGCGAAGTGTTCGCTCGGCGGCAGGTCCCAAGTCTGTGCGGCATAGGAGTGCACGAAATAGAAACGGGTATCGCTGGCCATTCCCGCGAACAAGACACTGTCGGTAGGAGCCGACACCGTGTTCCAGCCCATATGCGGGAGCACAGGTGCGGACAGACGCTCGACTACGCCCGGCCATTCCGCACATCCTTCGGTTTCGACACCGAACTCCACGCCGCGCTCGAACAGGATCTGCATGCCGACGCAGATACCGAGCACCGGACGACCACCGGCCAACCGCTGACCGATGATGCGCTCCCCTTTCACCTCCCGCAGCCCCGCCATGCACGCGGCGAACGCGCCGACGCCGGGCACGACGAGTCCATCGGCGGCCAGCGCGATATCGGCATCGGCGGTCACCTCGACGTTCGCCCCGGCGCGGATCAGCGCGCGGTGCGCGGAGTGCAGATTGCCGGAGCCGTAATCGAGCAGCGCGACGGATTTCGTTGTCACAGTGTCCCCTTCGTCGACGGCACACCGCTCACCCGCGGATCCAGCTCGACGGCAGCGCGCAGTGCCCGCGCCACCGCCTTGAATTCGGCCTCGGTGATGTGATGCTGGTCGCGGCCGTACAGCACGCGCACATGCAGGGCGATGCGGGCGTTCAGCGCGATCGATTCGAATACGTGCCGGTTGAGCACGGTGGAATACGGCGCGCCGGGCCCCGAACCGGGAATCACCGCGTGCAGCAGGTGATCGGGTTCGCCGGTGTGCACGCAGTACGGGCGACCGGAGACGTCGACCGCGGCGTGCGCCATGGTCTCGTCCATCGGAATGAACGCATCCCCGAAGCGACGGATGCCGGACTTGTCGCCCAGTGCCTTACCCAGCGCCTGGCCGAAGACGATGGCGGTGTCCTCGACGGTGTGGTGCGCCTCGATCTCGATATCGCCCTCGGCGCGCACCGTCAGATCGAAGCTCGCGTGGGCGCCGAGCGCGGTCAGCATGTGGTCGTAGAACGGGACGCCGGTGGTGATATCGGTCTTGCCGGTGCCGTCGAGGTCCAGTTCGACAACGATATTCGATTCCTTGGTGACGCGCTCCACCCGCGCGGTGCGATTCATCTTTGCTTCCTCCACAGGCGGATTCATCGAATGGTGAGGTCGGTATCGGCCAAAGTGCCGCTGACGCGCAGGAATTCGTCGTTCTCGGCGGCCAGACCGATGGTGGCGCGCAGATATCCCGGAATACCGACGTCGCGGATCAGCACGCCGCGGTCCAGGTAGTGCTGCCAGGCCAGGGCGGCGTCGCTGAAACGACCGAAGAGCAGGAAGTTGGCATCGCTGGGGATTACCTCGAAACCCATGATGGCAAGTTCTTCCGCGACCCGGTCGCGCTGTGCCGCCAGTTCGGCGACGCTGGCGAGGGTTTCATCGGCGTGGCGCAGGGCCGCGCGGGCGGCGGCCTGGGTGACCACCGACAGGTGGTACGGCAGCCGCACCAGCAACATCGCCTCGATCACCGCGGGGGCGGCGACCAGATAGCCGAGGCGGCCGCCCGCGAAGGCGAAAGCCTTGCTCATGGTGCGACTGACCACGAGTTTCGTCGGGTACCGATCGATCAGGGCGATCGCGCTGGGCTCGGCGGAGAATTCGCCGTACGCCTCGTCGACGACCACGATGCCGGGCGCGGCGGCCAGGATCCGGGCCAGATCGGCCTGCGCGATGCTGTGTCCGGTCGGATTATTGGGGCTGGTCACGAAGACCACATCGGGTCGGCGCTCGGCGATGATGGTGAGCGCGTAGTCGATATCGAGAGAGAAATCGGCATTGCGCTTGGCCTCGACCCATTCGGTATCGATGCCCTCGGAGATGATCGGATGCATCGAATACGACGGCACGAAACCCAGTGCGCTGCGGCCGGGTCCGCCGAAGGCTTGCAATAGCTGCTGCAGGATTTCGTTGGAGCCGTTGGCCGCCCACACGTTGGCCGTGTGCACCGCGATGCCGGTTTGGCGGGTCAGGTATTCGGCCAGGTCGCTGCGCAGCGCAACGGCGTCGCGGTCCGGGTAGCGATGCAGGTCGGTGGCGGCGGCGCGAATGGATTCGGCGACGTCATCGATGAGGGCCCGGCTCGGCGGGTGCGGGTTCTCATTGGTGTTCAGCTGCACGGGCACCGTCAATTGTGGTGCGCCGTATGGCTTCTTGCCGCGCAGATTCTCCCGCAGCGGCAGGTCGTCCAGGCTGATATCGGAGCCGGGCACGGTGATCTCGGGGATCATGCCAGTGCCTCGAATCGTGCTTGTACGGCTTGGCCGTGTGCGGGCAGATCCTCGGCGTTGGCCAGCGCGACCACGTGACCGGCGACGTCTTTGAGTGCGGCCTCGGTGTATTCGACGACGTGGATACCGCGCAGGAAGGTCTGCACGCTCAAGCCCGAGGAGTGCCGCGCGCAACCCGCCGTCGGGAGTACGTGATTGGATCCAGCGCAGTAGTCGCCCAGGCTGACCGGTGCGTAAGCACCGACAAAGATCGCGCCGGCACTGCGCACCCGGGCCGCGACGCCCGGTGCGTCGGTGGTCTGGATCTCCAGGTGTTCGGCGGCGTAGGCATTCACCACACGCAGACCCTGCTCGATATCGTCGACCAGCACGGTGCCGGATTGCTTGCCGGACAATGCCTCTCGTACCCGGTGTGCGTGCTTGACCACCGTCATCTGGGTGGTGAGCGCGGCATCCACCGCATCGGCGAGTTCGACGCTGTCGGTGACGAGCACGCTGGCGGCGAGCACATCGTGTTCGGCCTGGCTGATCAGATCGGCGGCGACGTGGACCGGATCGGCGGTGGCATCGGCCAGGATCGCGATCTCGGTGGGGCCCGCTTCGGCATCGATCCCGACCAGGCCGCGGCACAGACGCTTGGCGGCGGTCACGAAGATATTGCCGGGACCGGTGATCAGGTCTACCGGCTCGAGCTGCGCGCCATCGGTGTCGATACCGCCATAGGACAGCAGCGCGATGGCCTGTGCACCGCCGACGGCCCACACTTCCTCGACCCCGAGCAGCTTCGCGGCCGCCAGGATGGTCGGGTGCGGCAGCCCGTCGTGCTGCGCCTGCGGCGGCGAGGCCACCACCAGCGAGTCGACACCGGCCGCCTGCGCGGGCACCACATTCATCACGACGCTGGACGGGTAAACGGCATTGCCGCCGGGCACGTAGAGCCCCACCCGCTCGACCGGCACCCACCGCTCGGTGACCGTGCCACCCGGGACGACCTCGGTGGTGGTATCGGTGCGTCGCTGATCAGCGTGCACCTTGCGGGTCCGTTCGATCGCGACCTCGAGCGCGGTGCGCACGGCTGGATCCAACTTCTCCAATGCGGCATCGAGTTCGGCCGCGGGCACCCGCACGCTCGCCGGAATCACGCCGTCGAATTGCTCGCTGAACTCCAGCGCCGCCGCGACCCCGCGGTCTCGGATCGCCTCGACCACCGGTCGCACCTGATGCAGCACCGAGTCCACGTCGACTCCCCCGCGCGGCAGCGCGGTGCGCAGCTCGGCAGCGGAGGGAGTACGGCCGCGCAGATCAACGCGGGCGAGCTCGAGGCGGGATGTCATGAGGTCTGCGATCCTGTCTGTCCTGATCCGTGGACGCCGTGCCCGACGCCGAGCGGTGGGTATCTTCCGCTCCGCTCCAGCTACCAGCCTATCGGTCCGGCGCCACCCGTTATCCGCTGCGGTGCCCGGATGTGTCGGGAAGTACGGCCGCCCGCCCCGGTCCGATAGTGGACCGGGGCGCGGCGGATGTCATGCCGCGACGAGACGCTTGATGATCATCGGTTCGGCGAGGATCTGGTCGAGTACGTCGCGCACGTGGAAGAAATGTGGCGTCGTGAAATGTTCGTCCAGGGCTTCGGGGGTGGTCCACTCCTCCACGAGGACCATGTGGGATGGGTCGTTGGGGTCGCTGTATGGGTGGTAGGTCAAGCAGCCTGGCTCGGCAAGTGACGGTTCGATCATTGCTTCCAGTGCCGTGCGCAGGCGGTCTTCGCGACCCGAGGCCGCACGGAATTCGGCGACAACATGCAGTGTCATGACAGTTCCTCAGAAATTACGGGCGAGCAGGGCCGGTGCCCGCGCCGGTGGTGGTGATGGCGGTCTCGATTGCGGCGAGGTCGTCGGTAGTGAGCGCCAGGTCACGGGCGCCGAGCCAGCCGTCGATCTGAGTGGCGTTACGCGCGCCGACGATCGCGCCGGTGATGCCCGGCCATGCGGTCGCCCAGGCCAGGGCCACCTCGGCGACGCTCACACCATGGCGGGCCGCGATCGGGCGCATGGCTTCGACGAGGGCGAGCTTGGCCGACAGGCCGGTGGTGAAATCCGGATGCGAACCACGCCAGTCCTCGTCGGACAGGTTGCGCAGGCGCTCCTCGGTGAATGTGCCGGTGAGCAGGCCCGATTGCAAGGGTGAGTAGACGATCACGCCGGTTCCGTTCTGGTGCGCCCAGGCGATATCGGCCGCGGCCGAGCGATTGATCGCGGAGAACGGCGGCTGGATCGCGTCGACATGGGCGATGGATTCGGCGATCGCCAGTTGGGCCGCGTCATGGTTGGACAAACCGATCGCGCGGACCTTGCCTTCCTTTTTCAGATCGGCCATGACCTGCCAGTACTCCTCGAGCGGAGTCGCCTGGTCGTTGGCCTCGCCCTCGGCGCCGTAGACGAAGACCGCGCCGGTGTCCGGCCAGTGCACCAGATACAGATCGATGTGGTCGGTCCGCAGCCGACGCAGCGAATCCTCGATTTCCTTGCGCACTACCTCGGGCCGCATGATCCGGCGCGGCGGGCCGGAGCGGTCGTCGTTTTCTTCCCAGATCAAACCGGTTTTGGTGACCAGGTAGGGCCGCTCGGCCTCCGGGATGTCGGCGAGTGCGCGGCCGACCACATCCTCGGCATGCCCGACTCCGTAGGCGGCCGCGGTATCGATCCAGTTGATTCCGGAGTGCACCGCGTGCCGAATTGCGGCGATCGAGTCGGCGTCGTCGATGGCGCCCCACGAGTACTCCCAACCGGATCCGCCGAAGACCCAGGTGCCGAATCCGAGGGGGGTGATGTCCATGCCGGTGTCGCCGAGAGGGCGGGTGTTGCTCATTGTGTCCGTCTCCGTTCACCGCCGGAACCGTTCCGGCGATGACCACTACTTTCGGCGCGGACAGCGGCGGTAAACAGCGCCGCACGAGCCTGGGCACACCATGACCAGGATGCGGCCGGGCAACCGCCGGGATACTGGACGACATGAGTCTGGATCGACGTGCCGAACTCGGCGAATTCCTACGTTCCCGGCGGGCGCGGCTCAGCCCTGAGGAGGTCGGATTGCCCGACTACGGCAGCCGACGACGGGTGCCCGGTCTGCGCCGCGAGGAGTTGGCCATGGTCGCCGGGGTCAGCGTCGATCACTATGTCCGGCTGGAACAGGGCCGCACCCTGCACTTTTCGGAGTCGGTGCTGGATGCCGTCGCGCAGGCGCTGCGCCTGAATCCGGTGGAGCGCGAGCATTTGTATCGGCTGGCGCGGCCGTGGTCCGGCGAGGAGCCACCGGCCGAACAGGAAGTCCGCCCCGGACTGCGCAGACTGCTCGACGCCGCCGCCGACGTGCCCGCATACATCGTGGGCCGTGGCACCAATGTGCTCGCCTGGAATTCCCTTGCCGCCGCGCTCATTACCGATTTCGGTGCACTACCGCCGCGCGAACGCAATCTCGCTCGACTGGTCTTCCTCGACGAGGGGATGCGCGAACTCTACGAAGACTGGACGGCCAAGGCCGCTGATGTCGTGGCGTATCTGCGCCTGGATATGGCGCGCAGTCCCGGCGATGCCGCAATCGCCGCACGCATTGAAGAATTGAGCACGAACTCCGCCGATTTCGCCACCATGTGGCAGCGTCACGAACTCAAGGACAAGACGCACGGGCGGTACATATACCTGCACCCGGTGGTCGGGCGACTCGATCTCGGCTTCGAAACCCTGCGCCTGCCCGACGATCCGGATCAGGCGCTCATCATGCACACCACCGAACCGGATTCGCCGAGCGCGACAGCGTTGCAGTTGCTGGCGACATGGGCGCGGACGTCGGCACGATCCGGATCGCGCTAGGCACTATTCGTTGCGGGACAACTCATTTCAGCGAGCGTCGGCGCCGCGGGTGTCGCTGTCGATGAGTGGGGCACCGCTGCCAGGGTTGATCAACCGCAGCGTCACCGACCTGTTCTGGCCCGCATAGGTCACGCTGGCCACATTGACATCCACCGAACCGTCTGAGCTGGTGCCCGTACCACCACCGGCCGCATCAACAGTGTTGAAGCCCGTGACACGATTCTGCGTCCAGTAATCCTGGAAGGCCGACTGCGTGCCGTAGACCCGCTGGGCAGCGGGAGTCAACTGTTTCCACGCAGCAGGGAATCTCAGATAGATGAGGTTGTTGTAGAAGTCCACCACCTGATCGATGGATTGCCGCGAATCCGCCGGGCCGACGCTCTTCGTCTGCCCCGGCGCACCAGCGGCAGCCGTGGAACTGGTCCCCTTGGACACCGACGATGAAGGCGGACTCGCTTGCACCGACGGCGTATTGGTGCCCGACTGATTCAACGCACCGATCAGGATGGCCACGACGGCTACCACCGCACCGACGGTCGCACCCACCAATACGGCCTTGCGCTTGCCACCGGACTTGCGCAGGGCCGGACGCGGCTGCGTCGCGGTCTGCGGATGCGCGGCGGTCCGCGGGTGCGACGCAGCCGAGTTGTTGGGACGAGCGGAATTTCGCGGCGGCGGTGCCGGACGTGGCTGCCGCGCGGTCGGCTGATGCTCCGGCGTCGGATTCGTGGGCGGCCGCAGCGCACGGGTCGCGGATTCGCCGCGGCGACCGAAAGCCTCACTGGCGGGCACGAATCCGGCGTGCACGGGTGCGGAACCGGCATCCGCGAGCGCGGAAAGATGTTCGCGGGCCGCACGCATGGTCGGCCGCTCGGTAGGGTCCGGGCTCAGCAGATCCAGCAGGAAGTCGGTCGCGGGACCCGCGTGTCGCGGTTCGCTCACCTGGCCGTTCGCCGCGGCGTAGAGCACGGCGAGCGGGTTGGCGCTGGAACCGTACGGCGGTTCGCCCTCTAGTGCGTGGAAAAGGGTTGCACCCAAGGCGAATACATCGGCGGCGGGCGTCGGATCGGCACCGCGCGCCACCTCCGGGGCGAGATAGGCGGCGGTACCGCAGATCAGGCCGGTCTCGGTGAGGGTTACGTCACCGGTCGCGCGGGAGATGCCGAAGTCGGTGATCTTCACGGTGCCGGTGTCGTCGAGCAGGATATTGCCCGGTTTGACATCGCGGTGCACGATGCCGGCGTGATGCGCGGCGATGAGCGCCGAAGCGACCTGCTCACCGATCCGCGCGACCTGGGTCAGCGGCAGCATGCCCTGCGCGGAAATCACTCCGGCCAGACTCTTCGACTTCAGATACTCCATCACCAGGCACGGATCGCCGTTGTGCTCGGTGATATCGAAGACCACGATCGCATTCGGATGCTGGAACCGCGCCGCATTGCGGGCCTCGCGGAACGCGCGCTGACGCACCACGTCGCGCTCGGCTTCGGGCAGGCTGGGCTTGATGTGGATCTGCTTCACCGCGACCGAGCGCTGCAGGCGTTCATCGACGGCACGCCAAACAACACCCGTGCCGCCGCTACCAATCCGCTCGACCAGGCGGTAGTGCTCCGCGATCAATTGACCGGTATCGATGGCGCCTACTCCGAACCTTCTCGAGATCGTGACATCACGCGTATTGACCATCAACGCGTTCCGCCGATGAGTGTAGCGGGGCGCAATCCTCAGCACGCGCCTGCGGGGGTATATTCGCCCGCCCACAACGCGCCGAATGCTAATGCAGTGCGGATTCGACAGTGTTGCTCAATGCCGTGCACGCAGCATACGGCCTGCGGCCTCCACAGCCGGACCCGAGCTGTTCGCGTCGCTGACGAATACGGCAAAGGCCAGGTCACCGTCGATGCCGACGAACCAGCCGTGCGCGTGCTTGTCATCGATGTATTCGGCGGTGCCGGTCTTGCCGATCAGGCCGGGAATATCGCGCAGGGCGGTGGCGGTGCCGCCGGTAATGGTTTCGCGCATCATGGTTTTCAGCTGGTCATCGGTCGTCGGCGGCAGTGGCGGCGGGGTGTGATCCGCCACGCCGGGCGCTGCGTCGACGACCATCGGCAGCGGCATCGATCCGCGCGCGATGGATGCGGCGACCAGTGCCATTCCGAATGGTGAGGCTGTCACCTTGCCTTGACCGATACCGGACTCCACACGCAGCGCCGGGGTGTCCGCGGTCGGCACCTTGCCGGTGACGGTGGTCAGGCCGGGTGTGACGAAGTCGATGCCGAGGCCGAGTTGGGCCGCGGCATCGGTCAGGCCGTTCGGTGCGAGATTCACCGCGAGTTGCCCCATGGTGGTGTTGCAGGACTGAGCGAAGGCGGTGTGCAGAGGCACGTTGCCGAGGTCGAAGTTGTTGTCGTTGGGGATGCGCCGGCCCTCGATATTCGCGGTCGCCGGGCAGGGCAGCACGGTGTCGGGCGTCACCGCCCCCGATTGCAGTGCGGCCGAGACCGTGACGGTCTTGAAAGTCGAACCCGGCGGATACAGGCCGGTGAGTGCGATCGGTCCCTGGGCGTCGGCGGCGGCGTTCTGCGCGACGGCGAGCACCTTGCCGGTGGAGGGTTGCAGTGCGACGATCGCGGCGGGCTGGCTGATCGGCGTCAACGCGCTCTCCGCGTAACGCAGCAGATCGGTGTCGAGCGTGGTCACGATATCCGCCGTGGGTTCGGGATCCTGACCGGCGACGCGTTCGGTGCCGTCCGCGGTCTGGGCCCGCACCGCCCAGCCTGCCGCCGCGTCGGCGGAACTCTGCCAGAGTTCGGCGAGGCCGGACAGCACCGGTGATGCGAGAGATTTATCGGTCGCGAGCAGGCGGGTCTGCGGTGCCAGGGTGACGCCAGGAACGGCGGCCAGCGCCGTCTGGATCGGGGCGATATCGGCGTCGCGCAAGGTGACCGCGGTGATCGGCTTGCCCTGGGCCGCAGCCAGATCCGATTGCAATGACTGTGCCGTGATATCGGGGGCGATGGGAGTGAGCAGGGCCGCGAGCGCGGCGGTGTCGGCACCTGGGGCGACGTTCACCACGGTGACCACCTGCTCGGTCATCAACTCACCGCCCGATGCCTCGAGCACACGTGCGGGCTTCGGATAGGTGGTGGCGTAGTTCAGCGGGCCGCGCGCGAGACCGGGTGCGACGGTATCGGGATCCCATTTGATCTTCCAGGCGCCGCCGGACTCACTGGCCGACCCGTTGGTGGTGTAGCTCCATGCCTTCTTGCCGTCCTTGCCGAACTTCCAGGTGGCGGCAAGGGTGAACGAGTTCTTATCCGCGCTGCGGAGCTCGAATTTCACATCCTTGCCGAGCCCGTCGTAGAGCTTGCCCAGCGCATCCGAGGCCTTGGCGGGATCGTCGGTGAGTGCGGCGGCCGCGGCGACATCGTCGCGGGTGAGCGCATCGGCGAACTGCCCGGCGACGGTGTCGGGCTGGTCCGGCCCAGAACTGCAACCTAGGGCCAGGACGGTGGCTGCGAACAGAACGAGAAGATTCCGGTTGGCACGCACCCCGCCGACTCTAATCGCCGATCGAGACCAACTCGGGTAGCCCGCACGGAGGATGCCGCACTTCTGTCGCGATCCGGGTGGACCGCGACAGGTGCGAATGTGCGGACTTCAGGCGAGCCAAGGCCCCTGGGCGAGCGCTGTGGCGTCGGGTTCGGACAGGTCGATATCGAAGACCTCGGTGAGGACTTTCGGAAGTTCGGCGAGTTCGAGTTCGCGGGTTTCGCTGGAGCCGTCTGGATATTCGGTGATGAGGGTGAGGTTGTCCAGTACATGGTGGACGTCCGGGAGGAAGCGCTGCACGAACGGTCGGGCGGTGAACGGTGAGCGCGGTGAGGTGGAGACGAAGTGGTTGCCGACCGCGAAATCGATGCGGTACTGCGGATTGAGCGTGAAGGTGTAGCGGTCGATCCAGCCGTCGCGGCCGAATTGGTGCAGCACCCACAGGTCGCTGTCGAGTTCGCCGGTGGTGTGTTCGAGCCGGAAGCGCCAGTCGCCAAGTGCGAATTCGCCACCCTCGACCAATTCATAGGGCGCGAGTGGTCCGGAGCCGAACCCGACATCGCAGATCCAGACACGATCGTCATCGCCGGTGGTGACGCGCAGCAGGGCGTGGGTGGCCGGGCGCAGACCGTCGGATACGCCCATGGTGACCCGGCCGCTGAGACCGGTCACGCCGAAGCCGAGCCGTTCCAGTGCGGCGGCGAACAGGCCGACGTTCTCGTAGCAGTAGCCGCCACGTCGGTGCCGGACCATCTTGTCCTGCAACGATTCCAGATCCAGCGGGACGGGGCGGCCGAGGATGGACTCCAGATTCTCGAACGGGATCGTGGTGGTGTGCGCGTGGACGAGGGCTCGCAGGGTGGCCAACGTCGGGGTTCGGTCGCCGGTGTAGCCGATGCGCACCAAGTACGCGTCGAGATCCAATTCCGCGCCGTTCCAGTAGTACGCGGGGTCATTCGGCTGCATTGCACCTCTCCTTGGATTCGGTTCTGCCCGAATGAACCACACCGCACCGGCAGGTGTTCCCTAGGCAGCGCATTTGGCGTTCGGCGGCGGCGCAGGAGCGGTCACGATGTCGCGGGCGACATCGACCATATAGTCGCGATCGGAGCCGTCGACGGGTTCAGTGCCCAACAGCAGACGCTCGACGACGCAGCCACCTTCGAAGTACGCGGGACCGATGCTGTGATCGCCGGGCACCACAGCGCCGTTCAGATCGCGGCCGGTGACGATGGTGTACATCGATGTGGGCTTGCCCGCGGCGAGTAGTCCGGTTCGCATTTCCAGCGTGGCCGGGTACGGCACCACATCGTCACCGGTGCCGTGGATGAGGAAGGCGCGTTTCATGCTCATCCTGGCGGCAAGGAGAGCGGGCGAACGTTCGGCATAGGCTTGCGGGCAGACGATCGGGGCGCAGCCGCCCGCATCGCGTTCGATCTGGGCGGGCAGTGCGGGATCGACGCCCGCCGAGGCGAGCCACATGGTGAAATCGTCTGCGGGGCCGTAGTTGTCGACCCAATAGTCGAACAGTCCCTGCGGACCGTGCGCCACCGCGAGTCCGCTCATGGTGCCGCCCTGGCTCCAGCCCCACAGCACGGTGCGGCCGATCGTCGGATGTTCGTTCTTGTACCACTGGGTGGCGGTGACGATATCGCGCCAGCCCGCCCACAGATTCCAGTCGCCGGTGCGCCAGACGCTAGCCGCGCTGCGGGCGTCCATGGACAGGATGGGGGTCGCGGTGCGGCGGGCGATCGCGGTCAGATATTCGGCGTAATCGGCGGAGGTGCCGTCGTGGCCGTGGACCGCGACGACCAGATCGCGCCGCGGCAGATCGTCCGCCGCACAGCGATACGGTTCGTATACCCGGCCGGTGGCGTCCTCGCCGTCCACCGTCAGGGTCACCGGCCGCACGTCGACTTGGACCGCACATTCCGGATCGGCCGAAACAGACGGTGCGACAAGACTTGTCGTCGAAACCGCGGCGAACAGCGCACAGCCGAGCATCAGCAGTAGGTGCCTCATCCTGGAATGATGACATGCGGTTATCGCTGTCCGGTCGCGGCAAAGGGGCGCGTCACGACGAATACCGCGCCGAGCACCGCGGCCGCAGCCACAATGCCGCCGAAGGTCGTCGCGCCCGCAGGCAAACCGACTGCGTCACTGAGGAATCCAGCCGACAGCGGGAGCAGTGCGGCGGGCAGATAGCCACCGGCGTTCTGGGCGGCATTGGCCTCGGCGAGCCGCTCTGCGGGCACGCTCGCGCTGATGGCCGTGAGACCGCCGAACTGGCCCATGCCCTGGCCGATGCCCGCGAGGATCGCGGCGGCGGTGAAGAACGTGAGCGATGACAGCCGCAGCGCCGCGAGCAGGCTGATCATGCTGAGCAGTGTCGCCGCCGTGCCGCCGAGCAGGATCGTGCGCACGCGCAGCCGCCGCACCGCGAATTGGATGCCGGTGGCGCCGAGGAACATGACGAAGGCCAGGCCACCCGCGAGCACTCGGTTGGTGGCGCCCAAGAGATTCGACAGGATCGAGGGGCCGAGCGAGAGCACGAATGATGTCGCGGTGATGCCGGGCGCGAACACCGCGATGCCGAGCAGCACGGCGGTGCGTCCGCCGGGTGCGACCGCGGGGATGCGGATCCATGGGCCGCGTCCGCGAGCGCCGCGGGGCAAGTCGAGCCGCGCTACGACCGCGAAAGCCGAAGCAAGCAACATGATTTCGACCACGAAGATGGCGATGGTCGGGCCCGGAACGAGCTCTGCGAGCAGACCCGCCAGCAACGGGCCGAAGCCAGCGCCGAGCACCATGGCCGATGAGGCCGCCAGTGCGGCAGCACGTTTGCGCTGCGGGCCGCCGATATCGGTCACCGCCGCCATCCCCGCCGAGACGGCCGCGCCGACCGCTATTCCGGTGAGCAGGCGCGCGATCGCCAGCATCGCGACCGAATTCGCGGTGGCGAACAGGACGCAGGCGAGCATCGCGAGGAGCACTGCGGGCAGCAGCACGGGTTTGCGGCCGATGCGGTCGGAGACCACACCCGCGATCAGCAGCGCACCGAGCAAACCAACGATGTAACAGGCGAATACGGCGGTCAACGTGCCCGAGGAGAAGCCGAGCCGGTGCTGCCACACGACATAGAGCGGAGTCGGCGCATTCGAGAGCACGAAAACCGCGAGCACCGGCCATGCCGCCAGCCATACCGCGCCGTCGCGCCGCCCCTCGGTTTCCGGTTTCGCCATGAGCGTCGTCATCCCGACCTCCTATTTCGAAATTTCTCGTACTGGTACGACGAAGGTCGAACTTAACACCTAGTACGATAGAAGTCGAACTAAGAAATCGCGATCCACAGGAGAGCCGATGCCATCGACCGACACCGTCGCGACCACGCTGCCCGAGCCGACGCGCGCCGAACTGCGGCTCGAGGATGTACTCGGCGTGCTCAGCGATCCGCTACGGCTGAGCATGGTGCAGAAATTGCTGCTCGAATCTCCCGAGACCGATCGCTCCTGCGGCTGGTTCGACATCGATCGGCCGAAATCGACACTGACACATCATTTCCGGGTGTTGCGCGAGGCCGGTGTCACCCGTCAGCGGCAGTACGGATTGGAGCGCCGCAGCCGGGTGCGGATCGAGGATCTCGATGCGCGTTTTCCGGGCCTGCTCGATCTCGTGCGTGCCTGGCAGCCGACGTAATTGGCCTGGAATTTCGATCAGGACGAGATCGCGGCGGTGCGGACGTGCCAGACGCTGCGGGTGGACCCGCAGCAGTTCGGCATCTGACCGCTAGTATTCGCATATGCGTTCGATTGATGCGGCGGAACGGCGGGCCCGGCTGGCGCGACGGCATCGGCTCACGCCGACGTGTCGCACCGACGACGTGGCCGAGATTGTCCGGTCCCTGGTTGTACTGCATGCGACCGATCCTGCGACGGTGTATCTATCGGTGGGCGCGCGTAGTCTCACCGCCGAACCAGCTCATGTCGAAAAGGCGCTGTACGACGATCGGACATTGCTGCGCCTGCTCGCGATGCGGCGCACGATGTTCATCGCCCCGATCGAATTGCTGCCGGTATTGCAGGCGTCGTGCGCGGATGCGTTGGCGGACAAGCAACGTCGCACCTACAGCAGGTTCATCGAGCAGGCCGGAGTTGTCGACGGGGATGTGCGCGCGTGGCTCGCCGATGTCGAAGACGAAACGCACAAGGCGCTTTTGGCACGCGGGGCGGCGACCGGCGCGCAGCTGAGCAAGGACGTACCTCGGCTGCGCACGCAGGTCGATGCCGCTCCGGGCAAGGCGTATTCGCGGCCCACCAGCATCACCACATGGGTGCTGGTAATTCTCGGTGTCGAGGGACGCATTGTGCGCGGTCGACCGAACGGCAGTTGGACAAGCAGCCAATACACCTGGTCGCCGATAGAAACCTGGCTGCCGCAAGGCGTTGCGACCGTGTCCGCCGATGCGGCTCGCGCCGAACTCGTCCGGCAGTGGCTCTACGCATTCGGCCCCGCCCCCGTCACCGATATCAAGTGGTGGACCGGCTGGACACTCACCGAAGTCCGCAAGGCCCTGGCCCAACTCGATGTGGTGGAGGTCGATCTCGACGGCACCACCGGGCTACTACTGGCCGACGACCAGGAACCGGCCCCCGAACCCGAACCATGGGCCGCACTACTCCCCGCACTCGACCCCACTCCCATGGGCTGGCAGTCCCGCGACTGGTACCTCGGCCCACACGGCCCGATGCTCTTCGACCGCAACGGAAACGTCGGGCCGACCATCTGGTGGAACGGCCGCATTGTCGGCGGCTGGGCCCAACGCAAAGACGGCGCAATCGCCCATCGCCTATTGGAAGACATCGGCTCCGAGGCAGAATCGCTCATCGAAGCCGAAGCCGCCCGCATCGCCACCTGGTACGGCGACGTTCGCGCCATTCCTCGATTCCGAACCCCGTTGGAACGCGAACTCACCGCCTGACCGCTACATGTCCAAGCCGAGGTCGAGGACGCGCACCGAGTGGGTCAAGGCGCCTACCGCTAAATAGTCGACGCCGGTTCGGGCATAGTCGGCGGCGTCGGCGAGGGTCAGGCCACCGGAGGATTCGAGTTTGGTCTCGGGGGCCTGGGCGTTGCGACGTTGGACGGCGGCTTGGGTTTGCCAGAGCGGGAAGTTGTCGAGCAGGACCAGTTCGACGTTTTCGGCCAGGACGGCCTCGAGTTGTTCGAGGCTGTCCACTTCGACCTCGCAGGCGATATCGGGGGCCAGGTCGCGCACGGCGCGCAGGGCCGCGACCACCGAACCCGCGGCTACCACGTGGTTGTCCTTGATCAGTGCCGCATCGCCGAGGCCCATACGGTGGTTGACGCCACCGCCGACGCGGACCGCGTACTTCTGCAGGGCACGCAGGCCGGGCAGGGTTTTGCGGCTGTCGCGGATGCGGCAGTTGGTGCCCGCGACCGCATCCACCCACGCGGCGGTGGCAGTCGCGATACCGGACAGGTGGCAGAGCAGGTTGAGCATGGTGCGTTCGGCGGTGAGCAGGCCGCGGGTCGGCGCGACCAGCCCGAGCACGGACTGTCCCGGCTCGACCCGGGTGCTGTCGGCGACCCGATCGGTGATTTCGTAATTGCCCGCACCGATCACCTCGTCGAGCACGAGCAGGCCGACATCGAGTCCGGCCACGGTGCCCGGCTGGCGCGAAACCACCGACGCCTTCACCACCGCGTCCGCGGGAACCGTTGCCACAGTGGTGATATCGGGACCGTAGCGCAGATCCTCATCCAGTGCGGTGCGGATCAGGGCCAGCACCTCGTCACGATCCAGGCCGGTATCCAGTTCCATCAGTGCGCTCCTCGTCCTATCTCGTACATTGCCTCGGTCATGAGGCGCTGGGGATGGCGTCCTGAGTCCACGTGGTGAGGTCGAGGCCGTCGGGGGCGGGGACGGGGTGGCCTTCTGGGCCCAGACGCACTGCACGACTGTGGTGTTGGTGATCGTCGGGGATCGGGTGGTCGGAGCGGGTGTGCGAGCCGCGGCTTTCGGTGCGCGCCGCTGCCGAGAGCAACAGGACCTGGGCGGTGAGGGTGAGCGCGGCGTCCTCGAATGCGGTGATGCGCTGCGCCGCGGCCGCACCGTTGAGCTGTGCGGTCTCCTGCACCGCCACGTTACTGCTCAGCGCCGAGAGGTCGCTCACCACCGAGAGTTCGCTCGCAGCACCGCCCGCGAATCGCTGATTGGCACTGGTCAACTCGGCACGCAACCGACTTGCCGCACTGTGCGACACCGCATCACGCAACCGCGCGGCCGCCTCCGCAAGCCCAGCGGCATCGCGAACCACCGAGGCATGCGATGTCATCGACTGCTGCACCAGGGCGCGGGCCGCGCGCGGAATGGTGTGGAAGGACACGTCGGTGACATGCGCTTCCACATCGACACGTTCGGCGGCGGCCACTCCGGCGCGCTCACCGACCACCAGTCCTTCGAGCAGACTGTTGGAGGCCAGCCGGTTGGCACCGTGCAGCCCGGTCCGCGCCACCTCACCCGCGGCATAGAGACCGGGCACCGCGGTCCGGCCGTGGGTGTCGGTCACGACACCGCCGCATTGGTAGTGCGCGGCGGGTGCGACCGGAATGAGATCGGTATGCGGGTCGATCCCGGCGGCCAGGCAGGATGCGGTGATCGTAGGAAAGCGTTGCGGGAAGCTGTCGATCGCGCGGGCGTCGAGATAGACGTGATCGGCGCCGAGGGCGCGCATCCGCGCGGCGATCGCCCGTGACACCACATCGCGCGGTGCCAGATCACCACGCGGGTGTACGCCCGCGGTGACCGAATGCCCTTCGGAATCAACCAGTATCGCTCCCTCGCCGCGGACCGCCTCGCTGATCAACGGGCGTCTACCGAGCCCACCGGGGGTGTAGAGCACCGTCGGATGGAACTGCACGAATTCCAGATCGGCCACCGTCGCACCGGCCCACAGCGCAAGCGCGATACCGTCGGCGGTCGCGCCCGGCGGATTTGTGCTCAGCGCGTACAGCTGACCGAGCCCGCCCGTGGCCAGCAGCACCGCCGGTGTGTGCACGACCCCGAAGCCGTTCTCGGACACCGCGATCACGCCCTGGACGCCGGACCGCCCGGTGACGACTTCCAGCGCCGCGGCGCCGAACAGAACCGGCAGTCCCGCCGCGTTCAGCGCGCGCTGCACCTCGGCACCCGTGGCGTCACCTCCAGCATGGATGATCCGTCGCGTGCTGTGCCCGCCCTCGCGGGTGCGCGAGATCTGACCGTCCCGCGCGAGATCGAAGACCGCGCCCAGATCGGTCAATGCGGCGACGGCGGCCTGACCGCCCTCGACGATCGAGCGCACCGCGGCCTCGTCACACAGTCCGGCACCGGCCTCGACCGTGTCGCGCACATGCGATTCCACCGAATCCTCATGCGGCGCGACGACAGCGATACCACCCTGGGCGTATTGGGTCGCGGTATCGGTCGGGCCGCCCTTGCTGAGGATGAGCACTCGCAGACCGCGCAGCGACGCCGTGCGTGCCGCGGTCAACCCGGCGACGCCACCGCCGATCACGACCAGATCGGCGGCGGCTTCCCAGTCGATCCGCGGCGCGGTGCTCATGCCTCCGCCTCGCTGGCAGCGTGACCGCTACCCACGGCCCCGGCGATCATTGCGCACCGCCACTCCGGACGAGCGCGCACACCGCGCTCCGATCGCAGCCGTTCATTCGCCGCCGCCCGGATTGCCGATTTCGATCATGCGCTGCACCGAATTGCGGGCCAGCGCGGCGGTTTCCAAGTCGACGTGCACCTCATCGGTGTTCTCGACAAGCGAGCGCAGCAGCGCCGCCGGGGTGATCATCTTCATGTACTTGCAGGACGCACGATCGTTCACGGCCTGGAAGTCGATGCCGGGGGCGGCCTTGCGCAGCTGATGCAGCATGCCGACCTCGGTGGCGACCAGGACCTGATTCGACTTCGCGGCCTTTGCGGCGTCGATCATCCCGCCGGTCGAGAGAATGTGCACCCGATCGGCCGGGAACGAGCCCTCGCCCGCGAGGTACAAAGCCGAAGTGGCGCAACCGCATTCGGGGTGCACGAATAGTTCGGCATCCGGGTGGGTGCGGGCCTGTTCGGTCAGCTCGTCGCCGTTGATCCCGGCGTGCACGTGGCATTCGCCCGCCCAGATGTGCATGTTTTCCCGGCCGGTGACCCGCTTGACGTGCGCGCCGAGGAACTGATCCGGCAGGAACAGCACCTCGCGGTCGGGATCGATGGAGGCGACGACGTCGACGGCATTCGAAGAGGTGCAGCAGATATCGGTAAGCGCCTTCACCGCGGCGGTGGTGTTCACATACGAGACGACCACCGCGTTCGGGAATTCGGCCTTCCAGGCCCGCAATTCGTCGGCGGTGATGGAATCGGCCAGCGAACAGCCCGCCCGCTGGTCCGGAATGAGCACGGTCTTCTCGGGGCTGAGGATCTTGGCCGTCTCAGCCATGAAGTGCACACCGCAGAACACGATGGTGTCCTCGGGCGCCTCGGCCGCGATGCGCGACAGCGCCAGTGAGTCACCGACGTGGTCGGCCACGTCCTGGATCGCGGGCAATTGGTAGTTGTGCGCGAGA
The DNA here is from genome assembly GCF_044457245.1 of Nocardia sp. NPDC050630. Taxonomy (NCBI): domain Bacteria; kingdom Bacillati; phylum Actinomycetota; class Actinomycetes; order Mycobacteriales; family Nocardiaceae; genus Nocardia; species Nocardia sp. NPDC050630. The sequence goes on from NZ_JBITGN010000026.1 coordinate 18,806, forward strand.
ATCGTCGCGTTGCGTTCCCTGGCGAGGCGTTTGACCTCGGCCGCCCACTCCGGTGTGGCCTCGACACCGGAGAATCCGGTCGGGCCATCGACTACCTGCCCCATCAGCGGGGGCGCCAGCTTCACACCCATGGTCGCCATGGATGGCTCCTCTCCTCGTGCGCTCGGCCCCTTGTGCCTATTCACATGCCAGCCGATTCACACCAAACCAGGTTTTCGACTTATAATCGAAAACGTGGCCCATAGTAGCACCATCCACGAAACCCTTACCGCGGTGTTCCAGGTTCGGCGCTTCTCCGAGGACATCACCGCAGGTAGCAGCCCTGCGCGCATGACAGATGAGCTGATTCGACCATGTCCGCCCGGTCAGCGGACCGAACTCGCGGTGCTGCTGTGGGAGCGCGCACTCGACCCACAAAAGGGCACCTGGTCGTTGCCCGGCGGGCGACTGCGCGATGACGAAGACCTCACTGTCTCCGCCCGTCGCCAGCTCGCCGAGAAGGTCGATGTGCGTGAGCTGGCGCATCTGGAACAGCTGTCGGTATTCAGCAATCCGGACCGGGTGCCCGCGCCGCGCCGGATCGCGTCGGCCTATTTAGGTCTGGTGCCGCTGACCGCGGACCCGCAGCTGCCCTCGGATACCACCTGGCATCCGGTTTCCCAGCTGCCGCGCATGTCGTTCGATCACGGCACGGTCGTCGAACACGCGCGCACCCGGCTCGCCGCGAAGCTCTCCTACACCAATATCGCCTTCGCACTGGCACCGGAGCGCTTCACCATGTCCACGCTGCGCGAAATCTATTGCGCCGCACTTGGTTACGACGTCGACACAACGAACCTGCAACGAGTCCTCGCCCGCCGCAAGGTGATCACGCCGACCGGCGCGACCGCATCCCCCGGCCGGGCGGGTGGACGCCCCGCAGCGGTCTATCGGTTCACCGACTCCGAACTACGAGTCACCGACGAATTCGCCGCATTGCGCCCACCCACCTGACCTCCCGCGATCGCCTGCCCCACGATCGCCCCCTGGTTCGGCGCCCCGAAACCGGTCGCCGAGCCCGAAATGGACTGTGCCGTGGCCACTGCCGTAGGGGCCACGGCATCCGAGCGTGCCCTCGTCACCATCGACCAGGGCACTCCCCTTCTACTCGGACAGCCCGCCGGGCACACCTAGGTGCCCGGAGCTCAAAATGCACACCGGCCAGATGCACGGGAACGCGGCCGGAGCATCGACCCGTGTGACCGTCACCTCGCACGGCGGTTCGGCGGCCGCTTGCGCTGCGCCGGAAATCACTCCGATCGCCAGCACGGCTCCCGTAACCACAGATTTCCAGGACACTGCTCTCCCCCTCTGAATCGCTGAATCCCTCCGGTTTTCGTGGAGTCGAGACCGAAATCTGGCTCCGCGGTTCGCATTGATCGAACGACTCAGACGGTAGGGATCGATCGCATCCGGCGATACGCCATGTTGCGCAGCGTCGCCGAATATGGCTGGTCACAGTCGGATACGAGTTATCCGGACCGGAACCGGTCGTCCGTTCGCCGGTTCCGGACCGGACGGGCTACACGGCGACCATGAGTCGGTGAAGCCCTGTGGCAGAACACTTTCTGATTTCGTCACCACATTCGCCGCAGACCGGTTGCTCACCGCATGCGACCCGAGGGCAACGCAGCACTTTCGGAAGGGCCGGACAGACAAGCGCGCCAGCATTCGCACGTGTTCGCCGACGCATTCACGTAGTGCTGCGGCGTGTTCGGGCCCGACTGAGCACACCGTCGACCCAGAGAAACAACGACTCGTCCCCCGCCAACAACAAAGACCCCGCCTTCACATGCAATCGCACGCGAACACGGGGTCATCCACGAATCACGGGAACCTCAATCCCGCTCGCGCCCCTTGTGTTTCACCTTCCGCCGATACCGCCGCGCACTGGGAATCGGCTGCGCGGCACTGGACCGCCGCAACGCTTCCCGCCGCCGCCAAGCCACCAAATCCTGCCGCTCCTGCGCGCCGGATGCTTCCGGAACAAGCACTGCCTGCCCATGCCGGGTCAACATGTCCTCGCTCATCGCCACCTCCTTCCCACTCGCGGCTCAACGTGTGCGTCAACGGTATCCACCCGACCACACATGCGGCCACCGATTTTCAGACGGCTGCGAAGGCGAACCTCGATCAGGACATACGAATACGCGGGTGGGATGGGAGAAAGCGGTTCCGGACCGGGCAGTCAGGCGGTCTTCATCTGAGGTTGTGGCGGTGGTGCGGCGGTGCGCTGTCCGACGCGTGCCACGGCCCAGAACACCAACTCCAGCACCCAGAACAGCCACAGGAATACCTGCACTACGACGACCGGGATCGCCAGGAAAAGAATCGAGGGGACCGCGACGAGCAGAAAGCGTGCGATATCGCCGAGTGTGGCTCCGCGCAGTCGGCTGCCCAAACGCACTGCGGCCCACATCATCCACCGGCGCGGTACCGAGACCTTGAACTCGTGCAGGCAGCGGCGAAAAAGGCCGTCCGCGTCAGCGGTGCTCACCTCGTGCGAGCTCCGCAAATAGTCGTGCAGGATGGCGGCGCGGGTGTAGGCGCCGTAGCGGGGTATCAGCCAGACCAATGCCCGTGGCACCGAAGCGAAGTCGGTGCGGAAGCCCGCTGGGATGATGAATTCCTGTGTGGCACCGTGATAGACAAGCGGCTCGACGACCCGCCAGAATTTCGCGTCGAGTTCTTCGACCACCGGTCCGCTACCGACGAACGCCATGATCCGTTCCTCTCTGAACGCACAGCGTGTCCCACAATTCTAGGCCGTTTTGGTACGTCTGCGCCGTCGCGTGGGCAACGGTTCGGATAACGTCAGCGCGCGCGATCCGAACCGGAAGGTCCGAAGCCGCCATAAGGCACACCGTAGGGCACTGGCCCGCCGTTCGCAGCGCCACGATACGAATCGGCATTGTCGACGGCCGCGAATCCGCTTGCGGCAGTGACGTATGGCCGCGCATCGCCGAACGGGCCGCTGAAGCCGGAGCCGAGATCCTCTGTCGGACTGAGTGCCGCGAGAAACAGCACGATCAGCGAGGCGAGCAGCGGTTGAATGATCAGCGCCAGCCAACTGCCGACCTCAACCGGCAGCCGCACGATCTGGCCGACCGCGGGGTCGTAGGGCATCGGATGCTGCCACTGCATGATCTGCTCGCCGACCTTCGACATCACGTAAGCCCCTGCGCCGGAACCGATCAGCAGTCCCAATTGCAACAGCGGTCCGCGCACGCGACGCCAACGCCACACGCCGATCGCCGTCACCACGCCCAGCACCGCGCTGATGCAGACGAAGATCGCGAGCGCGTCGAACTGGTGCACACTCTCTCCGGTCAGTGCCGCGCCCTTGGCCGGCACCGCACCGGCGCGCGCCTTGACGACCAGATACTGCTCGGTGGGTGCCACGAAGGCCCACACCACACCGCCGAGCACGCTGAGCAGTATCACCCCGACCGCGATCAGTGCGGCCGCCCGCAGCTCGCGCCGCACGCCCACCGGCCGAGCCGATGCGGGCGGCGCGGTGTCGCCATATTCGGCCACCACTAGCGGTGTTCCAGATTCTTCGAATCCAGCACACCGTGGCGCGAGCACTTCGCCCACCAGCCGTCGGGGCTGACCTGCACGATCATGCGCCGTCCGCACTGCTCACAGAAGCGCGGCGGTTCCAGTCCCAGTGCAGCGGCGGCCGGGACCGGATCGTCGAGTCCCGCAACGATGCGTTTTCCGGTGAACGGGTTGTAGCGCTCGTCCATATCCATGACAGTACTCACGGCGCCAGCCTCTTTCGTGACCGATTCAGAGTGTTTCGTTGAGCGCCTTGATCGGCATCTTCAGCTCGCCGAGCAGATCCAGGTCCGCTTCGGCGGGTCGACCGAGGGTGGTCAGGTAGTTGCCCACGATGACGGCGTTGATACCGCCGAGGATGCCCTGTTTGGCGCCCAGGTCGCCGAGGGTGATCTCGCGACCGCCCGCAAAGCGCAGCATGGTGCGCGGCAACGCGAGCCGGAATGCGGCGACGGCACGCAGCGCGTCGGCGGCGGGCAGCACCTCGAGATCGCCGAATGGGGTACCCGGACGCGGGTTGAGGAAGTTCAACGGCACCTCGTCCGGTTCGAGTTCGGCCAGATTCGCCGCGAATTCGGCACGCTGCTCCAGGGTTTCACCCATGCCGAGGATGCCGCCGCAGCAGACCTCCATACCGGCTTCGCGCACCATGCGCAGGGTGTCCCAGCGCTCTTCCCAAGTGTGCGTGGTGACGACATTCGGAAAGTGCGAACGGGAGGTTTCCAGGTTGTGGTTGTAGCGGTGCACGCCCATGGCGGCGAGTTGGTCGACCTGCTCCTGGGTGAGCATGCCGAGCGAACACGCGACCTGGATGTCGACCTCGTTGCGAATGGCCTCGACACCGGCCGCGACCTGCGCCATCAGCCGCTCGTCCGGACCGCGTACGGCGGCGACGATGCAGAATTCGGTGGCGCCGGTCTTGGCGGTCTGCTTGGCGGCCTCAACCAGGCTGGGAATATCGAGCCAGGCGGCACGCACGGGCGACTGGAACAGACCCGACTGCGAGCAGAAGTGGCAGTCCTCCGGGCAGCCGCCGGTCTTGAGGCTGATAATGCCCTCGACCTCGACCTCTGGACCGCACCACTTCATGCGCACCTCGTGTGCGAGAGCGAGCAGTTGCTCCAGCCGGTCGTCGCCGAGCCGGAGCACCTCGAGGGTCTGCTCCTGGGTCAGGCCTTCGCCGCGCTCGAGCACCTGCTCGCGGGCGGTCGCCAGAATATCGGTTTGGACGGGTGCCTGGGTCACTGCACGAATCCCTTCGTCCGGCCGAGGTGGCCGTGCAACTTGAACGGTGTTCAGGCTAGGGTAGCGGTAACAGTGAGTCAAAACACGCGCGGCATGAGCGACGGGCCCGGAGGTGGCAGCGAGCGTAGCCATGGAGGGCCTGGGGAATGCCGCAATCGAATACAGCGGAAGGAAACACCGTGCAGCTGCACCGTGCGGACGTGGTCGATGGCGCCATCGCCATTCTCGACCAGTACGGTCTCGCCGACCTGACGATGCGCAGGCTCGCCGGTTCACTCCAGGTCCAGCCCGGTGCGCTGTACTGGCACTTTCCCAATAAACAGGCGTTGCTCGGCGCGGTCGCCGACCGGATTCTGGCCCCGATGGAGGATCCGATCGAGGCCGAGGACTGGTCGGGCCAGATCACCGAACTGGCGCATCGCTTGCGCAGTTGTCTGCTCGCCTATCGCGACGGCGCGGAATTGGTCTCGGCGACCTATGCCTCCCGACTCACCACGAGCAAGGGTCGGGAACGACTCGTGAGTGCGGCGATCCGCGGCGGGATGCCGCGGCCTGAAGCCGAACTCGCGGCGTACACGCTGCTGTATTACGTGCTGGGACAAACTGTGGACGAGCAGTCAAGAATGCAAATGGATTCGGCCGGCGCGCTGACCGAGGACGCCTCACCGCTGAACGAAACCCCCGACGCGACAGCACGTTTCGACTTCGGTCTGCAATTGTTCGTCGGCGGCGTCCGGCATCTGCTCGGTACCCGCGTACGCTGAATCCCGCAACGGTGCGCTCGCCTGGAAGGAACGTCCAGATGCCTGATCCGGATGTTGGAGAGTCATCCGATGGGCGCGTGGTTTCGGCCGAGGAATGCGACAAGCTGTGGGCGGCGTGGACGCCTGCCGAAGTCACGCAGCGGTTGGCGGGTGTCACGGTTCCGTGGTGCGTAACCGCGGGATGGGCACTGGATCTGTTCACCGGCGGCCGGGCTCGGGAACACAGCGACCTCGAAATCGGTGTCCCACGAGGCAGATTCAGCGAAGTCGTCGCCGCTTTTCCCGGCTTCGAATGGGACGTGATCGGTGACGATCGGATCCGGCCGTTCCCGGCGAGAGCGGCGCAGTTCCATCAGACCTGGCTACGTGAACCCGCGACCGGGCGCTATCGGCTCGACGTGTTCCGGGAACCGCACGACGGTGATCGATGGGTGTGTCGCCGTGACCCATCGATCACCCTGCCCTACGAAGATCTGATTCGTCATACCAGCGAGGGCATTCCGTACGCGACTCCGGAGGTCGCACTCCTGTTCAAGGCGAAGGCGCGCCGCGACAAGGATGAAGCCGACTTCCGTCGTGCGCTACCCATGATGGATCGGTCCCAACGGGTCCGGCTGTTCGAGTGGCTGTGTCGAGTCCACCCCGATCATCCATGGCTCGAAAGTATTACGCTCCATAGGGATTAACGCCCCTCAATCCGCGGCCGAATGCGTGCACACCCTTGGCGAGTCGCACAGTGTCGGTACCGGCTGTGCGGCTGACACAAGGGGTGTGCATCGTGGCCCCACGTTCGATCAGACGGACACCGCTGCCGCCTCGAGATCGGCAGCTGCCACACCCGCCCTGCGTCCAGGCAGTGCGAGTGCGACCACCGCGCCCAGTAGAGCAAGTGCCGCACCGACTTTTATTGCCGGGCCGAATCCGGCGGTGAATTCGTCCACCGAACCATATCCACCGGTCGCGGCGAAAACCGCTGCCGCGATGGCGATTCCGAAGACACCGCCGAGCTCACGCATCATGCTGTTGGCCCCTGCCGCCTTGCCCAGCATCGCGTGTTCGACCGCGCCGACCACCGAACTCTGCGCCGACGGCAGCACCATCGAGGTGCCGACGCCGGAGACGATGAACGGCACGACGAAGGAACCGTAGGTCATTGCCGGATCGGCGATGACGGCGATCCAGAACATGCCGCCTGCCATCAAGGCCAGCCCACTCACCATCAACGGCCGCTCCCCGACCCGATCGGCCAGCGCACCAGCGACCGGCGCGCAGAAGAAGAGTGTGAGAGTCCATGGCAGCAGCCGCAAACCGGCGCCGAGCGGGTCGTAGTGCAGCACCGCCTGCAGGAACTGTGCATAGAAGAACACCTCGCCGAACAGAGCCGCGAAGGTCAGGAAGATGGCGGTATTGCCCGCCGCGAAACCTCGATTCACGAAAAGCCGCATCGGGAACATCGGCTCGCGTGTGCGCGCCTCCCAGACCGCGAAGGCGATCAGTAGTGCGACACCGCCGAGCAACGCGATCAGCACCTCCGAACTCGACCAGCCCGCGATATTGCCACGCACCAAACCCCACACGACGCCGAATGCGCCGCCGGTGACCAGTGCCAATCCGGTGCCGTCCACCGCGGTATCGGGGCCGAAGCCTTCCGGAACCCGAGCCGCCACCAGCGGCAACGCGAGCAGCCCGATCGGCACATTCAGCCAGAAGATCCATTGCCAGGACAACCCCTGCGCGACGGCCCCGCCGACCAGCGGACCACACGCGACCGCGAGCCCGGTGATGCCCTGCAGCAGCCCCATGGCCATACCCCGCCGCTCCGGCGGAAATGCCGCACTGACCAGCGCCAAAGCCAGACTCATGAGCAATGCCGCGCCGATGCCCTGCAGCACGCGCGCGGCGATCAGGAGCGCGACAGAGGTCGATATCGCGCAGAGCGCGGAAGCGGCGACGAAGATGCCGAGCCCGACCATGAACATCCGCTTACGTCCGAAGCGGTCGCCGAGTACCGCCGCGGTCATCAGCAGGACGGCGAAGCTGAGGTTGTAGCCGTTGACGGTCCATTCGAGGGTCTGCAGCGACGCCCCGAGGTCGGTCCGGATAGTGCTCAGTGCGGTGGCGACGACCAGGGTGTCCAGTGCCGCCATCAGCGACGCGACCGCGCCGAGTACCAGCACCCAGCGCTGTGTCACCGCCGAAACGATCGGTGTGCTCACGATGGTCCTTCCTGTGGTTTCGGCGTGCCCGATGGTTCGGCCACGCACAGATACCGACCGGCCGCGGCTCGAAACTCATCGCACCGATGAGTTCTGGGCGGTACGGCGGTCGATATTCAGAGGGGCTGCCATTCGGACGCCCGGAAGGACAGCACATGACCGACAGCGATGAATTCGCCGCACGTACCACTCCGTATCGGCGCGAGCTGCTCGCCCACTGCTATCGGATGCTCGGTTCGGTCGACGATGCCGAGGACCTGGTGCAGGAGACGATGCTGCGGGCCTGGCGCGGATACGGCGACTTCGAGGGGCGCGCTTCGATGCGGACCTGGCTGTACCGGATCGCCACCAATGCCTGCCTCAATGCGCTCGAGCACCGACGCCGCGTACTGCCCACCGGATTGTCCGAGCCGACCGCGGATCCCACGCAGGCGGTTCACTTCGCGCCGGAAACCCCGTGGCTGCAACCGATGCCGGATGTACTGGTCACACCGGAGACTTCGGATCCGGCGGCCATCGTCGCGGCACGCGAGGGTATGCGGCTGGCATTGATCGCCGCCTGGCAGCATCTGCCGCCGCGTCAGCGTGCGGTACTGATATTGCGAGATGTGCTGCACTGGAAGGCCGCCGAGGTCGCCGATCTGCTCGGGACCAGCGCGGCCGCAGTGAACAGCATGCTGCAGCGCGCGCATGCCGCGCTCGCGGAGCTGGAGCCGGACACGCCGGTGGCCGAACCGAACGACCCCGAAATCCGCGCGCTGCTCGATCGCTATGCCGCCGCGTTCGAAGCCGCCGATATGGATACGCTCGTCACGCTGTTGCGGTCGGATGCGGTGTGGGAGATGCCACCGATCGAGGAGTGGTTCCGCGGCAACACCACGATCGTGGAACTGGTTCGGTCGAAGTGTCCGTATAGCGCGGGCGAGGTCCGGATGATGCCGATCGCCGCGAACGGTCAGCCCGGATTCGCGTTCTACCTGCGCGGTCAGGCGCAATCGCTGCAGATCCTCACGGTGACCCCGACCGGGGTCGCACATGTCGTCTCCTATCACGACAGCTCGATGTTCGCGGCGTTCGGACTGCCCACGTCATTGGTGGCGGCCGAGTGGCCCGAGCCGGTATTGCCATGAGCGATGATCTGCTCGAGCGGGCGGTCGCGTATCTGCTGTCGGTGCTGCCCGACCCCGGTTCCGATCTGTCGGCGCCGACACCGTGTCGGGGCTGGAATACGCGCATGCTGCTCGCGCATGTCGACGAGTCGATTGCCGCGCTGCGGGAAGGTTTGGCGGGCGGACAGGTTCGTGTCATAGCAGGCGCGCCGCTGCCGAACTGTGCGGGAACCTTGCATATTCGGAGTCGAGCGCTGGCCTTGCTCGATGACTGGGCGAATGAGCACCCTGGCTCGGTGGTCATCTTCGGGAGGCCGGTGCCCGCCCGCATTCTCGGGACCGTGGGTGCTCTCGAATTGACAGTCCACGCTTGGGATCTCGCTGCCAGCTCACCGGGTACCCCGCCGATACCTGAGGACCTGGCCCACGAACTACTCACGGTGGCACCGGAACTCGTCCCGATAGCCGATCGGTGGCCACTATTCGCACCGCCGATCGAACCGCCGACCACTGCCCCGGCCGACCGTCTCCTCGCCTACCTGGGCCGAACTCGCCGAGCGACCTGAGCTACCCCGCCCATCGGTGCAGGGCCTCGCATATCGAGCGAAATCCTCGCAGAACGTGCAACCTCTGCGAGGCATGCACTGAGTGTGTGCCATGAGCGGTGCAGGCGCTCAGTCAGTCCGGGGTGCGTCTCCGAGCAAGGACGGGGTAGGTGCCGGGGAACCAGCGGTGCACGGCGACGGCGCCTGCGAATACCGCTGCGGCGATGACGAGCGCGGAGGCACCGAGAACTGTTGCGGCGCTGATCAAGCCGACCGCGATGGGACCGGTGAACATGCCTACGTCGTGGGTCAGCCGCCAGGCACCGAGGAATTCCGCGCGTTGACCCGGCGGTGCGACGTCGGCGCCGACGGTCATGATAAGGCCGTTGCTGACACCATTGGCCAGCCCGAGCAGTACTGCGGCACCGGTGAGTTCGAGTGCCGTCGAGGTGAACGGAAGCGCCGCGAAGCCGACCCCGAACAGCAACATCGACGGCACCCCGGTGGCGCGGCTGCCGAACCGATCGAGCAGGATGCCGCCCGGATAGGACAGCAGCACGTCCATAGCTCCGGCTACGCCGAATATCAGGCTCGTGGCGGCGGCACTCACGCCGATGTGCGCGGCCCACAGCGGTAGCAGCGCGGTGCGGGTCGCGCGGGCACCGCCCATCAGCAGCGCCGCCAGCCCGAGCGTGCCCAGCACCCCGCGGTTTTCGACGACCACCGAGCGCAGAGTGTGACCAGCGGCGTCCATATCGTCACCGTCGGCCGAACCGATGGCGAGCATCGCCGCGCCCGCTACGACGGTCGTGCCGAACTGCAACCACAGGGCACCGCTCGGCCCCATCAGGTAGACCATTCCGGCCCCGACGAACGGCCCGCAGAACGATCCGAGGCGCGAGGCACCGGCCAACGCCGAGAACGCCCTACCTCGTTCGTCCGGCGCTACCACGGCCACGATGTAGGACTGTCGCGCCAAACCCCATACCGCACTGGCGGTTCCATTGAGCAGCACACCGACCGCCAGCACCCAGGTATCGGGGGCAAAGATCGCGCACAGCACCCCGACCAGACCGAGCCCCGAACCGACGGCGATCGCCCAGCGCTCCCCGATGCGCGCGACGATCCGCCCGGCAGGCAGGTCCGCCAGCACCATCCCCAGCCCGCTCAGTGCGACGACAATTCCGGCAACACTTGCCGACGCACCGAGATCGAGTGCCCGCAGCGCGTACATCGGTGCGGCCGCGCCGGATCCGATGCCGTAGAGCACCACAGGTATGAACACCGTCCACAACAGCGAGCGCAGCCCAATGGATTCCGCTGTGGCGCGGACCCGCTCGCTCACAGTGCCCGCGCCGGTGGGCACCGCGGCGGCTGAACTCCGACAGGAGCGACAAGCCGCTGCCCGAGCGGTTCACCGAGCTGATCGTGATCATCGATGCGTGGATTCCGCACATGTCTCTGCCGCTGGGCACCGAGCGGCAGCGGTTCGAGATGCGAGTGACCGACGACGAGAGTGATGTCGACATAGGTGAGCTCGAACTGCGCCAGAGGGCATAGGTCAGGTCGCTCACTCCGAAAGCTCATGCAGCACTACGATCCGCCGTCGTATTCCGGCCGACACCCCCGGCTGCGCCGTCTTGCCCGGTGCGCTCGGGCCCGACGATGCCGATCCGGTCTCGATACGGCCAGATACAGCCGCTCACTACGCGAGTGCCGGTCGCCGGGCGTACCGGCTCTGCGGTCGTGGCAGACCGAAGTGGTCACGCAATGTGGTTCCGGTGTATTCGGTGCGGAACAGCCCGCGCCGCTGCAGAATCGGGACAACCTGCTCGGCGAAGACCTCCAGCCCACCCGGGTAGTAGGGCGGCATTATGTTGAAACCGTCGGCGGCGCCGTTGCGGAACCATTCCTCGATGGTGTCGGCGACCTGCTCCGGTGTACCGGCGAAGACCCGATGGCCGCGGGCACCGGCGAGACGGTGCAGCAGTCCGCGCACAGTGGGCCGTTCCCGCTGCACGATCCCGGCGACCACCTGCCGACGGCTGCGCTCGTTATCGGTCACATCGCCCGCGTCGCTGAACAACTCGAGCGGCACCGGTTCATCCAGCGGCAGATGCCGCAGGCTCTCACCCGCGATGCCCTCCAATTGTTTCAGCCCGTACTCCGGCACGGTGAGCTCGTTGAACTCCCGCTCCAACTGTTTCGCTGCCGCTTCGGTGTCACCGATGAATGGGCTGATGCCGGGCAGGATCTTGATCTGTTCGGCGTCCCGGCCGAATTCGGCGGCCTTGGCCTTGATATCGGCATAGAACGCTTGCGCATCCTCCAGGCGCTGGTGCGCGGTGAAGATCGCCTCGGCGTACCGGCCCGCGAACGCCCGGCCGTCATTCGACGCACCGGCCTGTACCAGCACCGGATGCCCCTGCGGGGTACGCGGCGCGTTGAACGGACCACGCACACTGAGGTATTCGCCGACGAAGTCGATCGGATGGATCTTGTCCGGATCGGCGTAGATGCCCGCCTGCTGGTCCAACAGGATGGCGTCGTCCTCCCAGCTGCCCCACAGCGCGACGACCGCGTCGACGAATTCCCGCGCCCGCGCATACCGCGTCGCATGATCGGGATGTTTGTCGAGCCCGAAATTCGCTGCCGCGAGGTCGGTTCCGGTGGTGACGATATTCCAGCCCGCCCGCCCACCGGAGATGTGATCCAGCGTGGAGAACAGCCTGGCCAGGTTGTATGGCTCGTAGTAGGTGGTCGATGCGGTGGCGATCAGACCGAGATGGGTGGTGGCCGTCGCGATCGCGGTGAGCAGAGTGATCGGTTCCAGACCGGAGGCCGCATTATGTTTGACATTGGTGCGCAGCGCTGGCCCGTCGGCGAAGAACACCGCGTCGAGTTTCGCGGCTTCGGCCGTGCGACCGATCTCCTGGTAGTAGCCGACATCGTAGATCCGGTCGGGTCGGCTCTGCGGATGCCGCCAAGCCGCCTCATGATGTCCGGAGGGGTAGATGAACGCATTGAGGCTGAGTTGGCGGGTCATGAGGCTTTCTTCTCATCGTGCAGGGCCGCGACATCGACGCCGAGGCTGGCGAGCAGCAGTTCACGCAGGTGGTTGAAGTCCGGATCGATATGGCGGCGTGGACGTTCCAGGTCGATGCGCTGATCGACGGCGATGCGTCCCTCGTCGAGGACGAGCACGCGGTCGGCGAGCAGCACCGCCTCATCGACATCGTGAGTTACCAACAAAACCGCTGGTTTATGCCTGGCGCACAGATCCTGCAGCAGCACATGCATTTTGAGGCGGGTCAGCGCGTCCAACGCGCCGAAGGGCTCATCGGCCAGCAGCAACTCCGGCTCCCTGACCAGCGATCGCGCCAAGGCGACACGCTGCTGCTCACCTCCGGAAAGTTCCTTAGGCCAGGCGGATTCTCGCCCAGCGAGTCCAACCTCGGCCAAAGCCGTCCGACCGCGCTCTGCCGCATCGGCACCCTTCAAACCGAGAGTGACATTGTCCAGCACCCGATTCCACGGCAGCAGCCGCGAATCCTGGAATACCACCGCACGTTCCGTCGGCACCCGCAACTCACCCGAGCCGAGCACATCGCGATCCAGCTCGGCCAACGCGCGCAGCAAGGTGCTCTTACCCGAACCACTGCGACCGAGAAGGGCGACGAATTCACCGCGCGCGATATCGAGATCGATACCGTGCAACACAACGCGATCGCCGAAACCCCTGCGCAGCCCGCGGGTACGGACCACATTCAGTCCGCGATCGTCTGCCGCCATGACAGCGCCCTCCGTTCCGTCGCGCGCACGGCGAGATCGCCGAACAGTCCGAGTAGGCCGTAGATCACCAGGCCGACGACGATGACGTCGATCTGGCCGTAGGTGCGCGCCTGCGTCATCAGATACCCGATGCCGCTGGTGGCATTCACCTGTTCGACCACGACCAATGCGAGCCAGGAGATAGTGACCGCCAAGCGCAAGCCGGTGAAGAAACCGGGCAGCGAAGCGGGCAGCGCGATACGGCGAATGAAACCCCACCGCGAAAGCCCTACCGTCGCGGCCAATTCCACATACCGGCTGTCGACACCGCGCAGTTGCGCGTGGGTATTGATGTAGATCGGAATCGCCACACTGGTCGTGATGACGATGAGCTTCATTTCCTCACCGATGCCGAACCACACGATGAACAGCGGGATCAGCGCGAGCGTGGGGATCGAGCGTTTGATTTGAATCGGCCCGTCCAGCAGAGCCTCACCGACGCGGCTCAATCCGGCGATCAAGGCGAGCAGAACCCCGATCACCACGCCGAGGCCGAGACCCCAGGCCGCGCGTTTCAGCGAGGTGAGCAGATTCGACTGCAATCTGCCGTCGGCCAGCAGATCGCGTGCGGTCTCGGCGACCGTCCACGGCGCGGGCAGTGTCTGCTCATCCAGTGCGCCCGTGGCGGAACCGATCACCCATGCCGCGATCAGCAGCACGGGTCCGATGGCGACGCCCAGCGGAATCGGACGGCCCGGTCCGAGCCTCGGACGAGTCGACTTGCGGCGGGCCAATACCGGCTCCGCGGTGGTCCGCGAATTCTGTCCGATCCGGCCGAGTACGCCGACATCCAGGGTGGCCATGGTTATTTCGCCTTCGGTTCGAATGCGGCGCCACTCTCGGTGACGGCCTGGGTGACGACGGCATCGAAGCGCAGATCGAAGCCGTCCGCGGCGCGCACCTTCTTGGGCAGTTCGCCCGCCTTGGCGATCGCATCGATGGTGCCCTGCTGGCGATCGATGAGCTGCTGATCCAGATGAGGGAAGGTGTAGGTACCGAGCGAGTCGACGATGCGTTTGGCATCATCGGCGCTGACCTTCTGGTTCTCGACGTAGTACTTGCGCGCCCACTCCTCCTGGTGGGAATTGACCCACTGGTAGGCGCGAATATAGGCGGCGACCACCGCCCTGGTCGCGGCCGCCTTGGCCGGATCGGTCACTGCGGCGCGGCGCGCGTAAAGATAGCCGACACCACCGTAGATGCCGGTGGTTTCCGAATCCGGGATCAGTGACGCACCCGGTGTGCGCAGCAGCCGAGTGACATTCGGCTCGGCCAGCGGTGCGATATCCACCTGACCCGTGCGCACCGCGTCCAGGAATTCCGCGAGCTGCAGCCGAACCAGCTGGACATCAGTGGGTTTCAGCCCGGCCTTGGCGATCGCGCGCAGCACCGCGGCCTGTTGGGCAGTGCCCTCCGCGTAGGCGATCTTCTTCCCTTTGAGATCGGCCAGCGTGGTGGCCGTCTTGCCTGGCGCCACCGCGAGTTTCAATGCGCTGGGATTGGATTGGTAAGCCGCGATGATCGGCACGTCCTGCCCGGCGACCTGCGCATGGATCGGCGGAACATCACCGACGGTCGCGACATCGGCGGCGCCAGCACGGAATGCCTCCAGAATGGCCGGTCCGCCGACGAAATTGGCGAATTCCACCTTGAACGGCAGCTTGTCGAGCTCACCGGAGAACTGGAGTACCGACTTGAAGCGCTCCTGCTGGTCGGCGAGTACGAGTTTGGTGCCAGCTGGGATGTCGGTGGGCAGCGGCGCATCGGTCTTACCGACCGGCGTATCGTCGCTCACGCAGCCGGTCACACCCAAGCTCGCAACGGTCGCCGCAGCGAGCAAGGCGGCGATTGTGCGGCCGCGCAGGCCGGTCAGGAACGTACGTGGTCGGAACATGTGGTGATTGAATCAAGGCGAAACCGACACGAACACGGTTTGCCTTGACGTGATTCCAACCCCCGCGGCCTGCCATCCCGTCAGCGCGGCGCCGCTGCGGACACTGTCGCGCGCATCTGCTCCTGATACCGCTGGATGAACGGCAGGATCTGCTGGTCGATGACCTTGTTGTACTCCTCGGGGCGCTGCATCGGATTGGCGTGCCCGGTATTTCGCGGCATAACGACCAGCAGCGAGCCGTCGACGCCACCGGCCCGTTCGATGAGCACCTGATGGGAGTACTCGACGTCGACCACCGTGTCGTTATCCGGATTGCGTGGGCGGATGAAGACGATGGCCGGGCGCGGTTTACCCTCGGCTGGCCGTGACAGCGCGCGCAGATCGTTGATCGCACCTCCCGCCACGATGGCGAGGAACTGTGTTTCGATCAGGCCGTTGCTGGCCGCGTCAGTGGAGAAGACCTTCTCGCGCAACACTTCTTCGATGACATCGCGCAATGGCTCGAGCCGGACCCCGGGCAACCCGGTGGCACCGCGATCGACGAACCGGTCACGGCGCGCATACGTTTCGACCGCCAACCGCAACGTTCGGCTCTCCCGAGCCCCCGGCAGCCAGCCCATCCAGCGCACCATATCCTCGCCGGCCCCGCGACTTTCCGGACGCACCGCGTTCAAATCCACCGGTGTGCAGTCCAGGATCACTCCCGCCAGGCGCAGATCGCTGTCGAGGTGGATATGCCGTGCGACCTCCAGCGCGATGACCCCGCCCATACTGTGTCCCACCAGCACAATATTCTTCAGCCCCGACATCTGAGCGGCGCGGATGATCAGATCCGCGATCACCTTGGTGTCGATACCTTGATTGTCATATTTGATGGCCCATACCACGCCCATATCACTGAGGGCGGGCAGTGCGGCCGCGGTATTGCTGGCGTTGAGGCCGCCCAGTCCGACCATATCGACGACGACGGTGTCCCAGTCGCGATCGTGCGCGGGGGTGGCGATCGGCAACACGGCGGGTTCGGTGCGCGCGAGCCGATCGCGTTCCGGGGTGACATCGTGCACCCAGTACTGGGCGAACACGATGAGCCCGGCTAGCAATATCGAGGCGACCCGCAGCAGCGCCAAGCTGGTTCGGCGCAACGTCTGCCACCCGTGCCCGAGACGAGTCTCCCGAAGCCGAGCCCTCCGTCGCGCGTCATCCCAGTCCGAGACGGTGGACGGGTGCCGATCGTCCAACGGCGACATCTATTCAACTGTAGGTACGGTTCGCGAGTGCTGCCAGGCGAGTGCGCATGGCCATCGCCGAGCCGGAGCCGATCATGTTCGCCGAGAAATCGCGACCAGCAGGTCGAGCTGGCGCGGACCGCACACAGCTCGAGCGCTGGAATTCGGTGCCTGCGTCCAGCATTGAGCCGTGCCGGTGACGGTCGTTGCGATCCGGGAGTTCGCCGGTTTCGGCGAGTGAGCTGCTCCAGCCGAGTTCGTTCTGGTAGAGGGGGACGCCGTCGGGGCCGGCGGTGGTTCGGGTGCCGTCGTCGACGCAGGTCACGGGCCACCGCACCGCCGATACGCTCGGCTGCCGGTCGATGCACCTCCCGAGACAGTGGGCCGTCGCGCAGACCTACCGGCTGAGCACAGACCAGCCGGGAGTGAACCAACCGGGTGCCGCGGCGGAGAAGCGCGCGCGATCCCAAGCACCCGCCCCCGCAGGCACCGCACCGACCAAGTCGACTCCGGTAACCCGGGGCAGATCAGTGCGATTGCACTCTTCGGCAAGTCCCGGCGAACCGGGCCATGAGCCGACTACCAGCCCCGCACAGCGCACTCCGGCGGAGGAAAGCGCGCGCGTGGTCAATTCGCTGTGGTTGAGGGTCCCCAGCCCTGCCGCGGCGACAACGAGCACCGGGGCATCGAGCTTCTGCGCCAACTCGAGCAACGTGAATTCGCCGAGCCGGACCAGCAACCCGCCTGCCCCTTCCACCAAGGTCAGATCCGCATCGGCGAGTGAGTCGATGGCGGCGGCGGTTTCACTCAGCGTCAACAACGGCTGCCCGCATCGACGCGCGGCGGTATCCGGCGCCAGCGGATCGGGATAGCGGGCAATCTCGACCGTTCTCGTCACACCGGTGAGGCGTTCGACCTCGGCGAGGTCGCCGGGTTCGCCCGGTGCCACACCGGTTTGGGCCGGTTTGCACACTGCCACCGATCGATCGGCGGCCAGCGCGGCCGCGGCAATCGCGGCGGTCACTACGGTCTTGCCGACCTCCGTCGAGGTACCGGTCACGAACAGCACACTCATGCGCTCACCAATCCACGCGCCTGCGCCAGCACCTCGCCGAGAACCGTTGCGATGGTGTCGAGTTCATCGGAGCTCAGATTCGCCCGCGCGGTGAGCCGCAGCCGCGATGTTCCCTCGGGCACCGTCGGTGGACGGAAGCATCCGACGTCGAGCCCACGTGCGCGGCATGCCTGCGCGGCGTCATAGGCGACCTGCGCCTGGCCGAGCACCACCGAGACAACCGCAGAATCCGGTTCCGCCACACCGGCAATGCGTGCGATATCGGCGGCCCGCTGCAACACCCGACCAGCCAGCTCGGGATCCCCACGCAATAACCGCAGCGCCGCACGCGCCGCACCGACCGCCGCCGGTGCGAGCCCGGTATCGAAAATGAACGTGCGCGCCGCATCGATCAGGTGCGCACGCACCCGCTCGCTCGCCAAGACCACGCCACCTTGTGCCGCAAGGGCTTTCGACAGCGTCGCGGTGACCACGAGATCCGGCTCCCCGGCCAATCCGACCTCGTGCACCAGCCCGCGCCCACCAGTGCCGCGCACACCGAGCCCATGTGCCTCATCCACGATCAGAACCGCGCCATTCGCGCGGGTAACGCGATGCAACTCGGCCAGCGGCGCCAGATCCCCGTCGGCGCTGAATACCGAATCGGTAAGTACCAGTGCCCTTTCCTCGCTCCGCTCGGCCAGCAACCGCTCGACCGCCTCGACATCGCAATGCGCGGCGATCTCCACGCGCGAGCGCGAGAGTCGGCAGGCATCCACGAGCGAAGCGTGACTGCCCGCATCGGAGACGACCAGCGCACCCCGCCCGGCGAGCGCGGTCACTGCCCCGAGATTGGCGGCGTAGCCGGAGGCGAAGACCAAACCGGCCTCGGCACCGACGAATTCGGCGAGTTCGGTCTCGAGCTGCTCGTGTTCGGCGGTGGTGCCGGTGACGAGCCGGGATCCGGTCGACCCGGTACCCCAGCGGCGCACGGCATCGATCGCGCCCTCGATCACCTCCGGATGACGCACCAGCCCCAGGTAGTCATTGGAGGCGAGGTCGATCGACGGCGACTGTGCCGCACGCGGTCGCAACTCACGGCGCAACCCGACGCGCACGCGCTCGGCGGCGCGTTCGTCAAGCCAGCCCAACGGATCGGTAGTCACAGCTCCGCAGCATACTTGAACACCGTTCAGGGCGCCTGCTCCGGGTCGGGTACTGGTACCGTAGGAGCCAATCGTTGAAGGTCGCCACCGACCAACGGTGGCGCGGCATTTCCGCCAAAAGGGAGTAGGGCCGAATGCCACGGTGGGCGATAGTCGTCGAAGAGACAACAGGTTCCGGCGATAACAAACGCTGGTCGCCGCGGGTACTGGCGGAGGTGGTCGGCACTCGCGAACATGCCATGACCAAATTGCATTCCCTCGTGCCCACATTCACCCCGCAGCATCCGCGCCTTCCGGGTCGAAGGGTTCTGCTGCGCGACGGCGATAACTATCTGTTGATCGCCCGCGGTTGGGCTGACGACTACCACTGCGTCTTCCGAGTCTGGGAGATCGTCTCCGACACAGACCGTCCCGAGAGCGCGGGAACCGAACACAGCACCCGCAAACGCGCGTGACGCATCAGGCCTGAGCGGCGGCGACCATACCGGCGGTAATGCGTTCGATGTCCTCGGTCGAGCTGATGAAGGGCGGCATGGTGTAGATCAGATCGCGGAAGGGACGCAGCCAGACACCCGCTTCTACGGCGGCATGAGTGGCCTTGCGCATATCCACCGGATGGTCGAGTTGCACAACCCCGATCGCTCCGAGCACCCGCACATCCGCAACCCCGGGAAGCGAACGCGCCGGGGCCAGACCAGTTTCCAGTTCCGATTCGATCCGAGTCACCTCGGCGCGCCAATCCCGTCGCAGCAGTAGTTCGATCGAGGCGACGGCAACCGCACAGGCCAGCGGGTTACCCATGAAGGTCGGACCATGCATCAGCCCGCCGTGCTCGGCGCTGATGGTCTCCGCGATCCGGGACGTGCACAACGCGGCAGCCAAGGTCAGATACCCGCCGGTGAGCGACTTGCCGACACACATCACATCCGGACTCACCCCAACGTGATCGGCCGCGAAAAGCGCTCCGGTGCGCCCGAATCCGGTCGCGATCTCATCGAAGACCAACAGCACCCCGTACTCATCGCTCAGGCGACGCAGATCGATCAGATACCGCGGATCGTGCCAGCACATCCCACCAGCCCCTTGCACGACCGGCTCAACGATGACGGCCGCGAGTTCGTCGGCATGGGCGGCCAGCAACTGCTCGAATTCGGCGACATACTCGGCTGAATACTCGGGCGGCGGCGCCGGGGCGAAGATCTGCTCGGCGAGCACATCGGTCCACAGTGCGTGCATGCCGCCCTGTGGATCGCACACGCTCATCGGCGTGAAGGTATCGCCGTGATACCCGCCGCGCCAGGTGAGCAGCCGCCGCTTGTCCGGCTTACCCGTCGCGCGCCAGTACTGCAGGCACATCTTGACCGCGACCTCGACCGATACCGAGCCGGAGTCGCACAGGAATACCTTGTCCAGACCTGCGGGCGTCAGTTCGACGAGCAATGCGGCCAGCCGAGCCGCCGGTTCATGGGTGAGTCCGCCGAACATCACATGACTCATCCGCTGCGACTGCGCCACCAGCGCGGCATCCAGAACCGGATGCCGATAGCCGTGGATTGCGGCCCACCATGAACTCATTCCGTCGACCAATTCCCGACCGTCGGCGAGCGTGAGCCTGGTACCGGAAGCACCCGAAACCACCAGCGGTTCGGTCGTCGCGGGAAAGCCGCCATAGGGATGCCAGACATGTTCGGCGTCGATGGCGGTGATCTCGTCGGAACTCAATGCCACAGGATTCCTCGCGGTCGCGTGACAGCCCAGTAGGGCTTGAACGGTGTTCAAGTTACCACTCGAGCTGCGCACCCACGATATCCCGTGAAATTCCGCACCAGTGCGACCGTTCCGACGTATCCTTTGACTCAGTCAAAGATTGGGAGCCGCCGTGACCACCGTTGCCGCCGCCGATATCGACGCCGTGCGCGAATTCAACCGCCGCTACACCCGGGTCATCGGGGTACTGCGCGAAGGCCTGCTGGACAGCGAATACTCACTCACCGAAGCGCGAATCATGTTCGAATTGGCCAATTCCGGCGCGAGCGAGGTCGTCACGCTGCGACGCAAACTCGACCTCGACCCCGGCTATCTGAGCCGCATTCTGGCCCGCTTCGAAAAGGACGGACTGGTCCAGCGCAATCGCTGCGAAAGCGACGGTCGCCGCCAAGAGGTCCGACTGACCGAACGCGGCAAGGAGGTCTTCGCCGTGCTCAATCAGCGCTCCAGTGCCGAAATCGGCTATCTGCTCAATGCGCACAAACCGGCCGACCGCGCGCGCCTGATCACCTCCATGCGCACCATCCAGCGCATTCTCGACGGACAAGTCCCCGGCGAATTGGTGCTGCGCGCCCCGAAACCCGGCGACTACGGCTGGGTCATCCAGCGCAATGCCGCGCTCTACGCCGCCGAATATGGGTGGGACGCCAGCTACGAGGCACTCGTAGCCCGCATTGTCGCGGCCTATCTGGACGACCACGACGAGAGCCGCGAACACGCCTGGATCGCCGAATACGACGGCGAGCCGGTGGGCTGCGTCTTCTGTGTCGCGGAGAGCGAGACCACGGCCCGACTGCGGCTACTGCTCGTCGAGCCGACCGCGCGCGGCCTAGGCGTCGGCTCCGCACTGGTCGAGCGCTGCGTGCGATTCGCCACCGAGGTCGGCTACCGCGACATGGTGCTGTGGACCAATGACATCCTCACCTCGGCGCGGCATATCTATCAGCGCGCGGGTTTCGAACTCGTGGAGTCGAATCCGCATCACAGCTTCGGCCACGATCTGGTGGGCCAGACCTGGCGACTGACGCTGCAGCGGTGAAACTCGGTCGATCAGCACCTCGTGCACTCGACTCAGCCATTGCCGCAGCTCGGTCAACCCCGGCTCGCCCAGACTGTCCACGAGCTTCCGCTCGATCCGGCTGATCCGCTCCGCCGCCACGTCGAGCGCCGCACGTCCCTCGGCCGTCAGCACGACGAGCCGTGGCCGCCGACCCCGCAGCCGCCCGACACCGTCTTCGATCACGAAATCCGCCCACCGCCGCGGACTGAGAAATGTTCCAGCCCTGGCACAACCTCGACGCCGCGCATGCTCCCGGATGCCACGCGACCCACTGGCGCTGGCATTGCTGTGGGATTACCAGGACGGCTGTATCGCGGGCATCGCGGTCTGGCTGCCGCATGCGGTATTCGGCGCACTCGCGCGGCTGGCCACCCAGATCGGCTACCGGCGGCGCTGGCTCGAAACCGGCGCCGACCAGGGCTGACTCGCCCGGCCGCAACCACCCGCACCGAGCGCGTCACGGCTGGCGCTAGTGTCGTTGACATGGCTCAGCCCGACGCAGCGCCCGGTGAGGTGACACCCCTCGGTGTCTGGCCCGGAACCGCCTACCCACTGGGCGCGACCTACGACGGCGCAGGCACCAATTTCTCGGTGTTCTCCGAGGTTGCCGACGCGGTCGAGTTGTGCCTTATCGCCAGGGACGGCACCGAAACCAGAGTGCCGCTGGAAGAGGTCGACACCTACGTCTGGCACGCCTATCTCCCGACCATCGGACCGGGCCAGCGCTACGGCTTCCGGGTACACGGACCCTACGATCCCGAGCACGGCTTGCGTTGCGATCCAAGTAAATTGCTGCTCGATCCCTACGGCAAGGCCTTCGACGGCGAATTCGACAACGACTCCTCGCTCTACACCTACGGCCAGGATTCGCTGGGGCACACCATGTCCGGTGTGGTGATCAACCCGTTCTTCGACTGGGGCGCCGACCGTCCACCGAATCGGCCCTACCACGAAACAGTCATCTACGAGGCGCATGTCAAGGGCATGACGATGACCCACCCGGGTATTCCGGAGGAATTGCGCGGCACCTACGCGGGGATCGCGCATCCGGCGATCGTGGAACATCTGAAGGAACTCGGCATCACCGCGATCGAGCTGATGCCGGTACACCAATTCCTGCACGACCGTGTCCTTTTGGATCAGGGCCTGCGAAACTACTGGGGCTACAACAGCTTCGGCTATCTCGCCCCACACAACGAATACGCGGCCAGTCCGCGCGGCGGTGCCGCGGTGACCGAATTCAAGGCCATGGTGCGGGCATTGCATGCCGAGGGCATCGAGGTGATCCTCGATGTCGTCTACAACCACACCGGCGAGGGCAATCACCTCGGGCCGACCCTGGCCTTCCGCGGTATCGACAATGCCGCCTACTATCGCCTGGTCGACGAGGACCCATCGCACTACATGGACTACACCGGCACCGGTAACAGCCTGAACGTGCGCCATCCGCATACGCTGCAGCTGATCATGGACTCGCTGCGGTACTGGATCCTGGACATGCACGTCGACGGCTTCCGCTTCGACCTCGCCGCCACGCTGGCCCGGGAACTGCACGATGTGGACCGGCTCTCCACCTTCTTCGATCTGGTGCAACAGGATCCGGTGGTCAGCCAGGTGAAACTCATCGCGGAGCCGTGGGATGTCGGCGAGGGCGGCTACCAGGTCGGCAACTTCCCTGGCCAGTGGACCGAATGGAATGGTAAGTACCGCGACACCGTGCGCGACTACTGGCGCGGTGAACCAGCCACCCTCGGCGAATTCGCCTCCCGGCTCACCGGATCCTCGGATCTGTACGAGGCCACTGGGCGCAGGCCGAGCGCGAGCATCAACTTCATCACCGCGCACGACGGCTTCACCCTGCGGGATCTGGTGTCCTACAACGACAAACACAACCAGGCCAACGGGGAGGGCAATCGCGACGGCGAGAGCTACAACCGCTCGTGGAACTGCGGGGTGGAGGGACCTACCGACGATCCCGACATACTCGCATTGCGCGCCAAGCAGAGTCGCAATCTGCTGGCCACGCTGGTGCTCAGTCAGGGCACCCCGATGCTCGCGCACGGTGACGAGATGGGCCGCACCCAGCACGGCAATAACAATGTCTACTGCCAGGATTCACCGCTGGCCTGGATGGACTGGTCGCTGATGCAGACGAATGCGGACCTGTTCGAATTCACCAAGCGGGTGATCGCGCTGCGCACCGCGCACCCGATATTCCGACGCCGCCGCTTCCTCGCGGGTCGGCCGATCCGCTCGAAAGATCATGCCCGCGATATCGCATGGCTCACGCCTGCGGGTGAGGAAATGACCCCCGCGGACTGGGACAGCGGTTTCGGCAAGTCGCTGACGGTATACCTCAACGGCCTCGGCATCAACGAACCCGGCCCGCGCGGCGAGCGCATTACCGACGATTCATTTCTGCTGTGCTTCAACGCCCACGACAGCGGCTTGGACTTCGCGCTGCCGAACTCCGACTACGGCGCGCAATGGACTGTCGCACTGGATTGTTCGGTACCCGACGGCGGCGCCGATGCCACCTATCCGGCGGGGAGCACCATCGCCGTCCCCGCCCGCTGTCTGCTAGTCCTCAACTGCCCCGCATAACCGAAACCGCCCATGACCGATATACCGAAGATCGAGACGCGCAAGTCCGATATGCAGACCCACCACACCGATCCCATCTCCCGCGGCCGCACCCCAGCCAGGCAGACAACGGTCCGCAGCACCTACCGACTCCAGCTGCGCCCGGACGCGTTGACCTTCACCGATGCCCGCGCGATCGCGGAATACCTACAGCAGCTGGGGATTTCGCATCTGTACCTGTCACCGATTCTCACCGCGACGATCGGTTCGACGCACGGTTACGACGTCACCGATCCCACCACGGTTTCGGCGGGCCTCGGCGGCCCGGCCGGACTCAAAGCGCTCGCGGACGAAGTACGCAGCCGCGGTATGGGTTTGATCGTCGATCTGGTGCCCAACCACGTCGGTGTGGCCGATCCGCGGCAGAACCCGTGGTGGTGGGATGTGCTGCGCAACGGCCGCGAATCGCAGTTCGCGCATTTCTTCGATATCGACTGGAGCGCGGGCAATGGCGCGGGCGGTCGGCTGGCACTGCCGGTGCTGCAGAGCGAAAACGATCCGGCCGCACTGACGGTGGACCGGTCCGGTGCGGAACCGATGCTGGCACTGCACGATCTGCGCTTTCCCATCGCGGCGGGCACCGACGGCGACAATGCGCTTCGCATCCACGATAAACAGCACTACCGGCTGGTCAGCTGGAAGGCCGGGCTGTGCACCTACCGGCGATTTTTCGCGGTCAGCAGCCTGGCCGCGGTGCGCCAGGAGGATCCCGAGGTCTTCGAGATCACCCACCGCGAGCTGGCCGCGTGGTGCGAACACGATCTGATCGACGGCGTGCGAGTCGACCATCCGGACGGATTGTCCTATCCCACCGCGTATTTGACGAAGCTGCGTCGGCTCATCGGCCCGCACCGGCTTCTACTTGTGGAAAAGATCCTCGCCAACCGCGAACCGCTGGATGCGACGCTGCCGGTCGACGGCACCACCGGCTACGACGCCCTGTCCGACTACGGCGGCGTACTGATCGACCCGGACGGCGAACAGACGCTGACCGAACTGTCGCGCAAACTCGCCGGACACGGCAGCGACCGCGCCTGGATCGGCGAGACCGAACACCGCATCAAACGCGCGGTGGCGGAGAACATTCTGGCCCCGGAGATCCGGCGCCTGGTCGCCGCGATCAAACGCGACGCGCATGCCGAAAGCTTCGACACCATGGCATTGACCAATGCCACCATCGAGGTGCTTGCCTTCATGCCGGTGTACCGAGTGGATTACACGCCGCTGGCCGGTATGACCGGCGCAGTGGTCGCCGAGGTGGAGAAACGCAATAGCGAACTGACCGTGCCGTTGAGCGTGCTGGTGGCGGCGCTGGCATCCGACGGCGAGGCGGCGGTTCGATTCAGTCAGGTCTGCGGTGCGATCACCGCCAAGGCCGTCGAGGACACCATGTTCTATCAGGCCGCTCGACTGGTATCGCTGCAGGAGGTGGGCGGCAATCCGGCCCGATTCGGCCATTCGCTCAACGAATTCCACCTCTCCAATAGCGAACGCGCACAACGCTGGCCCGCCACCATGACCACACTGTCGACACACGACACCAAACGCGGTGAGGATGTGCGAGCTCGGATCGGCGTGCTGTCCCAGGCCGCGGAGACCTGGGCGCGTGCCGTCGAATCCTGGCAGGAAATCACCCCGGGTCCCGACGGTGCGACGACCTTGTTCCTGTTGCAGAACATGTTCGGCGTCTGGCCCGCCGACGGCCGTCCGGCCTCCTCGGTGCCCGGACTGCGCGAGCGACTGCATCTATTCGCCGAGAAGGCGATTCGCGAGGCCGGTGTCCATACCTCTTGGGAGGAGCCGGATGCCGAATTCGAGACGAAGGTGCACGGGTGGCTGGATGCGGTGATCGACGGCCCGGTCGGCTCCGAAATCGGTGATCTGGTACACGAACTCGCTCCGCACGCCTGGTCGGATTCGCTGTCACAGAAGTTGCTGCAGCTGTGCGGTCCCGGAATTCCCGATATCTATCAGGGCTGCGAGCTCTGGGAGGACACACTCGTCGATCCGGACAACCGCCGCCCGGTGGACTTCGCGGCCCGCGCGGGACTGCTGCAATCACTGACCGGCACACCGGCTCTGGATACCACCGGCGCGGCGAAGATGTGGATTGTCGCCTACGCGCTGTGGTTGCGTCGCGAACGTCCGGACTGTTTCGTCGGCGGCACCTACCTGCCGCTGTTCGCCACGGGCGAGCAGGAGAGCAGACTGGTCGCCTATGCGCGCGGCCGGGCCGGTGAGACGCCCGAGGTGATCGTGGCCGCCACCCGGCACAGCCTCGGATTGGCCGAAACCGGATGGGGCGATACCACTTTGGAACTGCCGCAGGGCAACTGGACCGACCGGCTGACCGGCCACACCTTCCAGGGCCGGGCCCGATTGGAAAAGCTCTTCGCCCGGCTGCCGGTGGCGCTACTGGTGCGCTGAGGGCTCCTCCGATGTCAGGACCGTGACCGTGCCGGTTTTCTCGATCAGCGTCTCGGGCACTATTCCGTCGTTGTCCTTCAGCCAGCGCACGAGATTCGCGGGTCGGTAGTCGGTGGCGTCGTGCACGGTGGAGGCCAGGCGCACGCCGCGGTCCCCATCGGTGTACAGCCGCCGCCAGGAGTCCCAGTAGAACCGCGGGTTGCGCGGCTGGCGAATGGTGCGCAGCACATTGAGGATTCGGTATCCGAGGCCGAGCGAGCGATGCAATTCCATATGCTTCGCGCCCGAGGCCGCGCACCGCTGAGACAGCCCCTCCAGCCGGTCGCGGTCGAAGACGAGCCCGACCGCCTCGGCCTGTTCGACCATCCAGCGCAGCGTGATATCGGAGAGTCCGCACTCCTGGTAGCCGCCGCCGATATCGCTGTGCACGCCCTCGAACCAGACCTGCTTCACCCGGTCGTAGACGCGGGAATACTTCACATCCGGCTCGATCGGCACCTCCCAGAGGCACGGTTCGAAATTGCGACGCCGCTCATCGAGGGCCAGTGCCTGTCGCGCGCAGTAGACATTGCGTCCGAGCTTCACATCGTGGAACCGGTGCCGCAGGGAAGTCAGTCCGGGCACGCCGAGTGCGCCAACGGTGTCGAAGACGCCGATGAAGTCGATCTTGGCCGGAGCATCCCAGCAGTTCCGCTTGCGGAAGTCGATCCACTCCTGCGGCTCCTTCGGATCCGGATTCTCCGGTGTCCGCGGCGGCGCGGGCTGATGGTGAATCCGCAAGGCGTCCGGGTACTTGCCCTCGATCATCGCATCGGGCGTCATGATCCCGATGCGCCCGATCAGACCGGCCAGACTACGCGCGGTGAACGCACCACGGCTGAAACCGAAGATGTAGATCTCATCCCCCGGTTGCCAATTCAGCGCCAGATGCCAGTACGCCGAGGACAGATTCGCCTCGAGGCCGAGTCCGAACGCACCACCCATCAGGCGGTCGGCCAGGAAGCCGCGGGCACCCGGCCCCGATACATAGCTGACCCACTGCTGGATCGGTTCCCCCGACGGTTTCGACGCCTCGTACCGGATCGTCTGCGCGATCTTGATGATATTCGATACCGTGCTGCTGGATTCGGCCTTCCAGGTGCCGTCGCAGCAGACCACCAGTCGTTTCATGGGTAAATCCTCCGCCCCGATTACCGTCGAAACCTGCGTACTCGACTACTCGAATCATCGAGGCGTCGGCGGGAAATGTTAATGAAAATGTTGTCTTTCAACGGAAAGGCAGCGCCGAGCGGGATTTTCGCGCGTACTTGTCGCAGCTACAACCGCCGACCATATTCACCAGCGGAGTGCGCTCGATGGTCTCATCCCTGTTGCCGATGATGTTGCCGCCGATTGCGAAGCGAAGTCCTCAGGCGGTGCAACCACGATGACCCCAGCCGGTGCGGATCCCATCGCAACGTCGACGAAACGGGTGTCGGTCCCTCGGGTTCGGTCGGCGGTTACGGTGAGCAGATGCTGCACGGAAGAGAAGTCGAACAAGCTCGGATCGATCGGCTTCTCGAGGCGGCTCGTGCGGGCCGCAGCGGGTCGCTCGTAGTGCGCGGAGAGCCGGGGATCGGAAAGACGGCGCTGTTGGATTATGCGGCGGCGCAGGGGATTCCGGCGGTGCGCAGTGCTGGAATCGAGTCCGAGGCGGAGTTGCCGTTCGCGGGGCTGCACCTGCTGATCAAGCCGGGGATGGCGCTGGTGGACGGGTTGCCCGCACCACAGCGGGATGCGCTGCGCGGGGCGTTCGGTCTGGCGCAGCACAATCCGGCGGATCGGATGTTGATCGGTTTGGCGGTGCTGTCACTGCTGGCCGAGGAGAGCGCCGAGGGACCGCTGCTGTGTTTGATCGATGACGCGCACTGGCTGGATCGGGCGACGGCGGAAACGCTGCTGTTCGCGGCGCGGCGCCTCGATGCCGAGGGCGTGGTGATCATCTTCGCGACGCGCACCGGCGCGCAGGATTTTCCCGCACCCGGCCTGCCCGAACTCACGCTGACCGGCTTGGCGCCAGAGTCGGCGGCCGCGCTGGTGGACAGTCGTGGTCCGGATCTTTCGCCCGCCGTCCGGTACCGGTTGCTCGCCGAGGCGGGTGGCAATCCGCTCGCGCTGCTGGAGTTGCCCGCGGTATTGGCGGCCGAGCGCACGGAGTCCAGCGGGCCGAATCCACTGCCGCTGACCCAGCGGCTCCAGGTGGCATTTCACGGCCAAGTGACCAGGCTGCCCGCGGCGACCAGGACATTGCTCCTGATTGCCGCCGCGGCGGGCACCAACGACCTCACCACGGTGCTGCGCGCCGCCGACGAGCTCGGGGCGCGACTGCCGGACTTGCAAGCCGCCGCGGATGCCGGGTTGGTCGGTAGCGATGGCGTGAGCGTGAATTTCCGGCACCCCCTGCTGCGCTCGGCCGTCTACCAGGGTGCGCCGCTGACACAGCGGCTCGCCGCGCATGCCGCCCTCGCCGCGGCACTGACCGAGCCCGAGAAGGCCGACCTGCGCGCCTGGCATCTGGCCTCGGCGGCGACCGGACCGGATGAGACCATTGCCGCAGCGCTCGAGGACACCGCCGATCGGGCGCGGCGGCGCAGCGGCTATTCCGGTGCCGTGGCCGCCTACGAGCGCGCCGCGGGCTTGAGTACCGACGCCATCGCCCGTGTCCGGCGGCTGGTGGCGGCTGCCGAAACCGCCAGTGAGGCCGGACAATTGGAACATGCGAGCCGACTGGCCGACCGCGCAGCCGGATTGAGCACCGACCGAATGCTCGCGGCACGACTGGATCTGGTTCGCGCCACCGCGGAGTTCGGTGCTGGCAAACCACTCTCGGCGCACCAGCTGCTGCTCGCGGGAGCCGAGCTGGTGCGCACCGACGATCCGGCGCGTGCCGCGCGCATCCTCATGCAGGCGGTGCACACGGCCTGGTATCTCGGCGCATCGGAACTGGCGGAGATCGCCGCGCATATCAATGCTTTGGACCTACCCGACGCCGAACCGATGACACCCATCGCTCGCTACACGGTCGCGGGCATCGACGGGCGGTTCAGCATCCACCTGCGCGATGCGGCCGCCGCCGCTCGCCGCAACGGTGCGGATAGCCCACGCGATCTAGTGCAGATGTGCGGCGTCGGGCTGGTCGTCGGGCAGGACGAGCAGGCCGCGGAACTGGCGCAGACCCTCATTGCCGAATGCCGCGACCAGGGCCGCATCGGGTTGCTGCCGACACTGCTGTTCTTCCGCGCCGAGACCGAACTGTTCCTCGGCCGACCACGCGAGGGTCGCATCGCCGCGCTCGAAGGGCTGCGGATCGCCGAGGATATCGGGCAGCAGCATTGGATCAGCCAGATGTCGAGCTACCTCGCCTATCTGGCGGCATTGGAGGGGCGCGAACAGGAATGCCGGGAGTTGGTCGACCGTGCTCTTGCCGAAGAACTCGGTGGTGCGGCCGCGCCAGGAGCACCGTGGACGCTGGCGGCGCTCGGCGTGCTCGATCTCGGGCTCGGCAAGGTGGACAGCGCACTGTCCCGGTTGGAACCGCTGACCGTGGAACCCGCCCGCCACCACGTAATCGGTCTGCGCGCGCTACCGGACCTGATCGAGGCGGCGGTGCGCATAGGCAGCCCGGAGCGAGCGGGTGACGCACTGGACCGACTTCGCGGCTGGGCCACGGCCTCGCAACAGGATTGGGTCAGCGCGCTCGTCGAGCGCTGTCTGGCATTGACCGGCCCGGAAGCCAAGGCGCAGGCCCATTTTCAAGCCGCACTCGACCGCGGCGGACGTCCCTTCGAACAGGCCAGAACCCAATTGCTTTTCGGTGAATGGCTACGCCGCAACCGTCGAAAGTCCGAGGCACGCAACCAACTCCAACCCGCCATGGAAACCTTCGACCGCCTCGACGCAACGCCATGGGCCGACCGCACCCGCACCGAACTGGCCGCTCTCGGCGTCGGCACCACAAGCCGCCCCACCACCGGTGTTCTCGCCCGCCTCACCCCGCAGGAACTCCAGATCGTCCGCCTCGCCGCACAGGGCATGTCCAACCGCGACATCGCCGCCCAACTCTTCCTCAGCCCCCGCACCGTAGGCCACCACCTCTACAAGGCCTACCCCAAGCTCGGCGTCCTCTCCCGCACCGAACTCCCCACCCTCCCCCTCGACATCGCCTAGACCTCGATCAAGATCAGGTGGCGCTGGTGGCGGGGCTTCTCAGTCGATGCCGCCATAGATTCCACCTGATCTTGAAATGGGGGCGCCGTCCGTGGCCCACGCTGGGGCGTGTGGTTGGGCACCGACTCATCGGGTTCGGTGCCTGGGGTGGTTTGGCGGCCTGTGATTTCGCCGGGGTGATGGTGGGTGCGTTGAGTGCCGTACCCGGCTTACCTTCCGCGGTCAGGTGGACTGGCCTGCGGCTTCCAGCGTGTGGACTGGCTGTGGTTGCGTTTGGGCGTACTTTGTCGAGGGGAGTCGAATTGGTTTCGAGCAACTATTTGGGTAAGAGCCACTCACCTCACCTCACTCAGCTCGGCCGCCAAGTGCCACTCACCTCAGCTCGACGGCAAAGTGCGCACTGTCTGCGCCCGGTGGTGCGCGCCGACTTGCCCGAAAACCCAGCGGCCGGTTCCGACCCCGGCGGCGACCAGGACCGCGATCTGCAGCGACCCGATGATCAGCGCGAGGAGCAGGCAGATGACCAGAGCGAGGGCGATCGCCTCGAGTTTGTATATCGGCCACGCGCTGCCAGCGATATCTATCACCGTGCGGCGGGCCGGAAGGGGGACCACTGCCATGTTGTCAGGGTACACGGATCACGAAGTTCGGAGTACCTAACACTTGCGCGGGAACAGAGGCGGGCTTCGCGTTGTTGCGGTTGTCATGCCATTGACAGGTGAGTACGCACCGAGCACATCCGATTGGGCCCGTGAGCAGGCCGAACTGATCGAGAATTCCGGCGGCACCGAGGGCCTTACCTTGCAGGGCAAGCCCGTCATCGTCCTGACCACCAAGGGCGCGAAGACCGGGCTGCTGCGCAAGACCGCGCTCATGCGGGTCGAGCACGACGGGGAATACGCGGTCGTCGCCTCACTGGGCGGCGCGCCGAAGCATCCCGTCTGGTACTGGAATATCAAGGCGGAGCCGCATGTCGAGCTGCGTGACGGCACCGTGACCAAGGACTACACCGCGCGCGAGGTCTTCGGCGAGGAGAAGGCCCTGTGGTGGGCGCGGGCGGTCGAGGTCTGGCCCGATTACGCGAACTACCAGACCAAGACGACCCGTGAGATTCCGGTTTTCGTCCTGACTCCGCGGTAGCTCCGGCCGGGAAATCGCTCGTCCGAAGCCCACCCGACGCGTCCGCCCGACGCGGCGGGTGGCACCATAACTCGCGTGTCCAAGCCGCTCGAGCTTCTCGACGATCAGTCCACCTCTCGTCCCGCGCTGACCGCGGACGAGATCGACGCCGCCGCCAAGCGAATTGCCGACATTATCGAGCCCACCCCGCTGCAGCACAGTCCCCGGCTATCCGCGCTGACCGGAGCGCAGGTCTACCTCAAGCGCGAAGACCTCACCGCCGTGCGCTCCTACAAGCTGCGCGGCGCCTATAACCTGATCGTGCAGCTCAACGATTCCGAGCGGGCCGCAGGCGTGGTCGCGGCCAGCGCCGGCAATCATGCCCAGGGCGTGGCCTTCGCCTGCAATGCGATGGGGATCAAGGGCCGCATCTACGTACCGACCACCACGCCGAAGCAGAAGCGCGACCGCATCCGGGTGCACGGCGGCGAGTTCGTCGAGCTGATCGCGATCGGGGAAACCTATGACGCCGCCGCCGCGGCCGCCGTCGAGGACGTCGAGCGCACCGGCGCGACCATGGTGGCGCCGTTCGACGATCCGCGCACCGCGGCGGGACAGGGCACCATCGCGCCCGAATTCCTGGAACAGCTCGGCGGCAGGACCCCCGATCTGGTGGTGATCCCGGTCGGCGGCGGTGGTTGTCTAGCGGGCATCGGCACCTACCTGCGCGAGCGCTCGCCGAGCACCGGCATCCTCGGTGTGGAACCGGCGGGTGCGGCCTCCATGACCGCCGCACTGGTCGCAGGCGGCCCGGTGACGCTGCCGGAGATCGATCCCTTCGTCGACGGCGCCGCGGTGCGCCGGATCGGCCAGCTGCCCTATGCGGCGGTCGCCGGATTCGGCAGCCGGGTGGTCTCACACGGCTCGCTGCCGCTGCTGACCGCGACCGAATCACCAAGGGGCGCGGGCGCTTTCCGCATGATGCAGGTCGACGAGGGCGCGATCTGCACCACGATGCTCGAGCTGTACCAGAACGAGGGCATCATCGCCGAACCCGCGGGCGCGCTGTCGGCGACGGCTCTGGCCGAAATCGCCATCGAACCCGGTTCGACGGTGGTGTGCCTGGTATCCGGTGGCAATAACGATGTCTCCCGCTACGGCGAGATCATCGAGCGCTCGCTGGTGCACCGCGGTCTCAAGCACTACTTCCTGGTGGATTTCCCGCAGGAGCCGGGCGCACTGCGGCGCTTCCTCAACGAGGTGCTCGGTCCCGACGACGACATCACCCTGTTCGAATACGTCAAGCGCAATAACCGGGAAACCGGCGCCGCGCTGGTCGGTATCGAACTCGGTGCGCGGGAGGGACTCGGCGCACTGCTGCAGCGGATGGAAGAGTCGCCGATCCAGTGCGAGCGGTTGGAACCCGATTCCCCGGCCTACCGCTACCTCACCTGAGCGCCACCTTGATCCGAACCGGCCGCGCGGACGCTGTCCGCGCGGCCGGTTTGTGCAGAATTCCAGCCATCCGGAACCCTCGAACAACCGCCGGAATCGCCACATAGGCAGAATCACAGTGCCGAGAGAATAGCCAGTGCCAGCCGCCGAAATCCCGGCGCTGGCAAGTGCTGGCGGATCGTGGATTACGCGGCTTCAGGCGTCTCGATCACGGGAGCCATCCGGCGGGTAGCGCGCAGGCCCGTCATGACCATTGGCAACAGCCAACCCGCCGCGGCCTGGTCGAAGCTCAGCTGCGCGGCCGATAGGCGATTGTGCACGAATCCGACGGAGAGGCCGAGGCGAGGCTCGGCCCAGCCGAAGCAGCCGCCGAGGCCGATATGACCGAAGCCGCCGTATGCACCCGGCATCGGCAGGGAATGGTAACCGAGGCGCCAGAGCATAGGGGCATAGAACAGGGCGCGGTCGAGCCGGTAGCTCCGAATTCGACTGAGTGCCTTGATGGTTTGTGGCGACAGGTACGGTACGCCGCCCGCCACACCGCCGTTGGCCAGCGCACCGTACATGGTGGCCAGGGCGGGCGCGGTGCAGACGCCATTGCCCGCACCGAGTTCGGTATCGAGGATCCGCGGGAGTTCGCCCTCCAGTATGGTCTCCAGTCCGGGCAGGAAAAGGCAGCGCGCGGCCGCACCTAACGCACCGGGCAGGCCATAGCTGCGCCCCAAAACCCTTGTGCTGACCGGCTTTCCGATCAGACTGAGCTGGGAACCAGCCAGTGGCGCATAGGCGGTCGACGATTGCGCTGACGGCCTGCCCAGGTGCAGTCCGTCGATGCCGAGCGGCTCGGCGACCTCGGTGCGGAACAGCTCCGCCATCCCCTGTCCGGTAATCGCGCGGGCCAATCCGGCCAGCAGCCAACCGAAGGTGAGTGCGTGATAGGCCGGGGTGCCGAGCAGACGATCGGGTTTCGCGGCGGCTAGCCGCTGCTCCATCAACTGGTGGTCGAGCACATCCTCCAGTCCGGCCGCGATCGGATTGAGGCCACCGAGTCCGGCACTGTGCGTCATCACTTGACGAATGGTGATGCCGCCCTTGCCGTTCTGGCCGAACTCCGGCCAGTACTCGGCCATCGGCGCTTCATAGTCGAGCAGACCGCGATCGGCCAGCCGGTGGATGACCGTCGCGGTGATGCCCTTGGTGGCGGAGAAGATGATCGCGCCGGTGTCGTGGCTCCATGGCTTGTCACCCGCGCTGCCGGTCCAGATATCGACCAGCGGCTCACCATGCAGATGTACGGCCAACGCGCCGCCCGCCCCCCGACGGCGCCCGAAAACCTTCGCGAATGCGCGTACCAATGGTGCGAATTCGGCGGCGGCGCTGCCACCCATCCCATCGGGGAGATTCGCTAGATCCCCGGGTGAAGCCACGTTGCTCATATTCCCAAGGTAATGGCGCTGGTCACACTCGGCAATATTGTGTCTCGGACAGTAACATTCGGCGGGTTTTCGGCCACCGCGGTCCGACCTGGGGTTCGACTATGCGCCCGCGAGTATCACGAACGAATGGCCGGGTATCTGCGTCGCGGAAACGCCTTCGGTCGCGGGTTCCCACGACAGCAGCGAAAGACCAACAATCGGCACGCTGACCTGGTCTTCGGCGAGATTACACAGCAAAATCAGCGAGCCGCGGCGCACCGCGATCCAGCGGGCATTCTCGTCGAAGTCGACAGAAAGATGGGTGAGCCACGGGTCCGTTATTTCGGGCCGCTCGCGTCGCAAACCGATCAGCTTTCTATAACAGGACAGCAGCCGCGCGTGGCGATCCACTTCGAGTTCCGACCAATCCAGCTGGGATCGGAGGAACGTTTCGGGGTCCTGCGGGTCCGGAATCTCGTCACTGTCCCAGCCGTGTTCGGCGAATTCCTCCTTGCGGCCGGTGGCGGTCGCGGCCGCGATCACCGGATCGGTATGCGAGGTGAAGAACTGGAACGGGGTGCGCGCGCCCCACTCCTCTCCCATGAACAGCATGGGCGTGTACGCCGAGAACAGCACCAACGCGGCCTTGATCGCCAGCTGTCCGTCGGTTAGGTAGGCGCTGGGACGGTCACCGATCGCCCTGTTGCCGATCTGATCGTGGGTGCAGGTGTAGGCGAGCAAGGCGCTCGCCGGGATGAGTCGAGTGTCGATCGGACGGCCGTGGATACGACCACGGAAGCTGGAATACGTTCCGGCGTGGAAGAATCCGCGCGTCAGTGTCTGGGCAAGACAGCGCAGCGAACCGAAATCGGCATAGTAGCCCTGACGTTCACCGGACACCGCGGTGTGCACCGCGTGGTGCAGGTCGTCGTTCCATTGGCCGGTCAGGCCGTAACCACCCGCCGCGCGCGCAGTGATGAGCCGCGGATCGTTGAGGTCACTCTCCGCGATCAACGTCAGCGGCCTACGCACATGTGCGGCGAGGGATTCGGTGTCGGCGGCCAATTCGGCGAGCAGATGGGTAGCGGTGCGATCGACGAGTGCGTGCACCGCATCCAGGCGCAGTGCGTCGATATGGAAATCGCGCAGCCAGCGCAGGGCGTTCTCGATGATGAAGCGGCGCACCGGATCCGAGGCGGGCCCGTCGAGATTGAGACTCTGCCCCCAGGTATTGCGCCCCTCGGTCAGGTAGGGCGCGAACCGCGGCAGGTAGTTGCCGGAAGGGCCGAGATGGTTGTAGACGACATCGAGGGCGACCGCCAAACCCTTTGCGTGGCAGGCATTCACGAAGCGCTGCAAACCATCGGGTCCGCCGTAGGGCTCGTGCACCGCATACCAGAGCACACCGTCGTAACCCCAATTGTGACTGCCGTCGAAGGCATTGACCGGCATCAACTCGACCATGGTTATGCCGAGTTCGACGAGGTGGTCCAGGCGCTCGACGGCCGCGTCGAAGGTGCCCTCGGGGGTGAAGGTGCCCAGATGCAGTTCGTAGATGATCGCACCCGCCAGCGGGCGACCGGTCCAGTGCGCATCGGTCCATCCGGCCGGATCGAGGGCGTGTACCGCCGAGCGGCCGTGCACGCCGTCGGGCTGGCGCGCCGAGCGCGGGTCGGGCAAGACGGTCGGATCGTCGTCGAGCAGGAAGCCGTAGCGCGTGCCAGGTACGGCGAGCACTTCGGCCCGCCACCAACCGTCGCCGGAACTGGTCATCGGATGTACGGCGCCATCGACCTCGATACGCACCCGTTCCGGTCTCGGGGCCCACACCTCGAACAAGGTCACCGAGCCAGCATCGCATGTCGCCGGTCATGCGGCCCGTCGACATCGGAAGGCGCCCTTTTCGACCAGCTGGCCATTGCCTGTGGCGCGCGGCCCCTGACAGAGTGATGGGATGGGCATCTACAACGATCAGGTCGTGCCGCGGCTGGTGAATCTGGTCTGCGGGGCCAAAATGAACAATCCGCAGCGTGAACGCGCGTGCGCGGGGCTGCACGGGCGTGTAATGGAAATCGGCTTCGGATCGGGCCTGAATATCCCCTTCTATCCGGCCGCGGTCGAGTCGGTCAGCGCCGTAGAGCCCGCCGACCTCGGCTGGCGTATGGCGGGTAAGCGCTTGGCCGAGGCCACCGTGCCGATCGAACGCGCCGGGCTCGACGGTCAGTCGCTGCCATTCGCCGATAACAGCTTCGACTCCGCACTCTCGACTTGGACGATGTGCACCATTCCGAATATCGCGGCCGCGCTGGCCGAGGTGCGCAGGGTGCTCGTCCCCGGCGGGACCCTGCATTTCGTCGAACACGGGCTCGCGCCGGATCCGGGCGTCCAGGCGTGGCAGCACCGGTTGAATCCCATCGAGAAGGCGATCGCGGGCGGCTGCAATCTCGATCGCGATATCCGCGGCACGGTCGAGAGCGCCGGATTCGAGATCCGCGAACTCGACGAGTTCTACGCGGACGGACCCAAGTTTCTCGCGGCGCTTTCGCTCGGAACAGCGGTCTCGCCGTAGCCAAGCCGATATTGGACTGATTAGTTCATAACATGCTAGCGTGAACCCATGGCACGACCCAGGGCATTCGACGAGGACCGGGCGGTGGACGCGGCCATGCGTACCTTCTGGTCCACGGGCTACGAGGGCACCTCGACCCAAGACCTCTGCGATGCAACAGGTTTGGGCCGCAGCAGTATCTACAATACCTTCACTAGCAAGCACGAACTGTTCGACCGGGCACTGCGGCGGTACATGAACAGCAAGAACGCCTCGATCTTCGAAGTGCTCGACGGCGACCTGCCCGCACGGGCGAAGATCCGGACGCTATTACGTCAGGCCATCGACGCACCGGCCGACGACCCCATCGGCTGCCTGGTGGTCAACTCGACGGTCGAGTTGGCACCGCGCGATCCAGCTGTGGCGGCGACATTGCGCGCCGACTTGGAGCGCAGGCTCGAAGCATTGACCGCGGTTATCCGAGCGGGTCAGCGGTCCGGCGAGATCGATGCGGGCAAAGACGCTCGCACGCTGGCCCATTTCGTGATCACCACGATCAGCGGTATGCGCGTCGCAGCGCGCGGGGGAGCCGATAAGGACACTCTGGAGGCCATCGCCACGACCGCATTGTGCGTGCTCTGACACCAATATCGGCCACCACCGACATTCACAGATCTGGTGAGGTAGCCGCCCACTAGCGCTACCGCCGCAACGTACTCTTTCGCGCGAACGTGGGGCAATAGCACGGACCCCGATGTTTCCAGCACGCCGACGCAAGCGCCGCATTTCCATGCCGCAATTTTGAACTGATCAATCCAAAACAAGAGAGGGTCTCATGCCGCTCGCCGTCTACGTACTCGGGCTATCGATATTCGCCCAGGGCACCTCGGAGCTGATGCTCTCCGGCCTGCTCACCCAAATGGCCGCCGACCTCGGCGTCTCGATCCCGCAAGCGGGCCTACTGATTTCGGCATTCGCACTGGGCATGCTGGTGGGCGCGCCAGCGCTGGCCGTAATCACCCTGCGCTGGCCACGCCGCACCGCACTGCTGACCTTCCTCGGGGTGTTCATCGCCGCGCATGTGGTGGCCGCGCTGACCCCGGGCTACTGGGTGCTCTTCGGAACAAGGGTGATCGGCGCATTCGTCTACGCGGGATTCTGGGCGGTCGCCGCGACCACGGCGCTGAGTCTGGTAGCGGAGAACACGCGCGGTCGGGCAATGAGTATTGTCGCGGGCGGGCTGACCGTGGCCACTATCGTCGGGCTCCCGGCGGGGACGGTGATCGGCCAGCATCTGGGCTGGCGGGCCGCGTTCTGGGCGGTCGCCATCCTGTCCGCGCTTGCCATGGCCGGGATAGCGGCGAAGATTCCCGGCGGACGTCCCGCCGAGGTGCCGAACCTGCGCCGCGAACTACGCACCATGATCAATCCGCGCCTCTGGCTGTCCTACGGCACCACCGCACTCTCGACCGGCGCGCTATTGGTGAGCTTCGCCTACCTCGGCGCGCTCCTGTCCCGCACCACCGCAATCGCGGAGAGCTGGATTCCCTTGGTGCTCACGCTGTACGGCATCGGCGCGCTGATCGGCATCACGGTCGGCGGACGGGCCGCGGATGCCCATCCCTTCCGCGTACTGACCATCGGCATGATCGGGTTGATCATCATCTCGGCAGTGCTGGCGCTGACCGCGACCATGCCCGCACCGGTCCTCATTCTCGTATTCCTATTGGGTGCCTTCGGATTCGCCACGAATCCGGCACTGAACACCCGAGTATTCGCATTGGCCGGGGCGGCACCAACCCTCGCGACCGCGGTCAACTTCTCCGCATTCAATGTCGGCATCACCGTCGGCCCGTGGCTCGGCGGCCTGGCCATCGGCGGCGGCCTCGGCTATCCCTCGGTCGCCTGGATCGGCGCTGCCCTCGCCGTCGCGGCACTGGCCACCGTCGCTTGGGCGGCCGCGCTACACCGCCGGGCACGGCAGGTTGACGCAGTCGGCCCAGCGGACCGGGCAATGTCAGAACTTACTGTCTGAACGCGTAGCTCCAAGTGGACGTCATCGGCTGGCTCGACGTGGTCCTCGCGGTCGAGGCACTGGCCACCATCGCTTGGGCAGCCGCGCTACACCGCCGAGCCCAGCACGCTGACGCAGTCGGCCCAGCGGATCGGGCAATGTCAGAACTTACTGTCTGAACGCGTAACGTCATCGGCGTGGTCCTCGCGGTCGAGGCACTGGCCGCCGTGGGTTGGGCGGCCGCGCTACACCGCCGGGGCCTACCAGATCGAGACGGTCAGCCCGGTGGATTGCGCCATCGTCGGACCCATGGTCCGAATGCGCACCATCACAACGCTTCTCGATCGGTCCCGGCCGACAGTGAATACCGCGCGGACTGCCCAATCTTCCCGTCGCCGCAACTGCCCGAACCCGTGCGGGTTCGGGCAGTTGGGCGCTTCGCCCTGTCCCAGGGACTGCTCGTCCCGCGCTCGGTTTCGCATCCGCTCGAGTTCGCGCCGAAACACGCCTGCTCTCCGATATGCGGCCGCTGGCGGCCGTCACGATACCGTCGAGGCGGGCGGCGGCCACACGAAACGGGCGCGAAGCCGCCGCAATCGATTCAGACGAACTGCATCAGCCCGCGAGGCAGCCTGGCCCGAGCAGGGCCTTCAGGTCGCCCATCAGGGCCGAGGACGGTGAAACCCGCAGGCTGTCATCCAATTTCCACAGTGACGTGTTGTCGCGCGCACCCACATGGCGGACGTGGACGTCCGCGGTGCCCGGATGCCTGGACAGGATGCGCTTGAGCTCGCCGATCTTGTCCGGTGTGCACAGACGCGTCGGCATGACGACCGCCAGCGGCTTGGCCACACCGATCGAGGAGAGGTCGGGGACGGCGAGATCGTTGGCGATCAAGGAGATTCGGTCATCACGTACCGATACCCTGGCCTTCACCAGTACGACCGCGTCTTCGACCACATCCGCGCCGTACACCGAATAGGCCTGCGGGAAGAACAAGACCTCGATACCACCGGTCAAATCCTCGATCTGCGCCGAGGCCCAGGCCAGACCGTTCTTATTGATGCGGCGGTTGACCGAGGCGAGGATGCCGCCGATGGTGACCTGGGTGCCGTCCTTGATATCACCTTCGAGAATGGCCGGAATCGCTGTATCCGCCTGTGCGGCAAGCACATGTTCGACGCCGTTGAGCGGATGTCCGGACACGTACAGGCCGAGCATTTCCCGCTCGAGCGCCAGCTTGTGCTTGGTCTCCCACTCGTCATCGGGCACCTTGACATTGAAGACGGAGGCCACTGATTCGTCGCCGTCATCGAGCCCGCCGAAGAGGTCGAATTGGCCGATCGCCTCCGCCTTCTTGGTGGACATCACCGCATCGATGGCATCGGAGTGCACCAGCAGCAGACCCTTGCGCGGATGTCCGAGCGAATCGAATCCGCCTGCCTTGATAAGGGATTCGGTCACCTTCTTGGTGCAGGCGATGGCGTCGATCTTGTTCAGGTAGTCCGAGAAATCGGTGAACTTCGACTTCTCCTTGCGCGCCTGGATGATCGAACTGACGACATTGGCGCCGACATTGCGCACCGCGCCCAGGCCGAAGCGGATGTCCTTACCCACCGAGGCGAAATTCATCTCGGATTCGTTGACATCCGGCGGCAGCACGGTGATGCCGAGGCGGCGGCAATCCGACAGGTAGACCGCGGCCTTGTCCTTATCGTCTCCGACGGAGGTGAGCAGGGCCGCCATATATTCGGCGGGATAGTTCGCTTTGAGATATGCGGTCCAGTAGGAGATCAGACCGTAGGCGGCGGCGTGCGATTTGTTGAACGCGTATCCGGCGAACGGAAGGATGGTGTCCCACAGCGCCTTGATGGCCGCCTTGGAATATCCGTTGGCCTGCATGCCCGCCTCGAAGCCCTCGAACTCCGCGGCCAGCACCTCGGCCTTCTTCTTACCCATCGCGCGGCGCAGAATATCTGCTCGACCGAGCGAGTACCCGGCCACTTTCTGCGCGACATGCATGATCTGCTCTTGGTAGACGATCAGGCCGTAGGTTTCGCCGAGGATCTCCTTGAGCGGCTCCTCCAACTCCGGATGGATCGGCTTGACTTCCTGCCGGTTGTTCTTGCGGTCGGCGTAGTCGTTGTGCGCGTTCATGCCCATCGGGCCGGGGCGATACAGCGCGCCGACGGCCACGATGTCCTCGAACGCGGTCGGCTGCATGCGGCGCAGCAGATCGCGCATGGGCCCACCATCGAGCTGGAAAACGCCGAGAGTGTCACCGCGGGAAAGCAATTCGTAGGTGCGCGAATCGTCGAGCGGCAACCGGTCCATATCCAGGTCGATACCGCGGTTGGCCTGGATATTCTCCAGCGCGTCGCCGATCACGGTCAGGTTGCGCAGACCGAGGAAGTCCATCTTCAGCAGGCCGATGGCCTCACACGACGGATAGTCCCAGCCGGTGATGAGCGCACCGTCCTGGGGCCGCTTCCAGACCGGGATCGCGTCGGTGAGCGGATCACAGGACATGATGACCGCACAGGCGTGCACACCCGCATTGCGGATCAGGCCCTCTAGACCGCGCGCGGTTTCGTAGATCTTGGCGACATCGGGATTGTTCGCGATGAGCTCGCGAACCTCGGCGGCCTCCTTGTACCGCTCGTGTTCCGGGTCGGTGATACCGGATACCGAGATGTCCTTGGCCATGATCGGCGGCGGCAGCGCCTTGGTGATCTGGTCGGCGATGGCGAATCCGGGCTGACCGAACAGCACGCGCGCCGAATCCTTGATGGCGGCCTTGGTCTTGATGGTGCCGAAGGTGATGACCTGCGCGACCCGGTCGGTGCCCCACTTCTCACTCGCGTAGCGGACCATCTCACCGCGGCGGCGATCGTCGAAGTCGATATCGATATCGGGCATCGATACGCGCTCGGGATTGAGGAAGCGCTCGAAGAGCAGACCGTGCGGAATCGGATCGATATTGGTGATACCGAGTGCGTAGGCGACCAGCGAACCGGCCGCGGAACCGCGGCCGGGGCCGACGCGGATGCCGACCTCGCGGGCGTGGTTGATCAGGTCACCGACGACGAGGAAGTAGGCCGGGAAGCCCATCTCCAGGATGACGCCGATCTCGTACTGGGCGCGGTCCAGATATTCCTGGGGCGCGCCGTCCGGGAAACGTCGCCGCAGTCCGAGGTCGACCTCGTGGCGCAGCCAGCTGGCCTGGTCGTGGCCGTCGGGCACCGGGAAGATCGGCATCCGGTCGCGGTGCTGCCACACCTCGTCATAAGACTGCACCCGCTCGGCGATCAGCAGGGTGGAATCGCAGGCGCCGGGCACCTCCATATCCCAGATCGCCCGCATCTCCTCCGCGGACTTCAGGTAGTAGCCGTCACCGTCGAACTTGAAACGCGTTGGGTCGCTGAGGGTTTTACCGGTCTGGATGCACAGCAGCGCCTCGTGGTTGGTCGAGGCATCCTTGGTGACGTAGTGGCAGTCGTTGGTGGCCAGCGGCCGGATCCCGAGCTTTTTGCCGATCTCGAGTAGACCCTCGCGGACCCGACGCTCGATGGACAGGCCGTGGTCCATGATCTCGAGGAAGAAATTGTCCGGACCGAAGATCTCCTGCCATTTGGCCGCGGCCTCCAGGGCCTCGCGGTCGTGGCCGAGGCGCAGCCGGGTCTGCACCTCACCCGAGGGGCAGCCGGTGGTGGCGATGATGCCCGCGGCGTGCTCGGCGATGATCTCCTCGTCCATGCGCGCCCACTTGCCGAGCTGCCCCTCCAGTGAGGCGAGCGAGGACAGCTTGAACAGGTTGTGCAGACCGGTCGCGTTCTCCGCGACCATGGTCATATGCGTGTAGGCGCCGGAACCGGAGACGTCGTCGCCCTTCTGGCTGGGATCGCCCCACTGCACGCGCTTGGTGTCGAACCGGGAACCCGGTGCGATGTAGGCCTCGATGCCGATGATCGGCTTGATATCGGCTTTCTTGGCGGAGTTGTAGAACTCGGACGCCCCGTACATATTGCCGTGGTCGGTCATCCCGACCGCGTTCATTCCCAGCCGTTTCGCCTCGGCGAAGAGCGGAGAGATTTTGGCCGCACCATCGAGCATCGAGTACTCGGTGTGGTTGTGCAGGTGAACGAACGATCCGGACGAGGCGGCCAAGACGGTCCTTCCTCCCAAGGTCTCGACGGGGGTTGGCCTAGCGATTCTAGGCACGTGGGTGTGACAAATTTCGGGAGGCACGCGCGCCGTCACGAGACGGCCCAGGAGGGTTCGGCGTGTCGGTGGTGAAGATCACCGGCGCGTCTCGAGCCACTCTATGGCGCTGTCCGTTTTCCGCGACAGCGGGGTGCCCTGCGGGCCGCTCCAGCCCTCGATCAAGCGCGCTTGCGCCAGACGAATTTCAAACCGGACCAATCGTTGTCGAGCGCCGCCACCTTCACATCCACGACGCCGATGGGGAGCAGCAACTGACGCAGATCGTTCTCGGCGATATCGCTGACGTGCCCGCCC
Source organism: Nocardia sp. NPDC050630 (assembly GCF_044457245.1). NCBI lineage: Bacteria > Bacillati > Actinomycetota > Actinomycetes > Mycobacteriales > Nocardiaceae > Nocardia > Nocardia sp. NPDC050630. The sequence goes on from NZ_JBITGN010000026.1 coordinate 62,628, forward strand.
GCCTTGCGCGGCCAAGCGATCCACAACATGGCCCCCTTGGCCAGTCCGGCGGCGAGATCCGGTGCCTCGTCGGCGAGTTCGGCATGGGTGCGGTAGAAGGCGAGCACCACCTCGGCCCGATCCGGCTGATCGGCGGCGATTTCCACTTCGGGCGGAAGGTCCGGGATCCGCCAGCCCGGCGCGGCATGAAGGAGTACCACTCGGTGGCCGGACTTGATGCCGAGTTTCTTGGCCAGAGGGGTTCCGGAATAGCCCGCGGTCATGGCACGACTGTATGCCGACAAGATGGCCAGGTGTTCGTCCGTTCGGGCTGGAGGGCGCGCATAGCTCGGCGCGGTCGACCACGCACTCGCCACGGACAGCGCCATAATCGGGCGATGGTATGGCAGCGGCAGAACCGGACAGCGGGTGCGCTGTGACCACCGCCGTTGTCGCGGTCGGTGTGGCAGGCGTGCTGATCGTCGGCGCCCTACTGGTGTGGTCTCGGACGCGCAGGGTGGTGACCACACCGGCCGAGCGGGCGGTCTACTCCGCGCTGCACACCGCATCGCTGGCCGCGCGCCCGTTGCGCCAAGGGCTCAACGATCGCTCCGCCCAGGAGGCCGCACCGCATCTTCGGATACTCACCGGAGCCGACGCGTTGGGGGTGGCCGATGCGGACGGCACATTGCTGGCGTGGGACGGGCCCCATTCGGATCTGGCCGAGCCCTTCGCCGATGCGGCCAGGCGGGCGGTGGCGACCGAGCGGCCGGTGCTGGTGTCAGGACCGGGTCGCAGTGAACATGCCGGGCGGACGCTGATCGCGCAGCCGCTGCTCATCGAAAATGCTGGGGTGGCAGGGGCTTTGGGGGTGGTAACCACCGCAAAGCCGGAACCAGGCCGCTTGGGGGCGGTCGCCGAGGTGGCGCGATATGCCTGCGGGCAGCTGGAATTGGCGGAATTGGACGCCTCGCGCGCCCGACTCGATCGGGCCGAGGTGCGCGCGTTGCGGGCCCAGATCAGCCCGCATTTCATCTACAACGCGCTCAATACGGTCGCGTCGTTTGTGCGTACCGATCCCGATCGGGCGCGCGAGCTGATCCTGGAGTTCGCCGACTTCACCCGATATTCCTTCCGTGCCGCGGGCGAATTCACGGTGCTCTCGGACGAACTGCGCAATATCGAGCGGTATCTGGCGCTGGAGCGCGCCCGGTTCGGCGATGCGTTGCAGGTGCGGTTGCAGATCGCACCGGAGGTACTCGGCGTCGTACTGCCATTCCTGGCGCTGCAACCCTTGGTGGAGAACGCGGTTCGGCACGGTTTGGCCGGGGCGACGCGCGGCGGCACGGTGACCATTGTCGCGGCCGACGCCGGTACCGACTGCGTGATCAGCGTCGAGGACGATGGCATCGGAATGGATCCGGATCTATTGCGCTCCGGTGCCCTCGACGCCATCGAAACCGGAACCGGCCCGGCGGGCTCGGGCGAAGCCGCCCATGTGGGCCTGGCCAACGTCGACGACCGCTTACGTGCCGCCTTCGGCAATGACTACGGTTTGATCGTGGAGACCGCCCCTGGTGCGGGCACCAAGGTCAGCCTCCGCGTGCCGAAATTCCGCGCGGGCATCCAGGCCTGACGACAGGTCACTTGGCACGGCACACGAATGCTCGTCGCTACGACTGCGCGATTTCACGTCTGCGCTGACAAACAAGCGCGTGGATTCAGTCCCGATTCAGCCCTGGTCCAGGTATCCCGGCCGACCGCGCAGGGGCTCCGCTTACCATGGAACGACTGTGACCCGGACCACCGACCAGTCCGCCGCCGCACTGCGCGTGCTCGCTGTGGACGACGAGAAACCCGCTCTGGACGAGCTGGTGTATTTGCTGCGCGCCCAGCCGGGGGTCGGTGAAATCCACGCAGCGAACGATGCGACCAGCGCACTGCGGCTGATGCGGGCGCATCCCATCGACGCGGTCTTCCTCGATATCAACATGCCCGGGCTGGACGGGATGGAACTGGCTGGCATCCTGTCCGAGTTCGCGAACCCGCCCGCTGTGGTATTCGTGACCGCCCACGATGACCAGGCGATCGCGGCCTTCGATCTGGGTGCGGTGGACTATCTGCTCAAACCACTGCGCGAGGCGCGATTGGCGGAGGCGGTGCGGCGGATCGTCACGTCACGCACCACACCGGCCCCTGCCGTCGCGGCACCGCGCACCGATCCCAATGAGGTGATTCCGGTCGAGCTCGGTGGGGTCACCACGCTGGTACACCGGTCGAGCGTGAGCTGGGTGGAGGCGGAGGGCGATTACGCCCGACTGCACACCAGCGGCGGCTCGCATCTGGTGCGGATTCCATTATCGGCGTTGGAATCCCGGTGGGAGAATGCGGGATTCCTGCGGGTGCACCGGTCTTATCTGGTGGCGCTGCGGTTGGTGACCGGGCTGCGCACGGTCGGCACCGCGACGGTGGTCCGGCTGCGGGCCGACGGCAATGCCGCGGCGGTGGAGTTGCCGGTCAGCCGTCGACAGGTGCGGGAGTTGAAGCAGCGGCTCGTACACGGGCCACGACAGCAGTGGACGAATCCGTGACCACTCCGCAGCGTCCGACCAGACAGCGCGTTGTGCTCGCCGAGCGCCGTGGCGCACGACGCGTGCGGACCCGCACGGAGGTGGTCGAGCAGACCGAGATCGGCGAGGCGCTGATCAGCGGTCTGATTCGGGCGCAGTTGGGGCTGGCGGTGCGGGTCGGGTTGGTCACGGTGCTCGTATTATGTTCGGTCCCAGTACTTTTCCGGCTCGGGTCGGTGGGATCGTTCGTTTTGCTCGGGGTGCGGCTGCCATGGTTGGCACTCGGTATTGCGGTATATCCGGTGCTGTACGGCGTCGGGCGGCTGTATGTCCGACTCGCCGAGCGCAATGAGCACGACTTCCTGGATTTGGCCGAGGACTGACAGATGCCCCGCGCAGCACGTCCAACTCACCCGCGCTCAGCCGGGTATGTACGCACCGCGTCCGGTCGTCCTGGGAGTAGTTCGGGCGACAGCGCCGAAAGCGGTTGTGGCGCTGCACAACCCGATGCTGCGCCCGGACTGTGCCTACCGGATACCGGAACGGATCGAGACGTGTCGTGAACATGGCGACGGCTCCCGCGCTCACCCTTTTCGCATTGCTGTTCGCCGCTCTCGCCACCGTCGCGATCGGCGTTTACGGTGTCCGTTTGGCGCGTACTACCTCCGACTTCCTGGTCGCATCACGCAGCGTGGGGCCACGCTGGAATGCGGCCGCGATCTCCGGCGAATACCTCTCGGCCGCTTCCTTTCTCGGTGTCGCGGGACTGATCGCGAAATACGGTGCGGACGCGCTCTGGTATCCGGTCGGGTTCACCGCCGGATATCTTGGACTACTGCTGTTCGTGGCCGCACCACTGCGCAGGTCGGGCGCGTATACGGTGCCCGATTTCGCGGAGTTCCGGCTCGGCTCGCTGCGGCTGCGCAGGCTGGCAGCGGTCGTGGTGGTGCTGATCTGCGGGGTGTATCTCATTCCGCAGTTCCAGGGGGCCGGGCTCACGCTGCACATCTTGCTGAATGTGCCGAAATGGGTCGGCGCGGTGGCGGTGGGCGCGATCATCATCGCGAATGTGGCCGGTGGCGGCATGCGATCGATCACGCTGGTCCAGGCCTTCCAGTATTGGCTGAAACTGACCGCGGTGGCGCTCCCGGCGATGGTGCTGCTCGGACATTTCCTGGCCGAGGATCGCGCACTCGGCACACCCGCTCCTCCGATGGTCACCGAACGCACCACCGTTGATGTCAGCACCGCGGTGGTAGTGCGCGTCGGTGCGCCGCAACAGGTTTCGATCACCGGGACGCTCGACGGTCGCCAGGTGGACGGCCCGGCCCCGCTCACCCCCGGCACACACGAATTGGCGGCGGGCACCGAACTGACCCTCGAGCCGGGCTCGGCCGTACCGGTGGTGGCCGGTGCGCCGACCGACGGTGCTGCCTGGCTGGCACCCGGCGGCGGATTCGGCGGCACCCACCCGACCTACCAGGTGTATTCGCTGATCATCGCCACGTTCCTGGGCACGATGGGACTACCACACGTGCTCGTGCGGTTCTATACGAATCCCGATGGACGCGCGGCGCGTACCACCGCGCTCGCGGTGATCGGCCTGGTAGGTGCGTTCTACCTCTTCCCCATTCTGCTGGGGGTTTTCGCGCGGCTGTATGTGCCGCAGCTGCTGATCACCGGAACCTCCGATGCCGCGGTCGTGTTGCTGCCCGGATCAGTGCTGGCTGGCCTGCCGGGACAACTGCTGGCGGCACTGGCCGCGGCGGGTGCGATCGCGGCGTTCCTTTCCACTTCGTCCGGACTGCTGGTCAGCATCGCGGGGGTGCTGAGTACGGATATGCTGCGCGGTCGGATTCGCGATTTCCGGGCTGCCGCGGTATTCGCTGGTGCTGTGCCCCTTGGTGTTTCGATCATGGTGGTGTCGCTGGATTTGTCCCGCACTGTCGCGCTCGCCTTTTCGGTGGCGGCCTCGACGCTGTGTCCGCTGCTGGTACTCGGTGTCTGGTGGCGTGGTCTGACGGCCAAGGGCGCGGCCACCGGACTGATCGCGGGTGGTCTGGCAGCGGGTGGCGCGACGGCGGTTTCGGTGACCGGCGGCATCTCCGACGAACTGGCGAACGGTTGGCTGGCGGCGGTCCTCAGCTATCCCGCGGCGCTCAGCGTACCGCTGGCATTCGCAGCGATGATCCTGGTCAGCGTGCTGACGCGCGGTCAGAGCGCCCGCACGGTTGGACGCATTTTCGTCCGGATGCACGCCCCCGAACGGCTCGGTATGGGCGCGGACCGAGAGCGCGCCATCGGGCTGAGCCGCTGACCGTTCGTCGCGGTCAGCCGACCGTTCACCGCACAAACCGACGCCTTCACAGAGTGATCCACGCCACATCATGAATCGCTCACGCGTCTCCCCTTATGGTCGGCGGATAGTAAGCCACGTCACACGCTAGGACCCCGCGATGACCAGTATCGACCTCGACAAAGACGGCACGCCGCCGCGGCGCACGCCGACGGCGCAGGATTTCGCCGCCGTCCAGTCGAGTCCCCAGTTCCAGGAATTGCGAAGCCGGTTGCGCCGCTTCATCTTTCCGATGACCGCACTGTTCCTGGTCTGGTACCTGAGCTATGTGCTGCTCGGCGCCTACGCGCACGACTTCATGGCCACCAAGGTCATCGGCGTTATCAACCTCGGCCTGCTGCTCGGCCTCGGGCAATTCGTCTCGACGTTCCTGATCACCTGGCTGTATGTCCGGTTCGCCAATAAGGAACTCGACCCGCGCGCCGCGTCGATCCGCAACTACCTCGAGGGAGACCAGGCGTGAGAACGCAATATCTGTCGGCCGCCGAGACCGTCGGCAATCCCGCCGCGAATATCGCCATTTTCGGCCTGTTCGTGGCGATCACGATGATCGTGGTGATCCGGGCCAGCCGCAATAACCGCACCGCCGCCGACTACTTCACCGGCGGCCGCGGCTTCTCCGGCCCGCAGAACGGCATTGCCATCGCGGGTGATTACCTTTCCGCCGCAAGCTTTCTCGGCATCGCGGGTGCCATCGCGGTATACGGCTACGACGGGTTCCTGTACTCGATCGGCTTTCTGGTGGCCTGGTTGGTCGCACTTCTGCTGGTCGCCGAAATGCTCAGGAACACCGGCAAATTCACCATGGCCGATGTACTGAGCTTCCGACTCAAGCAAGGCCCGGTCCGCACCGCCGCCGCACTGACCACGCTCGCGGTGTCGCTGTTCTATCTGCTGGCGCAGATGGCGGGCGCGGGCGGTCTGGTCGCACTGCTGCTCGATATCTCCGATAAAACCGGACAGAGCATCGTCATTGCCGTCGTTGGTGTGCTGATGATCGTGTACGTGCTGGTCGGTGGCATGAAGGGCACCACATGGGTGCAGATCATCAAGGCGGTGCTGCTCATTACCGGCGCGGCGCTGATGACGGTAATGGTGTTCGCCAAGTTCGGTTTCAACTTCTCCGACATTCTCGGCTCGGCACAGGACGCGGTGCACGGCTCGAAGTCCAAGGGAGTCGCCGCCCGTGACGTGCTCGCCCCCGGCGCCCAGTACGGCGGCAGCGCGACCTCCAAGCTGAACTTCGTCTCGCTCGGACTGGCGCTGGTGCTCGGCACCGCGGGTCTGCCGCATGTGCTGATGCGCTTCTACACCGTGCCGACCGCGAAAGAGGCGCGGCGCTCAGTGGTTTGGGCGATCGGCCTGATCGGCGCGTTCTACCTGTTCACCCTGGTACTCGGTTACGGCGCGGCCGCCATTGTCGGGCCAGATCGCATTCTGGCCGCGGCAGGCGGGCAGAATTCGGCGGCGCCGCTGCTGGCCTTCGAACTCGGTGGCGTCATCCTGCTCGGCGTTATTTCCGCGGTCGCCTTCGCCACCATCCTCGCGGTAGTCGCGGGTCTGACCATCACCGCATCGGCATCGTTCGCGCACGATATCTACGCCAGCGTGATCAAGAAGGGGCAGGTCGACGAGAACAAGCAGGTCAGGATTTCCCGGATCACCGCGGTGGTGATCGGTGCGCTGGCCATTGGGCTCGGCATCCTGGCCAACGGTCAGAACATCGCCTTCCTGGTGGCGCTGGCCTTCGCCGTCGCGGCCGCGGCGAATCTGCCGACCATCGTGTACTCGCTGTTCTGGAAGCGGTTCAACACCACCGGCGCCCTATTCAGCATGTACGGCGGCCTGATCTCGACCATTGTGCTGATCGTGTTCTCCCCCGCGGTATCCGGGACGAAGACCTCGATGATTCCCGGCTCGGATTTCGATTGGTTCCCGCTGTCGAATCCGGGAATCGTCTCCATCCCATTGGCTTTCGTACTCGGCGTGGTCGGCACCTTCCTCGGCGGGCGTACGTCGGAGGATCCAGCGAAGCAGGCCGAGATGGAGGTTCGTTCGCTCACCGGTGTCGGCGCGGAGAAGGCGGTCGTGCACTGACCGAATCCACCTTGCGGCCCTGATTGTTTCGAGAGGAAAGATCGACGTTGACCAGCGCAACCACCGACCCGACCACCTACCCGCCGGATGCGGCATTCGCCGCTAGCGCCAATGCCGGTGCGGCACTGTACGATCGCGCCGCCGCCGATCGGCTGGAGTTCTGGGCCGAACAGGCTCGGCGGTTGCACTGGCATCGGCCGTGGACGCAGATCCTCGACTGGAGCGACGCACCGGTCGCGAGATGGTTCGTCGACGGCAAACTCAATGTCGCCTACAACTGCGTGGACCGGCACGTGCTCGACGGGTACGGCGAGCAGGTGGCCATCCATTGGGAAGGCGAGCCGGGTGACTCTCGGGTAATCACCTACGCCGAGTTGCTCGCCGAAGTATCAAGGGCGGCAAATTATTTCACCGAACTCGGGCTGCGGACCGGCGATCGGGTCGCCATCTATATGCCGATGGTGCCGGAGGCGATCGTCGCCATGCTGGCCTGCGCCCGGCTCGGGCTCACCCATTCGGTGGTATTCGCCGGATTCTCGCCGACCGCCCTGCGCCAGCGGGTCGATGACGCCGGGGCCCGCTTGGTGATCACCACCGACGGGCAGTGGCGGCGCGGTACCGCCGCACCGCTGAAGGCCGCCGTCGACGAGGCGCTGGCCGATGGCAAGCACACCGTTGAGCACGTACTCGTGGTGCGGCGCACCAATATCGAGGTGCCGTGGACCGAGGGCCGTGATCTGTGGTGGCACGACACGGTCACCGACGCATCCCCGGATCACCAGGCGCAGGCCTTCGACGCCGAGCATCCGCTGTTCATCCTTTACACCTCCGGCACCACCGGAAAACCCAAGGGCATCCTGCACACCACCGGCGGCTATCTGACCCAGGCGGCCTACACCCACCACAATGTCTTCGATCACCGAGCGGGACAAGACGTTTACTGGTGCACCGCCGATATCGGTTGGGTCACCGGACACAGCTATATCGTCTACGGACCGCTCGCCAACCGCGCGACCCAGGTCGTCTACGAGGGCACTCCCAACTCCCCCGATGAGCACCGGCATTTCGCCATCATCGAAAAGTACGGCGTCACCATCTATTACACCGCCCCCACGCTGGTGCGGACCTTCATGAAGTGGGGTCGCGAGATTCCCGATGCGCACGATCTGACCTCGCTGCGGCTGCTCGGCAGCGTCGGCGAACCGATCAACCCGGAAGCCTGGCGCTGGTACCGAGACGTATTGGGCGGCGATAAGACTCCCATTGTGGATACCTGGTGGCAGACCGAGACCGGTGCCATCATGATCTCCCCCCTGCCGGGCGTGACTGCGGCCAAACCGGGTGCGGCCATGACCCCGCTACCCGGCATTTCCGCGAAGATCGTCGACGACGACGGAGCCGAACTCGAGCACGGTCGCGCCGGACTGCTCGTGCTGGATCAACCGTGGCCGTCCATGCTGCGCGGAATCTGGGGTGATATGGACCGGTTCCGCGAGACCTACTGGGACCGATTCGCCGACCGCGGCTGGTATTTCGCCGGTGACGGAGCCAAGCTCGACGACGACGGCGACCTCTGGGTGCTCGGCCGTGTCGACGATGTCATGAATGTCTCCGGTCACCGGATCTCCACCGCCGAGGTCGAATCCGCACTCGTCGGACATGCGTCGGTCGCGGAGGCCGCAGTGGTCGGTGCGAACGACGCGACCACCGGACAGGCCATCGTCGCCTTCGTTATTCTCACCGCGGGCGCGCACGACTCCGGCGCTGCGCTGATCGGTGAGCTGAAAGCCGCTGTCTCCCAGGAGATCAGCCCAATCGCCCGCCCGAGGGAGATCCATATCGTCCCGGAACTCCCGAAAACCCGCAGCGGCAAGATCATGCGCCGCCTGCTCCGCGATGTCGCAGAGGGTCGAGAACTCGGCGATACGTCGACCCTCGTCGATCCGAAGGTCTTCGAGGCCATCGCCCGCGGATAGGCGCCGCCCCACGGCGGACCCGGCCACCACGATGATGAGGGGGACCGGGTCCGCCGCTCCACCTCAGAGCTCGATAACCCGACGATCGAGATGGCGTCGTAGTCCCCGTTCCGGGGCACGATCGCAATGTCGTATGCCATCGCCGTAGCGGCGATCCAGCTGTCGTTGATCGGCACGAATCGGACACGCCGCGAGACACGCCGCTGGACCTTCTACTGCGGGGTGGGTGTTGAACCGCTCGCCGGTCTGCCACGTAGACAGATCGAACTGCGGCGCCGGTGGCCGCGCCGGGATTCAACGGCATCCCCTTCTGATCGGAGTCCGCTATGACCAATGATGATTTCGTCCTCGACCGCCGCCGCGTGGTAGTCGCAGGAGCAGGCGCGGCAGCCGTCATGGCGGCACTTACCGCGTGCACCACCGACGCCCCCGCGGCCGAACCAGCCAAGGCCGCCGGACCTACCGGCCCGAATGTGGCAGCCGGACAGCCCAATGCCATCGCCTCGACCGCGGAGGTGCCGGTCGGCGGCGGAGTGATCAAGGGCGATGTGGTGGTGACGCAGCCGAAGGCCGGATCCTTCGTCGGCCTGTCCTCGGCCTGCACGCATGCGGGTTGCAAGGTCGCGACTGTTTCCGGCGGCACCATCAACTGTGCCTGCCACGGTAGCAAATTCGGTCTCGACGGCTCGGTTGTCAACGGTCCGGCCACCCAGCCACTTGTTCCGAAATCCGTTCGCGTCGAGGGTGACTCGATCGTCCCGGGTTAGTCAGCGCAGCACCCGCCGCGCGGCACACCTACCGCGTGGCGGATCGCACCAACCCTCACGCCCCGCCGAACAATTCGGCCATTCGCCGGTCCATCTCATCCGGCGGCACATCCTCGACGTGCGTGGCCACGGTCCACCGGTGGCCCCACGGATCCTCGAACGCACCACTGCGATCGCCGTAGAACTGCGTGGTCATGGGGGTGAGTTCCTTGGCGCCGGCCGCGAGGGCGGCGCTGAAGGCAGCGTCGGCGTCTTCGACATAGACGTAAAGATTCACCGGCGTGCCGCCGACCGTCTTCGGGTCGAGGAAATCCATATCCGGAGCCGGATCGCCGACCATGATGAGCGAATTGCCGAAGGTGAGTTCGCAGTGCGCGATCTTGCCGTCCGGTCCCGGCATGCGCATCCGCTCCGATGCGCCGAAAATATTCTTGTAGAAGTCGATGGCGGCAGCGGCCCCATCGATTGCCAACCCCGGCGAGACCACCGGATATCCCTCGGGGATCGGTTTCACATCGGACATGAGTTACCTCCGATCGAGGCGTTTGTCGGACAGGTGCGAGCCTATTCCTCACTCCGCGGACGACATGCCTGATCGGCGCAAACAGCTACGGACTCATTCGTTCCAGGTGACCTGCGTATTGATCGTCTGCTGCAGCATGCTCGCGCTGCGCGGATCGCGGTAGGCCTGATGTCCGCCGACGGTGATCGAGCCCGCGACCGGCAGTGGCAGACCGAGATCGACGGTAATGGTGCCCGAGCCCTGCATGATGTAGTCCTTGATATCGAGATTGCCCGCATTATTGGGCAGCGACCACACCTGCGACTTCGGTTTCTGGTTCACCTCGAGTTCAATGGTCAACCGGTCGCCCTCGCGCTTGGTCAGCGTCGCGGTGGTCACCTGATCGAGTGCGACACCGCCGTCGACCTCCTGCCGCACGGTCCACACCGCACCCTCACCGACCGGTTGGTCTGGAAATGTGATCGAGCGGTAGACCGCTTGATAGAAGGCCTGTTCCAAGGCCGCGCGAGCGGTATTGGAAGTATCCGGCGCCGGGGCAAGCCGCAGCGCGGTGATCGCGCCGAGTTCACTCATATCGAATCCGGCGTGCGAACCATCTGCGGCGGTGAGCGCTTTGGCCAGCGACGGATCCGGGCTGGAAATGGTGCCGAGAGTCAGCTCGACGCTGTCACTATCGGTCTGCGCCGTCATCGGAATCGTCAGCGCGGGCGAGGAGAAATCACTGGGCGGCTGATCATTGATCTGCTGCTCGATGTGATGGTCGGTGCGCAGCGTCACCTGCTGCACCGTGCCCGCAGGATAATCGGGACGCAGCAGCGACCGCGGCTCGTCACCCGCAGAGACGACGGTGGCGACCGCGGCCGAAATCGGCACGGTCACCTCCTTGCCGATGCCGACCGGCTCGGTGCTGTCGGACTCGACGCGCGACTCGGCACCGTCACCGCAGCCGACACCGAACGCGGACAATCCGACCGCGAGCACCATCAGCAGCACACCCGAACGCGCGATTCGGGGCACGTGGGAGGAAGACAACACCGTCACGAGCATCAGAGTACGACCGCTTCCTGAGTGTCAGCTGGGACATGCAGGTGACCGCGTGCGTAGCGCGAATCGTTACTCGAGAGATGATGGTCGGCGTGAGTGACGACCGGCCGCCCGAGGACAACTCCGCCGATAACGCGGTTCCCCCCGGCGACGACGCAGAAATTCCGGCCTCGACCGTCGATACCGGCCACCCCGCCGCACCGCGGCGGCTACGCACGCTGCTGATCATCGCCGCGGTATTGCTCGGCCTGGATCTGCTGACCAAGACCATTGTCGTGGCCGAGCTGACCCCGGGCGATCCGGTGCCGATCATCGGCGATTTCGCCCGGTTGTCGCTGGTACGCAACCCAGGCGCGGCGTTCTCGATGGCCACCGGCATGACCTGGCTGCTAACTCTGGTCGCGGCGGCCGTGGTGATCGGGGTGATCCGGATCGGACGCACGCTGCGCTCGCTGTGGTGGGCGATCGGGCTCGGCATGGTGCTCGGCGGTGCGCTCGGCAATCTGGTCGACCGGTTGTTCCGTGCGCCCGGACCCCTGCAGGGGCATGTGGTGGACTTCATCGCCGTCGGCTGGTGGCCGGTATTCAACCTGGCCGACTCCTCGATAGTGTGCGGTGCGATCCTGCTGGTGGTGCTGACGGTCTTCGGCTTCGAACCCGATGGCACGCGCGCCGGACACGATCACACCGAAGAGACGGCCACCGAAACCGCCGTGGAACCGGACGAGCCTTCGGACAACGGCGCCAATGGTGCGGCCAGCAGTAAGGGGAATGCGGCGTGAGCGCGCGAACCATGTCACAGCGAGCTTCGCTCATGGCGGAACCGAGCCGCAGCGGGGTACACGCATGAGGGAAACCCGAACCATGCCGGTACCCGACGGACTCGACGGCATGCGCGTCGACGCCGGGCTGTCCCGACTGCTCGGGCTGTCCCGTACCGCCGTCGCCGCGCTGGCCGAAGAGGGTTCGGTGCAGCTCGACGGCGTCGCCGCGGGCAAATCCGATCGGCTGGTGGCAGGGGCCTGGCTGGAGGTCGAATTCCCGGAACCGAAGCGGGAACTCACCATCGAGCCCGAGCCGGTCGAGGGTATGAAGATCCTCTACGCCGACGATGACATCGTCGCGGTCGACAAGCCGGTCGGCGTCGCGGCGCACACCGGTGTCGGGTGGACCGGGCCGACGGTGATCGGCGGGCTGGCCGCGGCGGGCTATCGCATCTCGACCTCGGGCGCGCACGAGCGGCAGGGCATTGTCCACCGGCTCGATGTCGGCACCTCCGGAGTGATGGTCGTCGCGCAGTCCGAACACGCCTACACCGTGCTCAAGCGGGCATTCAAGCAGCGCACCATCGATAAGCGCTATCACGCGCTGGTACAGGGACATCCGGATCCGAGCAGCGGCACCATCGATGCGCCGATCGGCCGGGCCCGCGGCGATGCCTGGAAGTTCGCGGTCACCGCGGACGGGCGACCGAGCATTACCCACTACGACACCGTCGAGGCGTTCCAGGCGGCCAGCCTGCTCGATATTCATCTGGAAACCGGGCGCACCCACCAGATCCGGGTGCACTTCTCCGCGATCCGGCACCCATGTTGTGGTGATCTCACCTATGGTGCGGATCCGCGGCTGGCGGAACGGCTGGGGCTCGAGCGGCAGTGGCTGCATGCGCGTTCGCTGGGGTTCACCCACCCGGCCGATGGCCGGTATATGGAGATCACCAGCGAGTATCCGGACGACCTGAAGCACGCTCTCGACGTGTTGCGCAATGCCTGAAACATTGCGCCGCATCGCCATTGCAGGCGGGGCCGTCGGTTTCGTGGTGCTGATCGTGGTGCTCGGTGTGCTCGATCCGCCACGACCGTCCGGCATTTCGACCGATCGACTCGGCCCGGAACGGGGTGAGCATGTCGCGGATTATCTTGCGCGGGCTCAGGATTCGCTTTCCAGTACGGACGCGGCGGAGCACTGGGCGCTGGTCTCGTTCACCGAACCCGTTACCCCAGAACAGATTCCGGCACATAGCGGCGGCCTGCGCATCGCCGCGGCCAGCCACCATGTGTCGATCCCGCGGGTGAATACCCCGATCGTCACCGTGCAATTGCCCGCCGGAAACGCGGTAGCCGTGGCGTCCGCCGACAATGCCGCCTGGCAACTACTGGCACAGCACGCGCCCGACGAACGCATCGACCGCATCAATACGGTATCGGCGGCTCGGTTGCGCTCCGGGTGCGCATGCACCGTCGGTCTCGTGGTCCGGGGATCGCTGCCCGAACTCCGAAATCTCGCGGCTCAGAACGGTATCCGTGCCGTACAGGCGCTGCCCGCCGACGCGGTCGCCACCAGTTTCGCCATAGTGCCGCTACTGCCGGAGTACGAGGGCATCGCGCTGCCTGGCACCGATGACGGACCCGTGCCGGATCAGTAACTCTGCGCGGCCCTCATCTGCTGGTCTGGTCGACGATGGGCAAAGGACCCGAAGGTCGCGACCGACCTGGTCAATCCGGCAGTGTCACAACACCGTCCAGGTACCGGCGGCAGCGGCCGATGAGCAGTACCCGATCGCCCGCGAGTTCACAGCGCAGCCTGCCGCCGCGCCGCGACAGCTGACGGGCGCTGAGTTCGGTCCGGCCGAATTCGCGGCTCCACAGCGGAACCAGCTGTGCGTGCGCCGATCCGGTGACCGGATCCTCGGCCACGCCGAGATCCGGACCGAAGACCCGGGAGACGAAGTCCACGGTATCGCCGGGCGCGGTGATCACCGCATCGAAGGCCAGCGGTGGGAACGCCGCGTAATTCGGCCGCGCCTCGCGCACCTCGCGTTCGGAACCCACCACGATCACCTCGTCGAATCCGGTGTAGGCGCGCACCGCGCGCACGCCGAGCGCATCGGCCAGCACGGGATCGGGTGTGATCTCCTCGGATTCCAGCGCGGGCAGGTCGAGTACGTATTCGTCGTCATCGGTGCGGTCGACGTGTAGCCAGCCGCTGCGGGTGAAAAAGCTCACCCGGTCCTCGCCGGGATGGATGTCCTCCAGAATCTGCGCGGCCGTCGCCATGGTGGCGTGGCCGCACATATCGACCTCCCTGGTGGGGGTGAACCAGCGCAGGTGCACGGCGGGCCACTCCCCAGGTGGACCGCCCGCCTCGACGGGTAATTGCGAGGTGTAGAAGGCGGTTTCGGCGAGGTTGTTCTCCTCGGCCAGATGGTGCAACAGCTCGTCCGGCAACCAGACCGGCAGCGGCATGACCGCGGCCGGGTTGCCCGAGAACGGTGCGTCGGCGAACGCGTCGATCTGGTGCAGCAATACCTCCATAGTCGAGAAGGTACTCCAACTCTGAATGATCGCTTCGCACAAGGTATCTCGCGGCGCGGCGGGTCAGGCGTCCAATTCTTCAGGCGGCCCCGCCCGGTGAGCTCGGAAGTAGCGTGTGCTTCTCGCCCTGAACTGCGGCGGCGATCCACCAGGCGGCCTCGACGAGCACGATGCCGACCCCGCCGCAGATGAACGCCGCAGTGGTGAGTTCGATATTCGAGGGGTCGAGTTTGAAGAAATGCCTGGTGAACGGGATTGTGAACAACAGCACATAGGCGAGGACCGAGGCGCCGATGAGCACCACCTTCCACCACACATACGGCCGGGCCACGATGGCCAGCACCCACACCGCGATCATGATCAGGGTGATGAGCGCGGTGGTGCCCGCCTGTTCCTTCTGCTCGAAGGTGGCATGTGGACCCGCATAGGCGATCAGATACGCGACAAAGGTGGCGATGCCGATCACCACACCGGAGGGAATCGCCAAACGCATGACGCGCGAGACGAATCCGGAGCGGGCGCGTTCGTTGTTCGGAGCCAGCGAGAGGATGAAAGCCGGAATGCCGATGGTGAACCAGGCCGCGATCGTGACATGCCTTGGCAGGAACGGATATCCGATCGGTTCGTAGTCGAAGATCTGCGAACCGACTCCGGCCACGCCGATCAGGAAGGCGAGCAGCACCGAGTACACGGTCTTGGTGAGGAACAGATTCGAAACCCGCTCGATATTGCCGATCACCCGGCGGCCCTCACCGACCACGTACGGAAGTGTCGCGAATTTGTTGTCCAGCAACACGATCTGGGCTACCGCGCGGGTGGCGGGGCTGCCCGACCCCATGGCGACACCGATATCGGAATCCTTCAGCGCCAGTACGTCGTTCACACCGTCACCGGTCATGGCCACGGTGTGGCCGCGAGATTGCAAGGCGCCCACCATGGCTCGCTTCTGGTCCGGGCGCACCCGACCGAAGGTGGTCTCACGCTCGAGCACATCGGCGAGTGCCGCACGGTCTTCAGGCAATTCGCGGGCGTCGACCGCGTGATCGCCGCCACGAAGGTCGAGTGAGGATGCCACCGCGCCGACCGATACGGCATTGTCGCCGGAGATCACCTTGATCGAAACCTGCTGGCTGGCAAAATAATCGAGAGTCTCACGGGCATCGGGGCGCACCTTCTGCTCCAGCACGACCAGAGCCGCGGGGTCGACGACGCCCGGCGCGTCGGCGGCATCGACCGGACGATCGCTGCGCGCGAGCAGCAGAATGCGCAGCCCCGAGGAGCCGAGTTCCTCTGCGACACGGGCATCTTCGGAACTCGGCTCGAGCAGCACATCGGGCGCGCCGAGCAGCCAGTCGCCGTGCTCGCCGTAGGAGAACCCGCTCCACTTCTTCGCCGAGGAGAACGGCGCGACCGCGGTGTGCCGCCAAGCCGGCTTATCGGCGAGTTCCTCGCCGATGGCCTGCACGCTCGCATTCGGGCGCGGGTCGTCGGCGGCCATGGCCGCCAAGGCCTGTCGCACCTCGGCGTCGTCGAATGTGCCGAGCGTCTTGATATCCGATAGGCGCATTCCGTTCTCGGTCAGCGTGCCGGTCTTATCCGCGCACACCACATCGACGCGGGCCAGCCCCTCGATGGCGGGCAATTCCTGCACCAGACATTTGCGCCTACCGAGACGCACCACACCGACCGCGAAGGCGACCGAGGTCATCAGGACAAGCCCCTCGGGCACCATCGGCACCAGCGCCGCGACCATGCCGGTGACAGCGGGCCGCCAGGACTCCTTACTCGAGAACAGCTGGTTGTAGATGCTGAGCAGACCCGCCGGAATCAACAGATAGGTGATGACCTTGAGGATGGTGTCGATACCGCTGCGCAATTCGGACTTGACCAGCGTGAACTTACTCGCTTCTTCGGCCAGTTCGGCGGCGTAGGCATTCCGACCGACCTTCGTCGCACGGTAGGACCCGGAACCGGAGACGACGTAGCTGCCCGACATCACCGAGGCACCGATCGACTTGTCCACCGGATCGGCCTCACCGGTGAGCAGCGATTCGTCGACCTCGAGCAGTGCGGACTCCTCGACCGTGCCATCGACGACGATCTGGTCGCCGGGTCCGAGCTCGATCAGATCGTCGAGCACGACCTCCTTCGTCGCCACCTCGCGCGACTGTCCGTCGCGGCGCACGGTCGGCTTGGCCTGGCTGACAATGGCCAACTGATCGAGGGTGCGCTTGGCACGGATCTCCTGGATGATGCCGACCGCACTATTGGCGATGATCAGCAGACCGAACATACCGTCGATAATCGAGCCGGTCGCCAGCACCAGGATGAACAGCACTCCGAGGATGGCATTGATCCTGGTGAAGACATTCGCACGAACGATGTCGCGTACGGATCGGCTCGCCCGGTCCGGCACGTCATTGGTCAGCCCGTCGCGGCGACGTTGCTCGACCTCCGCGGCGGTCAGCCCGGTGAGGGCCGTATGGGGCACGGTAATCGACATGACCGCCAGGCTACCGAGAACTACCGTCGGTAGGGTGCAGCGAAGCAGGACGGTCCCAGGTGTGGTGTTCGGGACAGGCGCATTTCTGATCTGGGGGCTGTTTCCGGCGTACTTCGGGTTGCTGGCCTTCGCCAATCCGGCCGAGGTGGTGGCGCAGCGGATTCTGTGGACATTGGTGCTGGTGCTCATCGTGCTGGCGATAACAGGGCAGCTCCGTGGGCTGCGCGGCATCGCGGCGCGGACCTGGCGGATGGCGGCGGTGGCCATCACGGCGCTATCGATCAACTGGGGTGTGTATGTCTACGGCGTCACCTCCGGGCATGTGGTGGAGTGTGCGCTCGGGTATTTCATCAATCCGCTGGTGACGGTGGCATTCGGTGTGCTGATCTTCCGTGAGCGGTTGGCCAGGGCGCAGTGGGCGGCGCTGGGGCTGGGTGCGTCGGCGGTCGCCGTACTCACCGTCGATTACGGCCGACCTCCGCTCATCGCGCTGGCACTGGCCTGTTCATTCGCCACCTACGGGCTGGTGAAGAAGGTGATACCGCTGGACGCGCTGCATGGAATCGCGGCCGAGGGTCTGGTCGCCGCGCCGTTCGCGCTCGCCTTCGTGATCGTCTTCGCGGTCACCGGGCGCAGCGAATTCGCCAGTGGCATCGCACATTCCGGACTGATGATCTCGACCGGTCCGGTAACCCTGTTGCCGCTGCTGCTGTTCGCCGTTGCCGCGCAACGGGTTCCGCTCTCGACCATGGGATTGCTGCAATACCTCACGCCCGCGTTGCAGATGGCCTGGGGCGTGGCCGTCGCGCATGAGCCGATGCCCGCGTCGCGATGGGCCGGTTTCGCGCTCATCTGGGCGGCACTGGCGATTTTCACCGCCGACGCGCTGGTGCGCGGTCGACGGCGAGCCCAGACCACCCAGACCGAACCGGCTAGTTCAGCAGATCGGCACTGACCTGCCCTTCCCAACCATGGCTTCGTAGCGCGGGCACAGTTTTTCCGGCGATCGCTTGTCGATATCGACAGGACGGAATACCCCTTGTCCTCGGGTACAT
Source organism: Nocardia sp. NPDC050630 (assembly GCF_044457245.1). Classification (NCBI taxonomy): domain Bacteria; kingdom Bacillati; phylum Actinomycetota; class Actinomycetes; order Mycobacteriales; family Nocardiaceae; genus Nocardia; species Nocardia sp. NPDC050630. The sequence continues at coordinate 80,812 of NZ_JBITGN010000026.1, forward strand.
TGGCCGCGAAACCGCAGGCGGCGGAAGGTTTGTTGATGCTGGACGAGGTGCAGCTGGATCGCGCGGCGGGTGTGCTGCTCGGCACCGCTGCGGGCGATGCGCTCGGGGCAGGCTACGAATTCACCTGGCCGGGAACGCAGGTCGCGATCGATATGATCGGCGGCGGGCCATGCCGGTGGGCGCCGGGACAGTGGACCGATGACACCTCGATGGCGATCGCCATCGCACTGGCGGCCGACAAGGGCCCCGGCATCGACCTCGACCAGGTGGCGGCCGGATTCGTCCAGTGGTTCGATTCCGATCCACCGGATATCGGTATCCAGACCCGCGCCGTCCTCTCGGTGCGCCCGCGCTCGGCCCGGGAAATGCAGGTGCAGGCCATGTCGCTGCACGGCAAGACCGGCGGCAACGGTTCGTTGATGCGCACCGCGCCCGTCGCCCTCGCCTATCTCGGCGATGCCGATGAATGCGTCCGCATGGCCGGTGCGATCGGCGCGCTCACCCATCACGATCAGCAGGCGATCGAGGCCTGCAAGATCTGGACCTACGCCATCCGGCACGCCGTCCTCACCGGAACCCTCGACGGTGTCCGCGACTTCGTCGACGCCTCGCCGAGCGCCGCCTACTGGACCCATCTGCTCGACCGAGCCGAAGCCGGTGCTCCGCAGGATTTTTCGAATAACGGCTGGGTCGTCCACGCCCTCCAGACCGCCTGGTGGGCCATCACCACCGCCGACGCCTCCGGTCCGCACCACCTGCCGCGCGCCCTCGAACTCTGCGTCCGCGCGGGCGGCGATACCGACACCACCGCCGCCATCGCGGGCGGCCTGCTCGGCGCCCGCTGGGGCGCCTCGGCCATCCCCGCACCGTGGCGCGAAATCCTGCACGGCTATCCGGGTTTCACCGCTCACGACCTGACCGGACTCGCCACCCGCATCGCCACCAACAGCATCAGCCGCTAGTCGCGGTCGTCCCGCGTACGGACGTTACGAACACTGTCGCAGCCCCGCATTCGGCTGCGGGATCGGCGACCGATTCCCGCCGGGCCTTTCGGACGATCAGTAGGCGGTGTTGATGTGGCCCGGGGCCCACAAGCCGGAGTGGTCCTGTTGGGTGATTTCCGGTTCGGCGGGGTCGGCCTTGGGGTCTATGCGAACGAGTTGTTGAAGTTCGCCCCAGTCTCGCCGCCAATCCTGGTCGAGGTACGTGGCGAGGGTGCGCGGATGCAGGAGCATATTGGACCAGCCGAGTGGGCCGCCACCATCGTGGCTTTGCCACAGGGTGGTGATTTCCGCGCCAGGGCGGTCCGGGAGGATGCGGTAGGCCGGGACCTCGGCGATATTGTCGCGGTGATCGTAGGGTCGCTGGTTGGGGAATTGCAGGCCGACCATCCAGTCGGTGAGAACCGGAACCTGTGAGCCGACAACATCGTTCAGCGTTCTGGTCTGCGGCACCCGCGGCGGGGTGACGGCCAGCCACTGCTTGGGATTGCGGTCGCGGTCGACGGCGACGATGCGGATAACATCGGCGCCGCTGGGGATTTCGCTGAACGGCACGCGCAGGTTGCGCCACGACGGCGCCGGTCCGATATCGATCGGAGTGACCTTGCCCGTGGGCTGCGCGGTGGTCGCGGAATCGGTTGCACCGTACTCGATTTCGAGCGTCTGGCCCGGGGTGACGAGGCCGTCGGCATCGACAGAGCGGATTCGGCCCGCCGCGGTCAGCGCGATAATGCCATGACGGTCACCGGTTTCGGGAAGTCGGTACCAGCCGGTGGTCAGATCGGCGGGCCCTGCGTCTCCGGAGCCGTAGCTGCCCAGTACCGGAGTCGTCGCCGGATTCAGTCCGAAAGGCAGTGCGGCGGTGGCGGTTCCGGCGGTGTTCTCCGACGCCGACTTACTGCTCAGCGCGTCGGCGATACTGCCGGTTGGACTCGAATCATCGTCGGGACGAAGTTCGGCGGCCACACCCGAACCGGTGAATCCGGTACCGGTGCCCGACAGCGTGCTCACCGCATCACCAGTCAGCGGTGCCAGCATGCCCGCATTCGGATCGGTCTCGACCAACACATGACCCGCCAGACCTGCCGTCTTCCCGGTCAGCGCCTCGATATTCGAGCGCGCCAGCGAGAACGCCGGCCCCTGGGCCACGGCCGCCTTGGCGAAGGAGCCGACATCCCAGACCACGAGCAGCGCCAGCGCCATGGTCAGCGGCGGCAGTACCGACACTCGCCACGCGAGACCCGAAACCCGATGCGGAATACCGGGTTCCGGTGCCCGCACATGCCACCACGCGGCGACGGCGAGCAGTGCGGCGGCGGCGAGCAGGAACAGTTTGTTGAGCTCGATACCGGCGATCACCGGCGGCTTGTCCCACCACGGAATACCGTAAGACGAGACGTACCACCACTTATTGGGCCCGGAGAACACCAGCGCGAGCAGGAACGCGACCACCGCGGCGAACAGTGCACGGTAGCGCGGTGCCCGCAAAACCCGCGGGGCGACGGCCATCGCGGTCACCATGGCGACGGCACCGGCGACGCCCGCGTACACACCGAAGTGATGGGTCCACTTAGTCGGCGTGACCATGATCAGCAGCAGCGCGCCCACGGTGACACCGAGAATGCGCCGGGTCGGCCCCGCGGCCAGCAGCGGAATCCGACCGCCCTTGCGCAGCAACACGATGACACACACGATGAGTCCCGCGAGCAGCACGAGCACACCGATTCGGCGGCCGACGGAGCCGTCCGTCTCGCCTTGGAAGAGGTACTGATAGCGCAGATATTCGTTGAACCACTCGACATCCGGGCCGACGATGTGATGGATCCGCTTCATCTCGAACATCGCCGCCAACGGCTGGTCGGCGAACATGATCACCAGCACCACGATACCGGCGGCCACCAGCGGCGCGAGCAGTACGGCATAGCCGACCACGCGTGAACGCAATGGTCCCCGAGTTCCGGTACGGTCCATAATGATTCGCGCGATCGGCCGCAATCCCGCCAGCAGCGCCGCGATACAGATCACACCCGACGGCCCGGCCGTGCAGGCGAAGGCCGCGACCAGAATCGCGAATCCGGCGGGCAACAGCCGCCGGGTGGCAATGGCACGCTCGACCAGACACCACGTGAGCAGCAGTCCCAGCGCGACCGGCGGTTCCGGACGCAGCCCGTTGTCATAGGCCAGCCAGATGGTCAGGAAACCGAGTGCACCGGTCCACATCGCGACGCGGTCGCGCCGGACCGCGACCCCGAGCCGCGGCGCCACCTCACGGCTGAGCAGCAGCCACATCAATACACCGCAGCACAGCGCGGGCAGCCGCACCCACGGACTGGCGATGCTGACCTGCGTCATGACCCGGATAAGATCGTAATATGGTGTGCCGACCGGATTTTCGGGCACCCCGAAGTAAGCGAAGTAGTTGGCCATATAGCCAGCGACACCGGACGCACGGGCCATACCGAACTGATAGCCGTCATCGGAGGTGGTCGACCCGATGAAGTACCAGACCACCATGGTGCCCAGCACCACCGCGTCCAGCAGCGTGAACGTCCACCAGCGCTGCGGCAGGAAGCGGCGCACCCGCCGACCGTCGCGCCGATCGAGTCGATACAACGCCGCTAGGGCGACAATCGTGCAGAGCACCGCGAGCCAGATCGCCGCGCGCTTCACCGGCGTGGGTGTCGAGGAGAACCTGGTATCGAGTTGCGCGGTGACGCGCGCACCATCGGCCGCGGCCAGATCGCTGAAGACGCCCACCAGCTGCGGTCGGTAGTCGCCATTGAGCACCACTGGGAATCCGGGCGCTTCGAATCCGACCAGCGTGGCGGTCGCGCTCGCGTTATCAGCGTGGACGCTGAGTTCACAGCCCGGAACCAGTTCGGCCACCGGCACACTGAGCAATGCCTGATTGCGCAGCACCACATCCAGCCGCGCCGGAGTGTCGGCTCCGGCGTACACGCGGGCGACGAATCCGTAGCGCTCGAGATCCGGCGCGCCATCAGGTCCGGTCGCCGCGAGGGTGCCGCCCTTGGCGCTGAGCTGGTTGATCGCCGTACACGGCAGGGTGGCGTCGAAGGTCAATGGCGCATACGAGATCAGCGGCGCCTCGATACTGCGCGCCGAACCCGCCTGCGGCCAGGTCAGCGTCGCGGCGTCCACACGCACCGGTAGCAGCGGTACCGCCACCGCGAACAGGGCGCCGAGCAGGCCCGCGATCAGCGCGATCGGCCCGGCCCAACCCCTGCGCGTCTTCGATTGTGCCGTCCCGAGTTCGGATTCCTCGACGGACGGCTGCCCCGCCCACACCATAGTGTCAGCCACGGGGCCTGATCCTAACGGTAACTATTTCAAACGAAAGTTCTTGCCGGCGTGCGGCATTGATTCTCAGCAAGCACACAGCTGTCGCGGGCCCCCCCCCGGCGGGCCCCCGGGCGGGGCGGCCCCGGCCCGGCCCCGACCCCCGCCGCAAAACAACAAAAAGCGGATCAGTCCCCCACGCACCCGGGGGGGGGCGGCGGGGATCGGTCGAGCCCGG
>NZ_JBITGN010000027.1:0-73111 GCF_044457245.1 Nocardia sp. NPDC050630
CCGTCGAGACTCGCGACTTCGTCGCATGCGCTTCGACGGCTCGGACGCGAGACGGGCCGCGAACTCCTCGCTCGTAAGACTCGCTCCGTTGGGGTTGGTGAGGGCGGGGGTGTTCGGCACCTGGTGCACGGGTACTGGATGGTCGAGTCTCGCGCATGTGGCGCATGTGCTTGGACGGCTCGGATGCGAGACGGGGCGTGAGCTCGTCGCTCGTAAGACTGGCTCCGCCGTGGTCGGGGAGGCGTCGATGCTGGGCTCAAGTGGCGCGGGCCGACAACCAGGCGCGCCAATCGGCGATCAACTCGCCGCGGCTGGTGCCGAGGACATTGCGCATGATGCGGTCCTCGCTCGCGGGATCCTGTTTGCCTGCGGCAATGCGTCGGTAGAGCTCGACCAGGCGGGGCTGGTCGAACTTGTCGGCGACGAACGCGCAGACCGACCAGGCCTGCTCATAGGCGAGGACGGCACCGCTGCCCGCGAAGTCGGCATCCGACGGGAGATCGCGCGGGATATCTCCGGCGCGAATGCGGGTGGCGACCGTCGGCGCGATATCGGCGAAATGATGCCCAGTGCCGAGGTGGGCCACGAATTCGGCGAAGCCCTCGAGCATCCACTGCGGAGCGCCGTCGACGGTCTGGGCTCGGGTGGCGATATGAGTGAGTTCATGGCGCAGCAGGGTGCGCAGACCGTCGGCGTCGAGGCGGCGTCCGGCATCGGAGCTGAAGACGACGCGCTGGCCGGTCGGCTGTGTGCCCGGTACGAACGGGTCGGCGACCGAGGCGGCGGCGACATCGGCGGGCATGCTCGCGCCGGAGCGCACCAGCGCGGCGAACTCCGACGGATTCGATGCGACGACCACCATCGCGGACTGGGCCCAGCCCGGACTCCATACTCCGGTGACGACCGTGGTGGCGGCCGCGAGTTCACCTGCGAGCGTATGGATTTCGGCCTGCTGCGCCGGATGACCGACGACCAGGGACTCCTGGCCGTTCCCGGTCGGCACCTGCTCCGTTACCAGCTGTCCGAAGGGTTCGAGTGTCCGTCGCACCGCGGCCAGCCGCGGATCGTCATCGGCGGCGCGCAGGCTGCCGATCGAAGTGGGCTGGGCAGCACGCAGTTTCGGCAGTACCGAATTCGGCATCAGCAGCAGTGCACCGCAGGTGCCGGTCAGTATGGTCACCATCGCGACGGTGGCGACGAACTGGAAGCGGCGCCGCACGAACAACCAGGTGCGAGCCCGCCGAAAGCTACTCATAGCTGATCAGTATCGCCGAGCCGAGTGATACGGCGTCGACCCCATGGGCGCAACGGCTACCGGAACCCCGAATGTCGAGGCGTGCAGCATCAATCCATTGCCCGCGTAGATACCGACATGGGAGATATCGGAGTAGAAGAACACGACGTCACCGGGTTGCAGATCCGCCTTGTCCACTGGGGTGCCGTAGGTGGCCTGCTGCGAACTGGTTCGCGGCACATCCTTGCCGACCTGTTTGAAGGCCCACTGCACCAGGCCGGAGCAGTCGAACTGATGGGGTCCGGTCGCGCCCCAGACATACGGGTCGCCGATGCGGGTGAGTCCGGCGGCCAATGCGCTGGTGCCGCTGCCTGGCACCAGCCCACGCAGCAGGGTGTCGGTATCGAAACCGGGCGGGAAGGGCGATCCGGCCAATGCCGATTTGTCCTTGGTGGACAACTGTCCCCACGCCTCGACCACCTGCGCGATGGATCCGGACAGACCTGCCCGCTTGCGCTCGAGGTCGGCGCGCACCTGGTCGGCCTTATCGGAGGCCGCGCGGGCGATATCGGCGGCGGCACGTGCGGCCTTTTCCGTCTCGGTCGCGGTGGCGGTGGCCTGCTTGTAGAGAGTGAGCTGCTCGGAGTTCTTGGCCGAGATCACGTCGATGGTGGACATCTGGTCCAGCAGACGCTGCGGTGAATCGCTCAGCAGCACAGCGGAGAGGCGGCTCGTGCGCGCACCCTGATAGGCGGCGATCACGGTGCGATCGATGATCGGCTGGAACTTGCGGACTTCCTCGCGGGCGGCATCGGCGGTCTGCGTGGCCGCGGCGAGTTTTGCGTCGGCATCGTGCAGCACGCCGAGTTTGGTATCGAGGTCGGCCTGTGCTTCGAGTGCCTGTTGATTGAGCTGCTCGGATTCACGAGACAGGTCGATCATTCGCTGTACGGCCTCGCTGGCTGTGGTCGGGATGGCGGCCGGATCGGCTCCGGCTGGACTACCACTGGAGAGTGCGGCGGCCAGGACCGCGGTCGCTAATACCCCTCCCACCAGACGTTTCCTGCGATGTCTCCGGTGATGTGCTGTCACAGCGCGCCAAGCCCCGTTTCTCTCGTGGAGCGATCTCGTCGCCTCCGTAAGCTGCAGAACCCCTGCGGGAAACTTCGCAACCCGGGAAGGTCTCGATTAGGTTACGGAACGGCGTAGGTCTGTGTCCAGTGGGCCACAAAACGATCACTCATGCCGTCTCGACGCCCGGCCGCTTCGTACGGCCGGGCGGGGAATCTGCTCAGAAGCGGCGCGCGCCGGCGACGGGCATGGAGGAGATCGATGCGAGCTTCACCGGGGTGCCCGAGGTGGAAGCGTGGACGACGTTGCCGTCACCGGCGTACAAGCCGGAGTGGCTGCCGCCGTAGAACGACACCAGATCGCCCGGCTGCAGGTCGTCGAGCGAGACCGGGGTGCCCGCGTTCAGCTGCTCACCGCTGGTGCGCGGCAGCTCCAGTCCGGCCTGCTGGTAGGACCACTTGACCAGACCTGAGCAGTCGAACGCGTTCGGGCCGGCGGCGCCGTAGACGTACGGCGCGCCGATCTTGCTCATCGCGGCGTCGAGTGCGATATCGCCAAGGGTCTTCTTGGGCGCCATGAACGGCAGCGGCGCGTTGGGCACCTCGATGCCCGGGATGCCCTGCGGGATCGGGATCTCGTTGGGCACGTCGAAGGTGCCGACGCCGGGGATGGTGACCGGCTGGGCCGAGGCAGGCGCGGCGGGCAAAAGGAAGACGCCGAGCGAGGCAGCTCCGACGGCTCCGGCCGCGACGGCACGCTTGGCATGTCGCTTGACGGTGTTGGTCGCCATGATGCGGTCCTTCCAATCTGCCCCACGACGCCGCACCCGGTGGTGCAGCGGACTGCGTGTCGAAGCACCGTTGGGTGGTGCGCCGAACTCCGTGAGGTCTCGAAAAGGTTACGAACACATCACGGTGTTTTGTAAAGTCGGAGACATCCGAAATGGCGATGCTCAACAAATTTGCCGCCGAATATGTGCGACTTGAGTCACACCAATCACGAAACGATAACGACGCGTGATTTCCCAAGGATGGCGGCACTGTCGCCGGGCTGTCGGGCGACCGAGGTCGGCGTGTCCCAGACGCTGCGTTTCTCGGAGTTTTCCCAGGTAGTGAAGGTATCTCGGCACGTGCTCAGTCGGGCGGCTCAGACCGAACGGTCTTCTCGTTGGCGCCCTGCGCAGCACGCCGAAGGGGGCTGGGCCGGGCTGCCGGGCGTGTCCGCTCTATTGATGCAATTTGGACAATAATGTGATGTGCGCCACTTTTCGGTGTTCTAGATCATTTCGTGGGAATCAAGGCGAAATCCTCGCCGTGTAATTCGGACATTTCTCTGGTGAAATCCGAGGTGGCTTTCCCGACGGTTCCTGTCGTACCGAGGCCCTACGCTGCACGCCGTGCCCGATCCGACGCCGCGCCAGGCCGCCGCACTGCAGTTGGCCTTCGACGAGCTCGAGACGCCGCTATACGACACCACTTTCGTGGTCGTCGACCTGGAAACGACAGGCACCAGCCCCGAAGGGGACGCGATCACCGAGATCGGTGCGGTGAAGGTGCGCGGCGGTGAGGTGCTGGGGGAGTTCGCGACCCTGGTGAATCCGGGACGGGCCATCCCGCCCGCGATCGTGCAGATCACCGGGATCACCACCGCGATGGTCTACGAGGCCCCCCGGATCGAGGCGGTGCTGCCGGGTTTTCTCGAATTCGCCAAGGGCGCTGTGCTGGTCGCGCACAACGCCCGCTTCGATATGGCCTTCCTGCGCGCCGCCGCCGCCCGCATGGATACGCCATGGCCGAGCGGGCCGGTGGTGTGCACGGTGAAGCTGGCGCGGCGCGTACTCGCCCGCGACGAAGCGCCCTCGGTCCGGCTCGGTGTGCTCGCGCCGTTGCTCGGTGCGAGCACCCAGCCGAACCACCGCGCCCTCGACGATGCCAGGGCGACCGTGGACGTGCTGCATGCCCTCATCGGACGGGTCGGCAATCTCGGCGTGCACAGCCTGACCGAACTACTCGACTATCTGCCGAATGTCACACCGCGCCAACGCGCCAAGCGGGTGCTGGCCAATGATCTGCCGTCGAGTCCCGGCGTCTATCTCTTCCGCGGACCCTCCGATGAAGTCCTCTATATAGGGACGGCTGTGAATCTGCGTCGCCGCGTGCGCAATTACTTCACCGGATCCGAGACCCGCGGCAGGATGAAAGAGATGGTCTCCCTTGCCGTCCGGGTCGACCATGTGGTGTGCGCGCACGGCCTCGAGGCCGGGGTGCGCGAGTTGCGACTGATCGTCGCGCACACTCCGCCCTATAACCGGCGCTCGAAATTCCCGAAGCGCGGTTGGTGGATAACGCTGACCGAGGAACCGTTTCCGCGGTTCGCGATCGCCCGCACACCGACCGCGGATGCGTTGGGACCCTTCCCTTCTCGGATGGACGCGAACGACATCGCGGTAACCATCGCGGAGCACAGCGGCCTGCGCACCTGCACAACGCGACTGCCACGCGACGGTCGCCACGACTGTCCGCCCGCCGTGGTCGGCGGCTGCCCGGCGGCCATTGATGGCACTCCTATACATAGGGAGCAATACGAACCCGCTGCCGCGGCCGTTCGGGCGCTGATCGCGGGCCACTCCGACGCGGCGCTGCGGGCCATGCTCGACCGCATCGAAACCCATTCGCAGGCCCAGCATTTCGAGGCGGCCGCCAGACTGCGCGACCGGACCGGCGCGGTGGTGCGGGCACTGCACCGCACCCAACGACTCGCCGCGGTGGCGCGGATCGCCGAACTGATCGCGGCGCATCCGGACGGTGCGGGCGGTTGGGAGTACGCGGTGATCCGCTATGGACGGCTGGCGGGGGCCGGAACCTCGGCACGGGGTGTGCCGCCGATGCCGGTGATCGAACGCATCGTCGCGGCATCGGAGACCGTGCTGCCGGATCCGGTGCCGCCATTGCGTGGTGCCTCGCCGGAGGAGGTCGGTCTGGTGACGCGATGGTTGGGACGGCCGGGAGTGCGGATCGTGCGCACGAGTGAGGGATACGGCGAACCGATCCGCGGCGCCGGACGCTGGGCAGGTTGGGCGGATCTCGCCGCCGCGGCGGCACGGGACCGTCGCCACGGGCCGGAGGCCGAACTCGCGGAGTACAAGCACGGTGACCGCCTAGGCTGACAGCCATGATTACCGCGATCGTGATGATCCAGGCCGAGAACGCCCGCATTCCGGAGACCGCGCAGGCGGTGGCCGACACCCAGGGCGTCACCGAGGTCTATTCCTGCGCGGGCGATGTCGATCTGATCGCGATCGTGCGGGTGCGCGACCACGAGGAGATCGCCGAGGTGGTGACCGGCCGGATCGACAAGACCCCCGGCGTCGCCCGCACCACCACACACATCGCCTTCAAGTCCTATTCGCGCGCCGACGTCGAGGCGGGCTTCTCTCTCGGCGAGTGAGCCGCACTCAGCGAATGAGGATGGAGGAGCCGGAGCAGGTTCGGGCAGCGCCCGAGGCGTAAACGCCTCGCTTCATCGTGTGCTCCTCAGGAATCGAGCCGGGCTGCGTAGGCCCGACGCGAAACGGGGCGACGCCGGATGCCGCGTCACTGTCACCTTTACCGCCACAAGGGGTCTACCGATATGCGGCGCATGGTTCCCGACGCGGGGGTCAGTTGTCGCCGAGGGTGTTGGTGAGCTTGGCCCAGCGCTCGAGCAGGGCCGCGGATTTGCCGGTGTCGATGGCTTCGGCCGCGCGATCGATGCCCGCGGCGATAGCGTCGTGGATATCGGCATCCGGATCGCCGACACCCTGGGACAGGTCGTAGGCGACGATGGCGGCGGCGGAATTGAGCAGTACCGCATCGCGCACCGGGCCCGAGGTGCCCGCGAATACGCTGCGCGCGACACCCGCATTGACCTCCGCGTCGCCGCCGCGCAATGCGTTCAGCTCGACGCGCGCGATGCCGAGGCGGGTCGGATCGATGGTGGTCTCCCGCAGTTTCCCGCCCGACACCACCCATGCGTCGGTGGTGTCGGAAGTGGTGATCTCGTCCAAGCCGTCATTGCCGCGCACCACGAGCGCGTTGGCGCCGCGCTCGGCGAAGACCCCCGCGATCACCGGAAGCAGATCGGCAAACGCGCAGCCGACCAGCCCGGCTCGCGGTTGGGCGGGGTTGGTGAGCGGGCCGAGCACATTGAAAACGGTGGGGATGCCGATCTCCTTGCGGGCCGGACCGGCGAAGCGCAATGCGGGGTGGAACAGGGGAGCGAAGCAGAAACCGATGCCGACCTCGCGCACGCAGCGAGCGACGGCATTGGGGCCGAGAGCCAGCTTCACGCCCAATGCCTCCAGCACATCGGCGCCGCCGCTCTTCGAGGAGGCCGCGCGATTGCCGTGCTTGACCACCGGAACACCGGCGGAGGCCACCACGATCGAGGACATCGTCGAGATATTCACCGAACCGGACCGGTCACCGCCGGTCCCGACGATGTCGACCGCATCGCCGTCGACGTGCACCAGGCGGGCGTGGCCGAGCATGCCCGCGGCCATGCCGGACAACTCGGTAGGAGTCGGGCCCTTGATCTTCATCGCGACGCCGAAGGCGGCGATCTGCGCCTGCGTCGCATTGTCGGTGAAGATCTCGTCGATCACCCAGGTCGTGTCCTCCGCTGCCAGATCGCCACCGTCGGCAAGGGTCCCGAGCACTTGGGGCCAGCTGCGCATGTCCACTTCTCCTGTCACCACTGGTTCGCGCACCAGTCTGTCGCGATAGAGCGTAGTGGTCGAGACGTTATTACCGCTGTGTGGTCGCGGAACCGGGTTGCAGGGCGTCCCAGCCGTCCACGACGCCGTCGTGACGCTGGGCGAGACCGACCATCCTGTTCCGTTCCTGCGAACAGTGGAGTGCATCGAGTAGTTGAACCCGTTGCAGAATAAGCGATTCCAGCTCGTATGGACCTTGGCTGCGTGGGGCGGCAGCGTAGCCCTCTTGGGCGGCAACCGCACATACGTCGTCGATCCGGTCAGGCGGAATACGCAAGTGATGGCGCAGCAGTGCGGGCTCGTCGGCTTTGAGAGCCGAGGCGCGTGAGAGTGTTGTCGAACACGCCTCGGAGTCATCGAAGCACTCCGCGACGACTACTAGATCGGAACGGGTCGGATCGAGCGGTTCGGGTTCGATCGCGCCGAACAGTCGTTGCCACCACCGCGTCACATCCGCCTCCTGATCTCAGCTTTTCCTTACCCGCGTCTGCCACTATTCGACGCTGTAATCGTGTCCCGCGCCCTTCACACCCCTACATCACCACAACGGAGCGAGTCTTACGAGCGACCGTCGGCGGCCCGTCTCGCGGCCGAGCCGTCGAAGCGCATGCGACGCCGTCGTGAGTCTCGACGGCGAGGCACCACGACGGCCGCCGACACGCCGCGGTACGGCGCGGCTATCAAACGCTCTCTGTCCGTGCGTTTTCCGACACGGGAGGACAAGTTTCGCACCCGGGTACTTGTGTCGTACTACGACGAGTCATACTTACCCCCGTGACGACCGCAGTAGGGACCCCAGGATCGGCCATTACTCAGCGTGTGCATTCGCTGAACCGGCCCAACATGGTGAGCGTCGGTACCATCATCTGGCTCTCTAGCGAGCTGATGTTCTTTGCCGGGCTCTTCGCGATGTATTTCGTCGCGCGCGCCCAGGCCCACGGCAACTGGCCGCCGGAACCGACCGAGCTGAACCTGAAGCTTGCCGTGCCGGTCACCACCGTGCTGGTCGCCTCGTCGTTCACCTGCCAGATGGGTGTGTTCGCGGCTGAGAAGGGCGATGTGTTCGGCCTGCGCCGCTGGTACGTGGTCACCCTGATCATGGGTGCGTTGTTCGTGGCCGGTCAGGGCTACGAGTACACCAACCTGGTCAAGGAGGGCACCTCGATCTCGAGCAGTGCCTACGGCTCGGTGTTCTACATCACCACCGGGTTCCACGGTCTGCACGTCATCGGCGGTCTGATCGCCTTCGTCTTCCTGCTGGTCCGCACCAAGGTCAGTAAGTTCACCCCGGCACAGGCCACCGCCGCGATCGTCGTCTCCTACTACTGGCACTTCGTCGACATCGTCTGGATCGGGCTGTTCGCCACGATCTACTTCGTCCGCTGAGTCGGGCCAGTACCTCGAATCTTTTGCACAAGTCGGTTCCGTCTACTCCAAAGGGACACAGATGAGTTCATCTCCCCCGTCCGCGCCAGAGCCCGCCAGCCCCGGGAACGGCGAGGCCAGCAAGATCCGCAAGCAGCGCCGCATGCGGCGTCGCATCGCGGGTGGGCTCGCGCTGCTGGTGGGCCTCGTCGGAGCCGGATTCCTCGCCACCGCGATCACGCCGGACCCGCAGGTCGCGACCGCGAACGAGGACCAGTCCGCGCTGATCCGCGACGGCAAGCAGCTCTACGAGACCTCCTGCATCACCTGCCACGGCGCGAACCTGCAAGGTGTGCCCGACCGCGGTCCGAGCCTGATCGGCGTCGGTGAGGCGGCCGTCTACTTCCAGGTCTCCTCGGGGCGCATGCCGCTGGCCGCCAACCAGGCTCAGGCCACCCGCAAGCCGCCGAAGTTCGATGCCCACCAGACCGACGCCCTCGGCGCGTACATCGCCGCCAACGGGGGCGGTCCCTCCGTGGTGCGCGACGCCAACGGCGAGATCGCGCAGGAATCGCTGCGCGGGCCCGACATCGCACGTGGTTCGGAGCTGTTCCGGATGAATTGCGCGTCCTGCCACAACTTCACCGGCCGTGGCGGCGCGCTGTCCTCCGGTAAGTACGCGCCGCCGCTGGAGCCCGCCAGTGAGCAGCAGATCTACGCCGCGATGCTCACCGGCCCCGAGAACATGCCGAAGTTCTCCGACCGGCAGCTGAGCCCGGAAGAGAAGCGCGACATCGTCGCCTACGTCAAGAACGCCACCGAAGAGAAGAGCCCCGGCGGCTGGGATCTCGGTGGGTTCGGTCCCGCGACCGAGGGTCTGGCCATGTGGGTGGTCGGCATCACGCTCGTCGTCGGTGCCGCTATGTGGATCGGATCACGTTCATGAGTGACAAGGAGCCAACTGACATGGGTCGGCCGGATGAGGGCCACGACGGCGCGCAGCCGTCGAACGAGCAGGTGAACACCACACCGGCTGAGCCCACCGAGGAAGAACTCGACGCGATGTCGCGCGACGAGCTGGTCAAGCTCGGTACCGAGCGTGACGGCGTCGATGTCGCCTACCGGCGCCAGCGCTTCCCCGTGCCGGGCACCCGCGCCGAGAAGCGCGCCGAGCGGCAGGTCTCGTTCTGGTTCGCGGTCTCCGGTATCGCGGCCGCGGTCCTGGTCGGCGTGTACCTGTTCTGGCCTTGGGAGTTCAAGGGCAAGGACGAGGAAGGCCACACCGCCTACTCGCTGTTCACCCCGCTGGTCGGCCTCAGCCTCGGTATCTCGGTGCTGGTCATCGGCGTCGCGGTGGTGCTGATCCGCAAGAAGTTCATCCCGGCCGAGCTGTCCATCCAGGACCGCCACGACGGACCCTCGCCCGAGGTCGAGCGCCGCACCCTGGTTGCCGAGCTGCAGGACGCGCTGGACACCTCGACCCTGGGTCGTCGCAAGATGATCACCCGGACCGCGGGCGCCGGTGTCGGCGTACTCGGCATCGGTGCGCTGCTGGTCTTCGTCGGCGGCATGATCAAGAACCCGTGGGCCAAGGGCGACAAGTCGCCGCTGTGGGTCTCGGGCTGGACCCCGGACTTCCCCGGCGAGACGATCTACATCCGTCGCGACACCGGTCGCCCCGAGGACGTCATGCTGGTGCGTCCCGAGGATCTGGACGCGGGCGCGATGGAGACGGTGTTCCCGTGGAAGGAGAAGTGGCGCGGTGACGAGCACGCGACGCTGCAGTCCTTGCGCGGTATCCGCAACGCCGTGATGCTGATCCGGTTGCGCACCGAAGACGCGCAGAAGGCCATCAAGCGCAAGGGGCAGGAGAGCTTCAACTACGGCGACTACTTCGCCTACTCGAAGATCTGCACCCACCTCGGTTGCCCGACGTCGCTGTTCGAGCAGCAGACCAACAAGATCCTGTGCCCATGCCACCAGTCGCAGTTCCTGGCGACCGAATGGGGTAAGCCGGTCTTCGGTCCCGCCGCTCGCGCACTGCCGCAGCTGCCGATCACCGTCAATTCCGAGGGCTACCTGGTCGCTGCGGGCGACTTCATCGAGCCGCTCGGACCGGCCTACTGGGAGCGTCGTTCATGAGTCGGGTTGCAACCCAAGCCAGCGAGGCCGACGAGCGGTACCGCGCCGCGGCGTTCGTGAAGCGGTCGATCAACAAGGTCTTCCCGACCCACTGGTCGTTCCTGCTCGGTGAGATCGCGCTCTACAGCTTCATCATCCTGCTGCTGTCGGGTGTGTATCTGACCCTGTTCTTCGATCCGTCGATGGGCGAGGTCGTCTACAACGGCGCCTATCAGCCGCTGCGTGGTGTGACCATGTCGCGGGCCTACGAGACGGCGCTGAACATTTCCTTCGAGGTGCGCGGCGGTCTGTTCGTGCGCCAGGTGCACCACTGGGCCGCACTGCTTTTCGCGGCCTCGATCATCGTGCACCTGTTCCGCATCTTCTTCACCGGTGCGTTCCGCAAGCCACGCGAGGCCAACTGGGTGATCGGCTGCTTGCTGCTGATCCTGGCCATGTTCGAGGGCTTCTTCGGTTACTCGCTGCCCGACGATCTGCTCTCGGGCACCGGTCTGCGGGCCGCGTTCGGCGGTATCACGATGAGTATCCCGATCGTCGGCACCTGGATGCACTGGCTGATCTTCGGCGGTGACTTCCCCGGCGACATCATCATTCCGCGCCTGTTCATCGCGCACGTGCTGCTGTTCCCCGGCATTATGCTGGCGCTGATCGCCGCGCACGTCGCGCTGGTCTGGTACCAGAAGCACACGCAGTTCCCCGGCCCGGGCCGCACCGAGAACAATGTCGTCGGTGCGCGCATCGTGCCGGTGTTCGCCTCGGATCAGGGCGCGTTCTTCGCCTTCACCCTCGGCATCGTGGCGATCATGGCCGGTGTGCTGCAGATCAACCCGATCTGGAACATGGGTCCGTACAACCCCTCGCAGGTGTCGGCCGGTTCGCAGCCCGACTTCTACATGATGTGGACCGACGGTCTGGCGCGTCTGATGCCGCCGTGGGAGCTCTACCTGGGTCGCTACACGGTCCCGGCCGTGTTCTGGGTGGCGCTGATCATGGGGCTGGTGTTCACGGTGCTGGTTCTGTACCCGTGGATCGAGAAGCGCCTCACCGGCGACGATGTGCACCACAACCTGCTGCAGCGCCCGCGCGATGTGCCGGTGCGCACGGCGATCGGTGCGATGTCGATCGGTTTCTATGTGGTGCTGACCCTGTCGTGCGTCAACGACATCCTGGCACTGAAGTTCGACATCTCGTTGAACGCCACCACCTGGATGGGCCGCATCGGCCTGCTGGTCGTGCCGCCGGCGGCGTACTTCATCGCCTACCGGTTCTGCATCGGTCTGCAGCGCAGTGACCGCGCGGTGCTCGAGCACGGCATCGAGACCGGTGTGATCAAGCGGCTGCCGCACGGTGAGTACATCGAGGTGCATCAGCCGCTCGGCCCGGTCGACGATCACGGCCACCCGATCCCGCTGGAGTATCAGGGTGCGACGGTGCCCAAGAAGATGAACAAGCTGGGTTCGGCCGGTAAGCCGGGCACCGGTAGCTTCCTGCGCGCCGATCCGTTGCACGAGATCGAGCAAGCCTTCGAGGACGACCACGCGGAAGAGCACAAGCAGCTCGCCGTATTGCAGAAGGTCCAGGAAAAGGCGAACGGTCGCAACGGTAAGTCCACGCACTGACCGATAAGCAAAGGCCCCGAGTCGAATTCGACTCGGGGCCTTTCGCTTTAAAGGGAGACTCGGCGGCGGGCGGCCTCGATGGCCTCGAATTTGGCCAGGTTGTGGCGGGCGTCGGCGAGGGCGTCGTGGGCGTCCGGGGGGACCGGGGGCAATTCGGGACGGCCGTGGGCCTCCCAGTGCTGACGCAGTTCGTTGGTGTAGCGGGGCAGCGCATTGGGCAGGTCGACCATGGATCCCCAGAGCTGGCACAGCGCGACATGGTCATAGGCGGCCACCCAGGCCCACAGTTCAGGGGTGACGCTGGGGCGCGGAACCAGGAATTCGTAGAGGTCTTTGCGGATCTGTTCACGGCTGCGCCAGAGCGGAGAGGCAGGCGACGGGAGCTGCGGCAACACGTACCTGCGTACCCATGGACCCGCGCGTTCGGGATCGAATTCAGTTGACACCGCATAGTATTCGCGGCCGTCTTCGCAGACCACACCGATCGATACGAGGTCGATGGTCGACCCGTCCTCGATGAATTCGCAGTCATAAAAGTATCGAAGCGAGATCGGTCTGTCCTCCAGAGATCGGTACGGTGCGGCGATAGTGCCCGGCTATCCACCCTAGGTGGATAGAATCCACCCCTTATACCGGGTACCTGCGCATGCTGGGGTATCCGTATTCTGAACGAGTGAACTGGACCGTCGACGTACCCATCGATCGCCTGCCGGAGCTGCCGCCGCTGCCCGCAGAGCTGCGGAGGCGGCTGGACGACGCACTGGCGCGTCCTGCGCTACAGCAGCCGGCGTGGGATCCGGAGCAGGCGGCAATGATGCGCACCGTGCTGGAGAGCGTGCCACCGATCTGCGTGCCCGCCGAGGTGGAGGAGTTGCGCGCTCAGCTCGCGGAAGTCGCCCGCGGCGAGGCCTTCCTGATGCAGGGCGGTGACTGCGCGGAGACCTTCGCCGATAACACCGAACCGCATATCCGCGGCAATATCCGCACCCTGCTACAGATGGCCGTCGTGCTGACCTATGGTGCGAGTCTGCCGGTGGTCAAGGTCGCGCGCATCGCGGGTCAGTACGCCAAGCCGCGTTCGGCGGACACCGATGCGCTCGGCCTCAAGTCCTACCGCGGTGACATGGTGAACTCGCTGGTCGCCGACGCGAAGCTGCGTGAGCACGACCCCTCGCGACTGGTTCGCGCCTACGCCAACGCCAGCGCGGCCATGAATCTGGTACGTGCCCTGACCAGCGCGGGCATGGCGGATCTGCACCGTGTGCACGACTGGAACCGCGACTTCGTTGCCCAATCGCCCGCCGGTGCGCGCTATGAGGCGCTGGCCGAGGAGATCGACCGCGGTTTGGCCTTCATGACCGCCTGTCGGGTGAATGATCCGAGCCTGCAGTCGGCCCGCATCTACGCCAGCCACGAGGCGCTGGTGCTGGACTACGAGCGCGCCATGCTGCGCCTCGGCGAGAACCCGGCGGGCGAGCCGGTGCTCTACGACCTATCCGCGCACTTCCTCTGGATCGGCGAGCGCACCCGGCAGCTCGACGGCGCGCATATCGCCTTCGCGGAACTGCTCGCCAATCCGATCGGCCTGAAGATCGGCCCGACCACCACGCCGGATCAGGCCGTGGAGTACGTCGAGCGGCTCGACCCCAATAACGAGCCGGGCCGGTTGACCATCGTCTCGCGCATGGGCAATACCAAGGTGCGCGACGTGCTGCCGCCCATTATCGAGAAGGTGCAGGCGACCGGGCACCAGGTCATCTGGCAGTGCGACCCCATGCACGGCAACACTCACGAGGCCTCTACCGGCTATAAGACGCGGCATTTCGATCGGATCATCGACGAGGTGCAGGGCTTCTTCGAGGTGCACCACGCACTGGGCACCCATCCGGGCGGGCTGCACATCGAACTGACCGGTGAGGATGTCACCGAATGCCTCGGCGGCGCACAGGACATCTCCGATCTGGATCTGTCCGGTCGCTACGAGACCGCATGTGACCCGCGGCTGAACACCCAGCAGTCGCTGGAACTGGCCTTCCTGGTCGCCGAAATGCTTCGCTGACCAAGGCTTTCGACAGGAGCGCCGCGCGCGACATGCGGCGCTGCGGTTGTCGTCAGGGCAGTGCCGTCAGTGAGACGGTACTGCCCGCCTCGACATTGGAGCCCACGCCCGGAACTTGGCCGATCACCACGGAGCTCTCGTTCGGGGTGAGCTGACGCACTGCCACCACCAAGCCGAGCCCCTGCAGCTTGGAGCGGGCGTCGGCGACGCTCGAACCGACCAGCAGGGGCACTTTCACGGCATTGGAGACGATCAAGGTGACGCCGTCGCCGGACTGGATCGTGGCGCCCGCGGCCGGTTCGGTGGCGATGACCTTATCCGCCTCGATGCTCCGGTCGTACTGAGTTCTGGTCTCGCGCACCGTGATTCCGGCCGCGGTGAGCACCTTATTTGCTTCCTCGGTGGTCTTGCCGCGCACATCGGGCATCTTCACCGGCTGAGATCCCTTGCTGCGGTAGACCTTTACCTGCGCGGCCAGCGGCAGGACGGTGCCGGGAGCCGGATCCGCCTTCGCGAAGCTGCCCTTGGGTGCGGTGCTACCGGTTTCACCCGCGTCCACCGGTTGCAGTCCGGCATCGCGGATGAGCTGGTTGACCTTTGAAATGTCGTCGCCCGCTTTGAGCTCCGGGACGCGGGGTTTGCCGCTGGAGATCAGCACGGCCACCGTCGAACCCTTGGTGACCTTGGATCCAGCCGAAGGATCGGTGCCGACCACCCCACCAACCGGGATGGTGTCGGAAGTCTTCTGTCTGATCTCGGTGTCGAAACCGGCGTCCGACAGCGCCGAAATCGCGCTGGCCTGATCCTTCCCGGCGACCGACGGGACGGCGGAGTAGCGCCCCACGCCCAACCACCAGCCGCCGATCCCGACGAGCAGGGTAAGAATCGCGACGATGGTGACCCAGAGCAGTACCGTGCGACGCGATTTGGTCCGGTCGTCCGCGAAGGGGGACGACTGCGGCGAATGTGATGGTGGGTAGTGATCGCCGTAGGTTTCCGGCGGTCCGTAGTTGTCGGGCGGACCGTAATCGGGCACCCGCGGCCGCGCCGCGGTGACGACCTTGGTGTGCTGCGCGGACGGCGGCTGCGGTGCCGCCGCTCTGGCCTGCTGTGGGGTAGGAGCGGCGAACTGGTAGCTGGCGCTGAGGTGTTCGGCCGATTCCTGCGGTGCGGGCACCCGATAAGGCGGCAGATTCAGCGCGACCCCGATGGAATGCAGTTCGGCCGCCATCTCGTTGGCATCGGCGAAGCGGTGCGCGGGTTCGCGATTGGTGGCCCGCGCGATCAGCTCGTCGAACTCCGGCGGGACCCCGTCGATGAATTCGCTCGGGCTCGGCACATCGTTCTCGATGCGCTGATACGCCACCGATAGCGAAGTGTCGCCGGTGAACGGGACTCGGCCGGTGAGCAGTTCGAAGATCAAGATGCCGAAGGAATAGACATCGCTGCGGGAATCGGCGGTGCCCGCGGTCACCTGTTCGGGTGACAGGTAGGCGGCGGTGCCCAGGATTACGCTCGCCGAGGTGGTATTCGCGGCGGCGACTGCCCGAACCAGACCGAAATCGGCGATCTTCACCTCGCCGGAGTCGGAGATCAGCACATTCTCCGGTTTGATATCGCGATGGATCAGGCCCGCCGAATGCGCGACGCCGATCGCGGCCAAAACCGGCTCGGCGACCGCGCGCACCGCATGCGGCGGCATCGGACCGCGTTCACGCAGCAGCTCGCGCAGCGTACCGCCCTCGACCAGTTCCATGATCAGGAACGGATATTCACCGTCCACACCCTGGTCGTAGACCGCGACCAGGGACGGATGTTTGAGCTTGGCGACCGCGCGCGCCTCGAATTCGAACCGGGACAGGAACTGGGGATCGGCGGCGAACTTGGGATCCATCACCTTGATGGCGACCGGACGGTCCAGGCGGGTATCCACGCCTCGGAAGACCATCGACATCCCGCCCCGCGCGATCGGCGCATCGATGCGGTAGCGCCCCTCCAGGATTTGCCCGATCAAGTGATGTCCTCCGGCTTTCACAAAATTCTCACCCCTCGCTCCGACGCGACAAGCGATTGACCGCCTCGCGCGGCCCGCTCACGATCGTAGCCGTGTCGATTGCTGGATTTTTGGCCGCGCGGGCGCGGCGTGTTCGCGGGCTCTGTCTGATTGCGGCGCCTGCGGCGCCGCGAACGGTCGCTCGTAAGACTCGCTCCGTTGGGGTTGGGGGTGGCGGGTTGTCCGGCGCTTGGTGCACGCGTGCTGGGTGGTTGAGTCTCGCGCCTGTGTCGCATGCGTTTGGTTGGTTTGGAGGTGGGATGGGCCGCGAACGGGTCGGTCGTAGGACTCGCTCCGTGGTGGTCGGTGATGGCGGGGCATTCGGCGCCTCGTGCACGCGTGCTGGAAGGTCGAGACTCGCGCCTGTGGCGCATGCGTTTGGTTGGCTTGGAGGTGAGACGGGCTGCGAACGGGTTGCTCGAAAGACTCGCTCCGCTGTGGAATCGTGGGGGCACGGTCCAGGGTGTCTCGAGTCACGCGGAGCGGGAGCGTCTACCGTTATCCGAGTGAGTGCATTTCCTTGCAGTGACGACGTTCTTCCCCAGTCGGAGGCGGTGATCCCGCTACCCGAGGTGGCCGACAAGCTCGGGCTCGTGGTGACCCGGGTGCATCAGATGCTGCGCGACCACCAGTTGCTCGCCGTGCGCCGCGATGGCGTCGCCGGCGTGCCCGAGCGATTCTTTGACGATACCGGCGCGATCGTGAAACCGCTGCCGGGCCTGATCACCGTCATGAAAGACGCCAAGTACACCGATGAGGAGATCCTGGAGTGGATCTTCACCGACGACGAGAGCCTGCCCGGTAAGCCCGTCGACGCATTGCACGGCCCGCTCGCACGCGAGGTGTTGCGCCGCGCGGCAGCCGATCCCTTCTGAATTGTTGGACGCGTGGCCGCGGCGTGTTCGCGGCCCCCTGGTGTCTCGCGTCCGAGCCGTCGAGACTCGCGCCTGCGGCGCATGCGCTTCGACGGCTCGGATGTGAGACGGGCCGTGAATGGGCCGCTTGTAAGGCTTGCTCAGTTGGGGTCGGTGATGGCGGGGCGTTCGGCGCCTCGTGCACGTGTGCTGGAAGGTCGAGACTCGCGCCTGTGGCGCATGTGCTTGGACGGCTCCGATGCGAGCTGGGCCGCGAACGGTCGCTCGTAGGACTCGCTCTGTTGGGGGTTGGTGTTGGCGGGGCGCCCCTGGTGCACGGGGTGCTGAGACTCGGGCCGGTGTCGCATGTGCTTCGACGGCTCGGACGCCAGACGGGCCGTGAATGGGTCGCTCGTAAGACTTGCTCGGCGGTGGAAGCGTGAGTGGCGTAGTTGCGATCGAGTCTCAGTGCCGTAGGGCAGCAGAGGTGAACTCGATTGCCGCGACACGCAGGCGGCGGTGGCGGGGGACTGCGGCGCGGCGGGCGAAGACCGTGTAGTCGGCGTGTTCGATTTCATCCAGGATGCCGGCGTAGAGCGTGCTCGCGGTGCGGATGGCGGGGCGCACCCGGGGGGCGAGTAGGTCGATGCCAGGGTTCGCGAAGCGATAGAGGTCGCGGTTGATCGCGATCAGGTGGGCCAGTGCGCGGCGGACCCGCTGGTCGGTGTGGCCGATCCGGTGGCAGTGGGCGAGCAGGTCGGCGTCGACGCCGAAGGCCGCGAGTTCGTCGGTGGGCAGGTAGATCCTGCCACGGTCCAGGTCCTCGGCTATATCACGCAGGAAATTGGTGAGCTGGAAGGCCTCGCCGAGTCCGGCCGCGGCGGGTTCGGCCTCGGCCACCGGGACGACCGTGCCGAGTACGGGCAGCAGCTGCAGACCGATCGCGGCCGCTGAACCGCGCATGTAGTCACGCAGTTCGGTCATGGTGGCGTAGTGGGCGCGGAAGTGCGCGGTGCCCGGCACGTCCATTCGCATGGAGTCCAGGAAGGTCCAGAAGTGCTGGGGCGCAATGTCGTAGCGCTGGATGGTGTCGGCCAGTGCGGCGAGGACCTGGGTGCGCCGGTCGACGGGAGGCTTTGCCTGCTCCAAGGCGACGCGCAGTTGCTTTTCGACGAGATCGAGTTCGCCGGCGGGACCGTGTTCGGCGTCGTAGGTGGGGTGATCGACGATGTCGTCGACCATGCGCGCGAAGGCGTAGAGCGCATGCACCGCGGGTCTTCGTGGCGCGGACAGCAGTCGGGTGGCCAGGAAGTAGGTGCGCCCGTGCACGGCGGCGATCGCACGGCATACGCGGTATGCCGCGGCCAGTTCCTCGCCGCGGGCGGTATGAGCGAACTCGGTCATGACCGGGTGACGGCGACCGGATTGCTCTCCGGTGGGGTAGCGCGCAATCGCAGTGGGTCGACCCGTCGCAGTGACAGTGCCGCGACGACGGCGGCGAAGGTCGCGGCGGCGACGTGCCCGAAGCTGTAGAGCCCGATCGAACCGTCCGGCTGAAAGACCAGCATCAACCAGGTACACAACCCGACCAGCACCATCAGCGTGGTGGTGGACAGCGCGAACCCGGCGGCGAGCGCCAGCGGCCAGGAGTAGTACCAGGGCAGCGCGGCGGGCGAGAGGATGACGATGGCGACGAAGGCGATCAGGATGCCGAAAACCGCCTCGCGTTCGCTGTGCCGGAACCGCCACCAAGTCCACGCGAGCACAGCGACGAGCGCCAGCGCGCAGAGTGCGCGGGTCACCGCGAGCACCGGATCCATCGGGAACGGCGTCACCCAGCGGACCATATGCGCCATGATCGTCGGCAGCGAGAGCCAGTTGATGATCTTCTTCGAGCCCGACAGCGCGGTCAGCCAGCCGATGCCGACTCCGGCGATGGCCGAGGCGGCCACGAAGACCACCGCGAAAACACTCAAACCGAGTCCGGCGATCTTGGCGAACATCAGCGCCGGATGCGGTACTTCCGCGCTCGGTCGCGCGGGTTCGGCCTCGGTCTCGACACTCTGGGTGGCACCCGGTGATTGCGCGGCCCGTTGTAGCGCTCGGCGTTCGCGCTCGTGCAGCATCCAGATCCAGACCAGGAACGGCAGTGCGACACCGGCGGTCGCCTTGATGGCGACGCCTATCGCGACGACCACGATGCCCGCCACATGATGGCGCTCGAGCACGAGTGCGATGCCCGCACACATGAGCCCGACCATCAGCATTTCGTTGTGCACACCGCCGATCAGGTGGATCAGCACCAGCGGATTGAGTACGGCCAGCCAGAGTGCCACGTTCGGCTTACCGCCCAGGTGCTTTGTCAGGTACGGCACCGCCCACATCATCAGTGCCAGGCCGGGCAGCATCACCAGCCGCAGCGCGATGGTGCCCGCGACTACGTTATCGCCGGTGATCGCGGTGATCGCGTTGCCGAGCAGCAGGAAGATCGGACCGTATGGCGCGGTGGTGGTGGTCCAGACCGGGCTCACATTGTCCAGCAGCACACCGGGATTGGCGACCGGCGGGGAAACGTAGGGATCGAAGCCGTCGCGCAGCAGCGCGCCCTGAGCCAGATACGAATACGCGTCGCGGCTGAACATCGGCACCGCGAACAAGAGCGGGAAGATCCAGATGCCGACGATCGCGCGCAGTTCGTTCAGCGTGACCCCGGCGTCGGGCCGGTCGCCGAATCCGATCGTGGTGCGGCCCAAGCGCACCCACGCGGTGATCATCAGCAGCACACCGACCCAGATGACCATGGTGGAGAGCACATAGCCGTGCCCGAACCGCAGCCACGACAGATGCATCGCCTCGAGCAGCGGATCGCGTTTGCGCACGCTGCCCGCGCCGAATCCGCCGAAGGTGATCATCAGCGCGCCGAAGAATCCGAGCAGCGCCGAATGTCCTTCGGGGCTGCGGGCGAAGTCGGCGGTGGTTCGTAGCCAGGTTCGTAGCCCTGGTTCGGCGACGGTCGGGGTGGTCGGGCGCGCAGGGGCGCTCGATGGGCGCGCCTCGTCTTCGGTCGCGGTGATCGAGTTGTCGGTGGGCGCGGCGGCCGTCGTCTCAGGGGGATGCATGTGGTGTCGGTCCCCCCGGAGTGGTCGGCGGTCGTAACCGCAGGCGAATAGGTCGGCCGTTAGTTTATCGGCTTGCCGGGAACACTATCCCGCTGGTGCGTGGGGATTCATCCCGAGTGGCTTGCACAGTGCCGATAATTCGGTTTGCCGCCAGTTTTCCCGATAGCAGGGTGGTCGGCACGCCGACACCCGGAGTGGTGCCGCAACCGGCGATAACCACGTTGTCGCTGCCGCCGGGAAAATTGCGCGGACGGAATGGGCCGGTTTGTCGGAATAGATGGGCCGCAGAGAAGGGGCTGCCCGCGAGCATGCCTTGTTCGCGCCAGGTGCCTGGTGTGTCGAGGTGGTCCACGGTGAAGTGTTCGGCGATTCCGTGATATCCCCGTTGCTCCAACACATTCAGGAGTTCACGCAGGTAGGCGGGGCCGAGCTCGGTCCAGTCCAGCGGTGCGGCGTCGAGGTTGGGGCAGGGGGCCAGCAGTGAGAAGGGTTCGTGTCTGCCGTCGGGGCGATCGATGTAGAGCGACGGATCGGTCAGTGCGGGTCGGGTGAGCAGCAATGACGGGTCGCTCATCAGGCGGCCGCGGCCGGGGCGGGCGGCGATTTCGTCGAAGGTCCGGTTCCACGCCGCACCGAAATCAATGGTGTGGTGCGCCTGGATCGGCCAGGTCTCAGCGATGGCGACGGGGATGGTGCCGTGTGCGACAACGGCGGAGGGCGCCGCGCGCAGTCCACGGCGGCGGCGCACGCCGAAGCGCTCGAGTGCGCCGAGGTCGGCGGTGAGGACAACGGCGTCGCAATCGAAGCCGCGCCCGTCTGCGGTGCGGACCTGCTTGGCCCGGCCGCCCGCGTACTCGATCCCGGTGACCTCGGTGTTCAGCGCGAGTACGCCGCCCGCCGCGGTGAAGGCGTCCGCGAGTGCGGCGGTGATTGCGCGCATACCGCCCTCGGGGAAGTAGACGCCGAGCGAGGTGTCCATATGCGGAATCGCGCCGTATACGGCCAGTGCTTTCGCCGGGGCCATGCCCGCGTACAACGCTTGGAAGGTGAATAGTCGGGCCAGACGAGGATCGCGCAGGAAGCGGGAGACGCGCGGGCCGAGCCTGCCGAATCCGCCGAGTCGTACGAGGGTGGCCAATGCGCGACGTTTGGCCGGGTAGCGGACCATATCGAGCGGCGAATCGAAGTTCGTATCCATGAACTCGGTGAATTCGGCGCGGTAGATCTGCGCGAGCCAGTTGCGCAGCCGTCGGTAGCGCAGCGCCTCGTCATCGCCGCAGACGCGGGCCACCTCGATGGCCATGGCCTCGGGATCGGCGTAGACGCGGATGGTGGAGTCGTCGGCGAAGCGGGCGTGGTAGCTGGGGGCGAGTTGGTGGATGCGCAGTGGCGGCGTGCAGGTTTCGGGGGTTGCGTCCACGGCGGCGAGGGCGTCGGTTATCAGCTCCGGCAAGGTAAGTACCGTTGCGCCGGAGTCGATTTCGTAGTCGGGGCCGCGGTAGAGGCCGACGCGGCCGCCGGGATGATCGGCGCGTTCGAGCAGGGTGACTGTGCGCCCGGCTCCGGTCAGATACAGGGCGGCGGCGAGGCCGGATAGGCCCGCGCCCACGACCACGACGCGATCGGTCGGTCCCGCAACTGTTTTCATCTGCATCTCTCGCGGCTAGTGGGTGCGACTCGTCGCGGCCAGTGCCATGGCGCGCAACCGCTCCTTGGCATCGGGCGTGGCGGCACTAGAGGCCAGCGCGGCCAGACCCTGTTCGGTGAGATCGGTGATGCGCCGCTCCACCTCGTCGACCGCGCCGAGTTCGATGATCACCGCGCGCAACCGCTCCACCTGGTCCGCGGTCAGATCGGTGCCGATGCTGGTGCGCAGCAGATCGGCCGCGGCCGGAGCGATGGCGTCGGCACGCTGCAGCGCCTCGGCGACCAGGACGGTGCGCTTGCCCTCGCGCAGGTCGTCGCCGGAAGGCTTTCCGGTGACCGCGGGATCGCCGAAGACGCCGAGTAGATCGTCGCGCAGCTGGAAGGCGATGCCGATATCGGTGCCGAAGGTCCGGTATGCCTCGATCAGCTGCGGATCGGCGTCGGCCAGTGCCGCGCCCAGGTGCAGCGGGCGCTCCACGGTGTAGGCCGCGGTCTTGTAGCGGTTGATGCGCAGCGCCGCCGCGACGGATTCGTCACCCGCGGACTCACCGTGGATATCGAGCAGCTGCCCGCCGAGCACCTCGGTGCGCATCAGTGCCCAGACCGACGCGAAGCGGCCGAGGGCGGCGGCGTCGAGTCCGGCGGCGTGCACCAAGTCATCGGCCCAGGCCAGCGCCAGATCGCCGACAAGGATGGCGACCGAGGTGCCGAACTGTGCGGCGTCACCGGCCCAGCCGTGGTCGCGGTGGCGCTGTTCGAAGTCGACGTGCACGGTGGGAAAGCGGCGACGCGTGCGCGAGGAGTCGATGATGTCGTCGTGCACCAGCGCGCAGGCCTGCACCAATTCCAGTGCGGCACAGGCGTTCAGGACCGCGGCGGCGTGCGGGCCGGTGGGATCGCCACCCGCGCCGAGCCAGCCGGTCCAGGCGAAGGCCGGGCGGGTGCGCTTTCCGCCGCGCAGCACGAAGAGTTCGAGCGCGTCCGCGGCCTGGATGAAAACCGGACCGAGCGGCTCGACGATGGGGCGGCGGGTCTGGAAGAAGGCTTTGAGCGCGTCCTCGACCGCAGCGACGAATCCGGGGGTGCCCGGCGCCGGCGTGTGATTCGCGGGCGGGGTGGGCTGAGGCGTCTGGATACCGGTTCCGGCGGACAGGGGAGCCTCCAAGGTCGTGCGGGTGCTGATGCGCGGTGGATCGTGGGCACTATGGGTACTTCGGCGCCGGACGGTGACCGTCGCGCGTGTCGTTCCGGCGATTGCGAGCGTGTCGCCTGCTCGCAGAATACGCGTACGGTTGCGACGACCTGACGGCCCGGTAATGGGCCACCACTACACTGGACCGGTGACTTTCGATAACGTGCGGGGACGTTCGACCCCTGGCCGGCCGTCCCCGACGCCACCGATCGTCTCTGGAACACCCTCGGTTGTGCAGAGTCTGCGGACCCATTCGGGGGGTTCGGTGCCCTTCTCGGTGGAGTTCAATCCGCCGCGTGACGCCGCGGGCGAGGCGCGGCTGTGGCGGGCCGCACGCACTTTCGAACGTATGCATCCGGCCTTCGTCTCGATGACCTACGGCGCGGGCGGTACCACTCGCGACCGCACTGTGCGAATCACCGGCGAACTGGCCGAGGAGACCACGCTGCTGCCGGTCGCGCATCTGACCGCCGTCGAGCACAGCGTCTCCGAACTGCGCTCACTGGTCGGCGCGTACGCCGATTCGGGCATCCGCAATATTCTCGTGCTGCGCGGCGATCCGCCCGGTGATCCGCTCGGTGAATGGCGCAAACATCCCGAGGGCGTGGCATACGCCGAAGAGCTGGTGCGCATCGTGCGCGACCTCGGCGACTTCCATGTCGGCGTCGCCTCGTTCCCGCAGGGCCACCACCGTTCCCCGGATCTCGAGCACGACACCGCGTATCTGGCCGCGAAATTGCGTGCGGGCGCGGAGTATTCGATCACCCAGATGTTCTTCGACGTCGAGCACTATCTGCGGCTGCGCGATCGCGTCGCGGCCTTCGATCCGATCGAGGGTGCGAAGCCGATCATCCCCGAGCTGATGCCCATCACCTCGCTGCGCACGGTGGCCCGCGCCGAGGAACTGTGCGGGCGTCCCCTGCCGCCCGCGGTGATGGAGCGCCTCCGCAAGGCCGCCGGCGACGGGCCCGAGGAGAACAATGCCGCGGTTCGTGAGGTCGGCATCGAAATCGCCACGGAAATGGGCCAGCGCCTCATCGCTGAGGGCGCGCCCTGCCTGCACTTCATCACGCTGAACTTCGCCAAGGCCACCGGTGAGGTCCTCACCAACCTCGGTTACGGCGTAACCGCCGCCCCCATCAGCGCCTGACCCCAGCAGCGGTCGGGTCAGGCGGCGCGGGCGGGGCGCAGACCCCAGGCGTCGGCGAGCAGACGGTGGGATTCGAGGCGGTCCTCGTGGCGGTGGGTGACGCTGGTGACGAGCAGTTCGTTCGCGCCGGTGACGCGCTGCAGGGCCTGCAGCCGTTCGACGACAGTGTGTGGGCTGCCGACGAACTGGGTGGCGAGCCGGTCGTCGACCAATCGGCGCTGCTCCGGGGTCAGTGCGGTGGCGGTATCCGGATCGAGGTAGTCCGCGGCGCCCGCACCGCTGCGGATGCTGTGCACCCAGTGACCGTAGGTGGCGGCCAGATGTTGGGCACGCGCGTCATCGGGGGCGACGACCACGTCCGCGGAGATCACCACATACGGTTCGGCGAGATCGGCCGAGGGGCGGAAGGCTGCTCGATAGGCCGCGACCGCGTCCAGGGCGGTGCCAGGGGAGACGTGATAGGCGGCAGCGAAGGGTAGACCGAGTTCGCCTGCCAATTCAGCGCTTTCGCTGGCCGAGCTGCCGAACAACCACAGCTCGACCTGTGCTCCCTCACCCGGAACCGCATGCAGCGCAATGCCTTCGGCGCTCTTGTAGGTGCCGTTGAGCAGGGCGCGCACCTCGTCGACCTGGTCCGGGAATTCCGGCGCCTGCGCGCCCTGCTGTTGCAGTGCGCCGAGCGAGGCGATGAACCTGGACCGATCGGTGATTCGTCCGGGATCGAAGGGCGGCGGGACCACCACGCCGTCGCGTACCTCGGTGCGCCCGGTGACGGTATCGACGACCGGATGACCACCCTTGGGATGCGCCGGCTGTGCGCCGAACTGGGTGCGGCGATGACCCGATCGGCCCAGGCCGAGGTCGAGTCGTCCCGGGTAGAGCGCGTCGATGGTGCCGAATGCCTCCACGATCGATGCCGAGGTGTGGTGGCCGACCTGAACCGCCGCCGAGCCAACGCGGATCCGGGTGGTGGCCGCGGCAACCAGGCCGATCAGTGTGATCGAGGAGGAACTCGCCACCGAGACGAAATGATGTTCGGCAAGCCAGTAGCGGCGGTAACCCCACTGCTCGGCGTGCTGGGCCAGGTCGATGGTGTTGCGCAGGGCCTGCTGCGCGGTGGATCCGGCGCTGATCGGGGCCAGATCGAGGATGGAAAGCGGGATCGTCATGCGGACCGTCCTAGGCGCGGATGCTGTTCGCCCGCTTCGATGGCCACCCGCAACCGGTTTTCCGCGGGTGCCAGCGGGCAGGTGGCGAAATCGGTGAAGGCGCAGGGCAGATTGGCCGCCCGGTTGAAGTCGAGGCGCACCGTGCCATCGGCTTCAGGCGCCTCGACGGCCAGCGAGCGGGCCGCCGGGTAGGTGGTAACGCCGCTGGTGGCGTCCGTGAACAGCACCCGCAGGTTGGTCGGCTCGCCGAAGGCGATGACGCGCTCGGTGACCTCGCCGATGGTGAATTCGATGGTGCCCGAGGCGATGTGGTGATGTTCGAGACCGTCGACCACGGCCCCGGTGGTGATCGTGCGTGGCGCGTCGAACGGCTCGAAGCGACCGTCGACCACCCAGCGTGGGTCCGGGGCATAGGTCGGGATGCCCTCGAAGCTCAGCAATGTGGGTGCCGCCGGGTCGTGCACGCGCACGGCGTAAAGGCCGCTGCGACGAATCACCTCGAGCACTCGATTCTCGTGCAGCACATCGAGTCCCGGCGCACCTTCGGCCGGTGTGACTATCTGGACACCCGCGATGTCGCTGCCCTCGAATCGCAGGCGGTCGGCGGGCCGGGCGGTGATGAACACCTTGTCGTCGGTGACCCACCAGGTGCCGGGAATGTCGGCAATGCGCTCGGGTTGGTCGGTGAGCCAATGCAGTCCGGTCAGGCTCAGGAAGCCGAGCGGATCGCGAAACTGGTCTTGTCTGGCCTGATGCCAATGTGCCCACTCGGTTTCGAAAAGACTGGTGATGCTGGTCGTCATGACGCTCTGGCTCCTTCGAGTGTGCGGTTGCGATGGGGATGGCGTAATCGGGTGCCGGTCATCAGGCAGCCCCCGGTGCGGTGACGTGCGGTGTGGGAATGGCCGACAGGAGTTCACGGGTGTACTCGTGCTGCGGATTGTCGAAAATCTCGGCCGTGGAGCCGGATTCGACAATGCGACCGTCGCGCATGACCGCGACACGGTCACTGATGCGGCGGACCACGGCGAGGTCGTGGGAGATGAACAGATAGCTCAGTTCGAGTTCGGTTTGCAGGCGGTCCAGCAGTGCCAGGATCTGGGCTTGGACGGAGGCGTCCAGTGCCGAGACCGGTTCGTCGAGTACGAGCAGGTCGGGGTGCAGGGCAAGGGCGCGGGCTATGGCGACGCGTTGACGTTGTCCGCCGGACAATTCCGCCGGGCGACGCTGTGCGAAGTTCTCCGGCAGCGCGACCTGGTCGAGCAGCTCCCGCACCCGCTCCTGCCTGGCTTTGCGATCGCCGACGGCATAGGCCCGCAGCGGTTCCTCGATGATCGAGCCGACCCGCCAGCGCGGATCCAATGAGCCATAGGGGTTTTGGTAAACCACCTGGAAGCGCTGGCGCAGGTCGCGCAGCCTCCCACCTTTCACCGCGGTCAGGTCTTGCCCGTCGAACACAATCGCGCCACTGTCCGGTTCGGTGAGCCGCAAGGCGATTCGCGCCGTGGTCGACTTTCCGGAGCCGGATTCGCCGACCAGCGACAGGGTTTCGCCGCGACCGAGTTCGAATCCGACGCCCGCCACCGCGGTGATCGAACCACCGGCCGGTGCGCGATAGCGCTTGTGCACATCCCGCACTGTGAGCAGCGCCGGACCGGCGTTCACCCGCGGCGTACGGAACCCGTCGAACGGGGCCAGACTCGGCGAGGCGGCGAGCAATCGCTTCGTATACGGATGACGTGGTTCGGCGAGCACCGCCGCGGTCGGACCGGTTTCGACGATCTCCCCGCCGCTCAGCACCACGATCCGGTCAGCCCGCTCAGCGGCGATCGCCAGATCATGGGTGATGAGCAGTACGGCCGTGCCGCGCGCCGCCGTCTGCGCGGCGAGTTTGTCGAGTACGCGTCGCGCCACCGTGGCGTCGAGGGCGCTGGTCGGCTCGTCGGCGATCACCAGTTCCGGTCCGGCGATGAGCGCCGCCGCGATCAGCACCCGCTGCCGCTGGCCACCGGACAGTTCGTGCGGATATTGCGCCGCCCGCAACTCCGGCAGGTCAAGTCCGGCATCGGCGAGCAATTCGATCGCCCGCGCGTACGCGTCGCGGCGATCGGCGAGCCCGTGTACGAGCAGCGCCTCGGCGACCTGATCACCCACGCGCCGCACCGGATTCAGCGAAAGTCCGGGATCCTGCGGTACGAATCCGATCCGTGCACCGCGAATCCGTCGCAGCGCCCGCTCGGATCCGGTATCCACCGTCTCCCCGTCGAAGGCGACGGTCCCGCTGGTGATCTCGGCATTGGCACCGAGCAATCCGATCACCGATTGCGCCAGAGTCGATTTACCGGAACCGGATTCGCCGACCAGCGCGACGACCTCACCGCGTGCGACCGTGAGGGATACGCCCCTGAGTGCGGCGACATCGCCACTGTCGGAGGCGTAGCGCACGTGCAGGCCTTCGATGCGCAACAGTGCCGCTGCGGACCCATTCGATCCATGTGTGACGTCGCGGATTCGCGGCGTGCCGTCCGTCGGATCGGCGGACGTGCTGCGCTCACTCATGCGCTGTGACTCCTTCCTACGGCGCGGCCGAGGCGTTGGGCCGAGAGCACGACGACGATGATCACCAGGCCGGGCAGTGTGGTCATCCACCATGCCGTGGCGAGGAAATTGCGTCCCTCTGAAATCAGTGAGCCCCATTCGGGGGTGGGAGGTTTCGCGCCGTAGCCGAGGAAGCTCAGCGCCGAAACCGATAGCACTGCCATACCGAATTCGACTGCGGCCAGGGCTAGTACCGGCTGATACGAGTTCGGCAGGACATGTCTGGCCAGCACCGTGTACCAGCGGACCCCGCAAGCGTGCGCGGCCTCCACATACGGTGCCTGCCGAACGCGAAGCACCTCCGAGCGCATGACCCGCGCGAAGTTGGCGATCAGCGAAACTCCCACCGCTACGGCCACATTGCGGGTGCCGAAGCCCAGCGCCGTGACCAGCGCGAGTGATAGCAGCAGCGACGGAATCGACAGCAGCACGTCGACGAACCGCATAATGACGGTATCGACCAAGCCGCCGATCGATCCGGACAGCAGACCGAGTATCGATCCGGCGATCAAAGCGATGGCGACGGCGGACAGGGTGGCGGTGAGCGAGAGTCCCGCGCCGTGCACCATCCGGGTGTACAGGTCGCGCCCGAGATTGTCGGTGCCGAACCAGTGTTGGGCACTGGGCCCCTGGAACTTCTGCGTGGGCACTCCGGTCAGCGGATCACCGCTGGCGAAAACCGAAGGGAACAGCGCCCAGCCGAGCGCCAGCACCGCGACGGCGCCGGACAGAATCAGTACGCCATTTCCGCACACCGACTTCCATCGCAGCGCCGGTCGGCGCAGTCCGGGTAATGCGAGCCGTCGCGACTCGTCGGCGACCTCAACCATGAGCGGTCACCTGCTGTCGAAGGTCGGGCTTCGCCGCGAAGGCGCAGCCGCTGATGAGGAGTCCGGGACTCGTGAGTACGGCGTTATCGCGCGCCGCGCCGAGCTCAGGCACGGACGACCACCTCCTCCGCGATATCGTTGGAGGATTTCTCGGAATCGGTTGCCGCACGGCGGGATCGACCGCCGATCCGCGGGTCGAGCAGTGGATACAGCAGGTCAACCGCCAAATTCACGGTGACGAAGACCGTCGAGGTCAGCAGCACGATGCCCTGCACGACCGGAATGTCCTGGGCCAGTACCGAGGTCTGGGTGAGCCGCCCCACGCCCTGACGGGCGAAAACGGTTTCCACCACCACCGATCCGGCGAGCATATTGCCCACCAGCACCCCGGCAATGGTGAAGGTCGGCACGCTGGCCGGACGCAGCACATGTTTGCACAGCACCCATCCGCGCGAGCCGCCCTTGGCCAGTGCCACATCGACGAACGGTTGACGCCAAGTCGACGCCAGCCCAGCGGCGAGCACTTGGGCCAGCACCGCACCGATCGGGATGGCAAGGGTGAGCGCGGGCAGCACGGTGCCCGCGAAACCGTGTCCGCCGAAGGCGGGGGCGAGCCGCCAGTGGAACGAGAACAGTTGCAGCAGTAGCAGTCCGGTCCAGAAGGTCGGCACCGAGACCCCGAGGGAGGGCAGGGAGCTGAGCGCGTCACGCAACCACGGGCGGCGGACATAGGTCGCCGCGAAGGCCACACCCACACCGCCGATCACTGCGAAAAGCAGTGCCAGACCGGCCAATCCGAGCGTATTGGGCAATGCATCACCCAGCGCCGTGGTGACCGGCTGGCCGGTGGCAATGGAGTGACCGAGGTCACCGGTCAGTGCGTGGGTCAGCGCGGTCCAATACTGTTCCCAGAGTGGACGGTCCAGTCCGTAGCGAGCCTGCAGTTCGGCGATCGCGGCCTTGTCGATCGGGGTGCCCGCACCCGCACCGTCGGCCGCGATGGAAACCGGGTCGGCGGGAAGCAGGTAGAGCACCACGAACGAGATGGTGAAGGCCGCCCACAGCACCCATATCGCCTGCAGTACCCGCACAACCACATACCGAGTCACGACTACCGCCCGCTCAACCACGTGTCGAAGAACTGCAGCCGGGCGGAGGCCTCGAACTCGAGCTCCTGTACGTTCTGCCCCGCGCCGATTGCCTGTGACAGTTCGACCGTAGGAATCCACAGCCCCGCATCGAGTACCGCTTGCTGTGCGGTGCGGATCAGAGCGGTGCGCGCGGCGGTATCCGATGCGCTCAGCTGACCGTCGAGCACATCATCCAATGCCGGGATGCGTTCGCGGGCATTGAGATTGCGACCGTCGACACCGAAAGAGGTGCGCAGGATGTCACCGTCGGCACGGGTGGTGTTGTAGTAGGTGGTGTCGAAATCCTTGACGTTCTGCCGAGCCGTGCTCTCCGGTCCCGACACAAGATCCAGCTTCAGCTCCACACCCACCTGGCGTAGCTGCTGCTGCACCAGTTCCAGGATGGCCTGATTGCCCGCGAACGCCTGACTGAACAGCACCGAGAAGGACAGGCGCTCACCATTTTTGGCGCGGATACCGTCACCACCGGGTGTCCAGCCCGCCTGGTCCAGAATGCTGCGCGCCTTGGCCGGGTCGTAGCTCAGCCGGGCCGAAAGGTCCTGGTAGCCGGGCGTAGTGCTGGCCAATGTGCTGGTGGCGGGTTTGAATTGCGGGCCGAGTACGGTGTCCACCAGCTGTTTGCGGTCGATCGCGGGCAGCAGTGCCTGGCGCACCGCGGCATCGCGCAGCGGCCCGCGCGTGACATTGGTCTGGAAGCCGAACGGCACACCGGGATTCGCGGTGCTCAGCACCCGCCCGTTCGCGGCCTCGATCTGCGGAGCGTCCTGCGGCAGCGCGTCGCTGACGGCGTCGAGCTGGCCGGAGATGAGACTGCCCGTGCGGACACCGGATTCGGGCACGACCGTGAACTCGATCTTGTCCAGATAGGCCTCGCCCTGATGGCTGAAGACCGCCGAACCCCAGCGGTATCCGGCGCGTTTGGCCAGAGTGGCCGAGGCATCCTGGCGCCAGGACGCGTAGGTGAATGGTCCGCTGCCGACATTGTCGCCCAGGCAGCGCTGATCAGCGGGCTCGGCCGTGGTGGCATCGCCCTGGATGCCGAGTTGCGCGGTCGAGGACGCCTGCAGGAATTGGGCATTGGACTTGCTGAATTCGACGCGCGCGGTGAGCTTGTCTACCGCGGTGGTGCCGACGTAGTTGGTGAGGTAACTGGTGCCGAGCGGTGCCTTTGCTCCGCCCAGTTTGATCACCGAATCGAAGGTGTTGCGCACCGAATCCGCGGTGAGCGGGGTGCCGTCGCTGAAGGTGACACCGTCGGCGAGATGGAAGGTGAACACCTTCGCGTCGGGGGAGATCTCCCAGCTCTTGGCCAGCCACGGCTTGACCTCACCGGTTTTGGGATCCTGGTCGGTCAGCGAATCCACGACCTGGCGGGTCACATACAGCGTCTGATTCGTCCCGGACTGCGCCGGATCCGAGCAGGTCGGCGCCTGCGAGAGACCGTAGCGCAGGATGCCGCCCGGCCGTGGTGGACCCGCGTCGGCGCCGCCGGTGGCCGAATCAGTGCCGCAGGCGGCCAGACTCGCGGCCGCGGTGACGGCGGCGGCCGCGGCCGCGATTCGGTGGCGAGGACGGATCACTGTGGTACTCCAGATGTTTCGGTGCGGACGAGTTCGCCGCGGGAATCGATGTCGTAGTCGGCGGGACGCGTGGTGGCGCGGCTGTTGGGGGCGGTGGCCAGTGGTCGGCTCGGAATGCGCCGGCGCAGTTCGGGCGCGACCTCGGCCTGGAAGAGTTCGAGGCTGGCGCGATGTTGCGATTCGGTGCGCCCGTCGCGTTCGGCGGACAGGTGGATCACCTCGTGCCCGAAGGCCTCGTGCTGGCGACCGACCTTGTCGATCACCTGCTCCGGGCTGCCCACCAGCGCCGAACTGCGCGCGGCGAAATCGCCGAGCGTCTCGAAGACGATCGGCAGGCCGAGCTTGCGGGCCAATGCCAGTCGCGTCTCGAAGATCGGGCGATACACCTCGAGAGCCTCCTGTGACGTGCGCGCCACATGAAATCCCGCGGTGCCCGCGCCGACCAGGGCCTCGGCCGGATCGTGCCCGTAGTGCTCCCAGCGCTCCCGATAGTGGCGCACCAGTTCGGCATACGGTTCGATCGGATTGGTGACATTCGCCGAGAACAGCGGATCACCGTGGCGTGCGGCCAGTTCCACCGAATCCCGGCTGGTCGCGCTGCCGTGCCAGATGCGGATGCGCGGTTGCCAGGGCCGCGGCAGCGCCTTGGCCTCGATCAACTCCGGCCGGAACCGGCCCGACCAGGTCACGGTGTCGCTGTCCCACAGCGCCCGGAACAGCTCATAGCCCTCGCGATTGCGATCCCACTGGTCCTCGGTCGTGACGTGGTACAGCTTCGCCTGCGCCGCACCGTTGCCCTTGCCGATGATCAGTTCGAGGCGGCCGCCGGAGAGATTGTCCAGTGTCGAATAGTCCTCGAACGCGCGTACCGGATCCAACAGGCTCAGCGTGGTGACGGCCGTGAACAGGCTGATTCGCGAGGTGACCGCAGCGATATGAGACAGGATCACCGGCGGCGCGGCGGAGAGGAACGGATCCTCGTGCCGCTCACCGACGGCGAATCCGTCGTAGCCGAGTTCTTCGGCGATGCGGGCCTGCCCGATGACATCGAGCAGTCGCTGCCTGGTCTCGGGCAGCCGGCCGGTATTCGGATCGGGCACCCGGGTGACGAGGGTGAACAGCAGGAACTTCATGCGATCACGACTTCTTCGGTAGGCCGGGCGGATTGATCCGCGAACTCGGCACGGTCTCGGTCCGCAATCCCCAGCGATCGATGACCTGCTGGTAGGTGCCGGTCTGGATGGCGTTGTTGATGGCCTTGTTGATGGGGCCGATCAGCCCGTTGTCCTTCTTGGTGAGCACACCGATCTCGCCCTGCAATACGTCGCCGGCGCCGGAGAAGGTCGCGACGATCTTGGTCTGGTTCGCGGTGGTGCTGTGATAGATCGCCGACGGGTTCGGTCCGAGGTAGCCATCGAGGCGCTGCGAGGCCAGCGCCAGGTAGTAGTCGGTGACCTGCTGGAAGTAGGCGATATCGATCGGGGGCAGGCCCTCGGCGATATTCTGCTCGTTCCACTTGACCAGCAGCTGCTCCTGATTGGTGCCGCTGCCCACGCCGATCCGCTTGCCCGCCAGGCTCTTACGATCCTGGTACGCCAGCGTGCTCTGCTTGGGGATTTCCAGCGCGACGGTGTCATTGCGGTAGGTGGCGAAGTCGTATTTCTCCTTGCGCTCCTCGGTCACGGTGACGTTGGAGATGAATACATCGGCCTCGCCGGAGTCGACCCGCACGAAGTTCTGCGACCAATCAGCCACCTGCGCAACGAGCTTCAGGCCGAGGATATCGGCGATGAGCGAGGCGAAATCCACCTCGGACCCGACGATGGTCTTGTCGTCGGTGGCGTAGAACCGCAGTGGCGGTGCGGCACCGCCAGATCCGGTGACCACGAGTGTGCCGCGATCCCGAATGGCCTGCGGCAGTTCGGCGGCAATGGTGTCGACCTTGGGTGCGTGGATCCGGCCGGACTGGCCGGGGGAGAGATCGAAGGTGATCGAACCGGCGGGCTGTGCGGAGTTTTCCGCATCCGGATCGGTGCCGCAGCCGGTGGCCAGCATGGCGACTGTGGCGGCTAGGCCGACCAGGGCAGAGAGCTTCATCGAATACCTGTTCATCGGGAGCGCGCACCGCGCTCAACGGACTCGGGACAGAAATGCGCGGGTGCGCGGGTGTTGTGGGTTGTCCAGTACAGCGGCGGGCGGACCTTGTTCGACGATCACGCCGCCGTCGAGGAATACGACGGTGTCGGCGACCTCACGGGCGAAACCGATTTCATGGGTGACGATCACCAGGGCGGTTCCGCCGTCGGCGAGATCGCGGATCACATCGAGGACTTCGCCCACCAGTTCTGGATCCAGTGCGGAGGTCGGTTCGTCGAAGAGGATCACCGGCGGTCGCAGCGCCAATGCCCGCGCGATGGCCACGCGCTGTTGTTGTCCGCCGGACAGCCGCCGGGGATAGGCGTCGCTCAGTTCGCCGATACCGACCCGCGCGAGCAATTCCCGTGCCTCGGCCTCGATTTCCGCACGCGGGCGACCCTGCGCGGAAATCGGTGCGAGCGTGACATTGTCGAGCGCCGTCAGATGCGGGAAGAGATTGAACTGCTGAAAGACGAAACCGATATGCGAGCGCTGCTTGCGCACTTCGCGGTCCGATAGCGCGTGCAATTTGTTGCGGCGCAGCCGGTACCCGATCAGTTCACCGTCTATGCGCACAGTGCCCGCATCCAGGGATTCCAGGTGATTGATCACCCGCAGCAACGTCGATTTGCCGGATCCGGAGGGGCCGATCACGGTGACCACTTCACCGGCTCGCACGGTCAGGTCGATGCCAGCGAGTACCTCGGTGCTGCCGTAGGACTTACGCACCCCGCGCACCTCTACCGCAGGAACCAGGGCCACAGGCGCGCTCATCGAGTCGCCCCGCGCGGTGCGGCGGCACCGATTTCGGCGAGGTCGCGCAGTCTGCGCCACACCTTCTGTACCGGTGTCGGCGGCGGCGTGCGGTGCGCGCCCTTGGCGTAGTGGCGTTCGATATAGAACTGCACCACCGACAGAATCGTGGTCAGCACGATGTACCAGACGGTGGCCACCATGAGCAGTGGCACCACCCGGCCGCTGCGACCGTAGATCACCTGAACCTGGTAGAAGAGTTCCGCGATCGCCATGACGGACACGATCGAGGTGCCCTTGAACAGGCTGATCACCTCATTGGTCGCATTCGGCAGGATGGAGCGCATGGCCTGCGGGACGATGACCGTGCGGAACTGGCGCACCCGAGGAATACCCAGCGCCGCAGCCGCTTCCAGCTGCCCGGGATCGACCGAAATGTATCCGGCCCGGATGATCTCGGCCGCATACGCCGCCTGATGCAATGCGAGTCCGATGACCGCCGCGGTGAACCCGCTGATCACCCCGTTCACCTCGAAGGTGAAATACGAAGGACCGAACGGGATTCCGAGCGAGATCGTGTGGTAGAGGTAGGCGATGTTGAACCAGAACAACAGCTGCACGATCAGCGGAATCGAGCGGAACGCCCAGATATAGACCCACGAGATCACCCGTAGCACGGGATTATTCGACAGCCGGGCGATCGCCAAGACCGTACCGATCAGGAAACCCAGTGCCGTACCCCAAAAGGTCAGCTCCAAGGTGACCTTCAGCGCCGACAGCACCGATTTCGCGGTGAAGTACTTGGCGAATGTCGACCAATCCCAGCCGGGGTTGGTGGCCAATCCGTGGACGAATTGGGCCAGCAGCACGAGTGCGATGGCGCTGATCACCCAGCGCCACGGATGCCAGGACTTGGCGATCGCCGGTGCGTGGGTGGCGGTGGGGGCGCCCGACGCTGTGGCATCGGATCTGCGTGCACCCGGTATCGGAACATCCGATACCGGAGTATCGGATGTGACGGACGCGCTCATGATTTCGGTTCCTCCATCGTTCCCGGCGGAAGCACCCGCACCCGGTGGCCGGGGGGTTGCTGCGACGTCGATGAGCCAGGTCTCTCGGTCGCTCTGGATGGTGTGTCCGACGCCGAGCACGGGTCGGTCAATGGGTCTAGCCGAAATATCATGCGAAGCAGGCGAAGTCCGGCACAAGGGTACGAATCAGCGTGAGCGCAGACCTTGTTCGTATGGCCATGAGCAGGCACTATTGGCTCGGTTGTGCAGTGGATGGTGGCATTTCGGACGCGGTTTCTTCGCGTGCTTTTCGTCCGGAATGCCCAGCTGCGGTTGCCGCCGCGGTGTGCGGCACGAACGTGTTGCTCGCGGAAATAGACGCTGTTGCGAAGGTTTGCCGGAGTAGTCTCGGTCCACGATTCGTGCCCGACGATGAGGAGGTCCGCCGTGACTCTGCTGCGCCGTCTGACCACGCTAACCGCCATCGCGACCGGTGCGGTCGCGTTGACTCTCGCCGCCCCCGGCATCGCTGCCGCGGGTCCGCCATCGATGCCCGCACCAGCGGTTCCGTCCGCGACCGCCCCG
The DNA here is from genome assembly GCF_044457245.1 of Nocardia sp. NPDC050630. Taxonomy (NCBI): domain Bacteria; kingdom Bacillati; phylum Actinomycetota; class Actinomycetes; order Mycobacteriales; family Nocardiaceae; genus Nocardia; species Nocardia sp. NPDC050630. The sequence goes on from NZ_JBITGN010000027.1 coordinate 36,071, forward strand.
TCCGCGCCCGGGGACCTGTTCGCCGCTTACCGAGCTGTCGTCGAGGCGTTGCGGACCTTCGGCGTCGACCCGTTCCTGTACCCGGCGCTCGCGCCGTTCTGCTCCGACACCGGCTCACTCGGTCTGGTCCCCGCCGTAGCGGGTGCGGTGCCCGGCCCGTGGCCCAAAACCACGCTGGCGATTCCGGGGCTCGACCCGACCGCCATCAAGGCCGGGCAAGTCATGTTCACCTTCGTCCCCTACGGCCTGCGCCCGGACGGCACGAATGCCGCGGGCATGAATGTCGCGTGGGTCAACCTGGCCAACGGTCGCAGCGGCGTCACCGCCATGGGTCCGATCTCCGATGTGGTCCGCACAATGGTGCCCGCAGAAACCCCGACCGAGATGAGGCCACTGGCCGAACGTGCCCTCCAGGACTTCTTCGCCGCCTTCCCGGTCGGCGGGGTGCGCGCGGTCCCGGTCGACACCGGATCCGGCACGGTACTCGCCGCAGTCTTCGGAACCGTGGACAACAGCGGCAAGTCCTGCTTCGTCGTCCCAACCGTAGGCCTAACTACGGTGCGCTGACTACATCCGCCCCGGCAGAAGCTCCGCGATCATGGCTGGTCCCGGAGTGCCGCCGGTCCGCGAAGTGCGCTCGTCCGGGTGCCCCGGGCGGATCCCCGGGCAGCTCCTTCGCGTGCGGCAACTCCTCGGGGCGAGGCACGCCCCTAGGAGTGACGCACCCAGATCCCCCGCAACATCGCTGTAGCGAAGCCACCGCATCAGTCCGTACTCCGCGATCAAGATCAAGTGGCACTGGTGGCGGGGCTTCTCAGGAGATACCGCCCCAGTTTCCACGTGATCACATGTCCGACTCGGGGGGCGGGTGCCATCGAGATCCAGTTGGGGGATAGCGCCATGGATGTCGCCTGATGTTGGTTAGTGGGTGGGGGGGAGGGGGCGGGATTTCCAGGTCAGGGTGTTGTGGTGGTGGGTGCGGCGGGAGTGGGTCCAGAGGCGGAGGTAGGCGTCGATGGAGAGGGGGTGGGCCAGGGCCGCGATGATGTCGGTGCGGGTGGTGGTGCCGCGTTCCAGTGAGCGGGCGAGGAGGCGGCTGGCGACTGCGGCGCTGTATCCGATGAGACCGGCGGTGCGTACCGAGCCTCGGCCACCGATCGCGGCCAGTGGGGGCACCAAGTAGGCCAGTGCCGCCACAGCTCCCACTGCCGCACCGCCGATTGTCGTTCCGCCGTAAGCGGACCACAGCCAGCGAGTGTAACCGGCCTCCAGTTCGGCTGCGCCACGGTACATTCGGGTGCTCGCCGTTGGACCCGCCGCGACTAGCGCGGTTCTGCGGCCGGAACGACGCAGTGCGCGAGCGAGGTCCAAGTCCTCGGTGGGGCTCGCCGCGACCGTGGTGTGACCGCCGATGGCGCGGTAGGCGGTGGCGTCGAATACCAGGAACTGGCCGCAGGCGACGGCCGTCGAGGGGCGCAGGCTGCGGTTGGCGGCCGCGATCGGCAGGCTGGACGCCCATGACCAGCACAGCAGCGGCTGCACGAGCGCCTCGGCCAGCGATTCGGTCACCTGGTACGGCCACGGTGACAACAATGCGGCCCGGCTGCGGCGCAATTCGGTGGTCGCGGCGGCGATCGCATTCGGTGTGAGTCGCACATCGGCGTCGAGAAAGATCAGCACCGTGGCCTCGGCCAGCTCGGCGAGTCGAGCGCAGGCGGCGGCCTTCCCGGTCCATCCGAGTGCTGGTTCGGCATCGGAGCGGAAAACGGTGAAGCGCGAATCGCCCGCGATCGCTTCGAGCGCAGCCGCTTCGGTCCCATCTGACGACGCATCGTCGAGAATCAGCACCCGCAGTCGCGGCACGCCCACTTGGCCACGGAGATCATCGATCAGCCCGGGCAGTCGCGTTGCCTCGTCGCGAGCGGGGATGCATACCGTGACCGGCTCGATCACCGTATTCGGTCCGGTCGACAGCCGGCGCACCGTCGCGCGATTGAATAGCGCGGTCCCACAACCGAGCAGCGCGATACCCGCGCCCGTCCACGCGGCGATCGCCGCGCCGGTACGCAGGGGCCGCGTCAGCGGCGGGTCAGCGAACGCCACAGGTTGCTCAGGGAAAAGTCACTCTCGGGTGCGCCGGGCGGTGCCGGGTTGCGGTCCATATAGGCGATGGCGGCGATAATGGCGGCGACCGAGAGGGTGATACCGCCGACGATGCCTGCCCAGCCCGCAAAGGAGCGGGTATTCGGGTCCGCGTAGCTGACCTCGGCGCGCAGTGTCGAAACATCACCCGGCGGCAGTTTCCAGGAGACGGTGGAGTCATCCTCACGATTGCCGTTGGTCTTGGCGACGCGGGCCGGGAACGCCACCGTGAACTGCACATCCGAACCATGCGGCGGAACAGATTTCAGGTCGACCCGGCCATTGAGGCTGACCAGATCGCCGGTGCGCTGGAACGACAGGTTGAACATGCCCTGCGTCTGATCGGAGAGCGCACCGAGCTGGCCGACCTCACCGAAGGACAGATCCTCGAAGAAGACCTTGCTGCCGACATAGCCGTCCTGGCTGTACGGCTCGACCCGCACCTTCGCGGCCAGCGAATCGGGCGCCTTCAGCTGCGGGCCCTTGTCATTGGCGTCCGCGGGCACCACCGCGGCCACGATCCGACCGGAGACCCGGTCATTGGACGACACACCCATCGACACCTGCACCCGCAGGCAGCCCGCGAGCATGGGCACCAGCATTGCGGCCAGCAGTACCGCCGCGGCCACCCGCGCTGCGGGCCGGGGCGAACGCGGCGGTAGAACCGGTGTGTCGGGCATCGCGGTGAGAGGACTCGGCTGCACGGCACACATCGTGCCAGGCGCTCGCCCCGAATTGCCACGCGACGGGCGGAACGCGCGCCGCCGAAGTATCGGCCAGGTCGTATCAGCCCAGCCGGGCCGTGACCGACCGCACCAGCAGCGGCACGCCGAGCACCCCCAGTCCGACACACCCGTACCAGGCCGAATACGGCAGATCGAGGAACACCGCGTGCGCGAGTGTCGATCCGAGCCAGGTCCACATGAACACCGCCACCGGGACCACCGTGTCTGCCGAGATCGGGGCTACCGGTTCCAGGAGGTGGTCATTGCCTCGACGATGTCGGCCTTCATGGCAGCCAGATCGAGGGGACCCGTGCTCCGGAGTGGTCGAGTCGGACGTTCCCACCTTCAGCGCCGGTGTTCCAGCTTTCCCCGCATCGGGAGCTGCCCCCGGTGTCTGCGCTGTCGACAGCGGTTGCTCGGTCACAGGCGCGAACGTATTCGCATTCGCCCACCCCGCGACGCGATCCAAGAGGGTCAGCAGCAAGGCCATCACCAGCGCCGCCGCGAACCACCCCAGATAGTTGGTGTACGGAATCTCATCGAGTCCGGGCAGCCCCCGACCGGCGCTACACCAAGTCCACTGCCGGTCCGCCACCATCTGCGGATCGAGGAACAGATCCCAGCCCACGCCCCCGACCGCGGTCGAAACAACTCGCGTGGCCCAGCGGCGAGTCAACAATCCGGCGACCATCCACACCGGATACAGCCCACCGGTCCATGCCAGCGCGACCACCAACGGCACTCCCGCCACCGCAGGCCCCAATCTGCCGTCGGCGTACTCATAACAGCCGAATGGGAACCCCGTTGCGGTACCGATGATTTCGGCAAGCAGTCCGAGCCCGGAGACAATCGCCACGAACCCGAAGGCATACCTGACGCCGCGCGTTGCCCCGGCATGCACCAGCGCCGTCCCCGCTGATAACAGCACGACCACCACGGTCACCCGATCGCGAGCGACGCCAGAGGCAAGCGGATAACTGATCTGCACGAGCACGAGCAGCACCGCCGTCACCGCAGGGACCAGCAACCGCGGCGTCCATCGAAAGTTCGCCGCCGACCGCGACTGCCTACCCGCGCCGCGCCGACTTGCCGGGTTCCGGTCAGCATCACGGACCGCGAAATCAGTCGCGCCGGAGGATTCCGCACATCCGGTGATCTTCGGGCTCGCTGGATTGCGGGTGTTGGAGTTCGTTGTGTCGGAGTGCTGGGTTTGTTCGGTGCTCTCGGGACTTGCCGGACCGCGGACGTCGCAGTTCGCTGCGCCGGATGCCTCGGCTCGCCAGGTGGTTTCCTGACCAAGGCTGTCCAGCCCTGACCTGGGGCGCTCGTCCGGCTCGGGCGCGGGTGGCCCGGTGGGCTCTGTCATCGCCTGCGCAGGAGGGCAAACCGGTTGCGCCGTCGGTCGCGCAGCACCAGCTGTGCCGCGCTGCGCCCGCTCGCTCCGGACACCCCGCCACCCGGATGCGTGGAAGCCCCGGTGAGATACAACCCGGGCGCGCCGGGCACCCGCTGCCCGGACAGCTCTGGCAGTGGTCGCCACAGCATCATCTGATCCAGTGACATCTCCACATGCATCACATTTCCGCCGCGCAACCCGAGCTCGCGCTCGAGATCGAGCGGCGTCTGCACATGCCGTCGCAGCACACTCGTTCCGAAACCTGGCGCATAGGACTCGACTTCGGCGATGATCCGATCGGCCTCCGACTCCGCGTGCGCCGCCCAGGCGCTTCCGTCGGCCAGCTCGTACGGGTGCCACTGCGCCCACAGCGAGAGCTGATGTTCACCAGGCGGGGCGATGGTCGGATCCAGCGCACTGAAACTCATGGCCAGTACCACCGGACGCGGTGGCAGATCTCCGGCCAGCGCCGCACCGTGCGCCCGGCGCAGCTGCCGCCGATCGGAGACGAGAAACTGCAGACCATTGGCGGATTCGGCGGTCGAACTACCCGGATACTGCGGCAGCGCGGAGCTCGCGAGCCGTACCACCATGCCGATGCCGGGTCCCACCCGGATCCGCCGCTGCCAATCATCGAGCACCGCACCGTCGAATCCGCCGTCGCGCAGCAGATCCAGCGTCGTCAGCACGTGGGTGCCCGCGATTACGGTGTCCGCACGCAGGCTTCGTCCCGACGCTGTGCGAACCTGCCAGCCCGCACCGACCTGTCGTAACTCGGTGACCGCATCACCTGCCGACACCACGCCGCCGTCGGCGCGCAGCCGCGCAACCAGCGCCGCTGTCAGCGCCCCACTGCCACCCACCGCCCGTCCTGGCGGCAGTGTATGCATCAGCGCGGCGAAGCCGACCATCGGCGCGGTCCCCGGTTCCGACATCGGCGGCCCGGACTGGGCACCGAACCAAGCCAGCGATGCCTTGAGCCGCTCATCGTCGAAATAGCCATCCAGTAGGGCGTCGCCGGTCTGCAGGAACTCCCGCGACAATGCGCTCCCGCCTTCATGCGCGTCCAGCCCCCAGAACGAACGCAGCAGTCGGCCCGGCGTCGGCGCGCCGCCGAACGCGCGCATCACCCGTGCCGACCGCGGCCCCCAGACCTCGACGAAGCGCCGATACGCCGACGCATCCCGCATCCCGCAGACCTCCGCGATCCCGGCACAGGTCCGATCGAGATCGCGATGGAACACGATCGGCGCGCTGCCGTCCGGCCCCGCAGGTGTGAAACCCCAAGGATCACAATCGATGTAGCGCAGGCCGAATCGCGAAAGTTCCAGCTCCTCGATGATTCCGGTATGGCGAACCATGATGTGCGCCGATGATCCGCGATCGACCAGATGACCGGGAAACCGTTCGATCGTAGACACCGCGCCGCCGAGCACCTCGTCGCGCTCGAGCACCTCCACCCGCTCCCCGGTACGCGCCAGATAGCAAGCGGCGACGAGGGCATTGTGGCCCGACCCGACGACCGCAACCGTCACGCCCGCGCCTCGCTGGCGCTCAACTCCGTCGTTCCGGGTGGCCGGCTGTGTTCATGGTTCTGTCGCTGCCCGCTCACAGCGGCAGCCGCCGTCCCAGAATCGCGAACGGCCTGGTATCCCCGGCGAAGACGAAATTCCGGATCACATCGGTGAATCCGAGTCGCCGATACAACTTCCAGGCGCGGTTGGCCTCGCCGCGCACTTCCGGTGTGGACAGCAGCACCGCGCTCTCGGTGCGATCGGCCAGCAGCCGTGTCAGCAGTTCGCCGCCGATGCCGCGACCCTGTGCCGATGGATGCACGTGCAGCTCGGTCAGTTCGAAATAGTCCGAAAGCAGTTCGCGCGCAGAATGTTCCGGCCAGCCCGAGCGGCGCATCCCGCTGTGCACCTGCTGGTGCCACCACTGGTGGGCGGCGCCGCGATAGCCGTAGGCGATGGCCACGATCGGCGCGGTCCGCAGGTCGATCTGCCCGGAATCATCCGGGATCACGGCGGCGGCGCCCTGCCAGCCGACGCGGGTGGTGTGTTCGGTCCACATCGGCGCGCGATGGTGTTCGGTGCCGTGCGGATATTCCATCGCCGCGACGTACACCGCCAGTGCGTCGTGCAGCCGCGAGCGCAGCGCCGCGACGGAAACGTCGATGACCACAGGGGCGTTGGCGGGGGTGTGTTTGGGCTTGACGGCTGTCATGGCTCTCGTCGGTCCGCGGAAAGTTGTCGGTGGGTGTCCCTATATTCAATCTCAATTCAAACGTTCGAATACCTGTTCGATCCTCGCGGTGCTGCAAACTCGGCATTCGCGCCCAGGATAGGCCAGGTGAGCGACTCGGAGGGACGGCTGATGTCTGGTCGGATCGAACACCCGGGGCAACCCGGCAAGGCGGGCAAGCTGCTGCAGCGGGCGGACGGCTTGCTGATGCAGGCTGCGGGAGAACGCGACCCGCGCGAACGTTTTCGGACCGCATATCTGGCCGCGCTGCGTGGCGCCGGTGCGGTGCTCGCGTTCACCGGGGCGGACTCCGCGCCGCGGGCGCGCTCGCGCAATGCCTGGGTGCTGATGCAGCGCGCTGCGCCCGAATTCGTCATGTGGGCCGACTACTTCAGCGCCCGTTCGGAGATCAGGGCGGCGCTCGAGGCGGGGCTGGATCGCAATGTAGATGATCAGCAGGCCGACGAGTTCTATTCGCGGGTGGGCGCATTCCTGCACGATGTGGAAGATCTGCTGAATGCTGGGGCTCGATTGCGCCCCGCCCCGGGCTGGTCCGGCGGCATGACCGCTTAGTTATCGACGAGTAGGTGGTACGGCACTGATCGAACTCGTATCATTGGTGGCAGATAGCCGACCTTGGCTATCTGTCGCCTACCCGGAGGCGACAGCCAAGTCCTAGTGCCGGGGGAGGTACCGTGCCACTCTCCGAGCACGAGCAGCGCATGCTCGAACAGATCGAGAGCGCGCTCTATGCTGAGGATCCGAAGTTCGCGTCGTCCGTCCGCGGCGGACGCCTTCGCTCGACCTCGAGTCGTCGCAGACTCCAGGCCGCGGCCCTGTTCGTCCTCGGTCTGTTTCTACTTGTCGCCGGTATAGCCGCTCCGGTCAAGCTTGGCGACTTTCCGATCATCAGCCTGATCGGATTCATCGTGATGTTCGCCGCAGGCGTGCTGTTGCTGCTCGGCAGTTCCAAGGGCATCGCCAAGGGCGACCGGTCGGGCAATGCCCAATCCGGTGGCGCGAGTGGCGGATCGGGCGGACGTGGGCGAGGGCGCAAGTCCGGTGGTTTCTCCGAGCGCATGGAGGATCGGTTCCGCCGCCGCTTCGATCAGGAGTAGCGCGCCCGTAGCCGACACCTACATATCGAACGCGCCGCCGCACCCAACAGGTGCGGCGGCGCGTTCTCATGCGTGTGCCAGCAGGCTGCTGAATGCGCGCCGCGCGCGGTTCCCCACAACGCCCCACGATCTTCCCCCCACAACCTCCCACCACTGTGCTCCGCGTCGCCAGGTGACCGGCCGAAACCATGCGAACCAGGGTGTTTGCTGATAGTTGTCGGGGGCTTGTCTCGCCGTGCGGCGCGTGTCGCCAGAACACGGAAAAGTTCTCCACCGCCGTGATAGCTGGGATGACCTGCGTAATCGATGACGCGGGGAGCCAGATCACCCCGAGTTTCGATTGAAAGTGGGGGAAAGTGGGGTAATGTGGAGCGCGCACAAGAGGAAGGGCATACATCCGAGGTGATCGTGCTCCCCGAAAGCCGGGGTTGATCCGGGAGGTAGCGGGTTGTTTCTCGGTACCTATACACCTCGGTTGGATGACAAGGGGCGACTGACGTTGCCTGCGAAGTTTCGAGACGATCTGGCGGGAGGGTTGATGGTCACGAAGGGTCAGGACCACAGCCTTGCCGTATATCCCAAGGAAGAGTTCACCGCACTCGCACGGCGAGCTGCGGCGGCATCTCGAAGCAATCCGCAGGCGCGCGCGTTCGTCCGGGCACTTGCGGCCGGTACGGATGAACAGCGTCCGGACGCCCAGGGCCGGATCGTGTTGTCGGCCGATCATCGTCGCTACGCGAACCTTTCGCGGGATTGCGTGGTGATCGGATCGGTCGACTTCCTCGAGATATGGGATAAGCAGGCGTGGGAGTCCTACCTCGCCGAGCACGAGGAGGACTACGCGCAAGCCAGAGACGAGTCGCTGGGCGGAATCTTCTAGCCCTCAGCGAACGAGTGCCACGCGGCCTCTGCCCGGACGCGCGGACCCTGACGTACTTCCCCGACGCCAGGTGCCGAGGCTCCGGTCAGAGACCCCGCGGCATTCGTATTTTCGAAAGTAGCTGTGTAACAAGGCGACCCCGCAGCGAGTGATCCCACTGACACGGCTCGATGCGCGACGACGCGAGGCAGGATTCCGGGAGGTCGAGGTGAACCGTGAACAGGACGGTCCTCGCCATGTTCCGGTTCTGCTCCAACGAGCCAACGCGCTCCTCGGCCCGGCACTCACCGAACCCGGTGCGGTATATGTCGATGCCACGTTGGGTTTGGGCGGGCACGCCGAACACTTCCTGCGGACCTACCCGAATATCCATCTCGTCGGACTCGATCGCGACACCCATGCGCTGGCATTGGCGGGTGAGCGATTGGCGCCTTTCGCCGATCGAATCACCTTGGTGCACATCCGATATGACGGCATCGGGGCCGCGCTGAAGCAGGCCGGATTGCCGACCACCGGTTCGGTGAGCGCCATCCTGATGGATCTCGGCGTTTCCTCGATGCAGCTCGACGAGGCCGAGCGCGGCTTCGCCTACTCCGTCGACGCGCCGCTGGATATGCGGATGGATCCGACCACCGGCATCACCGCCGCGGATGTGCTCAATACCTACAGCCACGGTGATCTGGCGCGCGTGCTGAAAACCTATGGTGAGGAGCGCTTCGCGGGCAAGATCGCATCCGAGGTGCTGCGCCGTCGGCAGCAGAAGCCGTTCCGCACTAGTGCCGAATTGGTCGAATTGCTTTATGCCACCATTCCGGCCGCTGCCAGGCGGACGGGCGGTCATCCGGCCAAGCGGACCTTTCAGGCGCTGCGGGTGGAGGTGAACGGCGAGCTCGATTCGCTGCGCGCCGCCCTGCCCGCCGCCCTCGATTCGCTGCGGGTCGGCGGCCGGATCGTGATCATGTCATATCAGTCGCTCGAGGATCGGGTGGTCAAACAGGAGTTGGCACCGCGCACCACATCTCGGACACCGGTCGACCTGCCGGTCGAATTGCCCGGTATGGGGCCGGAATTCAGGTTGCTGACGCGAGGCGCCGAGAAGGCCACCGAACAAGAGATCGAAGAGAACCCGAGGGCGGCGCCCGTGCGGATGCGCGCGGCGGAGAGAATCCAGGAGGGGACAGCATGAGTGTGCGCACGCGTACCGTCGAGGCGCCGGGCCGGATCGCCCGCCGGGTCCAGGCCGCCGAGCGGGTGAAATCGGGTGCCGCACAACGGGCCTATGCCAAGCGCCGGATGCGGGCCGAGCAGTCGGGGGACCATCACGATCTACCCAAACAGCGCGTGTCGGTGATGGCCGCGCGAATTCCGTTCGTGGCGGCCATCATCGCGCTGCTCGGCTGCGGTCTCGCGCTCACCCTGCTGCTCACTACCCGTTCGGCCGAGGACAGCTATCAGCTCGGCGATGCCAGGGCGACCAACCGCAAGCTGGCCGATGAACGCGCGGCGCTGCAGCGCGAGGTCGAGGCCGCCGACTCCGCGCCCGAACTCGCCGCCAGGGCTCGCGAACTCGGGATGATTCCGGCCAAGGATCCGGCCCGATTGGTCATCGGACCCGATGGCGGGGTAACGGTGATCGGCAAGCCGACGCCCGCACAGGGCGCACCGGTGCCGCCGCTGAACAGCTCCGCGACCGTCGCACCAACGGTCAATGCCCAGGCCCGCGGCGAACGATTGATTCCGGTGACGACCCCCCCGACCGCGCCGCCCACCCAACCGGGTACCGGTCAGCCTGCGAATACCGTTGCGGGACAGGCTAGCCCGACGCCGGCGAGCCCGCTGCCGACGCCGAGTCCGCTCGCTCAGGCGCCGGCGGAGACGCCGCAACCGGAAACTCCGCAGCCTGTCCCAGGGCAAGCCCAAGTCCCGCAGCCCGATGCATCCCAACCAGCGCCCAACCTCGACGAGGGCGCCCGATGAGCATGCGGCAGACCAGGCCCGTGTCGCGTCAGCGGCGCGGGCCGTCGGCAGCCGATACGGGCTCGGCCAGAGCCGCCACAACATCGAGGCCTGCTACCGCATCCAGACCGCGCACGGCGGCCCAGGACCGTCCGCTGCGACTGCGGCTCGGTGTCGGCCGGGTGATCATGCTGGTCGCACTGGCGGTCGTGGCGCTCCAATTGCTCTGGGTGCAGAGCATTTCCGCGCCCAGCCTGTCCGCGCAGGCGGCCAGCCAGCGCACCACCCGCAAGATCGATACGGCGACCCGCGGCCCGATCACCGACCGGTACGGCAAGTCCCTGGCGTACACGCTGAGCGCGCAGGCGCTGACCTTCCAGCCGGTGGCCGTGCGCAAACAACTCGCCGATGCGAAGGAGAAGTCGGCCAAGGCCCCGGATCCCGATGAGCGGCTCAAAATCATCGCCAAGACAATCCACGACAAGATCGGCAAGGACGCACCCGCCGAATCAGCGCTGCTGGACAAGCTGAAGAGTGAGACAGCGTTCGTCTATCTCGCCCGCAATGTGGATCCGCGCATCGCCTCCGATATCACCGTGCAATTTCCCGAGGTCGGCGCCGAACGCCAGGATGTGCGCGAATATCCGGGCGGCTCGCTGGCGGCCAATGTGCTCGGCACCACCGGCTGGGACGGACACGGTCAGATGGGGCTCGAGTCGTCGCTGGACTCGCTGCTGGCGGGCACCGACGGTTCGCACACCTACGACCGCGGCTCCGATGGTGCCGTTATTCCAGGCAGCTGGCGCGATAAGCAGCCCGCGGTGAACGGCTACTCCGTTGAGCTGACCCTCGATTCGGATCTGCAGTATTACGTGCAGCAGCAGGTGCAGCAGGCCAAGGAGATGTCAGGCGCGAACGCGGCCTCGGCCGTGGTACTGGACGCCAAGACCGGTCAGGTGCTGGCGATGTCGAATGACAACACCTTCAATCCCGCGCTGGGATCGCAGCATTGGGGCAATGCCGAAATGCAGAATCCATCGGTGCAGGATCCGTTCGAGCCGGGTTCGGTCAACAAGATCGTGACCGCGGCCGCGGCCATCGAATACGGCTTGACCAATCCCGACGAGGTGCTGCAGGTGCCCGGCGAGATCCGGATGTCGGGCGTCACCGTGCACGACGCCTGGGAGCATGACACCGTGCCCTACACCACCACCGGCATCTTCGGTAAGTCGTCCAATGTCGGCACGCTGATGCTGGCGCAGCGGGTCGGTGAGGACCGGTTCGCCGATATGGTCAACCGCTTCGGCCTCGGCCAGCGCACCGGTGTCGGGCTGCCCGGCGAGAGTCCGGGCAAGGTGCCGGCGCGCGACCAGTGGTCGGGCGGTACCTTCGCGAACCTGCCGATCGGACAGGGCCTTTCGATGACCACCCTGCAGATGACCGGTATGTACCAGGCCATTGCCAATGGTGGCGTGCGGATTCCACCGCGCATTGTCAAGGCCGAGACCGCCCCGGACGGTACCCGCACCGAGGAAACGCAGCCCGACGGCGTGCGTGTGGTGAGCGAACAGACCGCGGCCACGCTGCGCAGCATGTTCCAGGCGGTCGTGCAGCGCGATCCGATGGGCGTGCAGATGGGCACCGGTGCGTCCGCGGCTATCGATGGCTATCAGGTGGCGGGCAAGACCGGCACGGCGCAGAAGGTCGACCCGGGGTGCAGCTGCTATTCGACCTCGTCGTTCTACATCACCTTCGCTGGCATGGCCCCTGCGGACAACCCACGCTATGTCATCGGCCTGATGCTCGACGCGCCGATTCGCAGCTCTGACGGCAGCGGCGGCGGGTCGGTCGCCCCGCTGTTCCACAACATCGCTTCCTGGGCGCTGCAGCGCGACCGGATACCGCCATCACCCGAGCCGTCGCGCCGATTCGTTCTGCAAGCTTCATAAGATTGGAGCCGCGTTGCCCGGCCGTGAGCCGACGTCGGTAACCTGACTCGACACCCACTCCCGTCCATGCCGATTCCCTCGAGAGGAGCCCTGTGCCCGCGCAGTCCAGCCAGCACGTGCTCCGGCCGACCCATCCGCGGTCGACGTCGTTGTCCACCGTACTGGCCATGACCGGTGCCGGCTCGTCCCGAGCCGACCTCGCGCAGATCCAGGTCACCGGCATCGAGCAGCGCTCGCATGCGGTGCAACCGGGCGATCTGTTCGCCGCACTGCCGGGCGCGCAGGCGCACGGCGCCCGTTTCGCGCGCGATGCCGTCGAACGGGGCGCTGTCGCGGTCTTGACCGACCCCGCGGGCGCCGAACTGGCGGGGGACCTCGGTGTGCCGGTGCTGGTCCGCGAGCAGCCCAGGTCGGTGCTCGGCGAGCTTTCCGGCGCGCTCTACGGCAATCCGTCCGAGCGGCTGCGCATCATCGGCATTACCGGCACCTCGGGCAAGACGACCACCGCGTATCTGGTGGAGGCCGGGTTGGCCGCCGCCGGTCTGTCCACGGCGCTGATCGGCACCATCGAGACCAGGATCGGCGGTCGCCGAGTCCCGAGCGCATTGACCACGCCAGAGGCGCCACAGCTGCACGCCATGTTCGCGCTGATGGTCGAGCAGGGTGTGGACGCGGTCGTCATGGAGGTTTCCAGCCACGCGCTGGCGCTGGGCCGGGTGGACGGTGTGCGCTTCGCCGTTGGCGCATTCACCAATCTTTCGCAGGACCACCTCGACTTCCATGCCGACTTCGAGGATTACTTCGCCGCCAAGCGCAGGCTTTTCGAACCGGAGTCGCCGGTTGCCGCGCGTACAACGGTCATCTGCGTCGATGACGTATGGGGCCAGCGCCTCGCCGGCGATCTCACGGATCCGATTACCGTCTCCACCACCGGTTCCGGCACCTGGCAGCTGACCGGCGAGGTATCGGCGCACGGCGGCGAACAGGAGTTCACCGCCGCCGGACCGCGGACGAATGTCGATGTGCGTCTACGGCTTCCGGGCCGCTACAACGTCGCCAACGGACTGCTCGCGGTCGCGGTGTGCACCGCCGCCGGAGTGGATGCGGCCGTCGCCGCACCCGCTTTGGCCACCGTGGATGTGCCGGGCCGGATGCAGCGGGTCGAGCGCGGACAGGACTTCTTGGCCATCGTCGACTACGCGCACAAGCCCGCGGCGGTGGAATCGGTCATCGCCACGCTGCGCGGTCATCTGACGGCGGGAGCGACGCGCCCGGAGCAGGGCCACGGAGAATCCGACGCTGCCGGTGCCGCTGGTCGGCTGGCCGTGGTCGTCGGAGCGGGCGGCGACCGGGACGCGGGTAAGCGCCCGCTGATGGGCGCGGCCGGTGCGCGCGGCGCCGATCTGCTGATCATCACCGATGACAATCCACGCAGTGAGGATCCGGCCGCCATCCGGGCCGCGCTGCGTCAGGGCGCACTGGCGGTGCCGGAGTCCGAACGCGGTGCGGTGCGCGAAATCGGGGACCGGGCCGCGGCCATCGCCGCCGCTGTCGACTGGGCCCGTCCCGGCGACGTGGTGTTGGTGGCGGGTAAGGGACATGAGGCCGGGCAGGAGATCCAGGGTGTGAAGCATCCGTTCGACGACCGCGAGGTGCTCGCGGCGGCGTTGGAGCGACGGGAGCGGGGCCCGCGGGACGACAACACGGCCGCGGGAGCGACGGGCCAGGAGGCGGTAGCGAAGCGTGATCACGCAGGGACCCGCGAGCGCGGCCGATCCAATACTGAGCAGAGTCCGCAGGGGTCGGACGCGGAGGACTTGACGGTTTCATGATCGAAATGACACTGCGGGAGATCGCGGAGGTCGTCGGCGGCACGCTGCACGACGCCCCCGACCCGGAGGTGACGGTAACGGGTTCGGTCGAATTCGATTCGCGCCGAATCGGTTCCGGGGATCTTTTCCTGGCCCTGCCCGGCGAGCACGCTGACGGCCACGACTATGCGAAGGCCGCCGTCGACGCCGGTGCGATCGCGGTGCTCGCCGCTCGCCCGGTCGGCGTGCCGGCGATCGTGGTGGCTCCGAGTCCGGGTACCGTGCCCGCGAAATCCGTTGCGCTCACCGGTGATTCGGATGGGTCGGGGGCGGCGGTGCTGGCCGCGCTCGCTACGCTCGCCCGGGTGAGCGTCGAACGTCTTTCCGCGGCAGGCGGACTCACCGTGGTCGGGGTGACCGGCTCCTCGGGCAAGACCTCGACCAAGGATCTGCTCGCGGCCGTGCTCACACCGCTCGGTCCGGTCGTCGCACCGCCCGGATCATTCAATAACGAACTCGGGCATCCATGGACCGCGCTGCGCGCCGATGCCGATACCCGCTTCCTTGTTCTGGAGCTGTCCGCGCGCGGACCGGGCCATATCGCCGCGCTCGCGCAGGTCGCGCCGCCGAAGATCGGTGTCGTACTCAATGTCGGCACCGCCCATCTCGGCGAATTCGGCAGCCGCGAGGCGATCGCACAGACCAAGGGCGAACTCGTAGAGGCACTGCCCGCCACGGGACTGGCGGTACTCAATGCCGACGATCCGCAAGTGGCTGCGATGGCCACGCGTACGAAGGCCCGCGTGGTGACGGTCGGCCAGGCGGGCAATGCCGAAATCCGCGCCACCGATGTGCATCTCGATGCCGAGGCACGCGCGGGCTTCACACTGCACACCGGTAAGGGCAGCATCCCGGTGCGGCTCGCCGTGCACGGCGAACACCAAGTCGGCAATGCGCTGTCCGCTGCCGCCGTCGCGCTCGAATGCGGTGCGGATCTCGACACCGTCGCGCAGGCACTCGGCGGTGCGCATGCCGCATCGGCCCGCCGCATGGATGTGCGCACCACCGCCGACGGCATCACCGTGGTCAACGACTCCTACAACGCCAATCCGGATTCGGTGCGCGCCGCGCTCAAGGCGCTGGTGACCATGTCGCGTGCGGGCGACACTCCGCGCCGCAGCTGGGCCGTACTCGGCGAAATGGGTGAACTGGGGGAGGAATCCATCATCGAGCACGACCGGATCGGCCGCCTCGCGGTGCGCCTGGATGTCTCTCGGCTGATCGTGGTCGGCACCGGGAGGCCATCCCACGCGATGCATCAGGGCGCGGTAATGGAAGGCTCATGGGGCGAGGAGTCCATCCTTGTGCCCGATATCGGCGCGGCCATCGCGCTGCTCGACGACGAGGTCGAGCCGGGCGATGTGGTGCTGGTCAAGGCGTCCAAGGCGGTCGGACTGTGGGCGGTCGCCGAACATTTGACCAGCGCGGAACGTGCGGGAATTAATCGGGGTAGCACGGAGGCGCTCGAGTCATGAGGCAGATTCTGTTCGCGGCTGGGATCGCACTTGCGGTCTCCATCCTGCTGACGCCACTGTTGATACGTATCTTCGCCAGGCAAGGCTTCGGCCAGGAGATCCGGGTCGACGGTCCGGCCAGTCATCAGGCCAAGCGCGGCACCCCGACCATGGGTGGTGTGGCCATCCTGGTCGGCATGTGGGCGGGCTACCTCGGCTCACATCTGATCGGTATCGGCTACGACGCCGACGGGCCTTCCGCCTCGGGCATTCTGGTGCTCGGGCTGACCACCGCGCTCGGTGTGGTCGGCTTCCTCGACGATTTCATCAAGCTGCGCAAGCAGCGCAATCTCGGGCTGTCGGCCGCGGGCAAGTACGTCGGTCAAATCAGCGCCGCGGTACTTTTCGGCATCCTCGCCCTGCAGTTCCGCGGCGGCAATGGCTTGACTCCGGCGAGTAAGCATCTGTCCTATGTCCGCGATATCACCACGGTATCGATGGGCGTGATCATCTTCCTGTGCTGGGTCTGTCTGCTGGTCGTGGCGTGGTCGAATGCGGTGAATCTGACCGACGGCCTGGACGGTCTCGCCGCCGGGTCGATGAGCCTGGTGCTCGGCGCCTATGTGATCATCACGTTCTGGCAGTACCGCAACGCCTGCGCGACGATCCCGGAGGCGGGCTGCTACAACGTGCGCGATCCGCTGGATCTGGCGCTGGTCTGCGCCTCGGCGGCCGCCGCGTGTGTCGGATTCCTGTGGTGGAATGCCGCGCCCGCCAAGATCTTCATGGGCGATACCGGTTCGCTGGCTCTCGGCGGCATGCTCGCGGGTCTGTCCATCACGACCCGCACCGAGTTGCTGATGGTCGTGATCGGTGCCCTGTTCGTCGCCGAAACCGCCTCGGTGGTGCTGCAGGTCGCGGTGTATCGCACAACACGCAACCGGCTATTCAAGATGGCGCCGTTCCATCATCACTTCGAACTCAGCAAATGGGCCGAGACTACGGTGATCATTCGGTTCTGGCTGTTGGCGGCGATGGCGTCGGCGGTCGGACTCGGCCTGTTCTACAGCGAATATCTCTCAGCGGTCGGGTGAAGTAGCGATGGTCGAACATTCTCCGCGGGCTCTGCGAACACCTGGGCCCATGCTCGAATTCCTGCGTGGCCGTGACGTTCTGGTGGCCGGATGGGGTGTCTCGGGCCGCTCATTGATCGAACCGCTGCGCGATATCGGCGCGCGTCCGGTGGTCACCGACGGCGGTGCCTCGGCATTGGCCGAAGCGGCCGGGCTCGGTCTGGACATCGCGACCTGTACCGAACTGGAAGCCGCGGACTGGAGCCGCTTCGCGCTGGTCATCACCAGTCCGGGCTGGCGGCCGGATTCGCCGGTGCTCGCCGCCGCGGTAACCGAGGGCACCCCGGTCTGGGGCGATGTCGAGTTCGCCTGGTGGGTCGATCAGGCCAGGATCTATGGTCCGGTCCGCAAATGGCTGGTGGTGACCGGCACCAACGGCAAGACCACCACCACCTCGATGGTGCACTCGATCTTGCGTGCGGCCGGTGTCGCCAGTGTCGCCTGCGGCAATATCGGACTGCCGATCCTGGATGCGCTGCGCCGCAATCCCGGTCCGCAGGTGCTCGCGGTCGAGCTGTCCTCCTTCCAATTGCATTGGGCGCCTTCGGTGCGTCCCGAGGCCGGTGTGGTGCTGAATGTGGCCGAGGATCACCTGGATTGGCACGGCGGCCTCGATGCCTACGCCGCAGCTAAGTCCAGGGCACTCTACGGTCGCGTCGGTGTCGTCGGACTCGACGATCCGGTGGCCGCCTCGCTGGCCCGCCGCAGTAAGGCGCGCCGGACGGTCGGCTTCCGGATCGGCGTACCCGCCGACGGCGAACTCGGTGTCGTGGACGGCAAATTGCTCGACCGCGCCTTCACCAAGGCCGCCATCCTGGCCGAGGTCGGCGATATCAGCCCCAAGGGACCCGCCGGTGTCGCCAACGCACTCGCCGCCGCCGCGCTGACCAGGGCCATCGACGTGGCACCGCAATTCGTGCGGGAAGGCCTCATCGAGCACAAGGTCGGTCCGCATCGCGCCGCCTTCGTGCGCGAGGTGGTCGGTGTCGAATTCATCGATGACTCCAAGGCCACCAATCCGCATGCCGCGCGTTCATCGATACTCGCTCACCCGCAGGTGGTTTGGATCGCCGGTGGCCAGCTGAAGGGCGCGTCGGTCGAGGATCTGGTCGAGGAGATCGCCGATCGCCTCGCCGCCGCAGTGCTGATCGGCGCCGACGCGCCGGTGATCGCGGCCGCATTGGCGCGACACGCGCCCGAGGTCCCGGTTGTCGAGGTCCGCGCGGGAGACCATGCAGGGATGGGTGAGGCCGGTACCGATGAGACAGCCGATGCCGTGATGGCGCGGGCCGTGCGCGCCGCGGCCGGGCTGGCTCGTCCCGGGGACGCCGTACTGCTGGCTCCGGCCGCGGCCTCCTTGGATATGTTCGCCGATTACACCCACCGCGGGCGCAGTTTCGCCGCCGCGGTGGCCGCGCTGGAAGACGGGGACATCGGGCGGCATCTATGACCGAGACGGCACGGCGGAATCGGCTGGCGGCCACTAAGTTCGGCGCCTGGCTGGCGCGCCCGCTCGCGTCGTTCCATCTCGTCGTCACTATCGCGACACTGCTGACGGTGCTCGGTCTGGTCATGGTGCTGTCGGCATCGAGCGTCGAAGCGTATGTCGACGGCGGGTCGGCGTATTCGCTGTTCATCCAGCAGGCCATGTTCGCCGCGATCGGTGCGGTGCTGTTCTATCTGGCACTGCGGATTTCGTTGCGGCGATTGCGGCAATGGTCGTTTCCGCTGTTCGCGATCTCGGTGCTGGCGCTGTTGCTGGTGCTGATTCCCGGCATCGGCTCCCAGGTGCAGGGTGCGCGGCGCTGGTTCTTCATCGGGCCGATCTCGGTGCAGCCATCGGAGATCGTGAAAGTGACACTGGTGGTGTGGGGTGCGCACCTGCTCGCCTCGCGTCGCTCGGAACAGGCCGCACTCAAGGACATCCTGGTGCCATTGGTGCCCGCCGGTCTGCTGGTGTGTCTGCTCGTCGTGCTGGAACCGAATCTGTCGACCACCATCGCGTTGGGCATCGTGCTCGCCGCACTGCTGTGGTTCGGCGGGCTGCCGGTGCGGTTATTCGTCACCATCGCGATTTCGGGCGTGATCGCCGCGGGCGTCCTCGCAGTGTCCGCGGGGTATCGCTCGGATCGGATGCGCGCGTTCTTCAACCCGGGCGACGATCCGCAGGGCATCAATTACCAAGCGCGCCAGGCGCTGTACTCGCTGGCCGACGGCGGCATCTGGGGTCGCGGCCTCGGCCAGAGCCGGGCCAAATGGCAGTA
This sequence comes from Nocardia sp. NPDC050630, assembly GCF_044457245.1. NCBI lineage: Bacteria > Bacillati > Actinomycetota > Actinomycetes > Mycobacteriales > Nocardiaceae > Nocardia > Nocardia sp. NPDC050630. Next base: position 55,203 of record NZ_JBITGN010000027.1, read on the forward strand.
CCTGCCGAATGCGCACAACGACTTCATCTTCGCCATCATCGGCGAGGAACTCGGATTCCTCGGCTGCGCACTGGTTCTCGGCCTGTTCGCACTGTTCGTCTACACCGGGCTGCGCATCGCGAGCCGTTCGGTCGATCCGTTCCTGCGGCTGCTCACCGCCACCGCGACGACCTGGATCACCGGCCAGGCGCTGATCAATATCGGCTATGTGGTCAACCTGCTCCCGGTGACCGGTCTGCAGCTGCCGCTGGTTTCGGCGGGCGGTTCGTCGCTGGCCATCACCCTGTTCATGTTCGGCATCATCGCCAATGCGGCCCGGCACGAGCCGGAAGCGATTGCGGCGCTGCAGGCCGGACAGGACGGCAGATTCAGCCGACTGCTGCGACTGCCCAAGCCGGAGGTGTACTCACCGGCGAAGGCGGATGCGGCGCGTGCCCGCTCGGCCGCCGCGAAGGCCAAGGCCGCCGAACAGCGGGCACGAGCCGAACGGGCCAAGGCCGACCGGGCGCGGGCCGCACTGCCACAGGGGCGGCGCAGCCAGTCCGATTCCGGTCGACGGCGCGTGCCCGAGAGCCGAGGGACCAGTTCGCTGCGGGCGACCAGGGCATGGGAGCCGAGCTATCCGATAAACCATGCGAGAGATCGGGGAAGATCCAGGTGAGTGCGGAGCGACCCCGCAAGCCACTGTCGGTGATCGTGGCGGGCGGTGGTACCGCGGGACATATCGAGCCCGCGCTGGCCGTCGCCGACGCGCTGCGGCGACTCGACGATTCGATCCGGGTCACCGCACTCGGTACCGAACGCGGACTCGAGACCAAACTGGTGCCCGAGCGTGGTTATCCGCTGGAATTGATCCCGCCGGTTCCGCTGCCGCGCAAGCCGAGCGCGGATCTGCTGCGGCTGCCCGGCCGTGTCCGTGCGTCGGTGGCCGAGACCAGGGCGGTCATCGATGCGGTCGAGGCCGATGTGATCGTCGGATTCGGCGGCTATGTCGCACTGCCCGCCTATCTCGCCGCGGGCCGTGGGGTGCTCGGCCGCAGGCGCGCGGTGCCGGTGGTGGTGCACGAGGCGAATGCCAAGGCGGGGATCGCCAATAAGGTCGGCGCCAGGCGTGCGGCCAGAGTGCTTGCCGCCGTACCCGGTTCGGGTCTGGCCAAGGCCGAGGTCATCGGCATTCCGGTGCGCGGGTCCATTACCTCGCTGGATCGGGCCGCGCTGCAGGGCGAGGCCCGCGCCCATTTCGGCCTGCCCGCCGAGGGACCGGTCCTGCTGGTCTTCGGCGGCTCGCAGGGTGCGGTCTCGTTGAACAAGGCGATCTCCGGCGCGGCGCCACAGCTGGCCGCGGCGGGTATTTCGGTGCTGCACGCGCATGGCCCCAAGAACACGGTCGAGGTCCCGGAATCGGATGAGGGTGGGGCCCGGTATATCGCCGTGCCGTATCTTTCCCGGATGGACCTGGCCTATGCCGCCGCCGACGCGGTCGTCTGCCGCTCCGGCGCGATGACCGTCGCCGAGGTATCGGCGGTCGGCCTGCCCGCCTTCTATGTGCCGCTGCCGCACGGCAACGGTGAGCAGGAACTCAATGCCAGGCCGGTCGTCGGCCAGGGTGGTGGCAGAATCGTCCCCGACGCCGAGCTGACCCCGAAATATGTGATCGACGAGGTGATACCGCTGCTGACCGACCGCACCCGGCTGATCGAAATGAGCCTGTCCGCCGCAGGCGCCGGACACCGCGATGCCGCCGACGAGCTCGCGCGCATTGTCGTCGAGGTGGCCGGCCGGTGACCACGGGAGCCGATGACACCGACTCCGGGGTGGTCGAGGCCGCGGGAGCGACGGGCCCGGAGGCGGTAGCCGAGCGTGAGCACGCAGGGCACGGTGAGCGCGGCCAATCCAACACTGCCGCGGGAGCGACGGGCCCGGAGGCGGTAGCCGAGCGTGAGCACGCAGGGCCCCGCGAGCGCGGCCAATCCAATACTGCCGGCGCCGACGAGGCGCGCTCGGCGCTGCCGCCCGAGTTGGCGCGCGTGCATATGGTGGGGATCGGCGGGGCGGGCATGTCCGGTATCGCGCGCATTCTGCTCTCGCGCGGCGGCTCGGTCTCCGGTTCGGACGCCAAGGAGAGTCGCGGTGTGCTCGCGCTGCGGGCCCGCGGAGCGCAGGTGCGCATCGGACACGATGCCAGCGCCCTCGATCTGCTGCCCGGCGGCCCGACCGCGGTGGTCACCACCTATGCCGCCATCCCGAAGACCAATCCCGAACTGGTCGAGGCGCATCGGCGTGATATTCCGGTGCTGTTGCGCCCCGCCGTACTCGCCTCACTGATGCGGGGGCATCGCACGCTGCTGGTCTCGGGTACGCACGGCAAGACCTCGACCACCTCCATGCTGATCGTGTCGTTGCAGCACTGCGGATTCGACCCGTCGTTCGCGGTCGGCGGCGAACTCAACGAGGCGGGCACCAATGCCCACCACGGCACCGGCGAGATCTTCGTCGCCGAGGCCGACGAGAGCGATGGCTCGCTGCTGCAATACGACCCGGATGTCGCCGTGGTCACCAATATCGAATCCGATCACCTGGACTTCTTCGGCTCCGATGAGGCCTACGTCCAGGTCTTCGACGATTTCGCCGACCGGCTCGGCCCCGGCGGGCTGCTGGTGGTGTGTCTGGACGATCCCGGTTCGCGGGCGCTGGCCGAGCGAGTCGGTGCGCGATTGGCGCAGAAGAACGTTCGGGTGCTCGGCTATGGATCAGGCGAGCTGTCCGACGCGCCGGTGCCGGTGGGCGTGCGGCTGCACAGTTGGGAACCTCGCGATGTCGGCGGGCTGGCCCAATTCCAGCTCAGCGATGAGCCCGCGCCGCGCACCCTGCGACTTGCGGTGCCCGGTCGGCATATGGCCCTCAACGCATTGGCCGCGCTGCTCGCCGCGCGTGCTGCTGGTGCGGATGTGGACGAAATCGTCCAGGGGCTGGAGGGTTTCGGCGGTGTGCATCGCCGGTTCCAATTCGTCGGCCGGGAAAACGGCGTGCGCGTCTTCGACGATTACGCCCATCATCCGACCGAGGTGCGTGCGGTACTCGGCGCGGCCGCGGAACTGGTGCAGCAGGAGGCCCGCGACGGCGCGCGCTCCCGCCAGGGCCGGGTCATCGTGGTGTTCCAACCGCACCTCTACAGCCGCACCGCCACCTTCGCCCAGGATTTCGGTGCGGCGCTGAGCCTTGCCGACGAGGTTGTCGTGCTCGATGTCTACGGCGCGCGGGAAAAGCCGCTGCCCGGGGTCAACGGCGCACTCGTCGCCCAAGCCGTTACCAAACCCGTGCACTACCAGCCGGATATGTCGCGGGTCGGCCGCCAGGCCGCGGGTCTGACGCTGCCCGGCGATGTGGTGATCACCATGGGCGCGGGTGATGTGACGATGCTCGGCAGCCAAATTCTCGATGGGCTGCGCGCGCGTCCGCAATACGGGCGGTGACCCGCCATGCGAACCACGGGTGACTGGTTCGACCGGGCACAGCGGGTTCGCCTGCGCCGATGGGGTTTGCTCGGCGTGTGCGTCCTTACCGTTGTTTTGGTACTGGCCTGGTTCACCCCGATGCTTTCGGCGAGCACGGTCGAGATCGACGGGTTGGTCGCGGTGCCCGAGGCGCAGGTGCGCGGCAAACTCGAGATCCCGTCCGGGCGCTCGATGTTGCGCATCGACACCGATGCGATGGCTCGGCGGGTGGCGAGTATTCCGAAGGTCCGTACCGCGCGGGTGCAGCGGGTTTTTCCGTCCACTGTCAAGGTGACGGTGGTCGAGCGCACGCCGGTCTTGTTCTGGGACAGTCCCCAAGGCGCGCACCTGCTGGATGCGGAGAGTGTGGAGTTCGCGATCGAGGATGCACCCATCGGCGTTGCGAAGCTCATCACCGGACATCCCGGCGGCGACGATCAGGTCACCAGGGCCGCGGCCTCGGTGCTGTCGGTACTGCCTGCGACGCTGGTCGGGCAGGTGGACCAGGTTGTCGCGCGGTCGATTTCGGATATTTCCCTGAACCTGCGCGACGGTCGCACGGTACTGTGGGGAGGAACTAATGACGCGGAACGCAAGGCGGCCGTAGTGATACCGCTGTTGACCCGCGATGGAACGGTGTTCGATGTTTCGAGTCCGAATCTGGTCACGGTAAAGTGATCGATACCCATTGTGCCCAGGGGTTTTTCGATGGAACTGTGACCGCAGTGGGAACAGCCCAGCGAGACCGGGGGTTCGGGGGCAACCGTTCACGATACGACGTGTTGCGCGGCGAGACGAGAGGGATCACACAAGATTCTGTCAGTCGTTTCGGCGCGCCTGCGCGCCTATCGCGGCGGCTGCGAATAGCGTTCCGCAGCAGTCGGATACTTGACATAACGCTAACCCTATGGTTGAGCTTTAGGGTTTGCCCGGACTTGCACTTGCCGCAGACCGATTGTCGAGGATTCGAAAACGACAGACTTTAGATCGAAGGAAGGCGAGAGCCCATGACGCCCCCGCACAACTACCTTGCTGTGATCAAGGTCGTCGGTATCGGCGGCGGCGGCGTGAATGCCGTCAACCGGATGATCGAACAGGGACTCAAGGGAGTCGAGTTCATCGCGGTCAACACCGACGCGCAGGCGCTGCTGATGAGCGATGCCGACGTCAAACTCGACGTCGGTCGTGAGCTCACGCGCGGTCTCGGCGCCGGTGCCGACCCGGAGGTCGGTCGCAAGGCCGCCGAAGATCACAAGGACGAGATCGAAGAGGTGCTCAAGGGCGCCGACATGGTCTTCGTCACCGCGGGTGAGGGCGGTGGCACCGGCACCGGTGGCGCACCGGTCGTCGCCAGCATCGCGCGCAAACTCGGCGCGCTGACCATCGGCGTGGTCACCAGGCCGTTCTCTTTCGAGGGCAAGCGCCGTGGCAACCAGGCCGAGGTGGGCATCAACCTGCTGCGCGAATCCTGCGACACGCTCATCGTCATCCCGAACGATCGGCTGCTGCAGCTCGGCGATGCGGCGGTCAGCCTGATGGACGCTTTCCGCTCCGCCGATGAGGTGCTGCTCAATGGTGTTCAGGGCATTACCGACCTCATCACCACGCCCGGTCTGATCAACGTCGACTTCGCCGACGTGAAGAGCGTGATGTCCGGCGCGGGTAGCGCTTTGATGGGCATCGGTTCGGCACGCGGTGAGGGCCGTTCGGTCAAGGCCGCCGAATCGGCGATCAATTCGCCACTGCTCGAGGCATCGATGGACGGTGCGCACGGCGTTCTGCTCTCGATCGCGGGCGGTTCGGATCTGGGTCTTTTCGAGATCAACGAGGCGGCCTCGCTGGTGCAGGAGGCGGCGCACATCGAGGCGAATATCATCTTCGGAACCGTCATCGACGATTCGCTCGGCGATGAGGTTCGCGTCACGGTGATCGCCGCCGGTTTCGACGGCGGCGGTCCGGCTCGGCGCACGTTCGAGGCGGGCCGCGGTGCGATCGGTTCGGCTCGGGCCGGTGAGATCGGCCAGAGTAGCCGGACCAGTGAGATCGCCGCCGCCGCGCGCACCGAAACGGCTTCCGCCGCAGGTCAAACCGGCTCCACCCGGGGCGCGGTGCCGAGCTACCGGGATTCCGAGCGGGCCCGCACGCTGGCCGAGCCGACGGTCGCGCACAATACGCGCTCGCATATCGAGCCGCCGGATTCCGATGACGACGACGATGATGTAGACGTGCCGTCGTTCATGCGTCGCTAGGCCGCCGATCGCACGATTCGGTCGCCTGGGCTGGCAGACTGGCGGTATGCCGAAGCACCGACAGATCTCGTTCGTACATGGGTAACTCATCGGGTACGCCCAAAGCTCAGCCACTTCGCCAACCGCCGGACCGGTCGAGTGCTGCCGAGGCACATACCGACCGGCAAAAGCCTCGGGGAGGTGGGGGAGCACATGGGTAACTCGGCGGGTACGTCCAGCACCCAGCTGGGCACACGACCGTCGGCTCGCGGTGGCGCCGTCGACGCACACGACGACCGGCAAAAGTTTCGGGGAGGCGGGGGAGCCGTTCGCCGAGTGACGACCACGCGGGCGGGCGGTTTCTCGGCGCCGCCATACGATTCGTTCAATCTCGGGGATCATGTGGGGGACGACCCGGCGACCGTACAGCGGAACCGGGACCGGCTGGCCGAGGGTATCGGCCTGACACCGGATCGGCTCGTGTGGATGGAACAGATCCACGGACGCAATGTCGAAATCATCGATGGGCCACAGGATGCGCCGGTGCCCGCCACCGACGCATTGGTGACAACCGTGCCGGGTCTGGCACTGGTGGTGCTCACCGCGGACTGTGTGCCGATCTTGCTCTCCGATGACGAAGCCGGTGTGATCGCGGCCGTGCACGCCGGTCGAATCGGCGCGCGCATCGGGATCGTGCCGCGCGTACTGGACGCAATGGTTTCCGTCGGTGCCCGCATCGAGCGGATCGGCGCCTTTCTCGGTCCGGCCGCATCGGGCCGGCAATACGAGGTGCCCGCCGCGATGCGCGCCGACGTCGAGGCGCATCTGCCCGGCAGTGCGACAACCACCGTGCGCGGCACGCCCGCACTCGACCTGCGCGCCGGAATCAGCAGGCAGCTCACCGAAGCCGGAATCGGTGGAGTGGCCATCGATCCGCGCTGCACGATCGAGGACAAAACGCTGTTCAGTCATCGTCGCGGCGCACCGACCGGGCGCATCGCCGGTGTCATCTGGAGGCAGGCGGACGCATGAGTACCGAATCCATTGCGGCAGAGGCCATGGACGGCCGGACCGCCGAACTGGCGGCGAATCTCGCCGATCTGAACAAGCGAATCGGCGCGGCTTGTCATGCGGCCGGGCGTGCTGCGGACTCCGTGCGGCTGCTGCCGGTCACGAAGTTCTTCCCGGCCACCGATATCGCCATCCTGTATCGGTTGGGCTGCAGGGAATTCGGCGAGTCGAGGGAACAGGAGGCCACCACGAAGGTCGCCGAACTGCGCGATCTCACGGATGTGCGCTGGCACATGATCGGTCGGCTGCAGCGCAACAAGGCCAGGATCGTCGCGCGCTGGGCACATGCGGTGCACTCGGTCGACAGCGAACGGCTGGCAACGGCCCTTGACACCGCGGCGCGGGCCGCCTTGGACGCGGGCGAACGCGGCGAACCGGTTCGGGTACTGGTCCAGGTGAGCCTGGATGAGGATCCGGGTCGCGGTGGCGTCGCCCCGGAAGATCTTGCGGCACTGGCCGATCGGGTGGCTACCGCGCCGGGGCTGCAGCTCGCGGGCCTGATGGCGATTCCCCCGCTCGACGCCGTGCCCGGCGATGCTTTTGCGCGCCTTGCGCATTTGCATGCCCTGATGCGCGCGGACCATCCCGAAGCGACCGAATTGTCCGCGGGCATGTCCAGCGATCTGGAATCGGCGATCGAACACGGTTCTACCTGTGTGCGTGTCGGTACCGCCTTGATGGGCGCTCGACCGATAACCTCGGCGTAGCAAAGAAACCTCATCAGTCACATTCGACACATATGCTGGGACTGGAGAGGACTGAGCAAGACTTCAACACCCGGCCGCCACCGGGGCCGAAGGAAGGTCTATGAAATGAGCACGCTGCACAAGTTCAAGGCGTACTTCGGCATGGTTCCGCTCGAGGATTACGAAGACGACTATGTCGCCGAGCCGGCCCCCCGGGGCGTGGACGAGCGCGGCTCACGTCGTCCCCGGCCCCGTGACTATTCCGAGCGCGCCGGTTACGGCGCGGACCGCTATGCCGAAGACCGCTACGACGATGAGCCGGATTACCCAGAGCCGGCATACAAGTCGCCGTACAAGGCGGGATATCCGGTGTCTCGGCGCGACGATTACGTCGACGAGCCCTATGTGGACGACCGCTATGACGCGCGGCCTCGTCCCACCAGGATCGATGCCGCGCCGGGTGCCGCCCGATTCCGTGCGGGTGGCAATGCGCCGATGCTGCGGGGAGCCACCAGGGGTGCGCTCGCCGTCGATCCCGAGGCCGAGGAGCGGCGACTGGAGGAGCGCGTGCGCCCCGAACCCGCGCCCGCGCGTCGGCCGGGGATCTTCGAGGACGGAGGTCCCTTGTCCAAGATCACGACGCTGCGCCCGCGCGACTACAGCGAGGCCCGCATCATCGGCGAACGCTTCCGCGAGGGGAACCCGGTGATCATGGACCTGGTTGATCTGAGCAATGCCGATGCAAAGCGGCTGGTCGACTTCGCCGCCGGGCTGGCTTTCGCGCTGCGTGGCTCATTCGACAAGGTCGCGACCAAAGTGTTCCTGCTCTCACCGGCCGATGTCGATGTCTCGGCCGAAGAGCGTCGCAGGATCGCCGAAACCGGCTTCTACAACCAGAAATAGCACTGTGATCCGGGGGTTCTGTTAGACCCGTTGCGTATGGGGCGGTGTGGTCATTTTGCGCGACGCGGATTTTGGGGCAGAGTGAGATCGTGGCCTTGTTTGCGGTGCTCTACTTCGTACTGTTCATCTTCTGGCTGTTGTTGATCAGCCGAGTGATCGTGGAGTTCATCCGCAGCTTTGCCCGCGACTGGCGCCCGAGCGGCTTCATCGTCGTCATCCTCGAGGTGATCTTCACGATCACCGATCCTCCGGTGAAACTCCTGAGGCGGTTGATACCTCCGGTGTCATTGGGAGGAATTCGGCTCGATCTGTCGATTATGGTCCTGCTTTTCGTCGTCTTCATCTCGATGACGTTTGTGGGCGGCCACGCCGACGGGTAGCCCTGGTGTGACAGAATGAACCGAGAAGATAGCTTGCTAGATCTGCTAGATCTCCAAAAGACGCGTGAAGGGATCCTTCCATGCCGCTGACCCCAGCCGATGTGCACAACGTCGCGTTCAGCAAACCGCCGATCGGGAAGCGCGGCTACAACGAGGATGAAGTAGACGCCTTCCTGGATCTCGTGGAGCAGGAGCTCTCGCGTCTGATCGAGGAGAACGCTGACCTGCGCCAGCGGGTTGCCGAACTCGATGCGGAACTGGCCGACGCCAAGAAAAATCGTGGTCCGGCCAATGCCGCCGCAGTGAAAGCACCGGTCCAGCAAGCCCCACCGCCCCCGCCCGAACCCATCAAGCCGCCGGTGCAACAGGCACCGCCGCCGCCTCCGATGCCGGTCGCGGCTCCGGTAGCCAAGGATGCGCCGAGCGCGGATGCGAATCTGCAGGCGGCCAAGGTGCTCAGCCTCGCCCAGGAGATGGCGGACCGGCTGACCAGCGATGCGAAGCTCGAAGCAGAGAACTTGCTGTCGAATGCCCGGGCAAATTCCGAACGCCTGGTCGGCGATGCGCGAACCCGCTCGGAGGCGATGATCGCCGATGCGCGGCAGAAGTCGGATGCGATGCTCTCGGATGCCCAGACCCGTTCGGACAACCAGCTACGGCAGGCCAAGGAAAAGGCCGACGCACTGCAGGCCGACGCCGAGCGCAAGCACACCGAGATCATGGCCACCATCACCCAGCAGCGCAGCGTGCTGGAGAGCCGAATCGAGCAGCTCAAGACCTTCGAGCGGGAATACCGCGTGCGGCTGAAGTCGTACCTGGAATCCCAGCTCGAGGAGCTGGAGAACCGCGGCTCGGCGGTGCCGGTGGACGGCGGCGAGGCCTTCGTCGACGCCAATACCGGGAACAATCTCGCTCCTGCTTCGTTCGCCAAGGGCGCCAAGTAATCTCGTAGTAGAGAGATATCTCCGCCTGTAGTTGCTGTTCGAGTAGCTAGAGGTACGCCGAGCCGCCTGGCATGCCTAGGGGGTAAATATGCTCGTCTTGACGCTGGTCCTTGCCGCGATCGGGTTTGCCCTGCTCGTGGCCGCACTGACCACTGGGTCGGTGTTGTGGGCCTGGGGGTGCATCCTCATCTGCATCGTGGGTGCTGTGCTATTGCTAGTGAGTGCGCTTTCCATGCGCAGCTCCGAGGGCGATTCCGCGCCGCCGCCTGGTCGGCATGCGAAACGGTAATTGTGGGCCCGACAAACTGGTTTGACCGTCCTGGTTAGAATCAAACATGTAATCGGCGTCGATCCGGCCATCACCGGGGAGTCTTCGGAAGAACGGTGCGCACACCGCACTCAGTAGAACCGAACGGGTGAGCCCGTCACAGCTCGAAACGAGAGGTCCTGGTAGATCGCGCGGATCGGCGCGCCGCCCGGACAAGCGGGGTGGTACCGCGGTTTCGACGCAACCGGCGTCGTCATCGTCCCCGTGCTGACACATACGCGCCACGGCGCGGCGGCACGAGGAGACGAGATCCGCGATGGCGGACGAACCTTCCAGCAGCGCATACCCGCGCGTCGATCTCGGCGCTGGCAGCGGGGCATCCTTTCCCGACCTGGAGCGTCGGGTACTCGACGCCTGGGCCGCTGATGACACCTTCCGCACCAGCATCGAGAACCGCTCGGGTGCAGCGGAGTTCGTCTTCTACGACGGGCCGCCGTTTGCCAATGGTTTGCCACATTATGGACATCTGCTCACTGGGTACGTCAAGGATCTCGTGCCGCGTTTCCAGACGATGCGCGGCAAGCGCGTCGATCGACGTTTCGGCTGGGACTGTCACGGACTGCCCGCGGAAATCGAAGCAGAAAAGCAGCTCGGTATCACGGACAAATCACAGATCGATGCTATGGGGCTCGCGGAATTCAACGCGGCCTGTAAATCTTCGGTTCTGCGCTACACCGGAGAATGGCGCGATTATGTGACGCGTCAGGCCCGTTGGGTGGACTTCGACAACGACTACAAGACGTTGGATCTCGACTTCATGGAGTCGGTGATGTGGGCGTTCAAGTCGCTGCACGAGAAAGGCCTGATCTACCAGGGCTTCCGGGTGCTGCCATACAGCTGGTACGAGCAGACCCCGCTGTCGAATCAGGAAACCCGGCTCGATGACGCCTACAAGATGCGTCAGGATCCGGCAGTCACCGCGGATATGGTGCTGCGCGTGCCGCACGAGCATCCGCTGCACGAACTCGACGGTGCCAACGCGCTCATCTGGACCACCACGCCGTGGACGCTGCCATCCAACCTCGCGATCGCAGTACATCCCGATTTCCGCTACGTTCATGTGCGCGCCGGCGACGGCAAGCGCTATCTGCTGGCCGCCGAACGGGTCTCGCATTACGCCCGTGAATTGGGCGACGAGCCCGAGGTACTCGGCGAGTTCGACGGCGCGGCTCTCGCGGATCTGTCCTATGACCCGCCGTTCGACTTCTTCGTCGGTCATCCCAACGCACACCGCGTGCTGACCGCCGACTATGTGACCGCCGAGTCCGGCACCGGAATCGTGCACCTCGCACCGGCATTCGGTGAGGAGGATATGGATGTCGCCGCCGCCAACGGTATCGAGCTCGTGCAGCCGCTGGATCCGGGCGGCAAGTTCACCTCGATGGTGCCGCCGTACGAGGGCCTGATGGTCTTCGACGCCAATCCGGTGATCATCAAGGATCTCAAGTCGGCCGGAAAGCTGCTGCGGCACGAGACGATCGAGCACTCCTACCCGCACAGCTGGCGCTCCGGCCAGCCGCTGATCTACATGGCGGTGCCGTCCTGGTTCGTCGCGGTGACCAAGTTCCGCGACCGGATGGTCGAGCTGAACCAGCAGATCACCTGGGTGCCCGAGCACATCCGCGACGGACAGTTCGGCAAGTGGCTCGAGGGCGCACGAGACTGGAATATCAGCCGTAACCGGTACTGGGGCAGCCCGATCCCGGTGTGGGTCTCCGATGATCCGGCCTACCCGCGCACCGATGTCTACGGCTCGCTTGCGGAGTTGGAGCGCGACTTCGGCGTGCGCCCGACCGATCTGCACCGGCCGATGATCGACGAGCTGACCAGGCCGAATCCCGATGATCCGACCGGCAGGTCGACCATGCGCCGGGTGCCGGAGGTGCTGGACTGCTGGTTCGAGTCCGGCTCGATGCCCTATGCCCAGGTGCACTACCCGTTCGAGAACAAGGAGTGGTTCGACAGCCACTTCCCGGGCGACTTCATCGTCGAGTACAACGGGCAGACCCGAGGCTGGTTCTACACCCTGCACGTGCTCTCGACCGCGCTGTTCGACAGTCCGGCCTTCAAAACCGTTGCCGCGCACGGCATTGTGCTTGGTGACGACGGATTGAAGATGAGCAAGTCCAAGGGCAACTATCCGGATGTGAACGAGGTGTTCAACCGGGACGGCTCCGATGCGATGCGCTGGTTCCTGATGAGTTCGCCGATCCTGCGCGGCGGCAATCTCATCGTCACCGAGCGCGGCATCCGCGAGGGAGTCAGCCATGCGCTGCGCCCACTGTGGAACGCGTGGACCTTCCTGCAGCTCTACGCGTCGAAAACCGGTGTGTGGCGCACGGATTCGCCGCATGTGCTGGACCGCTACATCCTGGCCAAGCTAGCCGAGACCCAGGACGTGATGACCGAGGCGCTCGAGGTCTACGACATCGCGGGCGCCTGCGAGGAATTGCGCTCCTTTGCCGACGCGCTCACCAATTGGTATGTGCGCCGGTCGCGTTCGCGCTTCTGGGAGGAGGACCGCGATGCCGTCGACACGTTGCATACGGTGCTCGAGGTAGTCACCCGGCTGGCGGCGCCGCTGCTGCCGCTGATCTCGGAGGTGATCTGGCGCGGGCTGACCGGCGAGCAGTCGGTCCATCTGGCCGATTGGCCCAAGGCGGGTGAGCTGCCGCAGGATCCGGATCTGGTCGCCGCCATGGACGAGGTCCGGGTGGTCTGCTCGACGGTGCTGAGCCTGCGCAAGGCGCAGAACCTGCGGGTGCGCCTGCCGCTGGCCGAGGTCACCATCGCCGCGCCCGATGCCGAGCGGCTGCGGCCGTTCACCGACATCATCGCCGATGAGGTGAACGTCAAGAAGGTCGACCTGACCACCGATGTCGCCGTGCACGGCCGTTTCGAGCTGGTCGTGAACGCGCGTGCCGCCGGCCCGCGCCTCGGCAAGGATGTGCAGACGGTGATCAAGGCGGTCAAGGCGGGCGAGTGGTCCGAGACCGCCGCCGGTGTGGTCACCGCGGCGGGCATCGAACTGCTGCCGGAGGAATACACCCAGCGCCTGGTCGCCGCCGAACCGGAGTCCACCGCGGCCCTGCCCGGCAATGCGGGTCTGGTCGTGCTCGATTCGGTGGTGACCGAGGAACTCGAGGCCGAGGGTTGGGCCCGCGATGTGATCCGCGATCTGCAGGAGACGCGAAAGTCCCGGGGACTGGACGTATCCGATCGCATCACCGTTGTGCTCGCGGTGCCCGCCGATAAGCAGGTTTGGGCACAGACCCACCGTGACCTCATCGCGGGCGAAATCCTGGCCACCGAACTGACTTTCGGTGATCCGGGCGCGGAGGCCGCCGAAATAGTCGGTGGTGTGCGGGTATCGATCGCGAAGGTCTGATACGGCCGTTCCTCGGAACGCGGTGATCGGGGCGGGATCTCGAGATCCCGCCCCGACTTGCGTCCATGATCTGTCTGATGTGATGTAGATCACATGCTGGGAATTAGCTGATTCGTTGTCGTGATCGCACAATGCCCGGCACAATCTGCATGGTGCTGCTGGTGTGCAGATCGACTTCTGTGACCGCAGTGAATGTTCGTACTTGAACTGCTCTACCTGAAATACCTTGCGCCACACGTGAATACGTAGGTGGCGCAGGTCTGTGGCGTGCGGATCCCTTCCCTGACGGCGAGGCCGGTACCGCGCGTTGACCGGGTCGACGGAAAGGGCGAGCGCATGATCACCGGGCTCAAAAAGGCATTGCGGCGGATAGCTGTTGGGTTTCTGGTATCGACTGTCGTGGCGCTCGTCCTGGCCGGACCGGTGCGTGGTGATACCGGAAGCGGCTCCGGTTCGGGTAGTTCCGGTTCCGGTAGTTCCGGTAGTTCCGGTTCCGGTAGTTCCAGCGGTTCCGCTGCCCTGCCGCTGCCGAGTGTCGCCGGACTCGGCGCACTGACTGCGGCCTACACCCAGATCGGCAAACCCTACGAATGGGGCGCCACCGGCCCGTTCGCCTGGGACTGCTCGGGTCTGGTCCAGTGGGCATTCCGTCAGGTCGGGGTGAAACTACCGCGCACTACCTGGGAGCAGGCCAAGGTCGGTGCCACGGTTCCGTTCCCGGCCCTGTCGCTGGGTGATGTCGTAATCCTGAATGACGACGCCTCGCATGTCGGCATCTACGCGGGCTCGGGGCAGATCTTGGACGCGCACGACTGGGGCGTGCCGGTTGGTCTGCATCCGCTGCGCGATTTCGACATCTACACCATCCGTCGTTTCTGATTCGGATCGGCTAAGTTCCGACGACCATCGCGGTCGCCCGTAGAGCAACGATGCGGAACGTGAGAGCGTGTTCCAGTGCTGGCCGACGACAAGGTCGTGATCGTCACCCTGCGCGAGGCGAGCGCGATATCAGTCGACGAGCTGGCGCAGTAGTGGTCCGTACTGGGGATGCGCCAGGGCCGAGGCGAATTGGGCCACCAGATAGTCGGCGGGGTTGCCGGTGTCGTACCAGCGGCCCTGGATGACCTGGCCGAAGACAGGGTTGTCGGCGGCGTGCACATTGATCGCATCGGTGAGGTACACCTCGCCGGTGCGATGTTCGTACCACTGCTCGGTTTGTCTGCGCAGCTCGCAGATGATGCCGGGGGTGACGACATAGCCGCCGATCGCGGCATAGTTCGACGGAGCGTCCTCGGGCTTGGGCTTTTCGCGCAGCCCGGTAATGCGCAGCAGGCCGTTGCCCTGATCGTCCGCGACGACCGGGACACCGTAGCGCTGGGATTCGGATGGGTCCATCGGCATCAGCGCGAGCACGGGCGCGTCGGTCGCCTCGTAGGCGTCGATCAACTGCTGGGCGCGCGGTACCCCGGCGACGAAGACATCGTCGGGCCACAGCACCAGCATCGGCTCGTCGCCGAGATTGCGGGCGGCATTGAGCACCGGGGTGCCGTTGCCGTAGGGCCCGTGCTGATCGAGGTAGGTGATGTGCCCGAGCCGGGACAGCTCGCCGACCTCTTCCACCGCATCGGCGAACGCGTCCTTGCCATCGGCGCGGAGCTGGGCAACCAGGGCTGGATTCGGACGGAAATGGTCCTGGATCAGGGACTTTCCGCCGCTGACCACGATGGTGATATCGGTGATTCCGGATGCGACCAGCTCCCGGACGGTGTGCTCGATGACCGGCTTGTCGCCGACCGGCAGCATCTCCTTGGGGATGGCCTTGGTCAGCGGGAGCAGCCGGGAGCCGATTCCGGCGGCCGGTATTACGGCCTTACGGATCTTCATGGTCCGATCATCACATACCCGAGCGGGTGCGAACCGGTGATCCACAGGCTTGCGTCGGGCATGTCGAGTCGGCAACATCTCGGTATCGGCCCTGGTCACGCTTGGTTGAGCAGGGCAGAGCGCCGCCAAGGCCCGGTCACCGCGGCGCGCAGATCGGTAGCAATCCCGCAGAAACTACTCGGCCGACCTACACCTGCCACCCAGGTTGCTTGCCGTATTCACGGGTTTACGCCGCGTTGCGCGGTGGGCCGACCTGTCGGTGCGGCGGCGTAGATTCCGGTGCGTGAGCACCGACAACACCGCTGTGGCCGCCGGGACGGGCGCGTCCATGCGCACGGCGCGGCGGTGGGTGCTGCATATCGATATGGATGCCTTCTTCGCTTCGGTCGAACAATTGACCCGGCCCACACTGCGCGGGCGCCCGGTGCTGGTCGGCGGTACCGGTGGGCGCGGTGTGGTCGCGGGGGCGAGCTATGAGGCGCGGGTATTCGGTGCGCGCTCGGCCATGCCTATGCATCAGGCGCGGCGGTTGGTCGGGGTGACCGCGGTGGTGGTGCCGCCGCGCGGTGCGGTCTACAGCGTGGTCAGTGCCCGGGTGTTCGACGCACTGCGCAGCCGCATCCCCGTACTGGAGACGTTGTCGTTCGACGAGGCGTTCGGTGAGCCCGCCGAGTTGGTCGGTGCGACCGTCGAGCAGGTGCGCGAATTCTGTGAGGAGCTGCGCGCGCTCGTGCGGGAGCGGACCGGGTTGATCGCCTCGGTCGGTGCCGGCACCGGCAAGCAGCTGGCCAAGATCGCCTCCGGTATGGCCAAACCCAATGGGGTACGGGTGGTTTCGCCGGATGAGCAGCAGCAACTGCTGGCCGGGCTGCCGGTGCGCAAGCTGTGGGGGATCGGTCCGGTGGCCGAGGGCCGCTTGCGTTCGCTCGGTATCGAGACCGTCGGCGCCTTCGCGGCGCTGCCCGAATCGGAGGCGGTATCCATCCTCGGCGGTAGCGTCGGCGCGGGACTGCACCGGCTGGCCCGCGGCATCGACGACCGGCCGGTCGCCGAACGGGCCGAGGCCAAACAGATCAGTGCCGAGAACACCTATGAGACCGATATCGTCACGATGGCCCAGCTGCGTCCGGCGATCGAGACCATGGCGGCGGCCGCGCACCGTCGTCTGGAAAAGGACGGCCGAGCCGCACGCACGGTGGTGCTGAAGCTGAAGAAGTCCGATATGAGCATCGTGACCAGGTCGTTCACTTTGCCGTATGCGACGACCGAGTTGGCCACGCTGACGACGGCGGCGCAGCGCTCGGCGATAGACCCGGCCGAGCTCGGGCCGATTCGGCTGGTTGGTGTTGGGTTCGGCGGGCTGTCGACCGTTCGGCAGGAGTCGTTGTTCCCGGAGTTGGATCAGGCGCCGGTCGAGGAGGCGGGCGTGTGGGAAGGCGACGCGCCGCCCTCCGATAGCGCGCCGCCCTCCGATAGTTGGGGCGCTCGGGTGGGACCGTCGGCAGCCGAGGACGGTGCCACAAAGTTCGGCGCGGGTTCGGCGGTCGGGCCGCTAGGCGTCGAGACGGTGGACGTCGCTGTCCCCGGAGCCACTCAGTCGAGCGTCGGTGCAGCTCAGGGCGATTCGCCGATGCGCAACGCGACGCTGTGGTATCCCGGACTGGATGTGACGCACCCCGAATTAGGGCACGGGTGGGTGCAGGGCGCCGGTCTCGGTGTGGTTACTGTACGGTTCGAGACCAGCTCGACAGGGCCCGGTCCGGCGCGTACCTTTGCCGCCGACGACATCAGTCTGTCCCGGGCGGATCCGCTCGGCAGTCTCCGCTGACAGGTAGCCTGAGTCATTCGTGCAGCGTCGCCGGTTCGGGTGACGGCTGCCGTTGGTGGAACGACATGTACCTACTCGAACGTAAAGGACGAGCAGTTGAAGCTTCGTAAGACTGGACGCATCGCCATCGCCGGCCTGGCCGTCGTCGCCGCACTCGGCATGACCGCCTGCAGTGATGACAAAGACAGCAAGCCGGCCGCGAAGACCAGTACCAGCGCCAAGGCCTCGGCCGGCGCGAGCTCGAACACCAATCTGCCGCCGGTCCCCTCCGTCGCGGAACTGAACACGCAGCTGCAGCGTGCGCTGGATCCGTCGGTACCCAATTCGGAGAAGCTCGACGGTGTGCAGGGCGCCGAGGCCGATCCGGAACTGCCGAACCGGCTGGCCGAGGCCGCCAAGGGCGCCAATGTCACCATCACGGTCACCGATGTGACCGGCTTCGGTGACAGCGTCAACGCCAAGGCCAAAGTCTTGCTCAACGGCCAGGAGAACATTGTCGACGTGCCGTTCGTCGCCGAGAACGGCAAGTGGAAGATCCAGAAGGCCTGGGCCTGCACCATGCTGACCAACCTCGGCCAGCAGTCGGCGGCCTGCAGCTGAGTTCCCTCCGTAGCGACTGCTTGCAGGTCGCTCGAAAGGGTCAGCTGTCGCGGGGGGCCCCGGGGGGGGGCCCCCCCCCGGGGGGGGGGGGGGGGGACAAAAACGACCCCCCCCCCGAAATAAATTTTTTTAAAGTTTTGTATTTTGAGAGGCCCCCGGCCGGGCACAAAGTTTG
>NZ_JBITGN010000028.1:0-66986 GCF_044457245.1 Nocardia sp. NPDC050630
AGCCGTCGAAGCGCATGCGCCGCAGGCGCGAGTCTCGACGGCTCGGACGCGAGACACCAGGGGGCCGCGAACACGCCGCGCCGAAGGCGCGGCAAATCAAACACAGTAGCCTCTGGGCGTGTCTACTGGTCGGCCCGACGGCTCCACTCCTGCGGATGAGCGGCCGATTTCGCTGCAGGCGGCGCTGCGTCAGAGTCCCGGCGTATTGCGGTTGGCGCTGATCCGCTTTACCGGCCAGTTCGGCGATGGCATGTTCCAGGCGGCGCTGTCCGGTGCCATTCTGTTCAACCCGGAGCGGGAGACCGATCCGCTTGCCATCGCGGCCGCGTTCGCGGTATTGCTGCTGCCGTATTCGCTGATCGGGCCGTATGCCGGTGCGCTGCTGGACCGCTGGGATCGGCGGGCGGTGCTATTGGTCGCCAATGTGCTGCGGGCGGTGCTGATCGGTGCGGTGACTGTCGGACTGATGGCGGGCAGTACTGCGACGCCGTTGTTGTTGCTCGCCCTCGCTGTGGTGGGGGTCAGCAGGTTCGTGCTTTCAGGCGTCTCCGCGGCGCTGCCGAGGGTGCTCGATCAGCACTGGCTGGTGCCCGCGAATTCGGTGCTGGCCACGGTGGCGTCCGGATGTGCCGGTGTCGGTGCGGCGGCGGCGGTCGCGATCATCGGGTTGATCGGCGCGGGTGATTTCGCGTCGGCGGTCGCGGTGGCGATCAGTGCCGTGTGGTCGGTCTGCGGTGCGGTATTCGCGGCCGGATTCGGGGCAGGGGTGCTCGGTCCGGAGCCTGGGACCGCGACGCGCGGCAGTGCTGTGCGAGCGATCGCGACGGGTCTGCGTCACGGTGCGGCTGCGGTCTGGGGAGCGGTTCAGGTCACGACCGCGATGGTCGGCATCGGCACGCACCGGATCGTATTCGGCACCAATACGCTGATCATGGTGCTGGTGCTGCGGCAGGCGCCCGTCGACGGCGGCGGCGCGAATACCGGGCTGACCCGGTTCGGACTCGCCATCGGCTGCACCGCGGGGGGGATGTTGGTGGCGGCGGTGGTCGCACCGGTATTGATTCCGCGGCTCGGCCGGTCGCGCACAGTGGTGCTCGGGTTGTTGACCGCGACGGTGGTGCAGTTGGCACTGGTTACCCCGACCGCGCTCGCTTCCTCCGGAAGCGCGGCGCATCGGGCACATCAACTGCTGCTGGTCGCTGCCTTCCTGTTCGGGCTCGCGGGCCAGATCATCAAACTTACCGGCGACGCGACCATGCAGATGGATATCGACGACACCAGACGCGGTCAGGTTTTCGCCTTGCAGGACACCGTATTCAATATCGCGTTCGTGCTTGCGATCGCGCTCACCGCATTGGTGATCCCGGCCGACGGGCGCTCGATCGCAGTGGTGCTCCTCGGCGCCGGAATCTACGGCGCTGGGATCGGGGCCATTGCGTTGAACAATCGGCGCTCGCCGGTCACTGGCTGAACGGCGTTGTCGGGTAGCCGGATGCATCGACCGACCAGGTGCGGTGATCTCGTAGCGCGGCGACCTGTTCGATCGGGGCATGCGGATCCGACCAGCGCGAATCCTGCATAGGCTCAGCATGATTCGGCACGGTTGCGCCGAATTCGGCGGCGGCGAGGTGATCCGGCTCCGGCTCGGTGCGCTCGATCCAGGCCAGCTGTTCGCTGTTCGCATCGGCCGGGTTGCCGGTGATCTGGTGATTCCAGGTGCCGTTGCCGGAAGGGTCGGTGAAGAAATGGTCGGATACACCGTTGTCGTCCAGATCCAGCCCGGCCACATCGGCGATTCCGGTGCCGTGTGAATCCCACAGCATGTCATCGACCAGGCCGTCGCCATCGAAGTCGAGCGCCACCGCATCGACCAGACCCGACCCGGATAGATCCAGGTCCGCCTGACTGGCCCAGACGTGGACCGTGCCGTCACCGGTCCCGAATACGTACTCGATCTCGCTCATATCTGATTGGACGCGACTGCGCCCTATCCGGTTCCACCCTCCGCGCGACTCGGTCGGGTAAGTTGATCTCCCATCGACCCGAATCGACAGGAAGTCAACAAGGAATGGGATTTCGGCCGAGCGGTACGCGTGCGTTCGCGTCGGCGGCCAAGTATCCCTGCGCGCCCGTAATCCTCGGTGTAATGCTCGCCGCAGCGCTGACCGTACCGGCTCCCGTCGCGCAGGCCGCGCAGCATCCGTGGGCGCCGCCGCCGGTGAACAGTTGTGGCGAGATCGGATTCGACCCGTTGAACCGGGCACCGGACCCCAACGCACCGCCGCCTCCGCCGCTGCCGGAGTTGCCCCCACAGATCGATATACCGGTGCCGATTCCCGAGATCACGCCGGTCCCCGTCCCCGATCCGCCGCCGGACAACACTCGGATCGATCCGGAGCCACTGCCACCGGACCCGTGTCGCAACCCGTGCCCGGATATTCGAGACACGTCGAAACCGCCGGACCCCGCCACGGAACCGAAACCGTCCGATCCCGCCACGGAGACGGAACCGGAAGTCGCGCCCGACACCGGATCGAGTTCCGGCTCCGGCTCCGGCTCGAGTTCAGGCTCAGGATCGAGTTCGGGTTCCGGCGCGCTCCGCCTGCCGCGCATAGAGTTCCGCCCGGAGATCGAACCCGTTCCGATCCCGGTGCCCGGCCCCGATGGAATCGAGCCGCAACCCGCGCCGCCGCCAATCGTGCACCCCGCCGAGCCCGGACCGCTGACCGCCGCCATCGCCCCGCCGCTGGTGGAGTCGGTGGAGTTGGTCGGTCAGGTGACCGGGCACGGTTCGGCGAACCGCACCGATATGCGCTGGCAGGTCGATGGCACCGATCTCGGCATCATGTGGGAGACCAAACCGGGCGAGGTCGCCGTGGCCTTCGGCGACACCTTCGGCGAGGGCTGGGAAAGTGGCGGTGTCGGCGGTCCGGACTGGCGCAGCAATGTGCTCGGCTACAGCACCGACCGTGACCTCTCCGATGGCCTCGACATCGACACCATGGTGCAGGACAGCCGGTGTCACGCCACCGAGCTGCTGTCCAGCCGCAAGATCAAGAACTGGGAGACGACCACCATCCCGACCTCCGGGTTCGCGATCGGACAGCGCCAGTTCATGAGTTATATGTCGGTCAACCACTGGAGTCGAATCCCCGGCATGTGGTCGACCAACTACGGCGGACTCGCCTACTCCGACGACAACGGCCGCACCTGGGTCAAGGATCAGCACGCCAGGTGGGACAACTTCTTCGGGCTCGGCCGGTTCCAGGTGACGGCGATGGTGCCGCGGGGCGATTACGTCTATATGTTCGGCACGCCCAACGGCCGGGTCGGCGTCATCGGCCTGGCGAGGGTGCCGAAGACCGAGGTGCTGAACAAGACGGCCTACCAGTACTGGGTTGGTGGAACCTGGGCCCCCGCGGCCGAAAACCAGGCAACGCCTTTGATTCTCGGTATGGCCAGCGAACTGTCGGTGCGCTTCGACAAGGTCACCCGGCAATGGCAGATGGTCTATCTGGATTCGGCGCGCGGTGCGATCGTGCTGCGCACCGCGGCGAGCCCACAGGGCAGCTGGACCGATGGTGTCCAGTTGGTCTCCACCGACGACTATCCGAAGGCCTACGGCGGCTTCATCCATCCGTGGTCGACGAGCGAGGATCTGTACTTCACCATCTCGGCTTGGGATAGCTACAACGTGTATCTCATGCACGCGAAACTCGATCCGCCGCACTGATCGCGCTCGAATCGGGGCCGACCGCGATTCGGTATGGTGCGGATGTGATCGACCAGCGCATACGCATTCCGCACGGGCGGCTCCGGTGACGAGCGAGACACCGGGCTGGCAATTCTGGATCGATCGAGGCGGCACCTTCACCGATGTCGTGGCCCGCCGACCCGACGGCAAGCTCGTCACGCACAAGCTGCTCTCGGAGAATCCGGCGCGCTATGCCGATTCCGCGGTGGCGGGCATTCGCGAAATCCTTGCCGACGCGAAGGGCTCCGCCGGGATCGATGCCGTCCGGATGGGCACAACGGTCGCGACCAACGCGCTGCTCGAGCGCAAGGGCGAACGCACCGTGCTGGTCATTACGCGCGGCTTCCGCGATGCACTGCGTATCGCCTATCAGAACCGTCCGCGGATCTTCGCGCGCGAGATCGTGCTGCCGGAGTTGTTGTATGAGCATGTGCTCGAGGTGGACGAGCGCGTCACGGCGGACGGCACCGTACTGAACCCGCCGAATCTGGACGCGCTCGCCGCCGAATTGAAGCCGCTGTACGACAGCGGTATTCGCGCGGTCGCCATCGTCTGCATGCATTCGCATCTGTATCCCGAGCACGAACAGGCGATCGGCCGGGTCGCCCGCGATATCGGCTTTCCGCAGGTCTCGCTGTCCAGCGAGGTGAGCCCGCTGATGAAGCTGGTGCCGCGCGGTGACACGACGGTGGTGGACGCCTATCTCTCACCGGTACTGCGTCGGTATGTCCAGCAGGTCGCCGACCAGCTCACCGGTGTGCGGCTGATGTTCATGCAGTCCAATGGCGGACTCACCGAGGCCGGGCAGTTCCGCGGTAAGGATGCCATCCTGTCCGGTCCGGCGGGCGGCATCGTCGGCATGGTTCGGATGTCCGAACTCGCGGGATTCGACCGCGTCATCGGCTTCGATATGGGTGGTACATCCACGGACGTATCGCATTTCGCGGGTGAGTACGAGCGGGTGTTCATCACACAGATCGCCGGTGTCCGGTTGCGCGCGCCGATGCTCGATATCCATACCGTCGCGGCGGGTGGCGGTTCGATCCTGCACTTCGACGGCAGCCGCTACCGCGTCGGACCCGATTCCGCCGGGGCGGCACCGGGACCGGCCTGCTATCGCGGCGGCGGACCGCTGACCGTCACCGATGCCAATGTGATGCTCGGCCGAATCCAATCCGCGTATTTTCCACAGGTTTTCGGCCCCGACGGCGAAGAACCGCTCGATGACGCGCTGGTGCGCAACCGATTCGCGGAACTGGCCGCCGAAATCGCGGAACGCACCGGTGACGATCGCACACCGGAGCAGGTCGCCGAGGGCTATCTCGACATCGCGGTCGCCAATATCGCCGCCGCCATCAAACGGATCTCGGTGCAGAAGGGCCACGATGTGACCCGGTACGCGCTGACCACCTTCGGCGGTGCGGGTGGCCAACTCGCCTGTAAGGTGGCCGATTCCCTCGGCATTCGCACGGTTGTAGTGCCGCCGATGGCCGGTGTGCTCTCCGCCCTCGGCATCGGTCTCGCCGATACCACGGCCATGCGCGAGCGTTCGGTGGAGTTGCCGCTGCGCGAGGAGTCGATGGAGCGTGTCATCGAGATCGCCGATGACCTGGAGGCCATCGCGCGCGCCGAACTACTGGGTGAGGACGTACCCGCACATCGGGTGCGCATCGTGCGCCGTGCCCAATTGCGCTACGACGGCACCGACACCACGCTCACCGTCGAACTCACCGAACCGCCACAGATGGCAACGGATTTCGGCGAACGTCATCGCCGCACCTACTCCTTCGTGTTGGACCGCCCGATCGTGATCGAGGCGCTTTCGGTCGAGGCGACCGGACTCACCGAACCACCGGATCTCGCCGACCTCGCCGGGCCGCGCGCGGTCACCAACGAGCCTGAGTCGGTGTGGCTGCATACCGGTGGCGCTCGGCGCGAGGTATTCCTTTATCAGCGTGCGGAATTGGTGCCGGAGAAGGCGGTGCGCGGACCCGCGATCATCACCGAGGCCAACTCCACCACGGTCGTCGACGATGGTTGGCAGGCCGTGGTGAACGACCTCGGCCATCTGATCATGGAACGGGTCGCAGCCGTGGCCGGACCGGAGGCGGGAACCGAAGCGGATCCGGTGCTGCTGGAGGTCTTCAACAATCTGTTCATGTCCATCGCCGAGCAGATGGGGGCACGGCTGGAGTCGACCGCGCAGTCGGTCAATATCAAAGAGCGCCTGGACTTCTCGTGCGCACTCTTCGATCCCGACGGCAATCTCGTCGCCAATGCGCCGCATATTCCGGTGCATCTCGGGTCGATGGGCACCAGTGTCAAGGAGGTCATCCGGCGCAGGCAGGCAGGGGGCATGCGTCCCGGCGACACCTATGCGGTCAACGATCCCTATCACGGCGGCACCCATCTGCCCGATATCACGGTGATCACGCCGGTATTCGATACCGCGGGCACCGAGATCCTGTTCTACGTCGCCGCACGCGGTCATCACGCCGAGATCGGCGGTATCGCGCCCGGTTCGATGCCCGCCAACAGCCGTCGCATCGAAGAGGAGGGCATCATCTTCGATAACTGGCTGCTGGTTGAGGACGGGCGGTTCCGAGAGGACGAGACGCTGCGGCTACTCACCGAAGCGCCGTATCCCTCCCGTAATCCGGCCACCAACCTCGCCGATCTGCGGGCCCAGATCGCCGCCAATGCCAAGGGTGTCGAAGAAGTCCGGAAGATGATCGAGCACTTTGGACTCGATGTCGTCGAGGCGTATATGCGGCATGTGCAGGACAACGCGGAGGAATCGGTGCGGCGCGTCATCGATGCGCTCGACGACGGCGAATACGCCTATGAGACCGATCTGGGTGCGACAATTCACGTTCGGGTCACGGTGGATCGGGAAAACCGTAGCGCCACCATTGATTTCACTGGTACCTCGGCACAGCTCGAAGGTAACTTCAACGCGCCCTACGCCGTTGCGAATGCCGCCGTCCTGTATGTCTTCCGCACGCTGGTCGCCGACGATATTCCGCTCAACGACGGCTGCCTGCGCCCGCTGCGGATCATCGTGCCGCCTGGTTCGATGCTCGCACCCGAACCGCCCGCCGCGGTCGTCGCGGGCAATGTCGAGACCTCCCAGGCGATTACCGGCGCGCTGTACGCGGCACTCGGGGTGCAGGCCGAGGGTTCGGGCACGATGAACAACATCACCTTCGGCAACGATCGCAACCAGTACTACGAAACGATCGGATCCGGATCCGGTGCGGGCGACGGCTTCGACGGCGCGCCGGTGGTCCAGACCCATATGACCAACTCCCGGCTCACCGATCCAGAAGTGCTGGAGTGGCGACTGCCGGTACTGCTCGAGGAGTTCTCGGTGCGGACCGGTAGCGGGGGCTCCGGGCGATGGCGCGGCGGTGACGGGGCGGTGCGTCGACTGCGGTTCACCGAAACGGTGACAGTCTCGACGCTGTCGAGTCACCGCAGGGTGCCGCCGTACGGTATGGCCGGAGGCGCGCCAGGTGGCCTCGGCCGAAACCGGATCGAGCGTGCCGATGGCACGGTGCATGACCTGCGCGGTGCCGATTCGGCGCAGCTCGAGCCCGGAGACGTGCTGGTCATCGAGACGCCTGGCGGGGGAGGGTACGGGAACTGATCACGTTCGGGGTCGTCTCCTGGCATGCTCTCCAGAGTGAGGTAGCTCACATTCGAGTGTGTCACGTCGGAAGGAGCTCAGCTGTCTGATGGACATGAACGACACCAAGAACGTCTTGCTGGCCGGGGCGAGCGGAGTACTCGGCGGCCACATCACCACCGCGCTGCGGCAGTCCGGCTACACCGTGATTTCGCTGTCCCGCGGCGCCGGGGCCGATATCCAGGCCGATCTGATGAATCGCGACCAGTTGTTGCGCGCGGTCGAGGGCCGCACTATAGACACCGTGGTGCACGCGGCGACCGCGCTGCGTAAGGCGCCCATGCGGCACAAGGATATGTACGCGACCAATGCGCTGCGGATCACCGGCACCGCGAACCTGCTGGAGGCCGCACGCGCCGTCGGCGCTCGGCGGGTCATCGCCGAATCCATGGTCTTCGGTTACGGCTACGGCGATTTCGGCGATCACGTGGTCACCGAGGACGACACCTTCGCGCCAACCGGCGACAAGGCATTGGAACCCCACCTCGAAGGCATGCGGGTCAAGGAAGAGCTGATGCTGAATGCCGATGGGATCGAAGGCATCTCATTGCGCTACGGCCTTTTCTACGGCGCGGGCGGCACGGAGGCAATTGTCGAGATGCTGCGCAAACGCCAACTGCCGGTGGTGAAAGATCACGGGCGGGTGCTGCCGTGGGTCGACCTGGCCGATGCGGGCGCGGCAATGGCGCTGGCCGTCGAAGGTGGAAAGCCCGGTGCCGCATACAACATCGTGGACGACGCCCCGCTCAGCTTCAGCGGACACGTCCGGTTGGTCGCCGAAACCTTCGGCACACCAAAGCCATTCACGGTACCCGCCTGGATGATGCGGCCCATGTCATATGCCTACCGCATGACGCAGGCAAACATGCGAGCATCCAACGCCAAGGCGAAGGCGGAACTCGGTTGGACACCGCGCTACCCGTCCTGCGCCGACGGCCTGCGCGCCTTGGCGGCCGACTTGTACAGCGATCAGCAGGGATAGACCTGGACTTCCGTCGCCTTGACCGCGAAGTACACCGAGCGGCCGGGAGCCAGGTCGAGTTCAGCGACAGCCCCCGGGGTGATGTCGGCGTGATCGATCCGTGTATACGGATGAGGATCGCCGCCAGCCCGAGGCGCGTCATTCCGTGGATACGCACAATTGCCCACTTCGTCACAGCCGCGTCCGTGGTCGAGCGCGCCGACGCCAAGTACGCTCGGACCAATCATGGCCACGTACTTCGATCCGACGTCATGGTCACCGATGCGGGCCGTCGACATGGGTAAACGCCTCTTCGATCAATCACTACTCGAACAGTGGATCGCCTACACCACCGCCTGGGTGGATCCATTGGCTGATTTCGGCGCGGGCACGGTGACCGCACTCATGCCGGACGTGCTGATGACCGTGCTCAGCGAGGGCATTCTGAGCCGATTCGGCGGCCAGGAGGTCAGCGCCACCCTGCTCGGCCACGATCTGGACGCGACCCTGCAGGTGCTCAAGGTGCGCAGGCGCGGTGCGCATTTTCAGACCAAAACCGTGCTGTCCCGGCTGCGCTGGGACGATCACCCGATCGAACAGGTCACCGTGATCGCGCACGGCGTTCGGCTGGTGCCCGGCGTGCCGACCAAGGCACGGGTGCAGCAGCTGGATCTGAACGGGACTGTCACCACCGCGGCGCTGGTGGGCTGGCTCGATACCCAGCAGCGCGATTGGAAACTCGACGTCGACCCGAGCGGATTGATCCGGGCGAAACATCGAAGGCGTCCGATCAACGCGTTGGTGGACGCGCAGGTGCGTGACAACCTGCTGACCGTCGATATCCACCGGGCGAACTGGTTGGGCATCAGGATCCCGCGAAAGCTGGTGACCGCACCGGCCGTCCTGCTGGATCGGCTACCGAATGACGCGCGCATCGTGCACGCCACCCGCGAGGGCGATCTGGTCCGATTCCGTGTGGAGCTGCCGGGAATCACCGGATCGTTCGATCTGGCTCAGATCCGCTCGGCCATCGTGGCGGGCACCACGCTGATCATCTTCTGATCGAGGCGGCGAATCCGCGTCAGACCTGGGCTTTCCACCATTCCAGCAGCGCGGCCTCGGCCTCATCCCTGCTGAGCGGGCCGCGGTCGAGGCGCAATTCCTTGAGGTACCGCCAGGCTTTGCCGACCTCGGGACCAGCGAGAATGCCGAGAAGTTCCATGATCGCGGTGCCGTCGAGGTCTGGACGCACCCGATCCAGATCCTCCTGCTCCTGCAGTCTGGCGATCCGCGTCTCCAGCTCGTCATAGGTGGCGCGCAGTGCCGCGGCGCGTCGCTTATTGCGGGTGGTGCAGTCGGCGCGGACCAGTTTGTGCAGCCGAGGTAGCAGCTCGGCGGCATCGGTGACGTACCGGCGCACCGCCGAATCGGTCCACTGCCCCTTACCGTAGCCGTGAAAACGCAAGTGTAGGAACACCAGTCGCGCCACGTCCTCGGTGAACTGCTTGGGATATTTGAGCGCACGCATCCGCTTGCGCACCATTTTCGCGCCGACCACCTCGTGATGATGGAAGCTGACCCCGCCGCCCGGTTCATTGCGCTTGGTATCGGGCTTGCCGATATCGTGCAGCAGCGCGGCCCAGCGCAACACCAGATCCGGATCGCCTTCCTCTAGGTCGATGGCCTGCTGCAACACGGTCAGCGAATGCCAGTAGACATCCTTGTGCTGGTGGTGCTCATCGATCTCCAGCTTCATCGCGGGCACCTCGGGCAGCACCAGCTGGGCAAGCCCGGTCTCGCACATGACATTGATGCCGTCGATCGGATGCTCGGAGGCGATGAGCTTATCCAGCTCGGTGCGCACCCGTTCCGCGGTGATCCGCTCGATCTCGCCCGCCATCTCGGCTATCGCTGCCCGCACCCGCGGCTCCAATTCGAAGCCGAGCTGCGCGACGAACCGCGCCGCACGCAGCATGCGCAGCGGATCGTCGTGGAATGAATCCTGCGGCGCCGCAGGCGTATCCAGCATTCCGGCGAGCAGCGCATCCATTCCGCCGAGCGGATCGACGAATTCCAGCGACCCATCGGCACCGATCTTCACCGCCATCGCATTGACCGTGAAATCGCGCCGCACCAGATCGCCCTCGAGCGAATCACCAAAGGTCACCTCGGGATTGCGCGACACCCGGTCATAGGTATCGCTGCGGAAGGTGGTGATCTCCAGCTGCTGATCGCCCTTCGACGCACTCACCGTGCCGAATGCGAACCCGCCGGTATCCCACAGATGATCGGCCCACCCGCGCAACAACTCCTGCACCTGTTCGGGCCTGGCATCGGTGGTGAAATCCAGATCCGTCCCCAACCGCCCGAGCACCGCATCGCGCACACTGCCCCCGACCAGGTAGAGCTCATACCCCCGCGCGGCGAACAACTCGCCGAGCGGGGTCAACACGTCGGACAACCGGCCCAGCGTGACCGCGGCCGCGGCCAGCAATCGGGTACGTCGATCCAATGCTGCATCCTCGGACTTGGGCGAAACCACGAAGCAGCAGCTTACCGAGCCCGCACAACCGATATTCCAGCGCAACCCACGCAGCGCGCAGATATATAAGGCCAGACGCATCCGGTGCGTCGGAGGTCCCGAGTCGTCGAACATCCAACACCTCCTCGGACACGAACACTCAGGTCGCGACCTCGGCACCCACGCAACTCCAAAGGAGCGAGTCTCACGAGCGAGGAGTTCGCGGCCCGTCTCGCGTCCGAGTGGCCGAAGCGCAGGCGAGGAAGTCGCGAGTCTCGGCCGCTCGGACGCGAGACAGTAGGGGGGCCGCGAACACGCAGCGCCGCAGGCGCTGCAAATCCAACACAGTAGGATTGCGTGGTGTCTCCGGCCGATCGCGCGAACAGTCGACGCCGCCAGCCCCGGCGCCGCGGTTCGGCCGCCAACGCGGCGAAACCTCGCATGCGCACGGTACGGGAAACCTCGGCGGGTGGACTCGTGGTCGACGGGTTGGACGGGCCGAGCGATAAACGCAGTGCGGCGCTGATCGGGCGGACCGATCGGCGTGGCAGACTGCTGTGGTCGCTGCCCAAGGGACATATCGAAGAGGGGGAGACGCCCGAGCAGACCGCGATCCGGGAAGTCGCCGAGGAGACCGGAATCAATGGGATAGTGGTCGCCGAACTCGGCAGCATTGATTACTGGTTCGTCACCGAGGGTCGCCGGGTACACAAGACCGTGCATCATTATCTGCTGCGTTCCATCGGTGGTGAGCTCTCCGATGCCGATGTCGAGGTCACCCAGGTGGCGTGGGTTCCGTTGAGCGAATTGGATTCTCGGCTCGCCTATGCCGATGAGCGGCGCTTGGCCGAAGTGGCGAATCGGATGATCGACCGGATGGAGACCGGCAAGAGATGACCCAGACTTTCCGGCATCGCGCAGCGATTCCGTGGGGGGTGGTGGTCGGGCGACGGGTGGGCCTGTTGCGGATCATCGCGGCGGTCCTGACCATTCTCGGGTCGGCACCGGCGGTTCCGGTATTGCTCGCCCAGCCCGCCGCCGCCCAGCCGACGACGCCCAATAGTTCGTCGTCGCCGAAATTCCTGAAACTCACCCTGGATTCGGTGAATCCGTCCGCGGTGACCACCACCAGCGATCCGATGTTGACGGTCGCGGGCACCGTCACCAATATCGGCGATCGGGTGGTGCAGGATGTCAGCGTCCGCATCCAGCGGGCCGCCGCGGTGTCGACACCGAGTGCGTTGCGCTCAACCTTGCGCTTGGACCAGGTCAATTACGACGTGACCGGTCCGTTCGAAGATGTCGCCGATCGATTGAGTCCCGGCCAGCGCAAACAGTTCACGATCAGCATCGCGTTGCGCTCGAACGGCGGTACGCCCGCGCTCGATATCAGCAAGCCCGGTATTTATCCGCTGCTGCTGAATGTCAATGGTGAACCGGCCTACGGTACCCAGGCTCGCCTCGACGACGCACGGTTCCTGCTGCCGGTGCTCGGCGTGCCGCCCGCGGTCGACATCACCTCCCCGGTGCCCGCCACGCCCGATACCCCGGTGGCGACGACACTGTTGTGGCCGCTGGCCGACCGCCCGCGGCTGGTCGCCGGTGTCACCGGCCCGCTCAATGGGAAGGCCGAGCTCACTGATGATGAACTGGCCGCATCGCTGGGCAAAGGCGGGCGGCTGGATCAATTGCTCGGGGCGTTGGAATCGGTGCTCGGCACCAATCCGGCCAGTCGCGATCGCACGCTGACCTCGGCCATCTGCGTCGCGGTCGATCCTGATCTCCTGATCACCGCGCAGGTGATGACCAAGGGTTATCGCGTACTTGCCAGCCCGTCCGATCCGGACGGTGCGACCAGGGCGGGCACCGGCGCCGACCAAGCCCAGACCTGGCTGGACCGGCTGCGCGCGGTCGCCGCATCGACCTGTACGGTCGCGCTGCCGTTCGCGCAGGTCGATCTCACGGCCCTGGCCGCGGTCGGCGATCCCGAGCTGTCCACTCGGGCGCTGAACGACCCCGCCGATATCGTCGATTCCATCCTGGCCACCAAATCGGTGCGCGGGGTGAGCGTGCCGGATTCCGGCAGTATCGATGAGAGCGCGGGAATGTTGTTGCGCGGCCGCGGTTTCGGGACCGCCGTAGTGGCCGATAGTGCCGCCGTCCCGCTCGGCACCGCCGGCACCTCGACGGATTCGGAGCCGATCACCACCGGACGCGGCGGTAATCAGAGCACCGCCAACCAGACCAGTTCTGCTCAGCCGGTGCCGGAGACGAGCACGCCCGATGTGGTCCGGCTCGCCCAGATCGCCCCGGTGCCCGTCACGCCGGAGCCGACACTGGAACCGCAGTCCAGCGCGTCACCGAGCACATCCGCACCCACCACGAGCGCGGCGCCTTCCAGCACCCAGGCTCCGCCCGCGAATCCGCCCGCCGATCCGGCATTGCATGCGGCGACCTTCGATATCTGGTCCGCGACCGCCCTCGCCGCCGTTGGCTCCAACCCGCCCACCCCGTCATTCACCCCCGCACGCGTGCGCTACGAAGTGACCAACGACTCCCGGATGGCTCGTCTGCAGGATGCACTCGGCGCCATCACTTGGTCCGCGCTGAACCCGGAACCGAGCCGCCCGCGCTCGCTCTTGCTGGTGCCGCCGCAGCAGTGGAGCGCGAACCGGGAAGAGGCCACCGCGATCCTCAAGCAGGTCGACCTGCTGCTGCGCAATAACCTGGCGACCCCTCGCACGCTCACCGAGCTGGTCGCCGAACCGCCCGACGCACAGCCGCACGAACCCGACTATCTGCCGCAAGCCGCCCATGACGCGGTACCGGACCGCTTCGTGTTCCCGGTCCGCGAACAGGGTCATCGGATCACCGATCTCATGCGCTCGCTCGTCGAGGTGCCCGAGAACGAGCCGACGCCGAACC
The DNA here is from genome assembly GCF_044457245.1 of Nocardia sp. NPDC050630. Taxonomy (NCBI): domain Bacteria; kingdom Bacillati; phylum Actinomycetota; class Actinomycetes; order Mycobacteriales; family Nocardiaceae; genus Nocardia; species Nocardia sp. NPDC050630. The sequence continues at coordinate 13,850 of NZ_JBITGN010000028.1, forward strand.
AATATCTGACCCCGCTGCGCGACGATCTGCTGCGCGTACTGACCCTCTCGGACCGGCGCTCCGGCGATTCCGCACAGCCGGATACCTATGCCCAGCGCCGACTCGACCAGACGACACGCACGCTGGACCGGCTCTATGGTTCGGTCACCGTGCTGCCGCCGGGCGGGGTGTACACCTTGGCCTCCGAACAGAGCCCATTGCTTTTGGTCGCACGCAATGATCTGCCGGTCGCCATTCGGGTTCGGTTCCGGATCGAGGCGCCGACGGAGACGAAGATCACCGATCCGGGGGAGGAGACGCTGCCACCGACCGGAAGCCGGTCGTTCCAGATCCCGACCGAGGTCACCGATAGCCGTAACCTGGTCATTCCGATCTCCCTTACCACGTCCGACGGTGTCGCACTCGGCAATCCCACCTCGGTCTCGGTGCGTTCCAACGCTTACGGTCAGACCTTGGCAATAATTACGGCGTGTGCCGGAATACTGCTGTTCCTGTTGGCCGGGCGCCGGTTGTGGCGTCGGTTCCGAGGACAGCCGGATCCGGCCGACGAGGGTTTCGATCCGGGCACCCGACGCCGGGTCAATCGGTACCGACGGGCGCGGATGCGCGTACAGCAGCGGGAGCAGCAGGAGGCGGGATGAGGACGAGGACACCTCGCTCGTACCCAGCTGTCGTCGCTGTGCTCATTCGACCGACCTGTAGGCCCTCGCTTGCCGCCGATCGGTGCCGACCCCGCGCCTCGCATGGCATCGTGGAGGACAATCGGGTAACACCCTGGGCGTCATTCGGCCCGGCGGCGGGGGATGGCATGGCGCAGGAGGCACGATGAGCGACGATGATCTATCCGCTCATCGGCAACCACCTGTTGATCGGCCCGACGGACCCCCGGCCCGCCGGGCGCCCTCGGCACCCTGGGAACGTCGCTTGGCACAGTCACCGGTGGAACCGGAGGACGCGCCGATGACTCCCGATGAACGTTTCGGCGACTCGCCGCGCGTCCCGCAGGTGAGTCGTCCCGGTCAGCCGCAGCGACCGATGCCGCCGCCCCGCCCGACACCGCGCGTCTCGCAGCCGCCCACCGGCCCGATGGCACCACCGTCGGGCGCATTACCCAGGCAACCCCGACCGCAGCAGCGGCCGGTGCCCCGTCCGCAATATCCGGAACCACAGCAATATCCCGAACCCCGCCCGAATCCTGGTCAGCAGTCGCATCCGGGTCAGCGGCAATATCCGGCACCGCCGCAACAGCCCGGCCCCGCCCGACCACGGCCGATTCCGCCCGGACCGCCGGTACCTGGACCGCCGGGCGCGCCGCCACGGGTGCCGCCTCAGCGTTTCGCACCGCCGCCGAACTACCAGGCGCCGCGCCCGAGCTATCAAACACCGCCGCCACAGCCCCCCGTGGCGCGGCAGCCCCTGGTCGAACGACAGCGACCGGTAGAGCATCAACCGCCAGTCGAACGGCGGCAATCGGTTGAACAGCAGCACCGTCCCATGCCTCGCGAGGCTGCGAGGCCGCGGACCCAGGAATGGCCCGCCGCCCCCACATCGACTCCGGTCGCCACCGAAACCAAACAGAACGCGAGTTCGCGCCTGCTGCGCGACTCCGGATCCATCGCGATCGCCACCCTGATCAGCCGCGTCACCGGCTTCGGCAAACAGCTGCTGCTGCTGACCGCGCTCGGCCCGGCCGTCGCGAGTGCCTACACCTCGGCCAACCTGATCCCCAATATGATCACCGAGCTCGTGCTCGGCGCGGTCTTGACCGCGATGGTGGTGCCGACGCTGGTACGCGCCGAACAAGAGGACGATGACGGCGGTGTCGCATTCGTCCGCAGACTGGTGACCGCCGCGTTCGCAGTGCTCGCCGCGGCCACGCTCTTCGCCGCGGCGGCGACGCCGGTGCTGGCGACCAGGGTCTTCGTCTCCTCGGACGGCAAGGTCAATACCGAACTGACCACGGCGCTGACCTATCTATTGGTGCCCGCCATCCTGTTCTACGGCATGTCGGCGCTGTTCACGGCGATCCTCAATACCCGCCAGAACTTCAAACCCGGGGCATGGGCGCCGGTGCTGAACAATCTCGTCGTACTGGTCGTGCTCGGTCTCTATGCCCTCACACCGGGCGAGATCACGCTGGATCCGGTCCGGATGAGCGATCCGAAACTGCTCGTCCTCGGCGGCGGCATCACCCTCGGTGTAGCGACCCAGGCGCTGAGCCTACTGCCCGCTATCAAGCGCAATCAGATCGATCTGCGTCCGCTGTGGGGGATCGACGCACGGCTCAAGCAATTCGGCAAGATGGGTTCGGCCATCATCCTGTACGTGGTGATCAGCCAGATCGGTCTGATCGTCTCGAACCACATCGCCTCGGCCGCCGACGAGGCGGGCCCGGCGATCTATACCAATGCCTGGCTGCTGCTGCAGCTGCCCTACGGCGTGCTCGGAGTCACGCTGCTCACCGCGATCATGCCGCGGCTGAGCCGAAACGCGGCCGCTGATGACACCCCCGCTGTCGTGGACGATCTGTCCGTCGCGACCCGCTTGACGATGATCGCCCTCGTGCCGGTGGTCACCTTCCTGACGCTGGCCGGACCGCAGGTCGGCGAGGCGCTGTTCGGCTATGCGCGGTTCTCCGGCGACGCCGCACGCCTCGGCGAAGCGGTGAGCTGGTCGGCCTTCGCGCTGATTCCGTATTCCCTGGTGCTGATCCATCTGCGCGTGTTCTATGCCAGGGAGCAGGCGTGGACGCCGACCTGGATCATCCTCGGCATCACCACGATCAAGATCCTGTTCTCGGCGCTGGCCCCGGTGCTGGCCAGTAGCAGCGATCAGGTCGTGATCATTCTCGGCGTCGCGACCGGACTCGGCTTCCTGGCCGGTGCCGTGATCGGCGGCTATCTGTTGCACCAGAGCCTCGGCGATCTGCGCATGGTCAACGTCGGACGCACGGTGAGCCGCGTCCTGCTGTCCTCGATCGCGGGCGGTGCGGTCATGCTCATCGTGGACAAGGTGCTCGGACTCGACCGCCTCTCCGGCGGGCCCGGCTCGCTGATCCGGGTGATCATCTCGGCCATCGTCATGTTCGCGGTCGCCTTCGGGCTGATGCGCCTGGCCGGTATCCCGGAGATCGTCGCGATCACCGTCGCGATCTCGCGGCGCCTCGGATTCACCCCGCCCGCCCCCGATCTCGATCTCGACGGCCCGGTCGAGGACGAGTACGCGACGCAGGTGTTCCGGCGGCCCGAGCCGTATGTGGCATACCCTGGTTTCGACCCGTACATGGATGCCCAAACCATGGTGCTACCCGTGATCCGAGCTCATACCGTTGACAGCACCGGTATGGGTGAGTTCCCGTACCCTGTTCGGCAGAGAAGCACAAGTGGCGAGTTCGCCGGAACTTCGACATATCAGGGCGAAGGAGGAACGAGGGTGAGCGACGACGCGGCGCTGGGCAGCGTCCCAGCCGCCGAATCTGCTGCGACCAAGTCAGGCGGGCTCTCCACAGATGTTCCGCCCGCCGGGGAGGCCTCCGATCCCGCATACGCGAATCAGGATGCCGATAATGGTTCGCCGGAGCATGATTCGGCGCCCGGAACCGGTGAGCAACCGCGGGAGGCCCCGCAGCGCGATCCGATGTACGACACCGGGATGATCCCGATCCCGCCGCAACTACCGCCGATGGACGAGGCCGGTCGAAGAACGCCGCGCGGCCCCAAGCTGATTCCGGGCGCTTCTGTAGCGGGCGGCCGCTACCGGCTGCTCGCGAGTCACGGTGGATCCCGCGGACTCAAGTTCTGGCAGGCGCTCGACATCAAGCTCGACCGCGAGGTCGCGCTCACCTTCGTCGACGCCGATCAGAAGGCCACCGACAACTCCGGGCACGACGGTCCGCAGGCCATCCTGTCGCGCACGCTGCGCTTGGGCCGGATCAATTCGCCGGGCCTGGCTCGCGTACTGGATGTGGTGCGTGGCAGCTCCGGCGGCATCGTGGTGGCCGAATGGACGCCGGGCCGCTCGCTGCGCGAAATGGCCGAGACGGTGCCGTCTCCCATCGGTGCCGCCCGTGCCATCCGCGCACTGGCCTCGGCCGCGGAACTGGCGCATCGCGGCGGTGGTTCGCTGTCCATCGACCATCCGGACCGGGTCCGGATCAGCGCCACCGGTGACGCGGTACTCGCCTTCCCCGGCACGCTGTCGGATTCCGACGCGCAATCGGATGTGCGCGGCCTCGGCGCCATGCTCTACGCGCTGATCACCGCGCGCTGGCCGATCCGCGCCGGCGGCATGACCGGTACCGCCGCGACGGTCGGCGGGCTGCGGCTGGCCGATTTCGGTTCCGACGGCACCCCTGTCGAGCCACGGCAGATCCGGCCCGAGGTGCCGTTCGAGATCTCGGCGGTCGCGGTGCGTTCGCTGGAATCGAATAAGGGTGTGCGCACCGCGGCGACGGTGCAGCATGTACTCGAACAGGCATCCGTGGTCGACCAGAAGACCGATTTCATCCCGGTGCTGCGCCTCGGGCAGCGTCCGCCGAGCGGTGCCGAGGAATCACTCGCCGATCCGGAATTGCTTGCGGCCGAACGGGAACGCTCGCAGCGGATGATGTGGATCATGGTCGGGCTCGGCATCCTGGCCGCGCTGGTGGTCGGCATCATCATCTGGTGGATGGTCAGCGTCTTCGCACCGACCGCCTCGGATGCACCGCTCAACGAGCAGCGCAATATCGGCCTCACCACGAACAGTTCACCCGCGCCCGCGCCGACCTCCGGTGGTACGACGGGGACGGCCGCGGGTGGGGTGCCGGTCCCGGTGACGAGTGTGTCGGTCTTCTCCCCGGAGGGCACGCCGGACAATGTCAGCGGTACCGGTGCGGTGCTCGATCACGATCCGGGCACCGTCTGGCGCACTGATCAGTACTTCCAGCAGTTCCCGGCGCTCAAGAAGGGCGTCGGGCTGCTGGCCACCCTGCCGAGTCCGGCCAAGCTGACCAGCGTCTCGATCGAATCGCCGAGTGCGGGCACCTCGGTCGAGATCCGCACCTCGCCAACGGCCTCGCCGACGCTGGACCAGACTCAGTTGATCGGTTCGGCACGACTAGAGAACGGCATCACCGAAATCCCGGTCCGCGGCGATCAGGCGGCCCGTTATGTGCTCGTATGGATCACCGGGCTCGGCAACTCCGGTGGCCAGTTCCAGACCTCGATCGCCGAAATCCGCTTCGACGCCGCGGCATGACCACTCTCCGAGTTCTCAGGCCGTACCAATAAGTGCAGCTGGGGCCGCATTCCGGTCCTTTATGAAGTGCCCGTTGACTTTTCGGGCTTGCTCGACGAGTTACCGATGTTCTTGCGAATGTTCTCGCATCCCGCCCGCCGGTGTCGACTCCCCGGGCTTGCGCGCCGATTCAGCCCTGACTGCTCTGGTTGCTGCCAATTCTTTACTAACGATATGATCTAGCCGCGCTCTCACAGCAGGGGGAGCTCCCCGGGTTCTGGTTGTTCGATCCTGGATGCTGCGAAATTTCGATGGTGGTCGCTCGTGTCCGTCATCGCCGTGAGAGCTGTCCAAGGGGTTGGTTTGCCGTCCGAACTGAGCGAGGATTCCCACCAGGGGAAGTCGCGGCCTGTTGCGTTCCGCGAGCGTTCGTTCGTTCCCGACGAGCTCACCGACGTCGAATTGCTGCAAGCCCATGTGCGCGGTCAGCGGCATGCGTTCGCCGAACTGCTGCGCCGCCATAACGACCACCTCTGGCAGACCGCCCTGCGCACCTCCTACACCCGCGAGGACGCCGCCGATTCGCTGCAGGATGCCCTGCTCTCGGCACACCGCACCGCCGCCACTTTCCGCGCCGAAGCCGAGGTGCGCAGCTGGCTGCATGCCATCGTGGTGAACGCCTGTCTGGACCGGATCCGGCGCAATAAGACCCGCCGTGCGGTCTCGCTGTCGCCGGAGACGATGCCGGAACCGAAGGACACCCGCGACGATATCGCCGAACTGGAAATGTCGCTCGTCGTCGACCGTGCCCTGTTCACGCTGCCCGAGGAGCAGCGCGCGGCGCTTGTCGCGGTGGAACTGGAGGGGCGTAGTGTCGCGGAGACAGCGGCGCTGCTCGGCGTCCCGGAGGGCACCATCAAGAGCCGATGCGCGCGCGGTCGGCAGCGGCTCCAAGAACGTTTGGAATTTCTGCGTGATCCGCGGAACCGGAAGTAGTTGAGCTGCGTCATTAATAGTGACGGACAACCAGACGATGTACAGGCAGTGCCCGCGCCGTGCGGGCCGGCATCTACTCGAGAACCCGGAGGTGCGATGGCGAACCGATCCGTTCCGCAGCCTCCGTTCTCCCCTGAACTGCTCGCCGACCTACACGCCGACAATGTGGCGCCGGAGCTGAGTGAGCAGCTGTGGCCGGTGGTCCGCAATGATCCGGACGCGCTGCGGTTCCTGAACTCACTCGATGACGTCAGCGCCGAATTGCGCGCGCTCGGCCGGGACGAGCGCGTCATCCACGCTATGCCCGCCGATATCGCGGCCCGGCTGGAGGATTTCGTCGAAGGCCTCGATGCGGCGCAGGAGCCGAACCAGCGGGCCGCAACCGTCCATCGGCTGCCATCGGTCACCGCACAGACGACATCATCGACCGCGGCGTGGCCCGAATCCGCCGATGATGCAACGGATTCCGAGCACAAGGCGCCCATCCCGCTGCCGCGACGCCGTACCCGCAACCTCCGCTGGCCCGCCGCCGCGGCCGCCGTGATCGCGGTCGTGGCCTGCGTCGCGGTGGTGATGGACGCGCTGCGCGGGCACGAAGAGGCTCCCAGCGCCCAGCCGACCACGAGCAATGTCCAACTCGGTGATGAACTCGACACCACCGTCGCACTCAGCGCCCTCGGTCGCAATGACGTCACCGGCACCCTCGGCACCCCGGCGGCTCTGAATCGTTGTGTCCATGCCAACGGCCTGGACCGCAACGTACTCGGTTCGACCAACACCACCTTCCAGGGCAAGGACGCCGTGCTTATTCTGCTCACCGGTCCGCGCCCGCACAAGATCACCGCGCTGGTCGTCGGAATCGGTTGCGGCGCCGAGGATCCGCAGCAGTTGGCCGTCACCGATATCGGTTAGGGAGTGGGCGAGGTCACCTCGTGCGGTTGTCCCACATCACGTCGGGAACAACACCGTTTACCCTGTTGTTGACCGACACGTCTAATGAATCTCCCTCGGAAGGGTCACATGAGCAACGCAGTTCGCGACTTGATCATCGTCGGCTCCGGACCCGCCGGCTACACCGCCGCCGTCTACGCAGCCCGTGCCGAACTCCAGCCCCTGCTGTTCGAGGGCACTCAGTTCGGCGGCGCACTGATGACCACCACCGAGGTCGAAAACTTCCCTGGCTTCCGCGCGGGCATCATGGGTCCGGATCTCATGGAGGAGATGCGCGAACAGGCCAAGCGGTTCGGTGCCGATATCCGGACCGAGGATGTGGACGCGATCGACCTGAGCGGTCCGGTCAAGACGGTTACCGTCGGCGATGAGACCTACCAGGCCTACGCCGTCATCCTCGCCATGGGCTCGGCCGCGCGCTATCTGAACGTCCCCGGTGAGCAGAAGCTGCTCGGCCGCGGTGTCAGTGCCTGCGCCACCTGTGACGGCTTCTTCTTCAAGGGCCAGGACATCGTGGTGGTCGGCGGCGGCGACTCCGCCATGGAGGAAGCGACCTTCCTCACCAAGTTCGCCAGCAGCGTCACCATCGTGCACCGCCGCGAGGAATTCCGCGCCTCGCGCATCATGCTCGAGCGTGCCAAGGCCAACGAGAAGATCAAGTTCGTACTCAATGCCGAGGTCGCCACGGTCAACGGCGATACCAGCGTGACGAGCCTGACTTTGCGCGATACCCGCACCGGCGAGACCTCCGAGCTGGCCGCGACCGGCCTGTTTGTGGCGATCGGCCACGATCCGCGCAGCGAGCTGGTCAAGGATCAGGTAGAGCTGGACGACGAGGGCTACGTGCAGGTGCTGCACCCCACCACGGCGACCAAGGTTCCCGGTGTCTTCGCCGCGGGCGATCTGGTCGACCACACCTACCGCCAGGCCATTACCGCCGCGGGAACCGGCTGCCGCGCCGCGATCGACGCCGAGCGCTGGCTGGCCGAACAGGGTGACATCACCTCGAACACCCTGGGTCACGCGGGCAACCCAGTTGCAGTGCCCGCCAACTGATCTCATCACTTTTGCACTACAAGGAGATACCCATGTCCGAAAACACGGTCACCGTGACCGACGCGTCCTTCGCCGACGATGTGCTGCTCAGTGCGAAGCCGGTACTCGTCGACTTCTGGGCCGACTGGTGCGGTCCGTGCAAGATGGTCGCCCCGGTGCTGGAGGAGATCGCGGGCACGCACGCGGATAAGCTGACCGTGGCGAAGGTCGATGTGGATGCCAATCCGGGCGTCGCCCGCGATTATCAGATTCTCTCGCTGCCGACTATGATGCTGTTCTCCGGTGGCAAGCCGGTCAAGCAGATCGTCGGAGCGAAGGGCAAAGCCGCCCTGCTGCGTGAACTCGACGGCATCATCTGACGTATTCGTCAAACAACGCCGTCAATCGACGACGCGCCGTAGGATGCCTGGACGCCGGGAATTGCTGTATTCCGGTCCGGGTCTGAGACAATCGACCGACCTCCGGTCGTGCGACGGTGTTAGCCATCGCATGAGTGGGTACCCGGGTTGACGGAAGGAAAGGGCTCTCACGCATGCACCGACTTCGTCACGGCGATACCGGTCCAGCCGTCGCCGAGGTTCGGAGCACCCTGGCAAGTCTCGGGTTTCTGCATACGCACTCCGCCGCGACAGATCACACTGATGCGCGAGAGTACTGGATGGACACCGACGCTTCCTTCGATCGCCAGCTCGACTCGGCGGTTCGCGCCTTCCAACAGCACCGCGGACTGCTCGTCGACGGCGTCGTCGGACCGGCTACCTACCGCGCGTTGAAGGAAGCCTCCTATCGCCTAGGTGCCCGCACGTTGATCTACCAGCTCTCGGCGCCGCTCTACGGCGACGATGTGGCAACCCTGCAGCGCCGGCTGCAGGACCTCGGTTTCTATGTGCACCGCGTCGATGGTTACTTCGGCCCGCACACACATGAGGCGCTCACCGCATTCCAGCGGGAGATCGGCTTAGCCGCGGACGGCATCTGCGGCCCGGATACGCTGCGCTCGCTCGAGTTGCTCGGGGCGCGCGTCACCGGCGGTAATCCGCATAGGATCGCCGAGGAAGAGGTCGTGCACCGGGCCGGGCCGCAGCTCACCGGCAAGCGGATCGTCATCGATCCCGGCCTCGGCGGCCCGGATAAGGGCTTCGGCGTACCCACCGAATACGGCGATGTCTACGAGTCGGAAATCCTCTGGGATCTGGCCAGCAGGCTGGAGGGCCGGATGGCCGCCACCGGCATGGAAACCTTCCTGTCGCGGCCGTGGGGCGCCAATCCGACCGATGCCGAGCGCGCGGATACCTCCAATGCATTCGACGCCGATCTGATGATCTCGCTGCGCTGTGCGACCAATCCGAGCCCGTCCGCCAACGGTGTGGCGAGCTTCCACTTCGGCAACTCGCACGGATCGGTATCGATGATCGGCCAGGTGCTTGCCGGCTTCATTCAGCGCGAGGTGGTCGCGCGGACATCGTTGCAGGACTGCCGGACTCACGCACGCACCTGGGATCTATTGCGGCTCACCAAGATGCCGACGGTCCAGGTCGATATCGGTTATCTGACAAACGAATACGACGCGTCGGTACTCACTAATCCACGGATGCGCGATGTGATCGCCGAGGCCATCCTCATCTCGGTGAAGCGGCTGTATCTACTCGGCCAGGACGATCAGCCAACGGGCACATACACTTTCGCCGAGTTGCTGGCGGAGGAATTGGCCGCCGCCGACCGGATGTAGCGAATTATTTTCTGGCTCAATAGATTACAAATAATTCCAATACGAGTGCGCCCCTGCCGTCGGCAGGGGCGCACTGTCGTTCGACCGGAGCCTCATGGGGCTCCAACGCGGAAGGGGACCGTCAGGGAGGCGGCGGCGAGCAGCTGATCGAGCGCGCGCTCGACATCTTCCTTCCAGCCGTGATCGGAGTCGAGCTCCAAGCGCAGCCGGGGGAAACGATAATGCGGCGCCACCACTTCGAAGCCCACGTCCTCCAGGAAGTCGGCCTCGATCATGCAGGTCTCCGGCGAACATTCGGTCGCCTTACCGGCCGAGGCCGCGTCCCGGACCGGTGACCCGATCCGCTCCATCAACCGCATCGAGCCGAGCGAACGATCCGACATCGCGGTCGCCGGGGGATCGGTGCGAATCCCGAAGGCCTCCAATGCACGCACACCGCGACGCACCAGATCGGCCACCACGGCCGTCATGAGGCGGTGGGCTATGTCGGCATCCTTATACGGGAATTCGGCCCGCAGCGTGGTCAGCAGGACCGCATCCGGGCTGACCGGTGAGGTGGGGAAGAGGCCGGCACGGGGCACCGCGCTCGGTGGCGAATACAGCGCACACCCCGCGACCTTGCCGTCCACGTTCGCGACCTGACCACACGAACCCCACTCCAGCATGACCGTGGACAGCCAGGCTTCCTTCTCGAAGACCGGATCGCTGAAGTCACGGGAGGTCGCGGCCACGGCCGGATCGATCTCCCAGAACACGCAACGCCGCGCATGCGCGGGTAACTTGTCGAGTCCGCCGAGGGTTAGTCCTGTGACGCTGGTCGACACCGCTCTGCTCAGCCTCCAGCTATCCGATTCATCCACACTCACGCTGCATTCACTCGCCAGCAAGAATATGCGATCAAAGCGAACCCGCCTCATTCCACGTCGCTGTGCTGTTGGTAAGGAGCCCCTCCGTAGGTCGAATTTCTGCGCCGTCACAGTGACGTTTCGACGCGGAACACCTACCTACCGGAAACACACGGCTATTTTTGCCACTTCTGTCACTTGCCGAGCTGCTGCTGCTCCATCATGCCCACGATGCGTTCGAGGTCTTCGACCGAACCGAATTCGACGACGATCTTGCCCTTCCGCTTGCCGAGGCTCACGGTGACGCGAGTGTCGAAGGATTCCGACAGCCGCTCGGCCACATCCTGCAAACCCGGCATATGAATCGGCTTGCGCCGGGAGGTAGGCGGAGCGGCCTGATCCGGATCCCGGTTCGCCAGGGTGACGGCTTCCTCGGTGGCCCGGACCGACAGTCCCTCGGCAACGATACGGGCGGCGAGTACCTCTTGGGAGTCGGCGCCTGCCTCGAGGCCGAGCAGCGCGCGAGCGTGTCCGGCGGAAAGTACGCCAGCCGCAACCCGGCGCTGCACCGGGATCGGCAGTTTCAACAGGCGAATCATATTCGTCACCACAGGTCGGGATCGACCGATTCGGGCGGCCAATTCCTCATGGGTGACATCGAATTCCTCGAGCAGCTGCTGATAGGCCGCCGCCTCTTCGAGCGGGTTCAGCTGCACCCGGTGGATATTCTCCAAGAGGGCGTCCCGCAGCATCGCGTCGTCTGCGGTCTCGCGGACAATGGCCGGAATCGCCGCGAGCCCAGCCTCCTGGCAAGCGCGCCAACGGCGCTCGCCCATGACGATTTGATACTTGTCCACCCCCGGCTCGAGCCGACGCACCACGATGGGCTGCATCAGGCCGAATTCCTTGATGGAGTGCACCAGTTCGGCGAGCGCCTCTTCCTCGAAGACGTGGCGCGGCTGCTTGGGATTCGGTTCGATCTGCTCGGGCGGAATTTCGCGATAGGTCGCACCGCCATCCGACAGCTGCTCGTCGCTGGGGTCGGGAACCCGGTGCAGGAAGGCGGAGGCCGGTTGCGGTCCGATCGGATCTACGCCGATGACGACATTGGCTGCGGCACTGCCGAGTCCGGGTGTGGCACCTAGTCCCGGTGTGGCCGCCGGTCCCGTCGGAATCAACGCGGCAAGTCCGCGGCCTAGCCCGCCCTTCTTTGCCTGAGTCATCGGCTACCGACCCTTTCCTCGTTCGTCATTGCGCGCGTTCTGCCGCACCCGGCCGAATCGCCGTGCGCGCGGCCATTTCGCGACCGGCGTCCAGATAACTCATCGCACCCCGGGAGCCTGGATCATAATCGAGCACCGTCATGCCATAGCCCGGCGCCTCGGAGACCTTCACACTGCGAGGGATAACCGACTTCAGCACCACATCGCCGAAGTGCCCGCGTACTTCCTCGGCGACCTGGTCGGCCAACTTGGTCCGACCGTCGTACATCGTGAGAATCACTGTCGAGACATGTAGTTCGGGATTCAGGTGCGCCTGCACCAGACCGATATTGCGGAGCAGCTGCCCGACGCCCTCCAGCGCGTAGTACTCGCACTGGATCGGGATCAGCACCTCCTTGGCGGCGACGAGCGCATTGACGGTAAGCAGACCGAGCGACGGCGGGCAGTCGATCATCACGTAATCGATGTCGTACCCGGCGATATTGGCCTCCTGGATGGCGGCCTTGAGTCGCCCCTCCCTGGCCACCATGGAAACCAATTCGATCTCGGCACCGGCAAGATCAATGGTCGCCGGAATGCACAGTAGGCGCTCGCTGTGCGGGCTCTGCTGGATCGCTTCGCGTACCGAAACCTCGCCGATCAGGAGTTCATAACTCGACGGGACGCCCGAGTGATGTTCGATGCCCAGAGCGGTACTCGCATTGCCCTGGGGATCGAGGTCGATCACGAGAACCGTCATCCCCGTATGCGCCAGGGCGGCCGCGAGATTCACGGCGGTAGTCGTCTTCCCGACGCCACCCTTCTGATTGGCGATGGTGATGATCCGTTGCTCGTGCGGTTTCGGCACTGTCACCTTTCCTGGATGCAATATCTGGCTTGCGCGTTGGGCTTCGGCCGCTATCGGGGTCTCACTGGGGGAGATGTGCCCGAACGGTGTGCTTCCAAATGCCTCCGCATCGAAGGTGCTGGAGTCCAGCATCCCCGGCACGCGCGACGTTGTTTCCCGTGAAACATTCGCCGGACCGCTCGACATAGACAGCTCCTAACGCGAGAACCTCAGATCACGTGCGCCCGACCGAATTCGACGCCGTGTCATCACTAGCTGTGTCGGATCGAACTTGATGCTCAATCGAGACCGCGGCGCCTCGATCGACCGAGCGGAGCTTCCGCCGCTGCGACACCCAGATCCCTCCGTGGCACCAACGCTCACGCCCGACGCTCACTAGCTTGCCAGCACTCAGCGCGATAAGAAAGCTGAATCGCGGCTTCGCGCAAAGGACACGCAAATCAGTACCGGATCGCGTCGCCGCGAACGAGATTGACGTGCCCGATTCGCCGTTTCACATGAAACATGATGCTCCGGACCGACGCCCCAGTTCGGTTCAACGTAGAGCTCCGGACCGACGCCCGAGTTCGGTTTCACATGAAACATGAAGTCCCAGACCGGCAGCGAAATTCGGTTTCACATGAAACGCTGGTGATCGAGACGTGTCCGTCGCTGCATTCCAGAGTGATCCGGGCGCACAATCCAATGTGGTTCCAAAGATTCCGGCGTTACGCCGATGCGCCTCAGTGTCGGCAGCTCTTTCCGAGACACTCGGGAGCGGAAGCGGGTATCTCGAGCCCCGTCGCTCTCGTGTCCAATGAGCGTCGCGCAATGGGGATCATCGATTACCCCACCCGATGGCACCAGGTTCGAATCGTCACGTGAAGTTTGGTGTTGCAGCGACGACGACACCGACGCCTGGGCGCGCCGTTTCACATGAAACATTGCCGCGAATCGGATAGTGCTACTTCGACTTCCGCGGCGATCTGCCGCCCCGACGGGAGGGACGCTCAGCGCGCGGCAGCCGCTCGGCACTGATCACCAGAGTGGGAGTAGAGACGAGTCCGGCGCCGCATTCCAGCACGGTCGCATTTCCGGCGCCCGCCTTCGCCAATGCCTCACTGTCGCGCTCGAGTTCCTCGGCCGCACTGACTCCCTTCAACGCGAGCATCCGTCCATGATCGCGTAACAGGGGGAGCGACCACTGCGCCAGTTTCGCCAGCGGAGCGACCGCTCGAGAGGTCACCACATCCGCACCGCCCGCTTCCTTCATCACGCCCGACTGCTCCGCCCGACCGCGCACCACCGTCACATCCAATCCGGCCGACTCGATGAATTCGCTCAGAAAGATGGTGCGGCGCAACAGCGGCTCGACCAAGGTGATCCGGAGATCCGGACGCGCTATCGCCAAGGGGATTCCGGGCAGTCCGGCGCCGCTGCCGATATCGACCACGGTGGCGCCCTCGGCCATCAACTCACCGACCACGGCACAGTTGAGAATGTGCCGATCCCATAGCCTCGGCACCTCGCGGGGACCGATCAGTCCGCGATCGACACCGGCGGCGGCGAGGGCGGCGCAGTACCGACGCGCGAGATCTAGCCGGTCCCCGAATACCACCGCGGCCGTGACCGGGGGCTCCAGTTCATTCGGCAACGCGGTGATGCCACCGAGATCTCGTTCCACGTGAAACATCCTTCCGAACTCGAGTCGATCAGTGCGGCGATGGGGCCGGGGGAGAAGAACGCATTAAGACATGAAGAGGGCCTCCGGTCCGAAGACCGGAGGCCCTAATCCAATCACAGAGCGCGAATCAGGCAGGCACCACGACGACGTGCCGATTCGGTTCCACGCCCTCGCTCTCACTGCTGACACCATCTACCGCGGCGACCGCGTCGTGCACGATCTTCCGCTCGAACGGAGTCATCGGCGCCAACGGCTCCGGCTTACCGGATTCCAGCACCCGCTGCGCCGCTGCGGTACCCAGCGCACTCAACTCCGAGCGACGCTTAGCGCGCCAGCCAGCCACGTCGAGCATGAGCCGACTGCGCACCCCGGTCGCCTGCTGCACGGCCAGGCGGGTCAGTTCCTGCAATGCATCGAGCACCTCGCCGTTGCGACCGACCAGCTTCGAAAGATCACGGCCGCCATCGATACTCACGACGGCACGGTCACCCTCGACATCGAGATCGATGTCGCCGTCGAAGTCGAGCACATCGAGCAACTGCTCGAGGTAGTCGCCCGCGATTTCACCCTCTTCGATGAGGGCTTCCTCGGCATCGGTGGATTCGGCCCCCGCATCGGCTTCGCCGCTCACCATCGTCGTCGTCGCCACAGTGGCGTCCCCTCCGTCGGTTTCAACAGTCATTTGATTTCCTTCGTCTGCTCATCGCGCGCGACCGGCGACCGGCGCCGATCGGAGAACGCGAACAGGGTTGCTCAGAGTCCCGCGGGCGCACGCTGTGTCAGCGCCGTCGCTTCTGATTGGGTCGCCCGCGGCTGCCTGGTCGCTTCTGCCCGCCCGAACGCCGCTGTCCCGCCTTGGTCGGGGACTTCGCGGTGCCGTTCGTCGACGGTGCCGCGTCGACCGCATCCACGGCATCGGCATTCGCATCGACGGGTGTCTCATCGGCGGGTGACTGCTTCTTCTTGACATTGACCGGCTTCGCACCGGGCTTCGGCGCGTTCTGTGCGCGCTGCTCCAGCTTCTGCTGCTTCTTGACTTCCTCTTCCTTCGCCATGCGGCCGAAGACGAGGTGCTGCTGTCCGTAGGTCCAGATGTTATTGGAGACCCAGTAGAGCAGGATGGCGATCGGCAGGAAGGGACCACCGACCAGCACGCCGAGCGGGAAGACCCACAGCGCCAGCTTGTTCATCATGGCCGACTGCGGGTTGGCCGCAGCCTCCGGACTCTGCCGGGCAACGGAGGCGCGCGCGTTGAAGTGCGTCGCCAGACCGGCGATCACCATCAGCGGGATGGAGACCAGCGCGATACTCAGCTTGGTCGGCACACCGCCGTAATCGGCGAAGGCCTGCAGCTGGCTCGGCGGGCTGGTGATGAAGGCGGAGATGGGGGCGCCGAAGATACGCGCGCTCAGGAAGGACTGGACGTCGGTGGCACTGAAGACGTAGTTCGGCGTGTGCGCATTGTCGTAGGCCGACATGCTGAGCTGGCCGATGCCGGTGCCGGTGCGGTTGAACGAACGCAGCACGTGGAACAGACCGAGGAAGACCGGCACCTGCGCCAAGATCGGCAGGCAGCCCATCAACGGGTTGAAGCCGTGATCCTTCTGCAGCTTCTGCATTTCGGTCGCCATCTTCTGGCGGTCGTTCTTGTACTTCTTCTGCAGCTCCTTGATCTGGGGCTGCAGCTCTTGCATCTGCTTGGTGGTGCGCACCTGCTTGACGAACGGCTTGTAGAGCACCAGGCGCAGCGTGAACACCAGGAACACCACGGCCAGTGCCCAGGTGAGACCGTTGTCCGCGCCGAACGCGAACCCGAAGACCCGATGCCAGAACCAGAGGATCCAGGACACCGGATAATAAATGAAGTCGAGCACGGCTCTATGCACTCCCGTCGTTCGTATCGCCGATCACCGCGGGCGGTGATCCTTTACAAGCGTGTGGCGCCGAGGTCTGCTGGTCGGCGGCTGACTCGTTCCGTTCGCGTATTTTTCGCTCCGGAACGGGATCCCACCCACCAGGGTGCCAGGGTGCGCATTTCGCCAATCGCACGACCGTCAATCCGAGGCCGACGAACAGCCCACGAGTGCGTAACGCGGTCACCGCGTACTCGCTACAGGTCGGGGTGAAACGGCACACGGGCAGGCGCATGGGGGAGACATACGTCCGGTAGAGCTCGATCAGGAAGATCACCGTGTTCGCGGGTAGCCGAGCAACGGTGGAGCGCGTACTCATCCCACACCGGCCACGGTAGCCGATGTGCCCACGATCTCGAGCTTGCGCAGCGCGCCACGTAGCTGACGGAGCAACTCTGTCGAGTCGGTGGTCGCGGCGCCGGGCAATGCACGGATCACGATGTCGGCATCGGCGGGTAGCTCGGCGATCACCTGACCGCACATATGACGCAGGCGGCGGGCGACGCGGTGTCGAATCACCGCGTTGCCCACCGCCTTGCTGACAATCAATCCGAACCGCGGACCGCCCACACGGACCAACGATCCGGCCTCTGCCGCATCGCTTCGTCGTCCACTCGCGCCCATGCTTCCGTCATACCCGTGCACGAGCACGTGTACGACCAGATCTCGCCTCCCGATTCGCTGGCCGCGGCGCACCGTCCGGGAGAAGTCGGCACGATGATGCAACCGATACGGCTCAGGCAACACCCGAGCGTCCGAGAGCGAGGATCAGGCAGTGAGGGACTTGCGGCCCTTGCTGCGACGCGCGGAAACAATGGCGCGACCAGCGCGGGTGCGCATCCGGAGACGGAAGCCGTGGACCCGCGCCCGACGACGGTTGTTCGGCTGGAACGTCCGCTTGCCCTTGGCCACGGTCAACACTCCTCGAGTAGGTGGGCACCGTTCGGCGCCCAAAGCTTGTTAGTAATACGTCTTTTGCGCGATGAATCGCGAGGTGGTCATCATCGATGCGCGTCGGTCCTGGCGCACGAGGTCGATACGACCTGACACGGTCAGCACAGGACCGCCACCGCACCAAGGGGTGACTGTACGAGGGTACTGATCGGCAAAGTGCGGGTCAAACTCGGCCCACCCGTCCCGCGGCCTGCTGGAACTGTTCCACGGGAGTCACGCATCCTGGGTATAACCGTGAGTTCGTCCACACCCCTAGCCGTCGGCCGTCGCGCGAGCTAACCTACGTTGCCAGAAGATTGCTGCAGAACCGCAGGTCCAGGCCGTATAGCGGCGTAGCGCAATCTCGTTTCACATTTCCCCAGAGTTCTCCACATCTGTGGATAATTGTGTGGAAAGACCCCTCGAGTGGCATATTCGTAGGGCCGACGGTGCCACGCCGCCGCCCGGATGGGGGACCCGGGCAGCGTCCGAACCGGTTACGGACGTACGCGGAATCACAAACATCGACTCAGCCACGACCGATACTCCGCAGGCTCCGACCGTCTGCTCCTATCGCCTACTTCCGGGGAGGAAACTGCATGGACGACGAGCAGAACGTGTTGGCCAACGTATGGCCGGAGGTGGTCGCCGAGCTCACCACCGGCTCGGCCGATGGTGCCATCCCGCCGGTCTCCCGGGCACAGCAGGCCTGGCTGAAACTGGTCAAGCCGCTGACCGTGGCGCAGGGCTTCGCCTTGCTCTCGGTGCCGTCGTCGTTGGCCCAGGAGGCCATCGAACGCGATCTGCGCGAACCCATCCTGCGTTCCCTCGGCCGTCGTCTCGGTCCGCAGGTCGAGGGCCTCGGCGTCCGGATCGCGGCGCCGGCGACGCAGCCGATCGAACGTCCCGGCAACAATCCCCGCCATGCGCGCATGACGAGTCGGCCCGAACGTGGCCGCGACAGCGGGCGCGGTCCGGCCGGTTATCCCGCGCCCGACTATCCCGGACGCAATGACTACGCGCCGCCGCGTTATGCACAGCCCAGCGATTACTCGGCGGCGCCCGACTACTCGGCCGGACCGGACTATGAGGCCGCGCCCGAATACCCGGGCGCACCGGACTACCTGCCAGTCCCCGGCTATGAAGTCGCAGGGGAGTATCCGACCGACGAATACCCGAGCCGTAGCGACTATCCGAACCAGACCAATGGCGAACGGCAGGAGCCGCCGCCCTCGCCCCGCCGCGAATCCGGACTCCCGCCGCGACGCGATTCCGCGCCGCCGGGGCAGGAGTCACTGTTCAATCCGGAGCCGACACTGGAACCGGTGCGTGCGCAAGGCCGGGCGCCGATGCGGGAGGCGGCGTCCACGCGGGAGTCCCGAACGAGCACCGATCCGGCCATCGCCGCCGCGCACGAATCGGTCCGTGAGCCGCTCTCGGACAACTCACACGACGACGAACCGGTCGTAAATGTGCGCAATTCGTGGCCCACTTACTTCACCAAGTCGCAGGAGAATCCGGCTCCGTCGAATTCCTCGGCGAGCCTGAATGCGAAGTACACCTTCGAGACCTTCGTCATCGGTGCGTCGAATCGCTTCGCGCACGCGGCGGCGGTCGCGATCGCCGAGGCACCCGCACGCGCCTACAACCCGCTGTTCGTCTGGGGCGCCTCGGGGCTGGGCAAGACACATCTGCTGCACGCGGCCGGACACTATGCCCAGCGGCTGTTCCCCGGCATGCGGGTGAAGTACGTGTCGACCGAGGAATTCACCAACGACTTCATCAACAGTCTGCGTGACGACCGCAAGGTGGCGTTCAAGCGTCGCTACCGCGAGACCGACATTCTGCTGGTCGACGACATCCAGTTCATCGAGGGCAAGGAAGGTATCCAGGAGGAGTTCTTCCACACCTTCAATACCCTGCACAACGCCAATAAGCAGATCGTGGTGTCTTCCGACCGGCCGCCCAAGCAACTCGCCACGCTGGAAGAACGGCTGCGGACCCGGTTCGAATGGGGGCTGATCACCGATGTGCAGCCGCCGGAGTTGGAGACGCGCATCGCGATTCTGCGCAAGAAGGCGCGGATGGACCGGCTCGATGTACCGCACGATGTGCTGGAACTGATCGCCAGTCGGGTGGAGCGCAATATCCGTGAGCTCGAGGGCGCGCTGATCCGAGTGACGGCCTTCGCCTCGCTGAACGGCCAGCCGCTGGATCTGCCATTGGCCGAGGTCGTACTGCGCGATCTCATGCCGGATACCGCGACGCTGGAGATCAACGCGGCGACGATCATGGCCGTCACCGCCGAGTACTTCAACACCACGCTCGAAGAGCTGACCGGCCCCGGTAAGGCCAGGCCGTTGGCTCAGGCCCGGCAGATCGCCATGTATCTATGCCGGGAACTAACCGATCTATCGCTCCCCAAGATCGGCCAGGCCTTCGGTCGCGACCACACCACGGTCATGTACGCGGAGAAGAAGGTGCGCAAGGAGATGACCGAGCGGCGCCGCGTATACGACCAAGTACAAGAACTAACAGCCCGGATTAAACAGCGTTCGCGCTGATCGGCAACTAACACCTCGGCACCGCCCCTGACCTGGGGCGGTGCTTTTTTATGCCCTGTGGAGTCCTCGAGGAATTCTTGTGGAGTCCTCGAGGAAACTGCGAGTTGTGCACCGGTTCGTCCACAGGCTGTGCCCATGATCGAGGATCGGTTGCTAACAGGGGTGGAATCAACAGAGTCCACAGCCCGCCCCACACACAGGCCTTGACCAGTGCGGGGCTCGGTCAGCGGGTTGGGGATTCCTCGAGGAATCCTTGTGGAGTCCTCGAGGAATCCTCGAGCTATCCACGATTCGGTGCACACGTGTGAACAACCTGGTGAATCAGGTGGAACAACTCGAGGAGCACTCGAGGATGAATGAGGAACAAACCTGGAACGTCCACAGCCCCCCTTCGTTCATCCTCGAGTCACCCAGTAGTCATCCCCACCGCACCACGCCCCCGGACCTGCGGATTCGGCCGTAGTCCACAGATTCCACAGTGCCTACTACTACTTCAGTTCTTCTTCTAGAAGATCTCTCTTCAAAACAGGGTGTGTGGAAAGTCGATCGGTGAGCATCGGCATCCGAGCCACTCGCGCAGACAAGCAAGGAGAGGCAGGGACGACACATCCGCGCGTGCTTCACCCGTACCTGTTCTCCTTGCTCGATATTTCGGAGCGCGGATCGTCTTCGCTACACAGAACAACCGGAGGGTCGGGCTAGGTTCAACTGGTCCGGACGAGTACGGTTCAATGTCGGTCGCCTATGCCAGACTGCAAGGCGGCAGGTACAGCACCCCCTTTTCGAGAATCAACGCTGACTGAGCCGACAGAGATCACGGAACCGGGAGAGGACAGATCGGGCGATGGAGCTGGCGAGTATGAAATTTCGGGTCGCCCGAGAGGATTTCGCCGAGTCCGTTGCATGGGTGGCACGCAGCCTCCCGTCACGGCCTCCGGTTCCCGTACTCGGCGGCGTACTACTCGTGGCCGGTGAGGACGGACTCACCGTCTCCGGCTTCGACTACGAGGTCTCCGCGCAGATGCGTGTCGCGGCCGAGGTCGCCGGCCCAGGTGAGGTGCTCGTCTCCGGCCGACTGCTCGCCGATATCACCAAGGCGTTGTCCAATAAGCCCGTCGATGTCGCTATCGACGGCACCCGCGTGCTGATCACCTGTGGCAGCGCGAAATTCTCGCTGCCGACCATGCCGGTCGAGGACTATCCCCAGCTGCCCGAGGTGCCCCAGCAGACCGGTGAGCTGAGCGTCGATGTCTTCGCCCAGGCGGTCGGGCAGGTCGCGGTTGCCGCTGGGCGTGATGACACGCTGCCGATGCTCACCGGTATCCGGGTCGAAATCGAGGGGCCGCAGGTCGTACTCGCGGCCACCGACCGATTCCGCCTGGCGGTCCGCCACATCGAATGGCAGCCCGCCCGCACCGATATCGAGACCTCGGTGCTCATTCCGGCGCGCACCCTGTCGGAGGCCGCGAAAACGCTCGGCCCCTCCGACGCCCCCGTGCAGCTTTCACTCGGCACCAGCGGTGGCGCGGACGGTCTGCTCGGCATCGTGAATGCGGGCCGCCGGACCACCACCCGACTGCTCGACGCGGAATTCCCCAAGTTCCGGCAATTGCTCCCCAAGGAGCACACCTCGATCGCGACCCTGCCGGTCGGCACACTGACCGAAGCCATCAAGCGCGTCGCGCTGGTCGCCGAGCGCGGTGCCCAGGTGCGGTTGGAATTCACCGACGAGGGGCTGCTGCTCTCGGCGGGCGGCGATGACGCAGGCCGTGCCGAGGAGTGGCTGGAAGCCGAATTCCGTGGCGAGGCACTGACAATCGCGTTCAATCCGGGCTACCTCATCGACGGACTCTCCGCGCTGCACGCCGATCGGGTCACTTTCGGCTTCACTACACCGAGCCGCCCCGCGGTGCTTCTGCCCGCGAGCGACGAGGAACCCAAGGTGACCGAGTCGGGTGCGTTCGCCGCATTGGAGAGCCCGTACATCTACCTGTTGATGCCGGTTCGGCTGCCGGGCTGAGCATCGGCGGCGATGCGATTTATCCACAGTTCGTCCACAGACAGTGGATGGACCACAAGATGTTGTGGTCTGGGTCCGATTCGTCGCCATAAGCGGCGAAAAACGGCGATGACGACGGCCGGAGCGGAGTAGACGGGTGTTCATCCGGACGCTGTCACTGCGCGACTTCCGCTCCTGGGAGCACGCCGAGCTCGAATTATCCCCAGGCCGCACGGTTTTCCTCGGGTCCAATGGCAACGGGAAAACGAACCTACTCGAGGCGGTCGGCTACCTCGCTACCTTGGGCTCACATCGGGTCGCCGCCGACGCACCGCTGATTCGGATCGGCACCGATCGCGCCAGGATCGGCGCGACCGTCGTGAACGCGGGCCGTGAACTGCGCATCGATCTCGAATTGAACCAAGGCGCCGCGAATCGCGCGCAGATCAACCGATCTCCGGTGCGTAGGCCGCGAGAGATCCTCGGCATTCTGCAGACGGTGCTCTTCGCACCGGAGGATCTCGCCCTGGTCCGCGGCGATCCAGGCGAACGGCGGCGCTTCCTCGACGAGTTGTGCACAGCCAGATTGCCCCGGCTGGCCGCGGTGCGCGTCGACTACGACCGGGTACTGCGACAGCGTTCGGCGCTGCTGAAATCCGCTGGCCGTCAGGCCCGCTCGAAGGCGGAACTGAGCACCCTGGACGTATGGGACGGACATTTGGCGACCCATGCCTCGGTCCTGCTCGCCCAACGGTTGCGCCTGGTCCACGATCTGTATCCCTATCTCGCCCAGGCGTACTCGGCGATCGCGCCCGAATCACGCCCCGCCGCAATCGGCTACCGCAGCGCGAACCTGCCGCCGGAGTTCCTGGATCCGGCGCGGGCGCCGCAGTCCGATGACGCGGAGGCGCTGGAGGCGAATATGCTGCGCGAATTGGCGGCGGCGCGGCCGAAGGAACTGGAACGCGGGGTCTGTCTGGTCGGCCCGCACCGTGACGAGCTGGATCTGATGCTCGGCACCGCTCCGGCGAAAGGTTTTGCCAGCCATGGTGAGTCGTGGTCGTTCGCGCTGGCGCTGCGGCTGGCGGCGTTCGAACTGCTGCGTGCCACCGGCGCCGAGCCGGTACTGCTGCTCGATGACGTCTTCGCCGAACTCGATCGCCGTCGGCGCACGGCACTCGCCGAGGTCGCGGCCGGCGCTGAACAGGTGCTGATCACCGCCGCCGTCCCCGAGGATGTGCCCGTGGAACTTTCCGCGGTGCCGCTGAGGGTGGAGACGAACGGCGATGCCGACGGCCGCATCTCCCGAATCGCCGACACCGAAACTCCCACCGCGACCGCCTGATTCGCACGGCCTATTCGGGCCTGAAGTCAGTGCGTCTTTTCGTGGGTCTGCTCTGTAAGATCACCCGCGGATGCAGTGCAACGCCGTGGCTACCGCGCACGAACTGATCTCATATGAACTCGCTGGGTACGGCCAGAACTTTCGCGCATCCAACCGTCGGCTCGGTGATGAAGATTCGATACATCTACGACCGGCAAAGGATTCGGGGAGAGAGGCGGACCGGTGAGCGATCGAACAGCGTCGGATGCTTCGGCGTCCGAGCCGGAACCGGAGCTGCGGGGCATCGATCTGGCGCGGCGCGCGCTCGAGGAGGCACGGGCGGCCGCCAAGGCGAGCGGTAAATCAGTTGGGCAGGGCCGGGCATCGCCGCGTCGGCTGCGCACCGGAGCCCGCCGCCGCACCGGCTGGTCGGGCGCGCGGCCCGATGACCGTGATCCGCAGTTGCTTTCGAGCCTGACCGGCGCCATCGCGAAGAACCGAGGCTGGTCGGCCAAGGTCGCCGAGGGTATGGTCTTCGGCCGCTGGACCGGTGTGGTCGGTGAGGACATCGCCTCGCATGCGACTCCGATGACATTGAAGGACGGCGTGCTGAGCATTGCCGCCGAATCCACGGCATGGGCCACCCAACTGCGCATGCTGCAGGGCCAGATCCTGGCGAAGATCAATGCGGCGGTCGGGCAGGGCGTCGTCACGTCTTTGAAGATCACCGGTCCAACGGCGCCGAGCTGGCGCAAGGGCGAGCGGCACATCAAAGGTCGAGGTCCGCGGGACACCTACGGATAAGCGACCGTCCTGATACGTAGATCGGTTTCACGTGGAACGCCGCGCTGTCATCGAACAGCCTGCGCCCCGTAGGCTGGACTACGGTGCGGTCACCGCTGACGAGGCCTGGATCGCGGCTCTGCCACACAGGCAACTCTCAGACCGACTCTGATGGACTCAAAGGGGTTGAAGGCGGAGCCGACCCATGCTCGACCGATTTCTCGCATCCACGGAGCCGTCAGGGGTGTCGTAGGTGCATTGTGGCTTGGGTCTACCAGTAGGATGGTGGGGTAACTAGCGGCGAACCTTCGGCGCGTTCCGTACAGCCCGCGCGTGGACCCGTATTTCACGACCAGAATCAGACCGGGGCCCCACGTGTGCTGTCGACCGCTGCACCAGGGATCAGCAAGTAAGGAGAGCTACCGACCAGTGGCTGCCAAGGACTCCAACGCAACGGGCTCGACCAACGCGACATCGGGCAAGCAGGACTACGGTGCCTCCTCCATCACGGTGCTGGAAGGCCTGGAGGCGGTTCGCAAGCGCCCGGGCATGTACATCGGCTCCACCGGCGAGCGTGGCCTGCATCACCTGATCTGGGAAGTCGTCGACAACTCCGTCGATGAGGCGATGGCGGGCTACGCCACGAAGGTCGAGGTCACACTGCTCGCCGACGGTGGTGTGGAGGTCGTCGACGACGGCCGTGGCATCCCGACCGGTATGCACGCCCAGGGCATCCCCACCGTCGAGGTGGTCATGACCCAGCTGCACGCGGGTGGCAAGTTCGACTCCGACTCCTATGCGGTGTCCGGTGGTCTGCACGGTGTCGGCATTTCCGTGGTCAACGCGCTGTCGCACCGGCTCGAAGCCGAGATCGACCATGACGGTTACCACTGGAGCCAGACCTACAAGGACGCCAAGCCCGGCAAGCTCGTGCAGGGTGAGCCGACCAAGCGGACCGGCACGACCATTCGCTTCTGGGCGGATCCGGAAATCTTCGAGACCACTACCTACAACTTCGAGACGGTCGCCCGCCGGCTGCAGGAGATGGCATTCCTGAACAAGGGCCTCACCATCGTCCTCACCGATGAGCGGGTGAGCGATACCGAGATCACCGACGAAGTGGTCAGCGAGACCGCCGAGGCGCCCAAGCACGCCGACGAGCAAGCGCCCGCGCCCGCGCACAAGGTGAAGACCCGCACCTACCACTACCCCGGTGGGCTCGAGGACTTCGTCAAGCACATCAACCGGACCAAGCAGCCCATCCACAACTCGGTGGTGAGCTTCACCGGCAAAGGCACCGGCCACGAGCTCGAGGTTGCCATGCAGTGGAACTCGGGTTACTCCGAGTCGGTGCACACCTTCGCGAATACCATCAACACCCATGAGGGCGGCACTCACGAGGAGGGCTTCCGCGCGGCGCTCACCACGGTGGTCAACAAGTACGCCAAAGACAAGAAACTGCTCAAGGACAAGGACGGCAACCTCACCGGTGACGACATCCGTGAGGGCTTGGCCGCGATCGTCAGCGTGAAGGTCGGCGAGCCGCAGTTCGAGGGCCAGACCAAGACCAAGCTCGGCAACACCGAGGTGAAGTCGTTCGTGCAGCGCACCTGCAACGAGCACCTCTCGCATTGGTTCGAGGCCAACCCTGCCGACGCGAAGACCATCGTGAACAAGGCGGTCTCCTCGGCACAGGCCCGGGTCGCGGCCCGCAAGGCGCGTGAGCTGGTGCGGCGCAAGAGCGCGACCGATCTCGGCGGCCTGCCCGGCAAGCTGGCCGACTGCCGGTCCAAGGATCCGAGCAAGTCCGAGATCTACATCGTGGAGGGCGACTCCGCCGGTGGCTCGGCCAAATCCGGCCGCGACTCGATGTACCAGGCGATCCTGCCGCTGCGGGGCAAGATCATCAATGTCGAGAAGGCCCGCATCGACCGCGTTCTGAAGAACAACGAGGTGCAGTCGATCATCACCGCCTTCGGCACCGGCATCCACGACGAATTCGATATCGCCAAGCTGCGCTATCACAAGATCGTGCTGATGGCCGACGCCGATGTCGACGGCCAGCACATCTCGACCCTGCTGCTGACGCTGCTGTTCCGCTTCATGCGGCCGCTCGTCGAGCACGGGCACGTGTATCTCGCGCAACCGCCGCTGTACAAGCTGAAGTGGCAGCGCTCCGATCCGGAGTTCGCCTACTCCGATCGCGAGCGTGACGGTCTGCTCGAGGCGGGGCTCGCCGCGGGCAAGAAGATCAACAAGGACGACGGTGTCCAGCGCTACAAGGGTCTCGGCGAGATGAACGCCAAGGAGCTCTGGGAGACCACCATGGATCCCGCGGTGCGGGTGCTGCGTCAGGTCACCCTCGACGATGCGGCCGCGGCCGACGAGCTGTTCTCCATCCTGATGGGCGAGGACGTCGAGGCACGTCGCAGCTTTATCACCCGCAATGCCAAGGACGTTCGCTTCCTCGACGTGTAACCGGCGTGACGTGAGCTTCCACGTCCGGTGCCAAAGGAGACTTTTAGATGACTGAAACCACCCTGCCACCCAATGGCGGAGCGGGTGACCGGATCGAGCCGGTCGATATCCAGAACGAAATGCAGAGCAGCTATATCGATTACGCGATGAGCGTGATCGTCGGTCGCGCGCTGCCGGACGTTCGCGACGGCCTCAAGCCGGTGCATCGCCGTGTGCTCTACGCGATGTACGACAACGGCTACCGGCCCGACCGCGGCTATGTGAAGTCCGCCCGTCCGGTTGCCGAGACCATGGGTAACTACCACCCGCACGGTGACGCCTCCATCTACGACACCCTGGTGCGCATGGCCCAGCCGTGGTCGCTGCGCTATCCGCTGGTCGACGGTCAGGGCAACTTCGGCTCCCGCGGCAATGACGGCGCGGCCGCCATGCGCTACACCGAATGCCGCCTGACTCCGCTGGCCATGGAGCTGCTGCGGGAAATCGACCACGAGACAGTCGATTTCACGCCGAACTACGACGGTCGCTCACAGGAGCCGACCGTTCTCCCCAGCCGTGTGCCCAACCTGTTGATGAACGGCAGCAACGGCATCGCGGTCGGTATGGCGACCAATATTCCGCCGCACAACCTCAACGAGTTGGCCGAGGCGATCTACTGGGCGCTGGAGAACTACGACGCGGACGAAGAGGCGACCCTGGCCGCCTGCATGGAGCGGGTGAAGGGGCCGGACTTCCCGACCTACGGCCTCATCGTCGGCAGTCAGGGCATCCAGGATGCCTACACCACTGGTCGCGGTTCGATCCGGATGCGCGGTGTGGTCGAGATCGAAGAGGACAATCGCGGCCGCACCACGATCGTCATCACCGAACTGCCGTACCAGGTCAATACCGACAACTTCATCAACTCCATCGCGGAGCAGGTGAAGGACGGCAAGATCGCGGGCATCTCCGACATCCACGACGAGTCTTCGGACCGCGCGGGTATGCGGATCGTGGTCACCATCAAGCGCGACGCGGTTGCCAAGGTTGTGCTGAACAACCTCTACAAGCACACCCAGCTGCAGACCAGCTTCGGCGCGAACATGCTCTCGATCGTCGACGGGGTGCCGCGCACGCTGCGTCTGGATCAGATGATCCGGCTCTACGTCGAGCATCAGTTGGAAGTCATCATCCGCCGGACCAGGTACTTGCTGCGCAAGGCCGAGGAACGGGCGCACATCCTGCGCGGTCTGGTCAAGGCGCTGGACGCACTGGACGAGGTCATCGCGCTGATTCGGCGTTCGGCCAATACCGACACCGCGCGCACCGGCCTCATGCAGTTGCTGGATATCGACGAGATCCAGGCCACCGCCATCCTCGATATGCAGTTGCGTCGACTGTCCGCCCTGGAGCGGCAGAAGATCGTCGACGAATTGGCCAAGATCGAGGCCGAAATCGCCGACCTCAAGGACATTCTGGAAAAGCCGGAGCGCCAGCGCGCGATCGTGCGTGATGAACTGGCCGAAATCGTCGAGAAGTACGGCGATGAGCGGCGCACCAAGATCGTGGCCAATGACGGCGATATGGCCGATGAGGATCTCATCGCCCGCGAGGATGTGGTCGTCACCGTCACCGAGACCGGTTACGCCAAGCGCACCAAGACCGACCTGTACCGCAGCCAGAAGCGCGGCGGTAAGGGTGTACAGGGCGCGGGGCTCAAGCAGGACGACATCGTCAAGCACTTCTTCATCAGCTCCACGCACGACTGGCTGCTGTTCTTCACCAATAAAGGCCGGGTGTACCGGGCCAAGGCCTACGAACTGCCCGAGGCCAGCCGGACCGCGCGCGGTCAGCACGTCGCGAATCTGCTCGCGTTCCAGCCCGATGAGAAGATCGCCCAGATCATCCAGATCAAGGGCTACGAAGATGCGCCCTACCTGGTGCTCGCCACCAAGAACGGTCTGGTCAAGAAGTCGAAGCTGTCCGATTTCGATTCCAACCGCAGCGGCGGCATCGTTGCGGTGAATCTGCGCGACGACGACGAATTGGTCGGCGCCGTACTGTGCTCGGCCGATGACGATCTGCTGCTGGTCTCGGCGCGCGGTCAGTCGATTCGCTTCTCCGCCACCGATGAGGCACTGCGTCCGATGGGCCGGGCCACCTCCGGTGTGCAGGGCATGCGATTCAATACCGACGATGAACTGTTGTCGCTCAATGTGGTTCGCGCCGACACCTATCTGCTTGTCGCGACCTCCGGCGGTTACGCCAAGCGGACCGCGATCGAGGAGTACACCCCGCAGGGTCGCGGCGGTAAAGGCGTATTGACTATCCAATATGACATCAAACGTGGCACCCTGGTCGGTGCGCTCATCGTCGATGACGAGGATGAGTTGTACGCGATCACGTCCGGCGGTGGCGTAATCCGGACGGCGGCGAAGCAGGTTCGTAAGGCTGGACGACAGACCAAGGGCGTGCGATTGATGAACCTCGCCGATGGCGATACGTTGCTTGCTATCGCGCGCAATGCCGACGAACCCGATCCTGATTCGATCGTCGGCGGAGACGGCGACACCGGTTCCTCTGAGCAGTAACCCCCCAGCGGCGGCAACGAACGGATCTAAGGATTCCCATTGACCACGAATCAGCCGAACGACGAGCGGCACCAGACGAACGGTGTAACCGAACGGATCGCACCGTCACCGATTCCGCCGCGGCCGATCCCACGGCCGGTCGCATCGGCCGAGAACGGCCAGCCGAATGGCCCGCAGGGAGGAGCTCAGCCGCACGAAATGCACAGCCAGCAAGGCGAAGTCGCGTTCAAGGCGCCGGAGTCGAGCTCGGGTGCGGATAAGTCGGAGGCATTCGATCAGCGGGCGGCTCGGCCGGGTAACTCCGGCGATTCGACCGCGCCGCAGCCGGGCGAGCGCTCGGGATCGAACGGCGGCGGCCAGTCGCCCTTTCAGGAGGGCTGGTCGCAGCTGCCGCAGCGGGAGCCGCAGTCGAACCTGTACCGGCCCGGGCAGTCGCCGGTGACCGGTCGCCCGAATTCCACCGGTGGTGGGCTCGGCGGTGGCGGGCTCAGCGGCGGCGGTGGCGGTGGTGGGCTCGGCGGTGGCGGTCTCGGTGGTGGCAATGCCCGTACCACCGCGGATCTCGCGGCCAAGGCGGCGCGCAAGGAAGCGGCGATGGTGAAGTCCGTCGGCATCGACGGACCGACCCGCAGCATCGCACGCCCGGAACTGATCAAGGACATGCCGGACCTGTCCGAGATCCGGCATCCGCTGCCGGTCGAGACCCCGGCGGGCCCGCAGGCCACACCGGTGTCGCCAGCGGTTCCGGTCGCCGTCGCGGCGGCCGTGGCCTCCGGTGAGCCGTTGCGGGCCACAGTGCAGATCCGCCGGATCGACCCATGGTCGACGCTGAAGATCTCGCTGGTGATCAGCGTGGCCATGTTCTTCGTGTGGATGCTCGCGGTCGGTCTGCTCTACATCGTGCTCGAGGGCATGGGTGTGTGGGAGCGGCTCAACAGCACCTTCACCGATATGGTCTCCTCGGATAGCGGCTCGGTGGGGTTGGTCGATGCCGGTTCCGTATTCGGCTATGCGGGTGTCATCGGGTTGATCAATGTGGTGCTTTTCACCGCATTGGCGACCGTCGGCGTCTTCATCTACAACCAGTGCTGTGACCTCGTCGGCGGTATCCAGGTGACCCTGGCCGACCCCGACTAGAACGGTGTCCGCGCGGCCGGTCGCTGTCCTCGCGCAGGGCGGTGACCGGCCGTTTTGGTCATCAGCAGCCGGGTAAGGTAATCTCGTGCCTCGGTTCGGTTAGCAGCTCCGGCGGGTACCCGAACAGGAAATAAGGGCCTATAGCTCAGGCGGTTAGAGCGCTTCGCTGATAACGAAGAGGTCGGAGGTTCAAGTCCTCCTAGGCCCACTCCCGAACATCACAGTAGGGTGGGAATCATGAAAATTCTTCTCACGATCGGTGTCGTTGTCGCGGTTCTCATCGGAATCACCAAGCTGCGCAAGCGCGACGATGCGGACCTGTGGCACGAAGTCACCACCCGCTGAACTGTCTTCGGACAGTAGGGATTCGGGGCCTTAGCTCAATTGGCAGAGCACTGCCTTTGCAAGGCAGGGGTTAGGGGTTCGATTCCCCTAGGCTCCACAAACTGGGAGGCGAGTGCTCGCGGTGAGCGCTCGCTTTTGTTTGTTTCGCGTGTTTTTTGGGGGCGGAGCCCCCAAGCCCCGCCCCGGAGGGGCTTCGCCCCCCGGACCCCCTACGTGCCTGGCTCGCTTGTATGGGGGAGTGCTCGGTCCACAGCCACAGCCACAGCCACAGCCACAGCCACAGCCACAGCCACAGCCACAGCCACAGCCACAGCCACAACCTGTGCGCTGTCTACGTCTCGCGCTCAGTCTCGAATCCAACGCCTAGCTCGCTGGCCGGATGTTGCGCTCAGCCTGGACTTCTGCGCTCGCTCGCCTACCTGAATCGCGCTCAGTTGCTCCCCCGATTCCTGGTTCGTCCGCGCATATGCCAGGCGCGGCGAGGATGTTCACACATGGCTCGCCTGTTTGGATGTCGCGCCGGCCGCTCGAGGTGGTTTGCCTGGGGGCGTTGGACCGACAGATGGTGCGCTCAGAGGGCGACCGGCGCGGCAGGCTAGACCGTTGAGAGCGGTGGCTCGTCGAGATTTTTCTGGTTCTGTCCAGGGGTCGTCCCATCCTCGGCGGCGTTGTCTGCTGTCACGGTGGTGGTATGCAGGCGGAGGGGGAGGGTGGTCAGGCGCCGGATCAGGAGGCTTTTCCGCCATGTGAGCTTGCTGGCTGGCATCTCGAGTGACATTTCCGGGATGCGGGCCAGTAGGCGGGTGAGGGCGATCGTTGCTTCCATGCGGGCCAGGGCGGCGCCGATGCAGTAGTGGATGCGTGGCCGAAGGCGATGTTTCGGGTGTCGGTACGGGTGGGATCGAATTGGTCTGGAGTGGTGAATCGCTTCGGGTGGCGGTTGGCTGCTGCGATGGAGATGATGATGAATTCGTCCGGTTCGATCGTGCACCGTGTTCGGTCATCACGGCCTGCCCTTGCGGCGATCCGCTCTTCTTGCTGATGGTCGGCTCGACGTAGGCCTGTTCGGCCACGTCGTGATCAACGATCATCCAGCCGCGCACTCCGTCCAAGCGGACGCGATGAATCGGGCCGCGCTGACGCAAAGCCTCGTAGACCTCGTGCGGATGTTGGTAGAACGCATCGGTCAGCTCGAGGATCTCATCCGCGGGGCTCACTTATTCATACATCCTTTCCTGGTTCGAACAGTTTCGGCCCTGGTGTGCCTTGGACATCACGAAATTTCGCGCTCATCAATCGCTTTGGAGTGACGCGACATGCGATGGCGGTCGCTGCGTCCATGGGGGTCGGCGTCACACCCAATGGGTGGACCGCCGACGGGTGAAACTCTGCGCATAATCGACAGGCCAGCAACGTGCAAGGTCGTGCGGTTAGAGCGATGTGCCATCTTGCACAGGTTTGCCGTAGGCAGTCGGATATCCGGACCGAGCCCCGGTCCGATTCACAGGGCGACCGAGGCTCGCTTCAATTGGGTGAGCATTGTTTCATCGGGCCAGAAGCGGGCTTCGAAGCGAATGGGCGACATGCCGGGAACCGGTGTGAGGCCGGTTATTTCGAGGGCCGCCGTAAGCGGTACTGTGCAAATTGGGACGGCGCTGTTGTCGGTATCGGAACTGGCGAACATGAGGTAGTCGGCGGCGGGGAGTAGGTAGTCGACGCCTTTGCCCCAGACGGTGTAGGTGTATGGGCGGGTGTCGGTGCCTGCCAGCTTTACCTCGCCTACGATCGCCATCTTCAAGCTGTAGTGGGTGAATTCGAGGTCGCGTTCGAGTGCCTCGTTGAGCCAGTCGGCCTGCGCGGCGTATTCCCGGATGGCCAGGTGGTATCCGGCACGCACGGCGGTTCGGTGTTGTTCGTGTCGGCCCGCACGGTCGAAGGGGACCACGGTGTTGTCCTCGTCGAGGGTGTAGCCCTGGGGCGAAAGGCGGTGGCGCGCGTCGACGTACTGCTGCTCGACCTGACGGTAGATGCGGGCGAGCAGATGTGGGATATCGGGGACAACGATCAGAGTGTCTCTATCGGGCATGAAGACGACCGGCCGGCGGCCGGCGTAGCGCTGCCTGAAGCTCGCCAACCATCCCGGAGCGAGCGGCCAAGAGGTCAGGTATGCGCTGCCCTCGTGATCGGTGCGGCTGAGGATGGCATTGCCGCGCGGATTATGCGGTTGCGCAATGGCTTCCAGATTTTCGCGAGCCGCCGCGAAGACCTCGTCGGCCGAGACCGGCCAACTCGCCAGGATCGAGTGGTTGATGACGGTTCGGGAGTCCGCCTGGTCGATCGCGACCAACTCGTCTACGAACGGAAATACCGGACGGCTGACGAACCGCGCGGCTTCGTGGGTGACCAACGGCTTGCGGTGCAGCAGATCGTCGAGCGCCGCTTGTTTGTACGTGGCCGAACGCAGAATCGGGCGCAATAGCGGACGAGCTTGCTCCCAGGTGAGCAGGTGCACATATTCGTCGCCACCCACCAAATTCAGAAACCGCGCGATGCGCGCCGCCCGCCCCGCTCCGGAAAGGCGAACAGCGTCGTAATACACGTTGCCCAGTCCGATCTCGGATCCATCGATCAGATCGATCCGTAAAGCCTCGGCGTCATACCCTGCGACCTCTTTTCCGACGTCGGACAAGTGCCGCAGCACAAGTGTCGCAAGGCGATCCGGCGTCAGCTCATCGAAACTCCCCACCGGACAACGGTATCCGCCGCATTGGCGGCGCGCACAGGGTCAGCTCGTCGTGGGTGGGCCGTGACGGTCCAGGTGCAGGTAGGTGTAGCCGGTAGTGATCAGGCACACCACGGTGGCGGTGATCAGCATGGCCCAGCCCGCGACGAGCAGGCTGAGCAATCCGCCCAGGAGCGCGCCTGTGCAGAAGGCGGCATAGAGCAGGAAGTAGCCGAGCCAGTCGGCGTAGTCGCCCCCGCCGATATGGCGTTCGATGCCCTGGCCCATTTTGACGAGGGTGCCGGTGACGTAGCTCAGCGGAATCGAGACCTCGCCGTTCTTGACGAACGATGTGTTGAGCGCGCCGACGCCGAAGGCTACGAACAGGATCGGGATGAGATCGATATTGGTGGCGTTGGTCGCCCAGTAGAGGATGCCGTCCAGCAGGGACGCCACGGCGAGGCTGAGTGTGGTGAGCAGAGTCGGGCCGTGCGGATGACCGGACCAGTAGTGTCTGCGGCACCAGGAAGCCACCACGACGCCGGCGAGGAACGAGAGCATGAGCAGGGCGGCTGCGACGGCGATATCGGGCTCGTCGTGGAAATAGCCGAGCACGGCGCGCTCGGTATTGCCGGTCATGAAAGTGACGAAGTAGCCCTCGGTATGCATGAAGGCCGCGGCGCCGATGAGACCGGCCAGTGCGGCCAGTACCCACGATAGCCGCGCCTCGGCGTCGTAGAGTGCCCTTCGGCGCGCGAGATCTGGTTTCGTCACTGGTCAGGCTCCTCAGGAGGGGGATGACCAGTCAGTGATACCTGGTGATCCTGAGATTCTCCTATCGCATCGCCGACCTTCCGGGTAAGGATTGCGAGGTCGTCGCTGGGTTCAAGGGGTGAGCAGGGCGATGATTGTCGGTTAGCGTGCACGAGTGGACTCTGTGTTCGACTACCTGCTGACCGAGGCGCTCGATCCGACACCGCTCGAGTCGATCACCGATGCGTGGAGGCGGCACCGCGCGGTTGCCGAGCGGTTCGACACCACGATCGATATCGCGATCGCCGGTGGTTTCGCTGCGGATCGACTGGGTTTCGCATTCCTGTCCGGATATCAACAGGCCCTGCGGGCGTTGCTGCCCGAACTTCCCGCCGATGAGCTGGTCGCGGTATCCGCGACCGAGACGGGCGGCGCACATCCCTCGGCGATCACGACCCAGGTGACCGAGACAGACGGTGGCTGGCGGGTCAACGGCACCAAGACATTCACCACCTTGGGCCTACTCGCGCGTCGGATGTTGGTGATCGCCAGCGCGGGCACCGCGGCCGACGGCCGCAATCAACTGCGTGCGGTGCTCGTCGATGCGACTCAGCCTGGCGTCAATGTGACGAATCTGCCCGGCGTACCGTTCGCACCCGAAATCCCGCACGGCTCGGTGTCATTCACCGATGCCGCGGCCGAACCGCTGCCCGGCGACGGCTACTCGGATTTCCTCAAGCCGTTCCGCACCATCGAAGACGTCCATGTGCTCGCGGCCGTCCTCGGCTGGCTGGTTCGGGTCGCGCGCGAGTCCGGCTGGTCGCGGGCGACGTTGCAGCGGTTACTCGCGGCGGTGGCGTTCGTGCGCGGCCTCGAGATGGATCGGCCGACTTCGCCCGGCGGTCATATCGCATTGGGTGGTGCGTACGAGTATTTCGAGCAGACGCTGACGGAACTGGAGCCCCTGTGGGCTCAGGCCGATCCGGTCGTTCGCGAGCGGTGGGAGCGGGATCGTCGGTTGCTGGCGACCGCCGGAAAGGTACGGGCGCAACGGTTGACGGCGGCGTGGCGATCGGTGGACATTGCCGGGAATACAACGGTGCCGACAAATAGCTGACCTGCCCGGAAATGGGGAGCGGGCCTCGGCGAAGGGGGGGAGTTAGCCGAGGCCCGCGTAAGGTCGGCCCGGGGGGGAGGGGCCGACGTGAATGATCCTACGCGATGATCCGGGTTTGTGTGTGCGTGGGGATCACCACTTTCCAAGATTTTTCGGGACGGCTCACCTGCGACAGGCGCGGACGCCGCCCCGAGAGCCGAACCGGTCGGTTGACGGCCTGTTCGTCGATTCCCTGACTGTTGTCAAAAATGTTGTCGCGCAGGGATTTACGACCAGGTCCGAGCTCACTTCGCGGTAGAGACAAATGTGAAAACCATGCCGACCGGTTGCTGCGCGTCCAGAATCGCCCTGTGGGTTCGTCAGTTGGGCGGTGGATTCGGTCGGATTTGTCGCGTGTCGTTCGGGCGCGGGCATGTCGGCCACGCGGATCGCGAGTAGCAACCGGGCCCGAATCGGGTAGTGCGCTACGCGCGATCGGACCGGTGCCGGGCGCGAAGATCGAATCGGTCGCATCCCGAACCGGCACCCCCGAGCACCGCCCGGAACGGGATGCGACCGTTTTGCGTTCGGTCGCCCGTTAGATCGGTGGGAAAGCCCAGGCGGACGAAAAATCACCGGAAATTGTCGGTGCCTAGGGCAATACTGACTCGAGTAACGAGCCACCTCGCCGGAGCGAGCGAACCGCAGGAGAAACATGCCCGACGCAATCGTCGCCGAGGGTCTGGTCAAGCGATACGGCCAGTTGGTCGCCCTCGATGGACTCGACTTGGCGGTGCCCGAGGGCACCGTCACCGCATTGCTCGGTCCCAACGGCGCGGGCAAGACCACCACGGTCCGGGTGTTCACCACCCTGCTCACTCCCGATGCCGGCCGCGCGACCGTCGCGGGTATCGATGTGCTGCGCAATCCGCAGGCCCTGCGCTCGCGCATCGGCGCGTCCGGGCAATATGCCGCCGTCGATGAATATCTCACCGGATTCGAGAACCTGGAGATGGTCGGTCGGCTCTATCACATGGGCGTGCAGCGCAGTAAGGAGCGCGCGCGGGAATTGCTGGAGCGCTTCCGACTGAGCGATGCCGCCGACCGGCCGGTCAAGGGCTATTCGGGCGGTATGCGCCGACGGCTGGACCTGGCCGGTGCGCTGGTGGCCAATCCACCGGTGCTCTTCCTGGATGAGCCGACCACCGGACTCGATCCGCGTGCGCGCCTCGACCTCTGGGATGTCATCGAGGAACTGGTGGCCGGCGGCACCACGCTCTTGCTCACCACGCAGTACATGGAGGAGGCCGACCGGCTGGCCGATGCCATCGCGGTGATCGACCACGGCAAGGTGATCGCTCGCGGCACCGCGGATGAACTCAAAACCATGGTCGGCGGCGACCGCATCGAACTCACCGTCGACCACGCCGACAACCTCGCGACCGCCCAGGAGGCGCTGAAGGGATTGGCTGACGGGGAGATCCATCTCGAACCCGGACTGCGCCGGATCACCGTTCCGGTGAGCGACGGATCGCAGGCGCTCGTCGATGCCATCGGCCGACTGAGCACCCACAATGTGCAGATCCACGACGTCGGTCTGCGTCGTCCGTCACTGGACGATGTCTTCCTCACGCTCACCGGTCACGAGGCCGAGGAGTTGATCAACGGCAATGGCGACAAGCCTGCGGATCGGCTCGAAGTAACGGAAGGACGCAAGTGATGACCGTGGCCACCGTGGACACCAGAACTCGCATGCCGCTCGGCGAACGCCTCGTCATCGTCTGCACCGACAGTGTGACCATTGCCAAACGCAATGTCATCAAGATCAAGCGGGTGCCCGACGTGCTGATCTTCTCGACGCTGTCGCCGATCATGTTCGTGCTGCTGTTCGCCTACATCTTCGGCTCGGCGATCCAGGTGCCCGGCATGTCGGGCGGTTACCGGGAGTTCCTGATCGCGGGCATCTTCGCGCAGTCGGTGGTGTTCGGCGCGACGTTCACCGGATTGGGCCTGGCCGAGGATATGCAGAAGGGCATTATCGACCGATTCCGCTCGCTGCCGATGGCGCCGTCGGCGGTACTGGTCGGGCGCACCATCAGCGATGTGGTGATCAATGTGGTCAGCCTGGTGGTGATGTCGGTGACCGGTTATGTCGTCGGCTGGCGGATTCGCGGATCATTGCTCGACGCGGTGCTTGCCTATGTGCTGTTGCTGCTGTTCGCGTATGCGATCTCGTGGATCATGGCCGTGGTCGGCCTGCTGGTCCGCGCGCCCGAGGTGTTCAACAACGCCAGCTTCATGGTGATCTTCCCGCTGACCTTCCTGGCCAATACCTTCGTGCCGCTCGAAAATCTGCCGACGGCGCTGCGGGTATTCGCCGAATGGAATCCGGTTTCGGCGGTCACCCAGGCGACGCGCGATCTGTTCGGCAATACCAGTCCGATGGCGCCGAAATCGGACGCCTGGTCCATGCAGCATCCGGTGGCGACCACGCTGGCGTGGGTGCTGGTCATCCTGGCGGTATTCATTCCGCTCGCGCTGCGGCAGTACAAACGCACCGTCAGCCGCTGACTGGCTCCGAGCTCGCGGTCGTCAGCGACCGTTGTCCGCGCCGGCACCCGCCAAGGGGTTCGGTGCGGAACCGTTGCGGGAGTATCCGATGCGCGGCGGGGCAGGCGCCGGTTGCGGCGGTTGGGGGCGCTTGCTGCGGACCAACCAAGCCACGCCACCGGCCAGCGTGACGACGACCGCGGCGATCAGTCGGTTACGGGAACGTGCGGAGGTGAGTAGGCGCCCCAAGGTCATTCGACAACTGTGGCACATGACGGCGCATCGCGCAGTAGTGCCAGATCACAGCCGCACCCGGCCCGATGCTCATCCGCCTCTCCGCGTATTCGGGCACCAGACGCGAGTGTCATAGCAGCGAGGGCGGCCGACTGCGACGTCATGGTCGAGTCAGCCCTGCCCCAAGTGCCCGCGAGATCGTTGTCTCGATGCACAGAATCATGTGATCCCTGCGTGGCTAGGGGCCGGTGTGGCGAACTCGGGTGTCTCGCTGACTAGCATGACGGGGTGACCTCACCGAATCAGACCGCCGTGGCCACGCTGCATACCAACCACGGTGATATCAAGATCGCGCTCTTCGGTAACCACGCCCCGAAGACGGTGCGGAACTTCATCGGCCTGGCCGACGGATCGGCACCGTACACGACGCAGAACGCCAGCGGCGGCAGCTCCGGTCCGTTCTACGACGGCGTGAGTTTCCACCGGGTGATCGACGGGTTCATGATTCAAGGTGGTGACCCGACCGGTACCGGACGCGGTGGACCCGGCTACGAATTCGGCGACGAATTCCACCCGGAGCTGCGCTTCGATCGCGGCTACCTGCTGGCGATGGCGAATGCCGGACCGGGCACCAACGGTTCGCAATTCTTCATCACCGTCGGCGCGCAGCCGCATCTGAACCGCAAGCACACCATCTTCGGGGAGGTCGTCGACCCCGATTCGCGCAAGGTCGTCGATGCCATCGCGACCACGCCGACCGATCGCAACGACCGTCCCAAGGAAGCCGTCACCGTCTCCAAGATCACTATCGAATAATCCGATGAATGCTCAACCGCCCGCACCGACGTGCGTCCGCCACCCCAATCGTCCTACGGGCCTGGCCTGCACTCGGTGCGGGCGGCCGGCCTGTCCGGAATGTCTGCGACCCGCGGCGGTCGGACAGCACTGCGTCGACTGCGTCCGTCAGGGACAGCGTGAGGTCCGGCCGGTGCGCACTGTCGCCGGTGCGACGCAGACCGCGCGGACCCCGATGCCCTACGTCACCTATGTGCTGATCGCGCTGAACACGATCGTCTTCGCGGTCACCGCGGGCCAATCGAAGAGTCTGGTGGAGAACACCGGGCATTCCGCGCTCTACATCGACTGGGTGCTGTATCCGCCCGCCGTCGCGCACGGTCAGTATGTACGGCTGATCGGCTCCGGCTTCCTGCACTACGGCCCGATTCACCTGCTACTCAATATGTTCGCGCTGTATGTGGTCGGCCGCGGTATCGAGCCGGTGCTCGGTTGGGGGCGCTATCTGGTGGTCTACCTGGTGTCACTGCTCGGTGGTTCGGCCGCCGTCATGCTTTTCGCCAGGGATAGCCTCACCGCCGGCGCATCGTGTGCGGTCTACGGACTGTTCGGCGCGATCACGGTGGTCCTGATCCGGGTGCGACAGAATCCGAATCAGATGCTGATCCTCATCGGCATCAATGTCTTCATCAGCTTCTCACTGCCCGGTATCTCGTTGGCGGGACACCTCGGCGGACTCGCCGCGGGCACCCTTGCCACACTCGGCATTCTTTTCCTGCCGGAGTGGTTACGCGCGAAAACCCAGGAGAACGCACGGCTGATCGGCTGGGCGGCAATTGCCGCGGTCGCCGTGACGGCCCTCGCCATCATCGTCGCCGCGGCCATATCACTGCGGTAGCTGCGTCACTTGGCGGTTGCGGTGTGCGTTGCCGCCTCGCACATTCGGTGCGCGGCTACTGCGCCAAGCCGTGTGCGACGAGGGTTTCGAAGACCTCGTCTGGACTGCTGCCGAGGTCCCAGCGGCCGAAGATCAGCAGGCGTTCGTCGCCGTGGTGCTCGACATCGATTTCGAGCATCGGATTTTTGCGGCCGAGGCGGCGATAGCCGACGACTCGGGCCCGCATTATCTGATCGCGGGAGTATGCGGTCGGTCCAGTGAGACCGCGAACCACTAGTCGTGGCTGTGGATCGGCGGTAATGCTCAAACGCGGGCGCTGTCGGAATCCGATTCCGGCCAGCGCCAGCAGGCCGGCCGCCGCCAATCCGATCAGCAGTCGACTCGGTCCGTCCTTCGCGAGTATGGCGGCACCGGCGAGCACCACGCCGCCGATGGTGACCGCGATGAGTGCGGCCATCGGCGTGGTCCAGGTGGTGCGTGGTTCGGGAAGCGGATCAGACGAATCGGATTCGGGATCCACGTATCACTTTCCCCAATCGTTCCTCGAGTTGTCCACATAGTTATCCACAGGTGTGCATTAATGACACGTCTGTAATCCGGCCGCTGGCGACTGCGTGCAGGTCGCTCGAAACGACCAGCGATCGGGCAGGTCAGCGCCACCGCATGGTCATGATCAGGCCGACGACCATCAGACCGAAGCCGATCAGGAAGTTCCACGCCCCGAGATCCGCCATCCAGGTGATGCGGTCGTTGGCCAGATAGTAGACGAGCAGCCAGACCAGCCCGGCCAGCATGAAGCCGAGCATGATCACGACGTACCAGACCGGAGACGGCCCGGCCTTCACCTTGACCGGTGTGCGGCTGGCGGGATTGATCGTGTAGTCGGTCTTCTTACGGACCTTCGACTTGGGCATGTCGTCCTCGTGTTCGGCGTTCAGGTCGGGTACCGGCGGGGGAGGATTCGGTTGAATTATGGCCGAGCTCGCGCACCACAGAACCCGATCCGGCGAGGGCCGAGACGGTCCGGGTGAGGGCTCAGGTCCCCTCCGGTCTGCCTCTAGGCTATCCCAACTGGTAATGCGCGCGACGGTCCGCCGGTTCGCCACGTAATCTCATCGGCATGCGTGTACTGGTCGTCGACAACTACGACAGCTTCGTGTTCAACCTGGTGCAGTACCTCGGCCAGCTGGGTGCCGAGGCCGTGGTCTGGCGCAATGACGACCCGAAGCTGGCCGATCTGGACGCGGTTGTCACCGAATACGACGGCATTCTCATCAGCCCCGGTCCGGGCACTCCGGATCGGGCCGGCGCGAGCATCGATCTGGTGCACGCCTGCGCCCGGCACAACATTGCGTTGCTCGGGGTCTGCCTCGGCCATCAGGCCATCGGCGAGGCCTTCGGCGCCACGGTGACTCGCGCGCCCGAGCTGCTGCACGGCAAGACCAGCTCGGTCTTCCATCTCGGCGCTGGTGTGCTGGCCGGTCTGCCCGACCCGTTCACCGCGACTCGATACCACTCGCTCACCGTCCTGGAGAACACCTTGCCCGCCGATATCGAAGTGATCGCGCGCACCGAATCCGGGATCGTGATGGCCATGCGGCACCGCACGCTGCCGATTCACGGCGTGCAGTTCCATCCCGAATCGGTGCTGACCCAGGGCGGACATCGGATGTTGGCGAACTGGCTGGAGATTTGTGGCGAGCGTCCGTCCGAGGGCCTGGTGGAGATGCTGGAGGCGGAGGTCGCGGCACTGGTGACCCAGTGACGCAACGGCCCTATGTGCTGCTGTCCGTCGCGGTCAGCATCGACGGATACATCGACGATGCGACCCCGCAGCGGCTGAAGCTGTCCAACGCCGCGGATTTCGATCGGGTGGATCAGGTGCGGGCGCAGTCCGATGCGATCCTGATCGGTGCCGAAACGTTGCGGCGCGATAATCCGCGATTGCTGGTCAACAGTGCCGACCGGCGGGCCGCGCGGGTTGCGGCCGGGAAGCCGGGGTATCCGTTGAAGATCGCCGTGAGCGCACGCGGTGATCTGGATCCCGAGCTGAATTTCTGGCACCACGGCGGTGACAAACTCGTCTACACCACACAAGCCGGTGCGTCGAAGCTCGGCGATCGACTGGCGGGTCTGGCTGAGGTGGTCGCGCTCGGTGACGATATCGACCTCGGTGCGTTGCTCGACGATCTCGGTCGCCGCGGCATCGCCCGGCTGATGGTCGAGGGGGGCACCCGCATCCTCACACAGTTTCTCGCGGCGGAGCTGGCCGACGAATTGCAGCTGGCGGTCGCGCCGATCATCGTCGGACACGCCGCCGCGCCGCGCTTCCTCGGCCCCGCCGCATACCCGCAACACAGGATGCGTTTGGCCGAGGTCACTCGGATCGGCGATGTCGCGCTGCTGCGCTACCTGCCGCGACAGTCCGGCGATGCCGCGCATGAGTGCTGAGTTTCCCCGACCGCGGAGGTCTCTCGATGTCGGCTGACCGGAACGATATCCAATTCATGCGGCGGGCAATAGAACTGGCACGGCTGTGCCCGCCCAGCTCGACCGCGTTCTCTGTCGGCGCGGTCATTGTGGCCGACGGCGTCGAGATCTCGACCGGCTATTCGCGCGAGACCGACGTGAAGGTCCATGCCGAGGAGTCCGCGCTCGACAAGCTCGACGCGGACGATCCCCGGCTGGCACGCGCGACGATCTACAGCACCCTGGAACCGTGTTCCCAGCGCGCCACCGCGACCCGCCTGCCGTGCACCGACCGGATTCTGCGGGCCGGGATCGCACGCGTCGTCATCGCGTGGCGGGAACCGACGACTTTCGTGACCAATTGCATCGGGGTGGAGCAGCTGCGCCAGCACGGCGTCGAGGTAGTCGAATTGACGGAGCTGGCCGAGGAGGCGATGTCGATGAATCGCCACCTGGATCTTTCCTGATCGCGGACCTGCCTCGGTATGAATTCGCTGAGCTGGTTGTCGTCGAGCTGGCCGCCAAGTCGAACTCGCCGATCATCCCGACCAGCGGTTCGGCTTCGATCACCGGCATGCGCTCGAGCCGGTGACGCTTCATCGGATAGAGCAGCTCTTCGACATCCGCATCGGCGCCGATCCACGCAGGCCCATTGTGTCGCGCCGATCGGACCGCGCGGTCCGCCTCCGCGCTACTCAGGCCCCTGACCTGGGCACAGCTATCAGGGCGGACCGAGGACGTAGGTGGTGATCGATACCGTTCCGTTCTTCCCGAGCGCTGATCCGGCCGCGGGCTGCTGGCTGACAACCCGACCGACGCTGTTCGTATCGAACGTGCCCTGGGTGGATTGGCTGATCTGTGCCGATGTGCCGGTCCAGCCTGCCTGCCGCAGTTTGTCCACCGCCTGCGCCGTGGTCAGGCCGATCAGGCTAGGCATGACGATGTCGCCGCTGGAGACCTGCACGGTGACCGTGGACCCCTTGTCCGCGGTGGTGCCGCCCGATGGTGTGGTCGCGATGACCTCGCCCTTCGGCTTGGCGGACGGCACCTCCTGGATGGTGATCTTGAATCCGGAGCTGTCCACCAGATTCGGCTGCGCGACGCTGATGTCTTGACCGACCACATTCGGCACCCGGATCTGCTCCGGCCCGGAGCCGAGGATCACGACGATGGCGCGATCGACATCCACACGCGAACCTGCCGAGGGATCGGTGCCGATCACCTTGTCCGTCTCCTGCGCACTCGACGGTTTGCGCTGCACATTCGGATCCATCCGCAACCCGCTGGCGTTGAGCTGCTGTTCGGCCTGCTCCTGGGTCATGCCGTCGAGCCGAGGAATCTGCACCTGCGCCGGTCCGGCGGAGACCTGCACGGTAATCGTGCTGCCCTTGTCGACCCGGGAGCCGCCGAGCGGCTGGGTGGAGATGACATTGCCGGTGGCGACCTTGTTATCCGGCTTCTGCTGGATGGCCACCGTGAAGCCGAGCTTCTGCAGCGAATCCTGGGCCTGTTGCGCGGATTTGTTCGAAAGGTCGGGTATGGCGACCTGATCCGGGCGTGCGCCCGGCCCGATCAATACCCAGAACAGGGCGAACGCCACGATGACCGCCGCGGCGGCGCCGAGCGCGATATAGACATTGCGGCGCGGACTCGCCGGTTCGGCGGGTTCCTGCTCGGCGGTGTCGTCATTGCGTTCGACGGTACGGAAGTTGCGTGGCGCCGGTTCGTTCGAGCCGAGGATGGTGGTGCGGTCCTCATCGGTCATCACCATCGGCGCGCTCGGCTTCTGGCCGCCGAGCACCCGGATCAGATCGGCACGCATCTCGGCGGCCGACTGGTACCGGTTGGCCGGATTCTTGCTCATCGCCTTGAGCACGACGGAATCCAACTCGCGCGGCACTCCGGTGTGCACGTGCGATGGCAGTCGCGGATCCTCCCGGACGTGCTGGTAGGCCACAGCGATCGGCGAGTCACCGGTGAAAGGTGGCTCTCCGGTGAGGATTTCGAACAGCACACAGCCGACGGAGTAGACATCCGAACGGGCGTCGACGGTCTCACCGCGCGCCTGCTCGGGCGAAAGATATTGCGCGGTACCGATAACGGCCGCGGTCTGGGTCATCGGGTTGGAGCTGTCGGCGAGCGCACGCGCGATGCCGAAGTCCATCACCTTCACCGCACCGGCCCGGTTGATCATGATGTTGGCGGGCTTCATATCGCGATGCACGATTCCGGCCTTGTGGCTGAAATCCAATGCGGCGCATACGTCGGCGACGACTTCCATGGCCCGGCGCGGCGGGATCGGACCCTTACCGCGCACGATGTCACGCAGCGTCTCACCGTCGACGTACTCCATCACGATGTACGGCAGCGGTCCGCCGTCTACCTCCGCCTCACCGGTGTCGTAGACCGCGACGATGGCCGGATGGTTCAGTGCGGCGGCGTTCTGCGCCTCGCGCTTGAAGCGCAGATAGAACGTTGGATCGCG
This sequence comes from Nocardia sp. NPDC050630, assembly GCF_044457245.1. Lineage (NCBI taxonomy): Bacteria > Bacillati > Actinomycetota > Actinomycetes > Mycobacteriales > Nocardiaceae > Nocardia > Nocardia sp. NPDC050630. The sequence continues at coordinate 58,425 of NZ_JBITGN010000028.1, forward strand.
GGCCAGGTCGGCACGCAAAACCTTGATCGCGACGTCTCGGCTGAGCCGTAGATCGCGCGCCTTGTGGACTTCGGACATGCCGCCGAACCCGATGATCTCACCCAGCTCGTAGCGGGAGGAGAGATTCTTCGGGGTCGTCATGGTTGTCCTTGCGGAGTAGCAGCGCCTGGAGTGGCCGAGGGTCCTCGGGCACCGGGACTATCCGGAAATGGTAAATCGAGCGTGGGGAACCACGAGCTTCTTGTGGTTGTGGACGGACTCGTTGTCTTCGACGACTTCGTCGTACTCGGCGCTGTGGTACTCGGCGTTGTGGTCGGTGGCTGCGTTGTCGTGGTCGGTTCCGCGGTCGGTGGCGGTGGCGGGGCCGGCCTGGTCGTGGTGACGATGGTCGTCGGCGGCTCGGTTGTCGTGGTCGGCGCTGTGGTGACCGGCGGCGGCGCGACCTTAGAGGTGCTGGTGGCGGGGCGCACGGTATCCGGATTGGTATCGCCGCCGAAGAGCAGCCACAGCACCAGACCGACGAGCAGCACGGCGCCGACGGCGACGGCCGCGCCGACCTTCTGGCCGGTGGTGAACCTCGAGCTATCCGGACCGGGCCCGGGGCCGGTGCGGGTGGCGCCGGAACTCATCACGGTCCTGGGCGCGGGCGTTTGTCTGGTCGCCCCGGCACCTGCCAGCCCCGCCGGGGTGCTGTAGCGGACGGTCGGACCGTCGTGGTCCTGCGACGGCAGAATCACCGTCGGACCGGGTGGCAGCACCCTGGTCGCACCGGTGGGCGTAGGTCCGCCGGTGGCGATCGGCGGTGGTGGACGGCGTCCGGCGCGCACGGCGGCAACGGCGTCGGCGAATTCGCCGCCGCTGGCATAGCGCAGGGTCGGATCCTTGCCCATGGTGATCTCGATCAGCTCGCGCACATTGGGCGGCAGATCCGACGGCATCGGCGGCGGGGCCTCGCGCACATGCTTCATCGCGACGGTGATCGCACCGTCACCGCTGAACGGCCGCTGCCCGGCCAGTGCCTCGTAGCCGACCACGCCGAGTGCGTACACATCGCTGGCCGCGGTCGCGTCCTCGCCGACCGCCTGCTCGGGTGCGATGTACTGGGCGGTGCCCATCACCATGCCGGTCTTGGTCACCGGCGAGGCGTCGACCGCCTTGGCGATGCCGAAGTCGGTGATCTTCACCTGACCGGTCGGAGTGACGAGGATATTGCCCGGCTTCACGTCACGGTGCACGACGCCAGCGGCGTGCGCGACCTCGAGTGCGCGACCGGTCTGCTCGAGCATGTCCAGACCCTGGACCACCGAAAGGCGGCCCAGGCGGTTCAGCACCGTATTGAGCGGTTCGCCCTGCACCAATTCCATGACCAGATAGGCGGTTTCCCCGCCGCTGGGATCCATGGTCTCGCCGTAGTCGTAGATTCCGGCGATACCCGGGTGATTCAGCTGGGCCGTGGTCTTGGCCTCACTGCGGAACCGGTGCCGGAAGGTCGGGTCGGCGGAGAACTCGGATTTGAGCACCTTCACCGCGACCCGGCGGTCCAGCCGGGTGTCGAGTGCTTCCCACACCTGACCCATACCGCCGGTGGCGATCAGGCGTTGCAGCCGATATCGGTCGGCGATCATCGCGCCGTTGTTCAGCATCCCGGCCCCCGTACATCCACTCGCACGTTCATATCCCTCAGCGCCCTCGCAAACCGGCGTCCAACACCGCGCGGGCAATCGGCGCGGCTACCGAGCCACCGGTCGCGGCCAACGCCCGGTCGCCGCCGTTCTCCACGATCACCGCGATGGCGATCTTGGGGTTCTGTGCGGGCGCGAAGGCGATGTACCAGGCGTGTGGTGGCGTATTGCGCGGATTGCTTCCGTGTTCGGCGGTTCCGGTCTTAGAGGCGATTTGGTACCGGGTCTGGCCGTGTCCGACGGTGTTGTCCTCCGACGCGATCATCAGGTTGGTCAGCGTCGACGCTACCTGGGCGCTGACAGCTTGGCCGACCGAGACCGGTTTATTTTTCGAGAGCTCGCTCAGATCGGGTCCCTGCAGTTGGTCGACCAGGTACGGCTCCATGCGGACGCCGCCGTTGGCGATGGTCGCGGCGATGACCGCATTGTCGAGTGGGGTGAGCGCGACATCGCGCTGGCCGATGCTGCTCTGGGCAAGTGCGGCGTTGTCCGGAATCGTGCCGACGGTACTCTCCGCCACCGGAATCGGGATGCCACGGTGCGCGCCGATGCCGAATGCGGCGGCCTCGTCCTTGAGGTTGGCGGAGCCGACTTTGACTCCGAGTTCGGCGAATGCGGTATTGCAGGATCTGCGGAACGCCTCGGTGAGCGACGCGGTGGGTCCGCTGCCGCAGGTGGTGCCGTTGTAGTTCTCCAGCGTCGTGGCTGTTCCGGGCAACGTGATGTTCGGTGCGGCGGTGAACTGGTCGTCGGGGGTTGCGGTGCCGTTGGCCAACGCGGCGGCGGTGACGACCACCTTGAAGGTGGAGCCCGGCGGATAGGTCTGCGACACAGCACGATTCAACATGGGTTGGCGCTGGTCCGCACTCAGCTCTTCCCAAGATTTGGTGCCCTGGGCGCCATCGTGCCCGGACAACAGGTTCGGGTCGTAGCTGGGGGTGGACACCATGGTGAGAATCTTGCCGGTACTCGGCTCGATCGCTACCACGGAACCGGTGTAGCCCTTGGCGGTCAACTGTTCGTAGGCGGTCTGCTGCATCACCGGGTCCAGCGTGGTGAGCACATTGCCGCCACGCGGATCACGACCGGAGATCATATCGATCAGGCGTCGCCCGAACAGCGAATTGTCCGAACCGTTGAGCACCGTATCCTCGGCGCGCTCCAGACCCGTGCTGCCGTACTGCATCGAGTAGAAGCCGGTCGCCGGTGCGTACGCCTCCGGATCGGTCGGGTAGGTGCGCAGGTACTTGTAGCGGTCGTCGGTGGCGACCGAACTGGCCAGCACCGTGCCGCCCGCGGAGATCTGCCCGCGCTGGCGGGCGTATTCGTCGAGCAGCACGCGTGAGTTGCGTGGATCGGTGCGGTAGTCGTCGGCCTTGATTACCTGCACATAGGTGGCGTTGATCAGCAGCGCGACGATCATGAGCATGACCGCGACCGCGACCCGTCGTAGCGGTGTGTTCATTCTTGCGGCCTCGCTTCCGGTTTGCGCAGAAGCTCGGTGGTCGCATCCGCGATCGGGGCCACCGGATCCTTCTTGCGCACCGGCGCCGGGGCACGTGCCGCGTCGGAGACCTTGATCAGCAGCGCCAGCAGCGCGTAGTTGGCCAGCAGCGACGAACCGCCGTAGGACATGAACGGGGTGGTGAGACCGGTCAGCGGAATCAGTTTGGTGACACCGCCGACCACCACGAACAGCTGGATGGCGATGGTGAACGACAAACCGGCGGCCAGCAGCTTGCCGAAGCTGTCACGCACGGCCAGGGCGGTACGCAGACCACGCACCACGAATACCAGGAACAGCAGCAGCACCGCGGCGAGTCCGAACAGGCCGAGTTCCTCGCCGATCGTGGTGATGATGAAGTCGGTCTTGGCGAAGGGCACCTGCGATGGCCGTCCGCTGCCCAAACCGGTGCCCGCCAATCCGCCGGTGGCCAAGCCGAACAGCGACTGCGAGATCTGGTAGCCGGTGTTGTTGTAATCCGCGAACGGGTGCAGCCAGGTCTGGGTGCGTACCCGCACATGGCTGAAGGCCTGGTAGGCGAAGAAGAATCCGATGCTCAGCAGTGCGCCGCCGATGATGAGCCAGCCGACGCGCTCGGTCGCGATGTAGAGCATCACCAGTACCGTGCTGAAGATCAACAGCGAAGTACCGAGGTCCTTTTCGAAGACCAGCACGCCGATGCAGACGATCCAGACCACCAGGATCGGGCCGAGGTCGCGAGCGCGCGGGAACTCCATGCCGAGGAAATGCCGGCCGGCCGCGGTGAACAGATCGCGCTTGGCGACCAGCACCGAGGCGAAGAAGATGATCAACAGGATCTTCGCGAATTCACCAGGCTGCACGCTCAATCCGGGCAGCCGAATCCAGATCTTGGAGCCGTTGGTCTCCGAATACGCCCCGGGCAGCAGTGCCGGAATCGCCAGCGCGACAAGGCCTACCAGGCCCAGGGTGTAGCTGTATTTGGCCAGCGTGCGGTAATCGCTCAGCACGACGAGGATCCCGATGAAGATGATCATCCCCAGCCCGGTCCACAGGATCTGTTGATTGGTGTCGGGGGAGGGGATCGGCCACGAGTTGTAGGCGGCGGTCTGCGCATCGGCGAGATCGAGCCGATGGATCAGCACCAGGCCGAGTCCGTTGAGCAGCGCGGCGATCGGTAAGAGCAGCGGATCGGCGAACGGTGCGAAGCGCCGCACCGCGAGATGCGCCACCGCGAACAGGGCCAGATAGGCGAGACCGTACTTGGCGATATCCCAAGTGACCGATTGCTCCTGACTCGCCTCGACCAGGAAAAGCGAAACGGTGACAATGCCCGTCGCACCGGCAAGCAAGATGAGTTCGGCATTGCGCTTCGTCGACGGCGGCGGCGCTGGCGCGAATCCGCCCGGAGGACTGGGAAAGGCCCCAGCGGACGGTGGTGCCGGAGCGGACATCAGTCCGTCACCCGGCAAGGCTCCCCCGCCGTCTGGGGGTTCGGCGACGCCGTCGCCGTCGGGGTCTTGGCGTCGGGGCTCTTGGTTTCAGCTGGCTGCGTTTCGGGTGCGGGCGCCCGGTTCTCGATGGTCGGCGCGACCGTCGTCGGCGCGGGACCGGGCTGCGTCGGCGGTTCGCTCGGCGGCACCACGCCGGGCTGCGGCACCGACTCCTTGGACGGGCAGGGACGCAGCAGTTCGTTGCGCGCCAGCATCTGCATCTGCTTGCGCGCCTCGTCCAGCGAACCAGGCGGCAGTCCCTTGTCGACTTGGTCGTGTCCGGTCTGCTTGAGATCGGAAACCTTGAGCCCCTTGCATTTCGACGGCAGACTCTCACCCGGTTGCAGGAGGGTGAGGGCGCCGCTCGGGTCGACACAGGCGATCGTTTCGACCTCGTGGATCGAATACCCCAGCACCGAACCCGGCAGCCCGCGCATGATGACGACCCGGTCGTTATCCGCGCCGACATAGTAGTTGCTGCGAATCATGTTGTAGCCGACCAGCAATCCGATTGCCGCGGCCAGCACCAGGGCGACGGCGAGCAGAATCCAGCGCAGCTTATGCGATTTGCCCTGCGGCGGCGTCTCCGGTGTGGCGGCGGCCCTGCGCGGTTCGGCCCGCGGCGGACGCATCGCGGCGGCCCGACCGGCGGCGGTATTCGGTGGCGGGGTGTCCTCGTCCTGACCCGATGCCGCGCCAGCGACGATCGGATGGCTCTGCCCGTAGTCCAGATCGATGACATCGGCGACGACCACGGTGACGTTGTCCGGACCGCCACTGCGCAAGGCGAGTTCGATGAGCCGGTCGGCACATTCGTCGGTGCTGCCCTCGCGCATGGTGTTGGCGATGGTCTCATCGCTGACCACATCGGACAGACCGTCGGAGCACAGCAGATAGCGATCTCCGGCGCGGGCCTCGCGCATGATCAGCGTCGGCTCGATCTCGTTGCCGGTCAGGGCGCGCATGATCAGTGAACGCTGCGGATGGGTATGCGCCTGCTCGGGCGTGATCCGGCCCTCGTCGACCAGCGACTGGACGAAGGTGTCGTCGCGGGTGATCTGGGCCAGCTCGCCGCCGCGCAGCAGATAGGCGCGCGAGTCACCGATGTGGACCAGGCCGAGTTTCTTGCCCGCGAACAGGATTGCGGTGAGCGTGGTGCCCATACCGTCGAGTTCGGGCTCTTCCTCGACGTGATCGGCAATGGCGGCATTGCCCTCGTGGACGGCGGTATTGAGCTTGCCGAGCAGATCGTCGCCGGGTTCGTCGTCATCGAGGTGGGCGAGTGCGGCGATCATCAACTGCGATGCCACCTCGCCGGCGGCATGGCCGCCCATACCGTCGGCTAGTGCGAGCAGCCGTGCGCCCGCATAGACGGAGTCCTCGTTGTTACCTCGGACAAGACCGCGGTCGCTGCGCGCTGCGTAGCGGAGAACAAGTGTCACGATCGCAGCTCGATCACTGTTTTGCCGACACGGACGGGGGTGCCGAGTGGAACTCGGACTGCGGTGGTGACTTTCGCGCGGTCGAGGTAGGTGCCGTTCGTCGAACCGAGGTCTTCGACGTACCAGTCGTCACCGCGCGGTGAGAGCCGCGCATGTCTGGTCGAGGCGTAATCATCGGTGAGTACCAGCGTTGAGTCGTCCGCACGTCCGATCAGCACCGGTTGGGTGCCGAGCGAGATGCGAGTGCCGGCGAGTGAACCTTGAGTCACCACAAGAAATTTGGCGCCCTTCTGGCCTCGGCTGAAAGACGGCAGCACCGCGGAACCGCGTGCGGCCCTGGGCTGAATCCGGATGCCGGATGCCGCGTAGATGTCGCTGCGCAGGGTGCGCAATACCGCCCACACGAATAACCACAACAGCAGCAGGAACCCCGCACGGGTCAATTGCAGGATCAGTCCCTGCACGGCGCTCCACCTCCTGTTCGACCGTGTACGTCGGTGCCCGTAGGTGCGAGTTCGCCCCCACCGGCTTGCTGGTTTCGCGAGCCCCGGTCCTGGCGACGCGCGTGTGTAGGCAGCATCATAGGGCCGTGGGTCGAGTTCGATCACGATACGGCCGCAGAATCCCTGTCCGCCATGTCGTGACCTGCACCGCGAGCTTACGGGATCAGACGATACGGATCAGGATCTCGGAGTGTCCGGCGCGGATAACATCGCCGTCGGCCAGCTGCCAGTCCTGAACCGGGGAGCCGTTGACGAGCGTGCCGTTGGTCGAACCCAGATCCGAGAGCATCGCCGTCTGCCCATCCCAGCGAACTTCGATGTGCCTGCGCGAAACCCCGGTATCGGGCAGCCGGAAGTGCGCGTCCTGACCCCGGCCGATGATGTTGCTGCCCTCGCGGAGCTGGTAGGTGCGGCCGCTGCCGTCGTCGAGCTGCAGCGTCGCGGAGTAGCCCGAACCCGCTTGTGCGCCACCGCCATACGCGGGCGCCGGCGCCTGGTAGCCGCCGCCCTGCGCGCCATAGCCAGGTTGTTGCGAATAGGCCTGACCGTAGCCGCCCTGCTCCTCGGGCGCGGCGTAGCCCGGCTCGCCGTAACCCGGTTCCGCGTAGCCCTGTTCGCCGTAGCCGGACTGCGCGTAACCCTGCTGGCCATAGCCCGGCTGCTGACCGTAGCCGCCCTGGTCGGCGTAGCCCTGTTCGCCGTAGCCGGGCTGCCCGTAGCCCTGCTGGCCATAGCCCTGGTCGGCGTAGCCCTGTTCGCCGTAGCCGGGCTGGCCATAGCCCTGCTGGCCGTAGTCCTGTTCGCCATAGCCGCCCTGCTGCTGGCCATAGCCGCCACGCTCGCCGTAGCCTCCGCCGTAGCCAGGCTCCTGATAGGCCTGCTGGCCGTAGCCTTGGCCACCCTGCTGGTAGTCGTAGCCGTTCTGGTAGTCGCCGTAACCCTGCTGCGAGTCCGGCGCCTGGTAGTCGGGGCCACCGCCGTAGGGCGCCCCGCCCCGGCCGTAGTCTTCGCGGTACGCACCGTTCGGCGGCCCGGGCCGGCCCGCAGGCGGCGGTGCGTACCCGCGGCTGCGTGGATCGGACTCCGCGGGCTCACGGCTTGGGTCGTAGCCTGAGTTCTGCGTCATGGGGCCAGCTCCTGGTTGCGGGTGTGCAGGTCGTTGTGGCGTGGGTTCGGGGCTGCGAGCCGCGGTGGCTCTGCGGCCGATGTCGGGATCGACCCGACCGCTCGCCCTGAACTGTCCGGTGTGCAGCGTAGGTGATGCCTCGAATGCCACGTGTACTTCGCCGTAGGTCTGCCAGCCTTGCTCGCGGATGTAGTCCTGAAGGTGTTTGGCGAACGCGCGGGTGGTGAGGTCGTGGTCGGCGTCGAGTTGTTGGTGATCAGAGCTGTTGATGGTGATCACATAACTGTTGGGCGCCAACAGATGTCCGCCACCCAGATCCTGGATATTGTCGGCGGCTTCCTGCTTGAGTGCCGCTTCCACCTCCTGGGGAACGACACTGCCCCCGAAGGCTCTGGCGAACACGTCACCGACGGCGCCTTGCAGGCGACGCTCGAATCGAGAAACGATGCCCATCTCGGCCTCCCTTCGGTGCGCGTCTGTACTGATTCATAACAACGACACGCGGATATGGCGTGTCGCGTATCGACCACGTTCATTGCATGATATCCACGATCGTCCACACCTGTAACTCCCGGAAGCCGGCCTGGGTTCCCGTGCCGGTCCGGACCGGCCGCTAGGGCCGTCAACAGGCGATTTCGTGTCTCACCGACCCGCGTGATACTGTCTCTCAGTCGCTCGGGCGAGTGGCGGAATGGCAGACGCGCTGGCTTCAGGTGCCAGTGTCCTTCGGGACGTGGGGGTTCAAGTCCCCCTTCGCCCACAACATAGACGCAGATCAGGGGCATGACCTACGGGTTATGCCCCCTCTGCGTCCACACAGCGGTCCACAGGGA
>NZ_JBITGN010000029.1:0-64384 GCF_044457245.1 Nocardia sp. NPDC050630
CCAGGTTGTGGCGGATCCGTGGTAGCGCAGCCGAAACAGCGGCATGGTGGTGCCATCGGGTAGTTCGCCGGTGATGTAGGCGAAGGCGCCGTGGTAGCGCACATGGACCGCGGCGAGTTGCGGCCAGCGGTCGGCGGCGTGGGCGGCCAGTCGCTGCCGCAGCGAGGTCTTGGTCGATTCCGGCGGTGCAGCCATGCGTGTCACCCTGCCACGAACGAGCCTGCGGCGTGGCTGCCCGGTTCGGGGTGCCCGTTCGGGCAGAGTTTCTCGATCCGTAATCGTGTTGAGGGACAAGGGAATAACGTCGTGCCGCCGCGCAGTCCGTATGTTGTCATCCTGACCGCTGCGCAGCGGTCGCAGCTGGAAACGATCACCCGCCGATCCTCGGCGCCGTATCGGACGGTGCTGCGGGCACGAATCGTGCTCGCAGCCGCAGACGGAGAATCCAACACCGATATCGCCCGCGCCCTCGGCATCAACGCCGACACCGCGAGAAAATGGCGGAAACGGTTCTGCAGCAAAGGAATCGATGGATTGACCGAACTTCCTCGCAGCGGCCGGCCACGAATATTCACCGCCGAGCAGGTAGCGGAGGTCAAGGCCCTGGCCTGCGAGCTGCCGTCGGTGTCCGGGCTGCCGTTGGCCCGATGGAGCTGCCCAGGGCTGGCCCGCGAAGTGACCGCACGCGGGATCGCCGAGCAGATCTCGGCATCCTCGGTGCGGCGGATCCTGTCTCGGGACGCGATCAAGCCCTGGCAGCATCGCTCCTGGATCTTTCCCCGTGACCCGTATTTCGCACTCAAAGCCGCCCGGGTGCTGGACCTGTACGCCCGGATCTGGGACGGTGAACCGCTCGGCGCCGACGACTACGTGCTCAGCGTCGATGAGAAACCCGGCGTGCAGGCCCGCCACCGCATCTGTCGTAGCCTCCCACCCACCGCCCGGCGGGCGATGCGAGTGGAATCGGAATACCGACGCGGCGGCACTCTCGCCTATTTCGCCGCCTACGACGTGCACCGCGCCCACGTCATCGGCCGCTGCGAGCCCAGCACCGGCATCGAACGGTTCTCCCGGCTTACCGCCCAGGTCATGACCACCGAGCCGTACGCCAGCGCGCGGCGAGTGTTCTGGATCGTCGACAATGGTGCCTCCCACCGCAACTGGGCAGCAGCAGCGCGTCTCAACGACGCCTACCCGAATGCGCACATGGTGCACCTGCCGGTGCACGCGTCGTGGCTGAACCAAGTAGAGGTCTACTTCTCCGTCGTGCAACGAAAAGCGTTGTGCCCCGACGACTTCGCCGACCTCGCTACCGTCGCCGACCGACTGCTCACCTTCCAGCAGCATTACAACAACACCGCCCGACCGTTCGACTGGACCTTCACCCGCGACGACCTCAACCAGCTCCTGCACCGACTCGGACGCCACGACCTGCACGCACCCCGACCGCTCGCCGCATAACCCCCGACGAACTAACGGGCGCACCCACTAGCGTTGGCCCGGCGCCTAGTCGATGTGCTGTGGGCACTGCTGCGCGACAACCGCCCCTTCGACACCAAGCCCCCGAGCGTCAACGGAGTCCCGGCCGCGGCCTGACATCGTCATTGAGATTCCTTCTGGTGGAGCTGGTCTTGTGGTGAGAACTCATCTATCGGGGACTCCACGTCCATATCCAGCACCCAATCGGCGTGTCGCTCAAACACTTCCACCGCAGCGCACGAAAACGTTGCCTACCTTGGTGAGATCACCTCGCTGGGCCTTGGTGATTCAGCCGTCCACTGCGATGTTATCGAGTGGTGGACTCCGCGACGCGGTTATAGGCAACCAAGGTGATCGTCTTCAGCTGCCCGAATACCTTGAGTTGGATCCGTACAGCGCGGTGGTTGCGGATCGCGGTGGCCGAATAGGTGATGCCAACACTACTCCTGCCATTTCCAACATATAGCAGACCCTGGGGCTTGCGGCAAGGCCGGGGTGATGCCGCAGAATAGCCCGCTGAAGTCAGGACCTGTGGAAATGGGAGATGGAATGGCGTGTGCTGTTGTCGACGTACCAGCAATTCAGGGACGTCGAGCCGTTGGTTTGTGGCCGCTACGTCCGCGCCGATGGGGGGTGACCTGTGGCCCCGGGAAACGAAACTCACATCGGAGCTGATGACTTGAACTCCCTGACTGCCAGGGCGTTCGACCTTTCCGACCGCCTCTCCCGCAAGGCCGACCCGGCGCTCATCGCCGCCGACGAACAGCACTTCGCGGCCATCGCGGAAAGTCTCGAGCAGTCTATCGCCGACCTGAACAAACGCCTCGACGCCACCCGCAAGGCACCTGGTCGCTCAGGCCAGGAAGCCACGGAGCGGGACTTCGAGGTCCACTGGCTGACCGCGCGGCTGCGCTCGCTGCGCCGCTTCGGTTTGGACCTGTGCCTCGGACACATCGTCAGCGTAAACGACCCGGAGCCGGTGTACATCGGACGGCTCGGCCTCCTGGACTGCGCGGGAAATCAGCTGCTGATCGACTGGCGTTCCCCCGCGGCCGAACCGTTCTTCGGAGCGACCCACGCCAACCCGATGGGTCTGGCACGTCGCCGCAGGTATCGCTGGACCCGTGGCCGGATCAATGACTACTGGGACGAGGTGTTCACACCGGAAGGGGTCGAAGGGAACGCCGCGCTCGACGACCAATCCGCCTTCATCGCCAGCCTGGGCAGCAACCGGTCGGCCCGGATGCGAGACATACTCGGCACCATCCAGGCCGACCAGGACGCCATCATCCGCGCGGGATCGCGGGGTGCTCTCGTCGTCGACGGCGGACCGGGTACGGGCAAGACCGTCGTCGCGCTGCACCGTAGCGCTTACCTGCTCTACTCCGACCCTGCGCCCCGTCACGGCTTGCTGTTCGTCGGTCCGCACGAGCTCTACCTGGCCTATGTGGCCGATGTCTTGCCCAGCCTCGGCGAGGAGAGCGTGCAACTGTGTACCCTGCGCGACCTCGTTGCCGAGGGTGCGGCGGCAACAATCGAGACCGACCCAGATGTGGCTCGCTTGAAGTCGTCCGTGGAAATGGTGCAGGCGATCGAAACAGCTATCAGGTTCTACGAGGAACCACCCACCAAGGGAATGACGGTCGCGACCGAGTGGTCGGATATCTGGCTAAGCACCGACGACTGGGCCGAGGCGTTCGACGCACCGGAACCAGGGACTCCGCACAACGAAGCGCGCGAGCAGATCTGGGAGCTGCTGCTCACGATCCAGGTGGACAAAGTACGACGGCGATATTCCGGCCACCCAGCTCCGGAAGTCGCTGTTGCAGAACGACGAATTACGCACGACCCTCGACAACGCGTAGCCGATGATCGAAGCAGCGGACCTTGTCGGAGACCTGGGCTCGATTGTCGACGCCTGGCTCGCCGAGCATGCCGACGGGATCGCCTGCGTTATCGGTGATCCGGCGTTCGGCGCGACTCCCCGTGCCCGGTCGCTGACCCCCGAGCTGGCGAAGGGCCTTGAGTTCGACCTGGTCGTGGTCAACCCGGACGCGTTCGGCGAGGGTATCCAAGGAGCGGTCGACCGCTATGTCGCTATGACCCGAGCGACCCAGCAACTCGTCGTCCTCACGAGTTCCTGACGCTGTAGAACCGTCATGATCTTGCACGGTACAGGTGAATCGATGGCCAACTGCTGGTCACCTTCAAAGGGGCCGGTAGGCACTCGATGCCGGCTCGTGCTGTTGACTCCGTCCAATCCCGACCGATGATGAGGAGCGTCCGTGACCGATCTGAAGTCCTTCGCCGACCTGGTGTCACTTGACTACGGCCTGTGCGTCGCTGTCACCCTCCGAGGCGACGGCACGCCGCAGGCCACCGTTGTCAATGCCGGTGTGCTGCCGCATCCGGTAACAGGAACCGACACTGTCGGCTTCGTATCTCCCAGCGCCACCGTGAAACTCGCCAATCTACGCGCGAACCCCACCATCGCCCTCACCATTCGCGGCGGCTGGCAGTGGACCACCATTGAAGGATCGGCCCAGCTGATCGGCCCCGACGACCCCTATCCAGACATCGACGACGAACGACAGCGACTCCTGATCCGCGAAATCTTCGCTGCGGCCGGCGTCACCCATGACTGGGACACCTACGACCAGGTGATGCGAGACAAACGCGGGACTGCAGTTCTCCTCACGCCTAGCCGTATCTACTCGAATCCCGCCTAACTCGGCTTTCGTATTTCTGGCGGTCAAGCGGCTACTGCGGCCCAGGCCAGGTGGACGGTGGGTGATTTCGTGAGCCGTGAGCTGACCTGCGTGGTTGGGAGTAATCGGGCCGCGATGATGGTCCGGCGGAGCTTGACCAGCATGTCCTGGAAGGACGGGGTGGTCTTGGAGCCGTACCAGGGCGAGCGGGCACGATGCTCAGCAACATCGGCGGGGTGGTAGCCGTACAGGACGTACCAGGCGACCACGATGGTGTAGACGTACAAGCCGAACGGGATCGTCCGCTCGACCGCTGGGCGGGTACGGTTCTTGGCCTGGCCGACGCCCAAGGTGCTGGCGGGCTTGTGCGAAGGTGACCTCGATGCTCCATCGAGCCACGTACCGCTGCACCAGATCAGCCGCGCTCGCGTCCAGGTCCGTGGTGACCAACGCTATCTCCAGCCGGTCTCGGGCGTGGCGGACTAAGATCACCCAGACGGTCCGCGCATGGAAGGACCCGTACCACAGGCAGGTGAACTCGGCGATGTGCACGGTCTTCTCAACGCCGCGATCGTAGCGGCGCATCCGGCAGGCGGTGTAGACAGCGCGCATCAGCTCTTTCACGGTGCCGAGCTGCTGTCCTTTCAACCGTGGCCGACCGCGGCCGGTGTACGGCGGCGCCGGCTCGTACAACACCGCGTTGGTGAGGATGCGGCAGGTCCACGACCCGTTTCGGGAAGAGTGCGCAGCGGCTTGCCGTGGTAGGCGCCGTCAGCGACCACATCGATCCTCCGGTCAACGAAGGCGGCGGCCAGCAGCCCGACCAACTCGGCACCGAGCTGGACCTTGGTCGTCTCCTGCTCGGGTCGCCACAGGCGGGCCAGCACCGGCAACGCCACCGGCCGGGCCATGAACGGCAGATCCACCACGATGCACACGACCACGAAGCAGTGCCCCGAGCAACCGGCTTGGGGCCGGTGGCGGCGCCGTCGTACTGCCACGTCGCTCCGAAGAGCTTCTTCCCTGGAAGCGAGCCATTCTCGATACGTGTCGGCGAGTTGATCGTTGCGGGATTGGCCACGTTCGAGCCTGGACAGGGTGCCGGGCCAGACGCCGAGGTGTCGTGCGGCGGCGGTGAGGGTGATGTTGCGGTCTTGCCGGGTCGGGCGCAGGTCGCCGTAGTCGGGGATCCCGACGGCGCGGGTCAGCAACCGATAGACCTCGCGAGTGGTCGCGCGCTTGAGCAGTCGCAGGATTTCCGGTTTGGAGCACCCGGTCTGACTCTGTCGCATGGCAGAGGACCGTGTCTGTTCGTGTCTGGACATGCGGCACAGCGCGATACGGTGCAGCGCGTTGTTGGCGGCACGATCACCTCTGCGGGACAGACTGTGCCGCACGGTTTTTCCAGACGACGCCGGCACCAGCGCTGCTCCGCACAGGGCAGCGAACGATGCCTCGCTCCTGAGCCGTTGAGGGTTGTCACCTGCAGTGACCAGCAGCTGGGCGGCGGTATCGGGACCGATGCCGGAAGCCGACCGCAGTGCCGGGCACAAGACTGCGGTCAGCTCGTCGAGTTGCGGTGAGTGTCGCAACCTGCTGGTCGAGAAAGACAACTCGGTCGGCGAGAACTTTTGCAGCCAACAAAACTCCAGCCGACAACGGATCGCCCTGAGTTCCGGGACGCACTCGTGTCAGCGCGGGGAATCGAGGAGGATCGCATGACAGCTGCGCTGCATCGGGAACACACCGGCCATGATCACGTTGACGGTGAGGGGTGTGGGCATGTGGCGGTGGCGCACGGTGATCACGTCGATTACGTTCATGACGGCTGCCGTCACGCCGCTCAAGGGGCACTACAACGAGCACCGATCCATCGGCGCCGCCCGCCTGGCGCGGGCCCCGCAGCAAGGGGCTTTCAGGCAGGGGCGTGGGCGATGACGAGATCGTCATCGATGGTGACGGTGTCGGCACCGGCCTGACGTAGTTCGTCGGCGAGGTCGGAGGCCGACAGCGTCCACCAGTCGTATTCCGCGGTCGCACGTGCGATCTCGGCGCCGTCGAGCAGGGTGCGGTAGGTCATCGTCCAGCGCAACCGGTCCGCCGCAACAGGCTGGGCGTGCCCGCGGCCTTCGTAGTCCAGGCCACCGATGCGCACGCTGTAGGGGTCGACCTGCACCGGCTCGGTCGCGGTGGCCGGGGGTTGGACGTTGAACACAACCGGCGCGCCCGGCGCCAGCCGCGGCAGCAGTGCGTCGAACAAGCCTTGCCGCTGGGTGGGATCGAGGTGGCCGATCATGTGCATGCCCACGGCGGCGGCGATCCGCTCCGGCAGAACGAGCTCGGTGGCTGCGCACGGACGCACGGTGACCCGGTCGCCGTCGCGGCGGTCGTGCAGCCGCGCCAGCAGCACCGCCCGCAGGTGCGGTGAAGGCTCGGCCACGAGGATCGGCGCGGGTGCCAGGGCGTCGAGCAGCACGTCGGTGCCCAGGCCCGATCCCGCTCCGAACTCGACCACGACTCCGGCGGCGGCGGGGTCGGCGGCGGCCAGGGCCGCGGTCAGGCGGGGCCGCAGCTGCGGCCACATCGGTGCGGCGAGCAGGTGCAGGTACTCCGCGGCAGGGGAGTACTCGGTGTAGGTATCGATGACGCTGTTCCTCCGTGTAAACGCCGGGCTTCCGTGACGACGGCCGTTCGAGCGCGGCCTCGCGCCCAACCCCGGCAAGGTTCAACTGAGAGCCAACCATTGATGAACACAGTTTTCAATAGCCGTGGTGCGGGGACCGGCGGTTGGGTCTGGGCTGCTGCAGCCCACGTGTCTGTGGCATCTCCTCTGGACGTGTCGCGGTCGTGTCGGGTTCGACATCGCGCTAGATCTGTTCGATCGGGCTTGGGCGTTTCGGGGCGCGCCCACGTACTGACGGAAGTTGTGCCCGTGGTGCTGTTCGGGTGATTCGGTCGCGGGGAGGGATGTGCGCGGTTTCCGCGTTGCTGGCGTGATGGCATCGATTAATGTGAGGACGCTCGATCTGGAGTGTGCGACGATCCTGTTCATGTTGATGAACCAGCACCTGTTTGTGCTGTTCGCCGTGACCACGGCGATCGCGATGATCACCCCGGGGCCGGACATGCTGTTCGTCCTGGGCTGCGGAATGCAGGGTGGTCCGCGTGCGGGTCTGCTCGCGACCGCCGGTGTTGCCACCAGCGAGATCATCCATATCGCTGTGGCGGCTGCAGGGCTGGCTGCTCTGTTTGCTGCGGTGCCGATCGCCTTCACCGTGGTGCGTATTGTCGGAGCCGTTTATCTGGTGTATCTGGGTGTCCAGGTCATCCGTCATCGCAAGCGCAGCGAGGCGGACTCGTCGCTGACCGAAGCGAAAGTGTCGGGTCGCCGGGCCTATGTTCGTGGCTTGCTGACCAACCTGCTGAATCCCAAGATGGTCACCTTCACGATCGCTTTCCTTCCCCAGTTTGTGGATCCGCGACTGGGGCATGTTGGGTTGCAGTTCGCGGTTCTCGGTGCGGTTCTAGTCGTGATGGAGTTCCTGGTCGATGGCACGGTTGGTGTCTTGGCTGGACATATCGGCGGCTGGCTGCGGCGTCGGCATGCTGTCCGCCGTCGTATCGATGTCGCGACTGGCGGGATTTTCATCGGGCTCGGTGTCGGGTTGGCCGTCCAACACTGACGCGACCGAGCGTATTCCGGGCTACTCGCTTGTGTGTTCCGGCCTTCTGTTACCGCTTGAGGTGTTGCCATGTGACCGAATCATGGCGTTACCCTCCGATTTTACGCTGATGGATGGTCGCTGGTTTTGCGCTTCCCTCGGGGGTTGGTGAGTTCGTGGGTGGCGCAGCATAGGCCGTCGGGGGTGAGTTGGTGGTTGGTGCGGCGACGGCCAGGGCCGCAGCCTGGTGGAGCGCCGGCGAGCCACTGGTCTTCAGGTTCGGGGTGGTTGTGGCCGGGTTGCGGCGCGGTGAAACAGCTGCGCGCCGAGAGCCTTTCGAGCTGGTCGATTTGGTGAAACAACAATCCCGACGGCATGGCGAGGCAGTCCGATGCGGTGTTCAGTGTCGGCAAGGCCATCGCGATCTGAAATCGGTGCAGGTGTTGCCAGCCATGTGAGGTGTCCTCGACCGCAGCCCGATGTTCGCGGGATTGGTGTTGTCGAGGCTGGCGATCATCTCGGTGCGGCTGTGGACGTTTTGTGGGCGGATGGGGATGCCGAGTCGGGGTAGTGCGTTGTTGACGGTCGTCTGCGCGTGTTCGGGCAGTGCTCGCCGCTGTGGCGCGGTTCTGGTGGTGGCGAACGCGATGAACGGGTTGCGATCTGCGGGATTGTGGAAGACCAACGGGTGAGTGGGATTGTCAGGTCTGTCTCGGTGATCAGCTAGATGATTGATTCCCGGGGTCAGTGGTCGTAGCAGGTGAGAGATCGGTGGATTCGCTCGCCGATGGTGTCGTTGTGCCAAATGGCCGTGGTCATGGCGAGGATGCGTTGCAGTACCCGCACGACAACGCCGTCGGGGGTGCGTCCACCGTGTCGTTCCAGGTCGAGCTGTCCCTTGAAGGTCTGGTTGATCGATTCGATGATCTGGCGGAGCGGTTTGAACAGTCCGGCACCGGGCCGTTCGGGTTCGCCTTTGCGTGCTGGGCGCAGCAGGTGCATGCCCTTGTCGGCCAGTGCTGTCTCGAACTCCTTGCCGAAGTAGTTCTTGTCGCCGATCAGGGTCTGGCCCGGGCGGTGACCGGCAAGTTCGGGATCGACGGTGAGGATGTCGAGCAGTGTCTGACGTTCGTCGGCCTTGGCGCCGACCAACGCGAAGCCGACCGGCAGCTCACCAAGGGTACACACCAGGTGCAGCCGCAGGCCCCAGAAGAAACGGGAATGCGAAGCGCAGTAACCGTATTCGGCCCAGCCCGCCAGATCCGAGCGGCGCACCGTTTCCTTCGATCGGCCGCATTCGACCGGCGTGGAATCGATGACCCACACGTCGTCGGTCCACAGTGTGGTGTCAGCCGACAGCAGTCGGATCACCGACTTGAGCAGCGGCGACGCCTTCCGTAGGCGCTTGTTGTAGCCGGATTGCTGCGGCAGGTACTGGAATAGATGCCCCAGGTGCTTGCGGGCGTGCCGCAACCAGCGGCGCTCGGAGGTAAATCCCAGCAGTGCTTGTATCACCGCCAGGGTCACCAGTTCGGCGTCGGTCAGCTCCGGCTCGAAACCGACACGAGGCCGCCAGGGCGCCAACTCCGGGGAGGTCTTCAACAGATCATCGGTCCTGACATAGAGTGCAGTTGCGAGGGTGTCCAGGTCTTTCGTCACACATTGATCTTCGACACCCTCGCTTCACATCCGCCCCGCGCCATGCGCGAGCATGCCTGTGCGGCAGCGTGTTTCGTAGCATTCCACGCACTCACCCGCCGGTGATCGGTGTCCGTGACCGCGGTGAGCGTGCGTTGCGAATTGATCCCGGCACGGCCCGAGATCCACCGGCCCCTTGGAATCAAACATCTAGTGCAAGTGGCGTTGTGCCAGCAAGAGCCGTTGCGGCGATTGGAGTGGTTTTCCCCGGGATGGGCATCGACCGAGCAGGCCAGATCGCGCCAGGTCGGCCAGTCGATCGCCTCGGCGGGCAGCAGCTCGCGGCGGCGCTGATACTCGCCGGTTACCTGCTTGGTCGAGGTGATCGCTGATGCGGCAAGCAGGATCAGCACGTTGGAGTGCCGCGAGGGCGGCCCGAAACAGGCCGAAATGAAAACCATTGGCAGAAAACGTCTTCGCGCACAGGTCCGGCTAGAGTTGCTGAGGGACTATTCGGCTGCGGGCGCCGGGATCGGCTGTGGGGCGGGCCAGCGGGAGTCGGGTTTTTCATCCGGACCCGATCGGGGGTGACCAGCTGTGTGTCGACGGCTCTGCGATAGCGGCCCCAAACCGGGACGAGGTGGCAACCCAATGCCCGTGCGGTCCTTGGGCGGTGGAACTCGTTGCGAACCATCATGATTGGTCATCGTGGACGCGCAGGTGGGTGATCGCCACCGGTTCGTCGTGATGGAGGACGATGCGGCCGCGGGTCAGCGTGGCCGCTGTCAGTGCGGCATCGGGTGCGGCGGCGAGATCCCGGTGGGGTTCGTTTCCGCGCGGCGTCGCGGGTTGATTCGCTGCGCGCTTTCGATGGCAGCCCCGGATCCGGGCGTAACAGCCAGGTCGTCACAAACTTCAAATCGGCAAGGCTCGACTGGGCAACGGCTGGCTGAAATGGTGCTGCGCCGGCTGCCGCGGCCAGTGCGTCGACCCAGCGTTGCGCGGCGAGAATTTCCGTGCTCGCGCGTTCGGTCGCGACCGTGGTGAAGTCGGGGCCGCAGCGGCGCCAATGGCTCTCGCCGCTCGATCGCGCATGTTCCGGTGGAGATGGCCAACGGGCCACCAGCGGGGCACGCCGACTCGGTCGATCATCGCGCCGAACCTGACCTCGCTGGCCTCGAACGGCTCTGTCGGATCGAGTCCGTTCCTCCGGGTGAGAAGATACATCTGATCTTCGAAGCGTGTCCCGATGTGTTCTTCGAAGAGCGACTGCGGCAGCGTGACGCCACGTGTCCGCGTCTCGTCGCGTGTCGCGGTGTCGTGGACAGGCTCTAGTCGGCGAGTACAGCGTCGCAGTCGAACACCACGCCTTCGAGGCCCTGAGTGTGCGACGGTTCGGTCAAGGGGGAGGGCGTTGGCGCGCCCGATCTCTGATCGCTCGTTGGCGGCGGAGCTGCCGCCTGGACTGTGGTGCGCAGCCCCTCAAATCTGCGCCACAATCCAAGCGGCGGACCGCCGTCCGGACTCGATACGACCACGAATCCGGTGTGGCATGCACCACATCATCTGCTGCCAACACCATTGTGTCAAACGTGAGATGACAGTCACATATGTGACAGGCGCGTGATTACCTAAAGTTTGCTCGTAATCACATCCAGGTCTTGGCATGATCCAGATCACATGCTAGAAATTACAGGCAAACGTGATTGTCGTGAACGGATGTGAACATGACTGCAGAGCGGGACCGAGAGCAGTTGGTGAAAGCCGCAAGGATGTACTTCGTCGACGGTTCTTCGCAACAGGAGGTCGCCGACGCGTTGGGGACGAGTCGGTCGAATGTGTCGCGCATGTTGACCGCGGCGCGGCAGCTGGGGATCGTGCAAATTCGCATCGTTGACACCGCGCAGCGGCGCCCCGACTTGGAGGCCGAGTTGAAGAATCGGTTCGGCCTCCACGACTGTCTGGTCGCCGCCTACGCTCCCGGCGCGGTCCCTGCCGATGCTGTCGCAAAGCTGTCGTCGCAGTGGCTGCTCGACAATCTCAACGAAGGGGAGCGGCTGGCGGTGTCGTGGGGGACTGCGTTGCAGGCGATGGTGTGGGAGACCACCGCGTCACGTCGGTACGATGTCGAGGTCGTGCAACTCGTCGGCGGGCTGTCCTCGGTCAACAACGAGGTCACCGGGCAGGAACTCGTCCGGGAACTAGCCACGAGACTCGGGGCACGATACCGCTATCTCCATGCGCCGGCCCTGATCACCAATCAGGCAACCTTGGGCGCGTTCCTTAGTGAGAAGTCCGTCGCGTCGGCTTTGGATGCCGCGAAGACCGCTGATATCGCGCTCGTCGGTGTCGGCACATACGGCGATAGCTCCTCGGCCGCCGTCATCGATTCGATGGCACTCACGGCCGCGGAACGTGCCGAGTTCGATGCGCTGGCACCGGCTGGCGATATCTGCGCCAGATACTACGACATCAACGGAACGCCTATCCCCTCGGCTGCGGTTACCGACCGCGTTATCGCGGTCCGCCTCGAGGACCTCCGTCGGGTCCCAATGGTTGTGGGGGTGACCTCCGGTCGTGTCAAGGCGCCCGGACTGGTCGGCGCGCTTCGCGGCCGCCACCTCGATGTCCTTGTCTGTGACGAGAGCGCCGCGCGGGCGACTCTGGCGCTCGACTCCGCCACCTCCGCTGCCGGGGAGGATCTCGCCTGATGCTTACTTTCGCTCTAGTCTTCGCCGTCCTATGGGTCGCCCAGATGCTCCTCATGTGGAGGCAGGCCAACGTCTTTCGTCGTGCGGTTACCGCCATGAGCTCGAGGGGCCGCGTTGTGACCGGGATGAATCGACGCCATGGCCTTCGTACCTTCGTCGCCATCGCGGTCCGCGACGGGATCGTCACCGATGCGCGAATCCTGAAGGGTTTCACCGTCTTCGCCAAGCCCACGGCTGCACCCGTCCTGGTCGGAATAGCCGTCGTTGACCTCGCCGGTGGAACTCGCGCCGACGGCATCTCCCGACGTGTGTCCGCCGCCGCGGCTCATGCGTCCTCCCTCTATCTCGCGCACACCGCTCGGACGCGTCCGGTCTCGGTTACGCGCTGATCTGATCCATTCAAGTTAGACAGGAATTCCCCCGCCATGTACACCGCTCTCAACCTGTTGGCCGCAGACCCGCCGAAGCCTCCGGAACCATCCGGCGGGATCAACGGTGTGCTGGCCCGCGCCGCGGAAGCGTTCATTCACGTATTCCAAGAAGGCGCAACACAACTCACGACCATGGCATCTGGCATCCTGCCGCTCCTGGTGGTACTGCTCACTGCTGTCAATGCGCTCATCCGGCTGATTGGCGCACACCGCATCGAGAGATTGGGGGCCATCGCCGGCCGCGACGGTCTCATCTACCTCCCGCTGCGCTACCTGGTCCTTCCCGTGCTGTCGGTGTTCTTCCTGACCAACCCGATGGCGTACACGATGGGCCGGTTCCTTCCTGAACGCCGGAAGGCGGCGTTCTACGACTCGTCTGTCAGTTTCGTGCATCCGATCCTCGGGTTGTTCCCACATGCGAACCCCGGTGAGTTGTTCGTATACGCCGGCATCGCGGCAGGAATTACGAAACTGGATCTGTCGCTTCCGGATCTGGCGATCCGATACTTCTACGTCGGACTGATCGTCATCTTCATCCGCGGTGTCATCACCGATGTCGTCACAGGGATCCTGATGCGCCGGAAGGCCCGCACCGCCGCCGATTCCGAGTCCGCGCCCGCGGCGATCGCCTAGGAGTACCATCATGACCTCCACCTCCACCCCCGCCCCATTGCGGATGAGCGTTTTCGATCGGATCGCGGGTGCTCTGACCACGCTCGGTCGTAAAGTCGGCAGCGTCGTGAACGTCTTCTATCAGGCCGGCCGCGACACCATCGACACCGTCATCAAGAACGTCCTCCCGTTTCTGGCGTTCATCGCCTTCCTCATCGGCTTCATCCAGGCCACCGGTCTCGGCAATCTGATCGCCGAGCACCTCGCACCGATCGCGGGTTCGCTGCCTGGGCTTGTCCTCATATCGCTGATCTGCTGCTTGCCGTTCCTGTCGCCGGTGCTCGGCCCCGGCGCAGTCATCGCCCAGGTGATCGGCTCGCTGCTCGGAGTGCAGATTGGTCTTGGGGCGATTCCCCCGCAGTATGCGCTGCCAGCGTTGTTCGCGATCGACGGGCAGGTCGGCTGCGACTTCATCCCCGTCGGCCTTGCGCTCGGTGAGGCCGAGCCGGAAACCGTCGAGATCGGCGTCCCAGCGATCCTCTTCTCACGACTCCTGACGGGACCGCTCGCCGTCGTCATCGCCTACTTCTTCAGTTTCGGCCTCTACAGCTAGCGGTTGCTTCGGATACCCGTCACCACACACCCACTTGTCACCAGGAGCTTCACCATGACCATTTACAAACCCGTCACTGTCAGCAAGGGGTCCGGCGGTTGGGGCGGTCCACTCGTCATCAAGCCGACCGCCGAGCGTCCCCTTATCTACTCGGTCACCGGTGGCGGCATCCATCCGGTCGCGCAGAGGATCGCCGATCTCACAGGAGGAGAGCCGTTCGATGGGTTCAAGAGCAACGCTCCATTCGAACGGATCGCGGTCGCGGTGATCGACTGCGGTGGTACCGCGCGTGTCGGTGTCTACCCAATGAAGAAGGTGCTGACCGTCGACGTCAACGCCGCGACACCATCGGGTCCACTTGCGAACTTCATCACCGCCGAGCTCTTCGTGTCGGGAGTGGGCACGCAGAACATCGTGGAAGGTGCCTGATGAGCCAGCCGGACACCGCCGACAAGATCCGGTACGACGCCATCGTCACCCACGTGGGGGAGATGGTCCCCGGGTTCGTCGAGCAGGGCATCGTCATCCTTTTCGGTGACCAGGCGCCGCCGGAGCTGCATGAGATCAGCGTGTTGCACAGGCCGACGGTCACGGTCGGTGGCCTGACTGCCGGAGACGTCATCGAGATCGGCGGAGAGCGCTTTCCCGTCCTGGCGGTCGGACACGTCGCCGACCAGAACCTGGTCAACCTCGGCCACATCGATCTGAAGTTCAACGGCGAGGACACGCCGCAACTCCCCGGCGACGTGTGCCTGCCCAGAGCCACCCCACCAGTGCCATCCCCCGGCAGCGCATTCCGTGTCATCGCCGGACCCACCTCCGCATAGAAGCCCCAGGAGAGAAGAACCAGCATGAGCTACACCGCACGCCTGCTCGCTCGACAGAACGAGCTCGGCAGGCCGATCCGCGTCGGACTCGTCGGAGCCGGCCAGATGGGGCTCGGGTTCATCGCCCAGGTCGGCCGCATCCCCGGAATGCACATCGCCGCCGTGGCAGACGTCCTGCCCGGCAAGGCGGAGGGCGCCCTGCGCGAGGCCGGTATCGATCCTGTCACCGGCAGCGACGTCGCGTCCCTATCTCAGGCCATCGTGTCGGGAGCATCGGTCGCAGTCGAGGACGCCGGCCTGCTGAACTCGCTGCCTGTCGACATCATCGTCGACGCCAGCGGAGTCCCCGAGGTCGGCGCCCAGGTCGCCTTCAACGGTCTACTCGCGGGCAAGGACATCGCACTGCTCAACGTCGAGTGCGACGTGACAATCGGCTACGTCCTGACCACGATCGCCAAACAGACCGGGCGCATCTACACCGTCTGCCGCGGCGACGAGCCCGCCGAAGCCAAGCGCCTCGTCGACTTCGCCCGGGACCTGTCGTTCGAGGTCGTGTGCGCGGGTAAGGGGAAGAACAACCCGCTGAACCCGCATGCGACACCGGACAGCCTCGCAGAGGAGGCCGCGTCGAAGCGGATGAACCCAAAGATGCTGTGCAGCTTCGTCGACGGTTCGAAGGCCATGATCGAGATGGCGTCGCTCGCCAACACCACTGGGCTCGAGGTCAGTCGCCGCGGCATGTACGGTCCCGCCTCGACGGTCGAGACGTTGGCGGACACGTTCCGGCCCACCGCCGAGGGCGGCGTCCTCGATCGTCCGGGTGTGGTGGACTACTGCACGGGACCTGTCGCACCGGGCGTCTTCGCGATCGTCAAGACCGACGACCCGATCGTGGCGGAGGAGATGACCTACCTGAAGATGGGTGACGGTCCTTACTTCACGCTCTACCGCCCCTACCACCTGGCCAGCATCGAGGCCCCGCTGACCATCGCAGAGGCCGTCCTCGACGGCGTTCCCAGCCTCGCGCCGGAGTACTGGAACGCAGAGGTCGTCGCCGGAGCCAAGCGCGATCTCAAGGTTGGCGACACGATCGACGGCATTGGCGGCTCCACAGTGTATGGCGTCATCGAGTCCGCAACCGCAACCGAGGCCGAGAACCTGGTGCCCCTGGGCCTGCTGCAGGGCGCCAAGCTCATTCGCGACGTGGCCGCCGACGCGGTCATCACCGCGGACGACGTCGAGCTGCGCCCCGGCACGACCATCGCCGCCCTGCGCCAGCTGCAAGACAAGCTGCTCGCCGGTGCTCCGCTGCCCACCTTCGCGGGTGTCCGCAACGTTGCGTAACCGCCGGATTCGATCGAAGGGTCAGACACCCATGACAACCACCACCGCGACACGGAAGACAACCGTCCGGTTGGCCCAAGACGCCGCACGCGCACGCGAGGTCCTCACCACGATGTGGAAGATCCGCCGTTTCGAGGAGGCGGTCGACGACCTCTTCGCGCGCGGTCTCATGCACGGAACGATGCACCTGTCGATCGGACAGGAAGCCGTGCCCACCGGGGCATGCCTCTCGTTGACCCGCGACGATCTGATCACCTCCACCCACCGCGGCCACGGCCATTGCATTGCCAAGGGCGCCGACCTCAGCCGCATGATGGCCGAGCTTTTAGCCAAGGAAACCGGCTACTGCCGCGGCCGTGGCGGGTCGATGCACATCGCCGACGTCGAGACCGGAAATCTGGGGGCCAACGGAATCGTCGGCGGTGGCATCCCGATCGCCGCCGGTGCTGCGCTGGCACAGAAGATCAAGGGCACTACCGCGGTGGCCGTGAGCTTTTTCGGCGACGGCGCCACCAACGAGGGAGCCTTCCACGAAGGCGTCAACCTCGCCGCCATCTGGCGGCTTCCCGCGGTATTCATCTGCGAGAACAACCACTACGGCATGTCGATGTCGAGCTCGCTGTCCATGAACGTGGCGAGCGTCGCGGACCGCGCCGCCGCCTATGGCATTCCGGGCGCGTCTGTCGACGGGAACGACGTCCAGGCCGTCGCCGATGTCGTCGCAGAGGCCGTCGCCCGCGCGCGGGCCGGTGACGGTCCGACCCTCATCGAGGCCGTGACGTACCGCTACAAGGGCCACTCGAAGAGCGACCAGAACCTGTACCGCACCCGCGAGGAGATCGACGAGTGGCGGGGCAAAGATCCGATCATCCAATTCGAGCAGACGGTTCTCGAGGCCGGAACGCTGACAGAGACCGAGCTCGAGACCGTGCGCAACGATGTCCGAGACGCACTGCGCGCCGCTATCCGCGCCGGAAACGACGCGCCGCCGTCGCGTGCCGACGAACTGATGTCGGCCGTCTTCGCCCCCGTGGAGGTGACCGCGTGAGCGAGCGCAGCAAGCAAACAATCAACACAGCCGCCCCTGCGGTCATGCCGGAGCTCAGCGGCAGCGAGGTGGGGGCATGAGCGCACCCGTTCCCGTCCTGACCGATATGAGCTACTCCGACGCCGTGCGCGACGCGCTCACGATCGCGATGACCGAGGACGACCGGGTGTTCGTCCTCGGCGAGGACATCGGGATCTACGGTGGCGCATTCGGCGTGACGAAGGGTATGTACGAGAAGTTCGGTGCCGAGCGGATCCGGGACACTCCGATCTCCGAACTCGGGATCGTGGGTGCAGCTGTCGGCGCGGCTTTATGCGGGTTGCGGCCCGTCGTCGAGATTCAGTTCTCCGACTTCACCAACCAGGCGATGGATCAGATCGTCAATCAGGCCGCAAAGATCCACTTCATGCTCGGGGGGGCGCTCACGGTGCCGATGGTGCTGCGCGCCCCCTCGGGGTCGGGTACCGGCGCAGCTGCGCAACATTCACAGAGCTTGGAGGCCTGGTTCGCACACGTCCCTGGCCTCAAGGTCGTTCTGCCGGCGACGGCGGCGGATGCCAAGGGGTTGCTGCTGTCCGCGATCGACGATCCCAATCCGGTGATCGTCCTCGAGCACAAGCTGCTCTACCGGACCAATGGACCCGTGCCGGAGGGCAATATCCGCGTGCCCCTGGGCGAGGCCGCCGTGCACGGCGATGGCGGTGATCTGACCATCGTCGCCACCGGTGTCATGGTCGGCAAGGCGCTCGAGGCTGCGAAGTCTCTGAAAGAGCGAGGGATCGACGTCACCGTCGTCGATCCTCGCACCCTCGTGCCGCTCGATGAGAGGGCGATCCTCGACGCCGTGAAAGCAACCGGCCGCGTCCTGCTCGTACAGGAGGCCCCGCTGACCGGCGGATTCGCCTCCGAGATCGCCGCCAGGATCTCGGGCTCGGATGCCATCTACAGCCTGCTTGCCCCGATCAAGCGCCTGTGTGGTCTGGACGCACCGATTCCCTACGCCCCAGAACTGGAGCGGGCCAGCGTTCCCCAGATCGATGACATCATCTCCGCCGCAATCGAAATCGTGAGGAACAGCTGATGCGTGAAGTTCCTCTCGTGATGCCCAAGATGTCGATGACCATGACCGAGGGAACGTTCATCGTGTGGCACAAGGCTGCGGGTGACGTGGTCACATCGGGCGACGTGGTCTGTGAAGTGGCGAGCGACAAGGTCGATATGGAGGTCGAGTCACCCCTCGACGGCACGCTTGCCCGCCTGGTGGCCGAGCCGGACCAGGTGATCGCGGTCGGTGAGCCACTCGCCTTCATCGCCACCGATGCCGACGACATGCTGGAAGGGCTGTTCGATGGCGGCGCGGCACCGGATGCGGCCGACGCCGGACCCGCTGCCAACGCGGCGCAGGCAAACGACGCACCCACTGGTGCCACGCCGCCGTCCCGCCGCGGGCCGCGGCCTGCGGTGCCGCGAGCTCGGCGACGTGCCAGCGAACTGCGGGTCGACATCGACACGGTCACCGGGACCGGGCCCGACGGACTGATCACCGTCGCAGACGTCGAGGCCGCCGACGTCACCGAATCGAGCACTCCGGCTCCCGCAGCCCAGGTCCAGGCAGTGACCGTCGCCACTGCGACTCCCGCCCCTGCGGACTACCACGGATTCGAACGGTTCGGCGAGGTCGAACTGTCCCCGCTGAGCAGGATCAGTCGGATCTCGGGCCCGGCGCTGGCGAACTCCTGGGCGACGATTCCCCATGTGACGCAGCACGACGTCGCGGACATCACCGACCTCGACGTGTTCCGGAGGGAACTCGACGCCGACGCCAAGCGTGAGGGCTACCGGGTCACCCTGCTCGCCTTCGTCCTGAAGGCGGTCGTCTCTGCCTTGCAGGAGTACCCGCGAGTGAACAGCAGCCTGTCGGAGGACGGAAAGTCGTTGGTACTGAAGAGGTACTACCACTTGGGCGTGGCCGTAGACACGGACCAGGGGCTTGTCGTACCTGTGGTCCACGACGTCGACCGCAAGGGCATCTCTGTGCTCAGCCGCGAGCTCGGCGCGATCTCGGAGCGCGCGAGGTCCGGGAAACTCACCGGGGACGATGTCACGGGTGCCACGTTCACCGTCTCGAGCCTCGGCGGCATCGGTGGAACCGCGTTCACACCCATCGTCAACAGTCCGGAGGCAGCTATCCTCGGTGTCTCCAGAAGCCGCATCGAACCGGTGTGGGACGGAGAGACGTTTTGGCCGCGGCTGCAGCTCCCGATCAGCCTCTCGTACGATCACCGGATCATCGACGGGGCGCTCGGCGCACGATTCGCCGCTCGGGTGGCAAGCCTTCTCGGTGACGTCCGCCGGTTGATTCTGTAAATCCGCCGCTACCATCAGCGCCGAGGGTTCGCTGGGCGCGCCAGCCCGCCCGGCGAAACCCCCTCGCCAATCTTGACATTGGAGTCACATCATGATCGAACGCACGGTCATCATCGGATCCGAGCACGGTCTCCATGCACGCCCGGCCGCCAAGTTCGTCCAGCAGGTCAACGTGCTCGGCGTCCCGATTACTATTGCCAAGGACGGCGGTGACCCGGTCGACGCCCGGAGCATCATGGGGGTGCTGTCCCAGAATATCTGCCACGGCGACATGGTGACGCTCGCCTCCGAGGCTCCCGGTGCTGAGGCTGCGCTCGATGATCTGGTCGTGATGCTCACTACCAACCTCGACAACGACGCTCACGGCCATGTCTGACACGCGCAAGGGGTTCGGCGTCAGCCGCGGCGTAACGGTCGGACCGGTCGCCCGGATGGCCGCGCCCACCGTGGTCACCCCCGAGTCCGATCACTCCGGAGATGGCACGCCTGCCGAGCGATCTGCCGCGGCCGCGGCCGCGCTGTCCTCGGTGGCAGACATGCTCGACGAACGCGCCGGTCAGGCGGGCTCGGATTCCGCCGATGTGCTTGCGGCGCTCGCGATGATGGTTCGTGATCCCGCGCTGCTCTCCGCCGTCGATTCGGCGGTCGGCAGCGGAGCATCGGCCGCCGTCGCGATCACCACCGCCTTCGGATCCTTCCGGGCGATGCTCGAGGCGGCCGGGCCCTATTTCGCAGAGCGCGTCAGCGACCTCGACGACCTTCGAGACCGCGCCGTCGCGAAGGTCCTCGGGCTACCGATGCCGGGAATTCCCGACCCCGGCCATCCGTTCGTGCTCGTCGCACACGATCTGGCGCCCGCCGACACCGCCGTTCTCGATCCCGCCAAGGTGCTTGCGATTGTCACCGAAACGGGCGGTCCCAGTAGTCACACCGCCATTCTGGCCAAATCGCTCGGAATCCCCGCCGTCGTGTCTGTCGGTGAAGGCATCACTCTCACAGATGAGGACGTCGTCCTCGTCGACGGCACGGCGGGCACCGTGCAGATCTCCCCCTCCAACGACGAGATCGAGCGAGCCCTCACCCAATACCGCGCGGAGGTCGAGGTGGCGCGGCGCGCGAGTGGACCGGGTCGGACCACAGACGGGACACCGGTAAAGCTGATGGTGAACATCGGTGCGTCGCGTGACCTGGAGACGGCAGCCGCCGCCGATTCAGAGGGCGTCGGCCTGTTCCGCACTGAGTTCCTTTTCCTCGAGCGGGTGACCGCTCCGACCCAGGCGGAGCAGATCGCCGTCTACACGGAGGTGTTCAACGCGTTCGCCGGACGGCGGGTTGTGGTGCGGACCCTCGATGCCGGTGCCGACAAGCCGCTGGAGTTCGCGCAACACGGCCAAGAGCCGAACCCTGCGCTGGGTATCCGCGGGCTACGGACGTCGCGATTCAACCCTGGACTGCTCGGCGACCAGCTCGACGCCATCGCGGCGGCCGCATCGAAGTGCTCGGCGGACGTTTGGGTGATGGCTCCGATGGTGTCGGTCGCCGCCGAGATCCGCGAGTTCGCGGGCAAGGCCCATACAGCGGGGCTCCCGGTGGCCGGCGCGATGATCGAGGTCCCGGCTGCGGCACTTCGCGCATCGGCGATCCTCGAGCATGGGGATTTCGTGAGCATCGGTACCAACGATCTGGCGCAGTACACCTTCGCGGCCGACCGCATGCTCGGCGCCGTCGGCGACCTGCTCGATCCGTGGCATCCCGCATTGCTCGAACTGATCCGGATCACAGCATCAGCCGGACATGCCGTCGGCAAGCCTGTCGCCGTATGCGGTGAAGCCGCAAGTGACCCCGAACTGGCACCGGTTCTCGTCGGGCTCGGTGTGCGGAGCCTGAGCATGGCCCCGTCGGCGATCCCCGCAGTCCGAACCGCCCTCTTGCGGTATCCGATCGAAGCTCTCGAGGACGCGGCCGCACTGGCGTTGGGTGCCGAGGATGGCTCGTTAGCGCGGTCAGCCGCACTGAGCCGACTGGGCCGTGATCGAGCACCGATCGCCTGATCGCCGATTAGGGTGACAAGCATGGGTACGCATACTTCGAGTGGGGCCGCAGCCGTGGTACTGGCGGCCGGTACGGGCAGCCGAATGGGCACAGACGGCAACAAGGCGTACCTTCCTATCGCCGGTCTCGGAATGGTCTCGTGGACGCTGGAGGCGGTCCGCGCTGTCCCGGAGTTCACCCGTACTCTTCTGGTCACCCGCATAGTCGACCTGTCGAACGCAGCGAAGATACTCGATCGCGAGGTCCCGGACCTCGATGTCGAGGTGATCGAGGGCGGGGCGTCGCGGCACGAGTCCGAATACAACGCACTGCAGCACTTAGCACCTGCGATCGAGGCGGGCACGATCGACGTGGTCGTGATCCACGACGCCGCCCGACCGCTCGCAGGCGCGGAAATGATGCGGATGGCCGTGTCGACGGCGCGTAGATTCGGCGGCGCGGTCCCGGCACTCGCAGTCGATGACGTCGTCACAATCCACCCGGATGGCAATGTCACCGACCCCGGGTTCGCAGATCGACTCGTTCGGGTACAGACCCCCCAGGCATTCCACGCAAAGCCACTGCTCGAGGCATATCGGGCCGCCGAGCTTGCGGGATTCGAGGGCACCGATACGTCTGCCAGCGTCGAGCGGTTCACCGACCTGCGGGTGCGGATCTTCCCGGGCGACGAGCGCAACATCAAGGTGACGTACGCACACGACCTATTTCTCGCTGAACGGTTGCTCACCGAACAATTGCGCTAGTTCAATCGACCCAGGAGGTGGGGCAGCAATCGTGGAAGGGCACGAGCACGCGATTTTGACGTGCGATTCATGTGGACTCGACACCGAACATAAATTGACGTACGCAGGTCATGTCCTGGTCTCGACAGTCTGTGGGGCGTGCGGATACACGATCCACCACTCCGACCGCGAACTCAGGAGAGCATATGCGCACGACCTACGATGGCGCGCGGCGCACAAGCCGAGACAGTTGTACCTGCGCTTCCGGCGGCATCCGCTCGCCACGGCCGCTACATTCCCCTTGAAGGTGGCCCGCCTGCCGATCAAGCTTGTCCGTGAACTCATCACGGTTCTGAGGAATTGAACGCCCTCACGCGACCGGGGCTGTGAATGCGGACCGGTCGACCTCTACGAACCGGACACCGCGCTGGGCCCCCATGGCATAGGTCAGCTCGTCCACGTCGTCCGCCGCTGGATCGCTGACGGCTCGATGGAGTACCTCCACGCGAATCATTCTCGGAAACTCGATGGTGCGTAGAACCGCTCGGTCGATAGTGGCTCGGACTACTCCGTCCGCATCGACCAACTTGACGCTGTCGACCAATGTGGTCGTAGGTGCAGCCACATCCACCCCCGTTCCTGCAAACGCTGACAGCTGCCGCCAAACCGCCACCGATGCCACTGGTCGGGAGTTGCTGTCGTATACCAATACCGACTCAGCTGTTGCCCCGGTTTCCTTCAACCATGCGAGCCCCCGCGCGAGGCATTGCGATCGGGTCGCCGGCCCCGGACAGTCGATCACGGTCGCCCGGTGCTGGATCTGCTGGTCACGGAGCCCTCTCCGAACCTCGTGCAGGCGGTCGGCACCCACGACCACAACCGGCCGGATGCCTGCGTCGCTGGCGCGATTCACAGACTCGATAAGCTGCCCATGCGGTTCGACGACTGCGGTGTCGCGCCGAATTCCATAAGACGGTATCGGCATCAGGGCGAATCCTCCGTCTCGCTCCTTCACTGCGCGTGCGTCTCGCCGTAGATGAGGGTGACCACGTCGCCTCGATGCAGGGGTGTGAACCGCGTGTACATCGTCACGATGCTATCGGCCCGTCGGCGACTGACACATCCGCCCCCGACAGGGCCTGCGCTCCCCTTCACACCAGCGCTCCGCCGTGACATCATCTCCGCACACACGTGCAATACATGCACATATGTGATAGAGGAGTGAATGAATGGGTAACCCGCAATACGATCTCGTCCTGCTCGGCGGCGGCAGCGGCGGATACGCGGCCGCCTTGCGTGCCGCAGAACTCGGCAGTCGTGTGGCACTCGTGGAGAAGGACAAGCTCGGTGGGACCTGCCTGCACCGGGGCTGCATTCCGACCAAGGCGCTGCTGCGATCGGCCGAGGTCGCTGAGACGGTCAGGCACAGTGCCAAGTTCGGCGTCGCTTCGACGCTCGACGCGATCGACTTCGCGGGGGTCGACAAGCACAAGCAGAGCGTCGTCGATGGGCTGTTCCGTGGGCTCTCCGGGCTGGTTGCAAGCCGTGGCATTCACGTCGTCGCCGGCACGGGCCGCCTGACCTCGCCAACGCAGGTGACGGTCACCCCCGCAGACGGGCCCGAGACCGTCATCACCGGCGCGGCCGTGATCATCGCGACGGGTTCGGTTCCCAAGACGGTCGCCGGCATCGCTGTCGATCACGAGCGGATCATCGACAGCAACGACGCTCTCGGCTTCGACCACGCGCCCACCTCCGCGATCATCCTCGGTGGAGGCGCAATCGGGTGCGAGTTCGCGACCGCGTGGAACGCGTTCGGCACCAAGGTGACAATCGTCGAGGCCATGCCGAATCTCGTGCCGCTCGAGGACGCCGCGTCGAGTAGGGCTCTCGAGAAGGCTTTCAAGAAGGAGGGAATCTCCACTGCACTGGGCGCGGCAGTACAGCACGCGACGGCGAGAGACAACGGGGTGGAAGTGACGCTCGACGACGGAAGGGTGCTGACTGCCGAGGTACTCCTCGTTGCGATTGGCCGCGCACCTGCCACCGATGGCATCGGACTCGAGTCCGTTGGTGTGACCACCACCCGCGGCTACATCGACGTCGATCCCCTGTGTCGCACCGCGGTCCGGACGATCTATGCCGTCGGTGACGTCATCCCAACCCTTCAACTCGCCCACACCGGATTCGCAGAAGGCATTTTGGTAGCGGAGGCGCTGGCAGGGCTCCAGCCCGACGAGATCGACTACGCCCGGATTCCCCGCATCACGTACTCGCATCCGGAAGTCGCCTCGGTCGGTCTCTCGACTGAGGGCGCCGTTGCTGCCGGCTATGAGGTAGTGGACGTGACCTACGACCTCGCGGGCAACGGGAAGGCGCGGATCCTGGGCACGTCCGGCATCGTCAAGGTGGTCGCCGCGAAGGATGGCCCTGTCCTCGGCGTCCATATGGTGGGTGAGCGGGTCGGTGAATTGCTCGCGGAGGCGCAGCTCGTCGTCAACTGGGACGCCCGTCCCGAAGAGGTCGCGCAGCACATCCATCCCCACCCGACCCTTTCGGAAGCGATCGGCGAGGCGCACCTCGCGCTCGCTGGCAAGCCGCTTCATGCCCACTCGTGAATCCGACGACATGAGTGACGACTCTCAGCCCACCACCGATGGAACCCAGTCGTGCAGAACTTCCTACCACGAGCCTCAACATCCGGCGCAGTCGGCCCCGGAATCAGATAGTTGGACCAGCGTCCGACTTGCGACTAGGATGATTCGCTTGCCCGTCGTTCC
Source organism: Nocardia sp. NPDC050630 (assembly GCF_044457245.1). Lineage (NCBI taxonomy): Bacteria > Bacillati > Actinomycetota > Actinomycetes > Mycobacteriales > Nocardiaceae > Nocardia > Nocardia sp. NPDC050630. Next base: position 24,995 of record NZ_JBITGN010000029.1, read on the forward strand.
AGAAGTCGTTCCACTGGACATCACCGGGATGTGTTCCGGAATCCGCGTGCGGAACCAGCTTCCGGTACGGTCATCGCCATGATGGTGGTGGATCAGCACCCGGCGAGTGGTTTGGATCTCGGCTATGCGCGGGTCAGCTCGACCAAGCAGAGCCTCAACCGCCAGCTGGTCGTCCTCGCAGAGGCTGGGATACTGGGTCCGCGGATCTATGTCGACAAGACTGGCGCGACCGTCGACCGGCCCGGACTCACCGAGTTGCTGGCTTACGCTCGTCCTGGGGATCGGATCGTGGTGCGCAATTTGCGGGAGGTGCTCAGCCTCATCCACGATCTGCGCGAGCAAGGTATTGGGGTGAAATCCCTTGCGGATCCGGTGCCGATCGATACCGCCGACGAGGGCCTGGGCCGGGTGGCGGTGCTACTGCTTGCGTTGTTCGCAGAGATGGAACGCACGTTCACCGCCGAGCGGGCTGCGCCCGCTCGCGCGGTCGCCGAAGCCGCCGGTCGCCGTGTCGGCCGCCCGGTCGCCCACCCAGAGGACAAGATCGAGTACGCGCGGTTGCGGCGGCGCGAGAACAAGTCGCTGGAGGAGATCGCGAAGAAGACTGGGATCCCGAAAACATCATTGCACCGCTATCTCCGATCAGCGGCGGCCGGCGCCGACGTTCCGACCGCTGGCTTGTCCATGGAATCTGCAGCGCAAGTGGTCCGCCTCCCCGACGAGGTGCATCCGGTAATGGTCACGATGGAATACGAGCATGCCGGTGGCGCGTTTCGGGTGTCAGTGATCGGGCGCGTCGCCCGCGCGGGCACCGACTCATGACGGGACAGCACGGTGTCACTTTCCCGAGCAGATGCCCCGAGCCTGCACTGATCGCAGTGGTGAGGCCCGCTTGAGCAACGGCATCACCAGGGCGTTGGTCAAGATCATGCACGATCTGACTCACGATCTGACTCGCCTGACCAGGAGAGGAGCCGAAGGCGCTGCGGACATCGACTGGGGCGCAGCTCGCTTTGTCAAGGGCGATGTCGATGAGAAGTTGCGCGCCGACCGCCGTGGCGGGCATGAGGTCGAACAGGCAGGAGTAGCGCTGACAGCGACGGAGCGCAGGCAGGTATCCGCTCCCGACCCCGCAGTTGGTCATAGTGGGCGAGTGGCCAGCAGCACGGACGAGTTGGCGGGCAATACGCCCGCTTCGCCGCGAGAGTCGGGTGGGATGTTCGGAGGACCTGGTGACCTGGAGGTGACGACAGGGCTGGGCGCGGAAGTCGACAGTATCGTCTCGTTGTCACCCAAATCTGTGAAGAGGATCAAAGACGTCCAAGACGCCGGCTGGACGATTCGCCTCGGTCCGGCCGGCGAGGGTACTCGCACCCACCGCGCGAGCAAGGTGATAGCGATCGCCGAGGATTCCAGCGCGGAGCACAGAGCATCCGCGATCCTTCATGAAGTGGGGCATGCGCATCCAGAAAGTGAGCGCCCGCCGACGGTTGTCACCTATAACGGGGAAGGGCGAGCCCGGTGGGCGGTCAAATGCGCGCAACCGCATTTCCGAGATGAAGGACAGGCGGTCTTCCATGAGGTCGAAGGTCTATACGAAATCGCTGATAACGGAGGGCCCAGAATACTGCCCGCGTCATCGAAACCGCAGGAGTATCTGAGTATTTATGACCAGCACGTGCGCGGCGAGATGACCAAGGAAACAGCGATTCATGAAATGGGACAGAAATATGCCGACGAAGCACAATCTGACGGACGCACCTACCGTAGCCGCTTCGTAGGGATATACGAGGACGTCTTCGATCAAAACCCCATGGACGAAGTCTTCGCGGAACACGGACCGATCAACGTCACGGTGAGCTGGCCCGGCGGAGCTCCGTAGCGTCGATCCAGGGATGGCCGGTGCGGATCCATAAGGCAGGCACCCGAACGGGCTCCAACGCGATCGGCAGGCACCGATGGACTGACTGCACTGCCTCACCCATGCGAACTGTCCGCGCGGCCAGGCCCCCGGCGCGTCCCAGAGGTTTCTCAGCCTGCGAGTCGTTCCAGGGTGAGGTCCAGGCGGGTGTTCATGTCGAGACGGCAGCGCCCGTTGGGGTTGATGTTGGACCAGAACAGCGGGCTCAGTGCGCGGCGTTCGGTGTCGCCGACCAGGTCGTGGAATTCCGGGGCTTCCAGGACGGCTTGCAGCAGAAGGGTATTGATGTGCACCATCGCCGATTGCAGTAGGTGCAAAGCGAGCATCGATACCTCGGCGTGCTCGCGGTCGGCGCCGGTGAGCTGGGAGTCCTTGCCGTAGAACACGACTGTGTTGGCTGAGTTCCAGTTCTCCACCACCTGCAACCCGCTGTTGATCTCTCTTCTGAGTTCTTCCGATGCCAGATAGTCGCAGGCGAAAATCGTTCGCACCGCTCGCCCCAGCTCCTCGAGGGCCTGGTAGGTGGGGTGTTTCGGGCCACCGCGGGTGGACCGCCGCAGGATCGACTCGCTCTCGGCGGTGCCCAGGCGCAGCGCGGTTGCGTATTTGACCATCTGGTCGTCCTGCTGGGCGATGAGTTCCCACCGGATCGGTCGTGTGAGCACCGGTCCCAGCTCCCCGTGCACTGCGGTGTCGTCGGGCCGGTACAACCGGATCGAACCGATGTTCTTCAACCGGGGCAGCAGCTTGAATCCCAGCAGCTCGGTGAACGCGAATCCGACGACCGACGCGCCGTGGGTGTCGACGTAGTTGGCTTCGGTGTCGGTGTCGGTGTCGGTGTCGGTGCGGCAGCAAGCCTTCGATCATCGCCGCGACCTCCGAGCTCGAACACGATTTGAGCTGGGAGTAGATGCAGACGCGGCTGCGTTCGACGTGCCAGTAGATCATCACCCCGGGGCCGCCGTAGCGCTGGTGGTATTGGGGCATCAGGTTCGACTCCCAGGAGCCGAACTTCTTCGAATCGCTGGCACAGGCGGTGCCCGCACCCCACCAGTTCGGATCTCGGGCGGCGAAGGTGGCGTTCACCAGCGTCCTGGTCGCGCCCGCCGCCCGGCGGGCGATGCGAGTGGAATCGGAATACCGACGCGGCGGCACTCTCGCCTATTTCCCCGCCGATGACGTGCACCGCGCCCACGTCATCGGCCGCTGCGAGCCCAGCACCGGCATCGAGCCATTCTCCCGGCTCACCGCCCAGGTCATGACAACCGAACCCCACGCCAGCCCGGGGCGAGTGTTCTGGATCGTCGACAACGCCGCCTCCCACCGCAACTGGGCAGCGGCGCGTCTCAACGACGCCTACCCGAACGCGCACATGGTGCACCTGCCGGTGCACGCGTCGTGGTTGAACCAAGGGGAGGTCTACTTCTCCGAAGGCCACGGTGTCGTGGCACTCACGGTGGCAGACACGAGGTACGGGGTGCCGAGCGGAATCATGGCTCGACTGAGGTAAACCCGGCATAGGTCAGATTCGGGCGCAGGGGGCCGGATGCAAGCGGGGCTCGCGAAAGTGTTCGACCCGTCCCCGGACTTTCCGATCAACCAGAGGAATAGCGCAGGGAACGAATACCTACCCTCCACCAAGCTGGCTGTCATCTTCCCGCCGCCTCCGTGACGCCATGATCAAGAATCCACCCCGGCACCCTGCCTGGAAGTGCTACAGGCCGCTGAGGGTGAGGCGGCTGCTCATGTTGAGTTTGACCTCTCCGTAGGGCAGGACGTGTATCGTCACCCCCCGCGCTTGTCGGCGGCGGTGACGAGGATGTCGCCGGTATCCGGGGTCGTCGATGAGATCTTGGATCATCAGGGTGTTGACGTAGACCAGCGTGCCGTGCCGGACCGCGCCCTCCACCATCGCGTGAACCTCGCTGGCGGAGCAGTTAATCCGCTGCGAGTGGGATCACCACCGAACCCTTCTCCACGCTCCAGTAGATCAGCGCGCCGCGCCCGCCGTAGCGGGAGTGCCACTCGGTGAAGATGTTCTGGTCCCACGACCCGAAATGCGTCGAGTCGCTGGCCACCGCAGTGGAGCCCTCGCCCCACACACTCACTCGGCGAACCCGGAACGTCGCGTTGGCGATCTCGATCGCGATCCGGTGCGCAGTCTCCGGTGTCAGATAGCGGCGGCGCACGTAGCGGATGCCCTCCTTGCTGTGGCCGTGGTCGCCACCGGCGACCGACCGGATGCCGGTGTTGCTGCCGTAGGCATAGAGCCAGAGCAGGAGGCGTTCGGCAAGAACGTCTTCAAGGACCCGGCCCGACCTCGCAACCTGCTCAGGCCCGCCGGCCCACACCGAAGCACCCGGGGTGCGTGATTCCGGGCCGACTGGTTCGGTGTGTGAAATTCGGGATGCGCCCCGAGTTCAACATTCTCGGTTTTCCGGTACCCATGCGCAGCCCCCGGAAGTAATGGCACCTGTAAGTCCGGCTTCCGGCAGGCTTTGGGCCGAGTTAACGTGCTACGCGACAAGCAAATTCGATGACAGGACAGATCATGAAGAAAACAGTTGTCGGTTGTGCGGCCGTGGTGGCGTTCGCCCTCGGGGGCGGTACGGCAATGGGTTCCGCTGCGGCGTCGCCCGGTATTGCGCTGGAACCGGCCCCGGCGAACACATCGGAGATTGCGGTTGCCACCGCCGCTGGTACAGGATCTGTCAATGCCGCGGTGCAGGTGCTCAAACTGCTGGGAATCACCTCAATGTGCACCTTCTCCGCCAACTATCAGGGGTGCAACGGGCAGATGTGGTGACCGCCGCGTAGCGACCGGCCCACCCTTGTAGCTAACCGTGTGCGGGAGAATCGAATACTGCCGCACCTTTCTCTCAGCGGGTGGGCTCGCCTAACTATTCGCGCTCGGCAAGGCCGCTGGTGGCAGCGACTGTCCAACTGCAAGATCATCGACAAGGCGTTGAGAACGCCGCCTGCCCTAGCGACACCGACCGCGCGCTCAACGACACGTTGCGCGGCATCAACTGTGCCGCCCTCAAAACTCCTAGCTCAGCATCGGTGTGCGGACCCGACATGCTCCACGAACGACACCCGGCCACGGTCCTTCCGAGTCATCTGCACATCCACCGCGTCAGACGCAGTCCGCACCCTCCGTGCATATGCCACGCGCCGGACCTTACCTGGCGAGTAACCCAACCCCCTCGCAGGCAGCAAACCACAGGTCAAAACGGTCATCGTCCGACTTCGCGACGAAAGACGTCCCTAGCCGGGCCAGGATGGGGCACCGAACCATCACAGCAGCGCTGCCCTTCTGTATCAGACGCGCTGCCGCACCATCTTTCAAGGGATGGCTTGCCACCACGCACCCGGCCCGGCCTCACTGGCCGGTCCCCGATGAGGCGACCACCTGGTATTGGAGTCCGGGGTCGATTCGATCCAGATTCAGTTGATGCTGCAGGCCACCGGGTGGTGGCTGTGCGTGCAGCGGGCAGCGTACTCGGCCGGAGTGAGATAGCCGAGCGCCGAGTGGCGGTGCCGTAGGTTGTGCTCGGTCTTGAAATCGCCGATCACGACCCGGGCTTCGAGCAGGCTGGTCCAGTGGTTGCGGTTGAGGCACTCGGTGCGCAGCCGACGGTTGAACGACTCGATGTAGCCGTTGTTCCATGGCGTGCCGGGTGGGATGTAGACCATCCCCACCTTGTTCGCGCAGAACTGTTGCAGCGCAATCGAAATCATTTCCGGCCCGTTGTCCATCCGCAGCATCCGCGGAGGGCCACCACTGCTGGTGAACACTTTCTCCAGCTCGGCGACCAGCCGCTCGGCGGTGATCGACCGCTCCACCAGGTGCAGCAGCGACTCCCGCGTGTGCTCATCGATCATCGACGCGATCTTCACCGCCCGCCCATCGACGGTGGAGTCGAACTGAAAGTCCAACGCCCACACCACCTTCGGCGCATCCGCATCAACCAGCGGTGCAGTCGAGCAGCCAGCCCGCTTACGCGGGTGATGAGCGCGCACCTGCAACCCTTCCTCGCGCCAGAGCCGGTGCACCCGTTTCTTATTCACCCCGCTGCCCTCGTCGAACCGTAGCGCCGCCCACGCCCGACGGAACCCGTGGCCCGGATATTTCACCGCGTAGGAACGCAGCCAGGCCCGCAAACCGGTGTCCGGATCGGCCTGTGTCTGCGCGGTCGGCAGCCGCCGATACGTGGACCGATGCAGCCCAACCACCTTGCACGCGAACCGCTCTGACATGCCCATCACCTGTGTGAGCATGTCCACCGCCCGCCGCCTGGCGGCCGGGCTCAGAATTTTCCCCGAGCGATCTCCCGCAGCGCGTCCTTCTCCAGCTCCGCGTCCGCCAACAGCCGCTTCAACCTCGCGTTCTGCTCACGCAGCTCCTTGAGCTCCTTCGCGGCATCGGTGTCCACCCCTCCGTACTGGCGGCGCCAGTTGTACAACGTCGCCGCCGACACCCCCAGATCAGCCGCGATCTGCTCACCGGTTTGCCCGGCAGCAGCCAGCTCGTCGGCACGGCGCAGCTTCCGCACGATGTCCTCCGCGGAATGCCGCTTACGTCCTGCCATGTCCCTCAGTGTCCCTTCCAGCCCTGACCAGGGCCAACAAGGACTCTAATACCGAGCGGTCTCATTCATTGGGAACAGGCCATCACAACCTGCTCACATCTGCCGTCGCTCACCGGTAGTTTTTCCGACGTCGCTGGCACAAATGCCCGCATCACCGATCTGAGTGTCTCCGTTGCCAATACCGACGGGAAACGGATGTTGTGGATCTGCTTGTTCTGGCACGCTTCCCTAACTCAGGCGCTGCTTAAATTTGGCTCAGTAGAGAATTCGACGAAGGATAGTTCTGTAATGCGTATTTCTCGCAATCCGGTATCTGCATCTTTGGCAGCCGGTTCATCTGCACCACCGACACACTCGTCGGCTGTGAACACATCTCGGCCAACGGCCCCTGAAGCGAGTAGCACAACTGCGCATCAACTGGGGTGTGCGCTCGTTGATCTACTTTCCCACCCGGGTGATGCTGGTCGCACCTTCTGGACACCTGCAGCTATGGAGGCTATGCGATTCCCCTCATATCGTGGAGGCCGGACCATAGAGGAAGGCCAGATGGCGGAGAAGAGACGCAAGTTCGATGCGGACTTCCGCGAGGGAGCGGTGCGGATCGTGCGGGAGACGGGGCGCCCGGTCGCGCAGGTCGCCCGTGAGCTGGGGATCAACGAGGGCACGCTGACGACCTGGATGGCGCGGGACCGGCAGCAGCGTGACGGTGCGGCCGGTGACCGGTTCAGTGAGTCCGAGCGTGAAGAGCTGCTGCGGTTGCGGCGCGAGAACGCCGAGCTGGCGATGGAGCGCGATGTGCTCAAGCGATCGGTGGTCCTGTGGGTGAAGGAGGCGACCAAGTGAGCGTGGCCCGGTTCATCGCCTCCCAGAGGACCGAACACGGTGTGCCGCACGCCGTTTGCTGCCGCGCTCTCGATGTGTCCGAGTCGTGGTTCTATAAGTGGCACGACCGGCCGCCGACACCGCGGCAGCAGCGGCGTGCGCAGCTGACCGAGGCGATCCGCGTGATCTTCGATGCCTCGGGCAAACCTACGGCAGTCCCCGTATCGGCGACGAGCTGCGTGAGAATGGCTGGCAGGTGTCCGACAACACCATCGCGCAGATCATGGCCGAAAGCGGCTGGGTTGCAAGGAAAGTCAAACGTAGACACAGCCTGACCAGGCCGGGGAAACGGGCGGTGGCGCCGGATCTGGTGCGCCGGCAATTCACCGCCGTCGCGCCGAACGTGCTGTGGTGCGGTGATGTGACCGAAATACCGACCGAGGAGGGAAAACTGTATGTGGCGTCGGTGGAAGAACGGTTCTCCGGCCGCCTGCTCGGCTACGCCACCAGCGCCCATCACGATGCCGAATTAACCTGTGCCGCACTGCAAATAGCTGCAACCATCCGCGGCGGGGACATCGACGGAGTGATCTTCCACTCCGATAGAGGCAGCGAATACACCGCTGCGGCGTTCAACCGGCTCTGCCGCGCCCTGGGCGTCGTGCAATCGATGGGCCGGGTCGGATCGGCCCTGGACAACAGCCCCGCCGAGGCGTTCAACTCCACCCTGAAAGTCGAGTTCGCCCACCGGCACCGGTTTCGCACCCGCGCCGAGGCCCGGTTGAAGATCGTCACCTGGATCACCGGGTTCTACAACCCAGCCCGCCGTCACTCGCTGTGTGGCGGGAGATCGCCGATCGACTACGAGACCCACATGGCCACCGTCCGAGCGGAGGCCGCAGCAGCCCTGTCACGAGACGAGGCCGCATAAAGGAACTCTCCACACTTCGAGGGGATTGACAGCTACGACGGCAAGAAACGATCTTGAGACTGTGAATTGTTCGGTTGCATTGACTACAAGGCGGTAAAAGTATGAAATCCATTCTGCTGGTGTTTGCGGTTGCAGGTGTTTCGTTGGCTGGAACAGGTCAGGCATCAGCGGCGCAGGAGGAAGTCGCCCATTCATCGACCGGAACCAGTACTGAGAGTTTTCTGCATCAGTTTGTAAGTGGTCTGAGCAATACGGGCAGCAGCAATTCGGGCAGCAACTGCATACCCCCGCTCTGCGACGGACCGAGTGTACCAGTGCGATGAGCGCGGTCTACCGCGCGAGTCAGTTCCGTTCCTCAACCACGACGGTGAGATACGTCGAATTATCCATTCCGCCAGCGCAATTAATTCAGCGAGCGTTTCTGGATGGTTGGCCTGTCGGAAGATATTGACGTGCACTGAGGTGATCTCAGCAACGTAGGCAACGGTTTTCGTGCTCGGCGACGGAAGTTCTTGGGCGACACGCCGTTTGGGATGCTGGAGTTGAAGGTGGAGTCCCCGGTAGATGGGTTCTCACCACAAGATCCGCCCGCCAGAAGGACTCCACGTGATCGCCTATCCTGCCATGCTCGACGTTCCCCGGGAACTGGTCGGGTACGGTGTCGCGGCTGCTGGCCGCCGAACGCCGGGCGCGGGCTACCCGGCGGGGCAGCCGGGCGCTGACCTGCTGGAAGCAGGCGCTTTTCCTGGTGGTGTGGTTCCGCAAGCAGGAAGACCTCGCGGTGCTGGGCGCGGGATTCGGCATCAGCCGGGCCACGGCCTACCGGTATCACGACGAAGGGATCACCGTGCTCGCCGAGCAAACCCCGGACCTGCATGAAGTGCTGACCCACGCGCACGAGGAGGGCTTCGCGTACGTGATCCTCGACGGGAAGGTGTTCGACGCCGATCGCTGCAGCGAGCAGACCACCAGCGTGCGCGGGAAGTAGATCGACCTCTGGTATTCCGGGAAAGCCCACACTCACGGCGGCAACGTCCAAGCACTTTCTGCACCAACGGGATTGCCGCTGTGGGTCGCCGATGTCGAGCCGGGTTCGGTACACGACCTGGTCACCGCGCGTGAACAGGTCCTGGCCGCGCTGTACTGGGCAACATCGCAGCTGGATCTGCCGACCCTGGCCGACGGCGGCTACCACGGTGCCAGCATCGGCGTGCACACGCCGATCAAACAACCCACTGACGGCCGGGCACTGGATCCGGACAATCGCACCTACAACGCCCTGCTGCGCGGGCTGCGCTGCCTCGGCGAACGTGGCTTCGCCGTCCTCGTCGGCCGCTGGCGCGCCCTACGACATTTCACCTGCAGCCCAACCAAAATCGGCACCATCGTCAAGAAAGTTGGTGAGATCACTTCACTCTCTGAGGCTGAATGCTGCACGTGACCACTGCTCGCGCACAGCAGGTGCTGTGACTGGATATGGCCAACCTCACCCGGCCAACAGCAAACGAATCAACCCAAGTCCGAGACTACTCTGCGACCAGCCACCTGTCTTCGTCATCGAGGCGGGAGAACCGTACCAGCTCAACGCGAAACAATGCCCGCTGCGTCCATAGCCTCATTCGCCAGTCACGCCGACATGAAATCACCCACAGCTCAACACCGCTCGATATTCAGCGCTCAGCACCGGATCAGGCGAATCTCAACCCCCGCTAGACACACCGTCCCCACCTTCGCTGCGACAACATCAAGAACATGTATTCTACGAATACGCGCAGGTCAGCAGCCTATTCCGCCATCAATGGTCGGTAAATTCGAGGCGGCCCAAGTCTTCCCGGCACGGTCCGAGCTTGGGTTTCGGCCCGCCCGACTGGCCGCGGGCATGGGCGGCGGCCATGCCGTCACGGGTGCGCTCCGACATCAGGGCATGCTCGAACTCGGCGATTGCGCCGAGGACTTGGAAGAACATGCGTCCGACCGCGGTGGATGTGTCTGCCCTGGTCGAGTACCACCAGGTCCACACTGCGGACCTGCAGTGTGTTGGAAAGCTCGATCAGGTGCGCAAGGGTGCAACCGCCGCGGTCGAGTTTGGTGATCACCAGCTGACCGTTCGGCCGGTTCGCTACCAGCAGCGCCTTGCCGAGTTCGGGGCGGATGGCGAGTTTGCCGGATGCCTTGTCGAGGAAGATCTGCTCGCACCCGGCGGCGCTGAGCGCGTCGCGCTGGGATCAGGGTGCCGGTCAGCACTGGACACGCGTCCAGCACTCGCCCTTGGTTCTCGCGCGGATCCGGACCCAACACAGTCCCACGACATCGACCTGCAACGACGGCTACGGACCGTCTCTGAAGAACTGACCGGCGAGACACTCCCACTCGACTGATCGATAAGGGTCGTGCACCCACTCCGTTGGGAATCGGTACCCGATGCAGCGGCGGAAGGTGTTGCGAAGGAAGCGAATCCGATGGCGCTACCCGGGGGTGCGACATTGCCGGCCGCATGTTGAATCGTGCGGTACGGCCGGTTGCCTCGACGGGCGGGAACAGGCATCGCCCTCAATCGCGACCGCTGATCACGCGGTCAGGAATCGAAGCTGTGTGCCCCTTGACGATCTCGGTTTGTTCCGAGTTCTCGAGAAGTTCTGTGATGCTGCGAATCGCTCCGCTGCTGATCGAGTTTCGGCGGCGGACGAGATGTACCGGGAGTATGAAGTCCGTGCTGTCGACGTCCAGTAAGTGCAATCGCCCCGCCCGTAATTCGGGTTCGATGCCGCTTTCGGGGAGGAGCGCGAGGCCGAAACCTGCTTCGACCATCCGTGCCTGTGCTATCAGGCTATCGATCGATACAACCTCGGTGGTCGCGAGTAGATCGGCACCCAGGATCTGCGTCAATGCGGACGAGTAGGGTTCGCGGGCCTCGCCGGGCCGCGGGGGAAAGGTGATCCAGGGTCGTTCGGCCAATTCGCGTGCCGAAATTCTGGCCCGCCTTGCCAGTTCGTCGTCCGCCGCACAGACCGGCACGAGCCGCTCGTCGTAAATTCTCCGCGATTCCAGATCGGGGTGGGTATCGAGGTCGTAGCGCAAGCCCAAAGTCGCGTCACCGCGGCGAACCAGCTCACTGACTCCGGTGCTCGTCGCGGTGCGCACGCGAAGCCGAACGCCGGGGTGCGAGCATCGAAAGTCGCGAAGCCGAGCGGCCAGTTCGGTGTTGGCGAGGGTGCCGACGAATGCCAGTGTCACCTCACCGATGGTCTCGTCCTGCAATTCACGGATGGCGTGGACGCCGTCCTGCACGGAGACGACCAGCTTCTCGGCGTGCGGCAGAAAGGTGTGTCCGGCGACGCTGAGGACGACACCACGGCCGACGCGCTCGAACAGCGGGGCACCCAGTTCCCGTTCGAGCAGATGGATTCTGCGTGTGATCGCTGGTTGGGAGACGTGCAGCAGCTCGGATGCGCGAGTGAAACCGCCTTGGTGGGCGACGGCAAGGAATGCCTCAACCTGATCGAACTGCATACCAATCAGGATAGCTGATCTAATACATCATATCTATGCATTAGACCTATGGTTAGGTTATTCGTACGCTCACTAAATGGGACCCCGAAGCCGGAACGAATTCGCCTCCGCAGAGTTGAACGATGAAGGGGACGCTGCACAAGAGCGCGAAATGTTCCTGCTCGACCCTGGTGTGACGTACCTCGATCACGGTGCGTTCGGCGCGTGTCCGCGTCCGGTGTTCGAGAAATACCAGGCGTGGCAGCGCGAGCTGGAGCGCTCACCGGTGGCTCTGCTCGGGCGTCGGATAGAGGACGAACTCGCCACGGTTCGTGCGCAGCTGGGCGCCTACGTCGGGGCCGACGTGGACGAACTCGCTTTGATCCTGAACGCAACAGTGGCGATCAACACAGTGCTGCGCTCGATTCCGCTGACCAGCGGTGACGAGATACTCACAACGGACCACGAATACGGGGCGGTGCAGAACCTGCTCGACTTCATCGCGCGGCGGACCGGCGCCCGGATCGTGCGTGCGCCGGAGACATCAGCCGACGCGATTTGGGCGTCGGCCAGCGCTCGTACGAAAGTTCTGGTCGTCAGCCACATCACCTCACCGACTGCGGTGCTGATGCCAGTGCGGGCATTGTGCGAGCGGGCACGCGCTGCGGGTGTGGTGTCGGTGATCGACGGTGCGCACGGTCCGGGGCAACTGATGCTGGATCTGCGGTCTCTGGGTGCGGACTTCTACGTCGGCAACTGCCACAAGTGGTTGTGTGGTCCCAAAGCCGCGGCGTTTCTGCACGCGCGCGCGTCCGTCCAGTCGATGATCGAACCGCTCGTTGTCGGCTGGGGATATGGTGACTCGCCCTTCGAGCCGGGCCAGGATTGGCGCAGCGCCCGTGACCCGGCGGCATACCTCGCTATCCCGGCAGCGATCGATTTCGTTCGCCAGCACGGGCGCAACGCCGAATGCCGAACCATTCTCGACAAGGGGCGGCGCTTGCTCCGCGCGTCCGGATTCGAACCGTTCGCGGACGAGGGGCGGATTCAAATGGGCTACTTTCGCGTGCCGCCGTGCGACCCGATCGTGGTGTGCGCCCGGCTCAGGGCCGAGTTCGGGATCGAAGTTCCGATCCGAGTGTGGCGCGGCGACCCGATGCTGCGGGTGTCGGTCGCGCCCTACAACACCATCGCGGATTTGCGACGGCTCACCACCGCTCTGTCGATGATTTTTCCACAAGCCCGACTCAACGATGAGGAAACGACATGACACTGCAAACAAGCCCCGCGTCCGGGCCGCCGTCGGACGGAAGACTGCGCCGGGATGTCCGTGTCGTCGGGCTGTTGTTCACGTCGATCGGCGCCATGGTGGGATCGGGTTGGTTGTTCGGTGCGCAGAGCGCGGCGAATACCGCAGGCCCGGCGGCGATCGTTTCCTGGGTCATCGGTGGGTTCATGATCATGCTGATCGCCCTTGTCTACGCCGAGCTCGGGACCATGTTTCCGGTATCGGGTGGCGTCGTGAGATTCCCGCATTTCGCGTTCGGTTCATTCGTGAGTTACGGTTTCGGTTGGATTCTGTGGATCACCTGCGGATCGGCCGCGGCCATCGAGGTCGAGGCCGCGATGCAATACAGCGCGGTCCGCTTCGGATTTCTCATGCACGTTGTCGATGGCGTTCCAGTGCTGACGTTCCCCGTCGGATTCATCGTCGCCGTCATTCTTTTGGGCATTCTGTGCGTACTGAATATGCTCGGCATCAAATGGTATGCGCGCGCGAACAATGTGCTGGTCTGGTGGAAACTCGCCGTCATTGTCCTTGTCATCGTTGCCTTACCCGTCACTGCATTTCACATCGGAAACTTTCACGAGATCATTGGTCATGACGGCCGAGGAGGATTCGCACCCTTCGGTGTCGGCGGAGTGTTGACCGCGGTGGCAACCTCGGGCATCGTGTTCTCGTACCTAGGATTCCGCCAAGGTATCGATCTGGCAGGGGAGACCGACAACCCGCGCCGCAACATCCCGATCGCGGTGGTCGGATCGGTCTTGATCATCGGCACCCTCTACGCGCTGCTGCAGATCGTTTTCATCGGATCGCTCACACCGAGCGCGCTCGCTCAAGGCTGGGGCCACATCCTGCTGTCCAACGGCGCGAACAGCGCATTCGGCCCGCTCGCTGCACTGGCGACGATTCTCGGTTTGAACTGGCTCGCTGTCGTGCTCTACATCGACGCGGTGATTTCCCCAGGTGACAGCGGACTGATCTTCGCCACAGCCACCTCACGGGTGACCTACGCCATGGCTCGCAACAAGAACGCTCCAGCGCAACTGGCCCGGCTCAACGCACGGGGCGCGCCGTGGATCAGCCTGCTGCTCACCTTCGTTGTCGGCGTGATCTTCTTCCTGCCCTTCCCGGGTTGGCAATCACTGGTCGGCTTCGTCACCGGAGCCACCGTCCTGTCTCTCGGCTCGGGCGCGCTGGCGTTGGCGGCGTTTCGCCGAGGACTTCCGGAGTATCCGCGCGCATTCAAATTGCGCGGCGGCGACTTAATACCGTTCCTTGCATTCTACTCGTCGAATCTCATCACATTATGGACGGGATGGCCTACTAATTGGAAATTGTTCATTGCCGTTCTGATCGGCTACGCAATATTCGCCGTAACTCAGCCTTTCATCGAGCGTGGCCCGAAGCTGAATTTGAAATCATCCGCGTGGTTCATACCATGGCTGGCCGGACTCACCGTGATCAGTTACTTTAGCGATTTCCCTGACACGCAAACCGATGCGGGAAACACCGGACAGATCGGTTTGAACTGGGGATTCATCGTCATTCTGATGTGGACCACGGTGATCTATATATGGGCCGTCAGATCGCGGCTTCCTGCCGAGAAAATGAAGCAGATGATCGAGTCGGGTTTCGTCGGCGAGGAGGACTCGATGGAACACATTCACGATGCAGCGGAGGATGAGGGCAAATCACGCCCGCGGATATAGATGTGCAGGACCGATAAATAGTGAAAGGGGAGCACGTGATCAAAAACGCAGCCGATAACCGAATCGATTCTGTCCAGGACTACCCGACACGGACTAGGACGGAGGATTCGCTTTTCGGCCGAATCCAGCAGAGCGGCACAGAACAAATAATGTTCTGCAGCGATGTCGAGAGTGGACTCCGGTCGATCATCGTCATCCATGACACCACATTGGGCCCGTCGCTCGGCGGTGTACGGATGTGGCCCTACGCTACCGAGACGGCCGCCCTCGACGACGGGCTGCGACTGGCGCAGATGATGACGTTGAAGGCCGCCGCGGCGGGACTGGACCTCGGCGGCAGCACCAATATCGTCATCGGCGATCCAGCGCACGACAAGACCGAGGCTCTCCTGCGCGCCCAAGGCCGGTTCATTGCCACACTGGGACGCCGCTTCATACCCGTCAACGATGTGGGCACCACCCAGGCCGACATCGAAATCATCGGTCGCGAAGCCACACCCGTGTGTGACAACGGAGATCCCTCGCCCTACACCGCTCTTGGCACGCTCGAAGCAATCCGCGCGTGTCTGCGCGTGAGCACCGGCTCGAGCTCATTGCGCGATGTGACGGTGGCAGTGCAGGGTGCGGGTAACGTCGGCTCGGCACTGACAGAGTTGCTGACGGCCGAATCGGCGAACGTTCTGGTCGCCGATATCGACCCGAGCCGATCCGAACAACTCGCGCAACGCTTCGGTGCGACGGTCATCGCGCCTGAACAGCTGGTCTCCACGCAATGCGACGTCCTCGCGCCCTGCGCGCTGGGCGCGGTTGTCACCGACGAATCGTTGCCGCGGCTGAACTGCTGCATCATCGCAGGCGGAGCGAACAACGTGCTCGCCGACGAAAAGCATGCCGCACAGCTGGACACCCGCGGCATCCTCTACGCCCCGGACTTCCTCGCCAATGCCGGCGGACTCATCTACCTCGAGGAACAACTACTCGGTCACGACGAGAAACGGACCGAACAGCGGGTCCGCAGTGTCGCCCAACTCGTCACCGCGGTGATCGAACGAGCCCGAACCGAGGGCATCACCACCGTGCGAGCCGCAACAGATATCGCCGAAAATCGACTCGCCACCCGCCGCCACGTCCGTCCAGCCTTCATACGGTGACCACTGTCTGAGGTGATCTCAGCAACGTAGGCAACGGTTTTCGTGCTCGGCGACGGAAGTTCTTGGGCGACACGCCGTTTGGGATGCTGGAGTTGAAGGTGGAGTCCCCGGTAGATGGGTTCTCACCACAAGATCCGCCCGCCAGAAGGACTCCACGTGATCGCCTATCCTGCCATGCTCGACGTTCCCCGGGAACTGGTCGGGTACGGTGTCGCGGCTGCTGGCCGCCGAACGCCGGGCGCGGGCTACCCGGCGGGGCAGCCGGGCGCTGACCTGCTGGAAGCAGGCGCTTTTCCTGGTGGTGTGGTTCCGCAAGCAGGAAGACCTCGCGGTGCTGGGCGCGGGATTCGGCATCAGCCGGGCCACGGCCTACCGGTATCACGACGAAGGGATCACCGTGCTCGCCGAGCAAACCCCGGACCTGCATGAAGTGCTGACCCACGCGCACGAGGAGGGCTTCGCGTACGTGATCCTCGACGGGAAGGTGTTCGACGCCGATCGCTGCAGCGAGCAGACCACCAGCGTGCGCGGGAAGTAGATCGACCTCTGGTATTCCGGGAAAGCCCACACTCACGGCGGCAACGTCCAAGCACTTTCTGCACCAACGGGATTGCCGCTGTGGGTCGCCGATGTCGAGCCGGGTTCGGTACACGACCTGGTCACCGCGCGTGAACAGGTCCTGGCCGCGCTGTACTGGGCAACATCGCAGCTGGATCTGCCGACCCTGGCCGACGGCGGCTACCACGGTGCCAGCATCGGCGTGCACACGCCGATCAAACAACCCACTGACGGCCGGGCACTGGATCCGGACAATCGCACCTACAACGCCCTGCTGCGCGGGCTGCGCTGCCTCGGCGAACGTGGCTTCGCCGTCCTCGTCGGCCGCTGGCGCGCCCTACGACATTTCACCTGCAGCCCAACCAAAATCGGCACCATCGTCAAAGCCGCACTCGTCCTCACCCATTTCGAACACGGACGACTCACATGAAAGTTGGTGAGATCACCTCAATGTGAAAGCGCAGAGCCTGGTACAAAGAGTTCGACCAGAACGAACTTCACAGGAGCACTGCACGCGATGAGTGTGACACATGGCGAGCGGAAGCTCGGAAGCGAGCGGTTCCATAACGGCGATTCCAGATCAGGCCGAGACGAAACCGGCAAGTCCGATGATCAGCACGAAGGTGAGGGATCGGCGTCAATCCGCAGCGCTCGATGCGCACAATATCCGGTCTCGCGCCGCTTGGTTGGACGCCGCAAACATATACGAAATATTCTGCCACTAGAATTCCAGCTGTTGTGCGGTGTCCCCAGTTTTCGGGGCACCCTTTTCTTGGTCTGTCGACCAGGATTGCCGACTCGATAGCGTATCGACGAATGGCGCCCCTCGCCGTTCGGAAGGATAGAACCCATGCGTACTCCTCTTCGTGCCGGATTCCTTATCGGCACGCTGCTGATGGCTCCCATGGTCGCAGCCATTCCCGCCTCGGCAATTTCCCTCGAGCCCGCCGAGTCCGCCGAACAGGTGACCCCTATCTGGCAAACTTGCCCCACGCCGACTCTCGACCCCGCCTGCTACCTCGTCTCGCTCTCCGCTAGTGGTTCGGGCCGGTTCGGGCCTGCGTAGAAGTAGGTGGCGGCGGTCCTGGCGACCTGCCGCTACTCGTGTCGAAGCCGTTGGTTGATCGCGGCGATATGTGTGGCCTGGTCGCCGCCGTTATCGGATCTCGATCGTCGGACCGACTTGCAGCCAGTGATAGCCGTCAATGGCATCGTGCCGGTAATTGTCAAAGAAGTACGCAGCCTCATATTCGGCAGGAGTGACGTAGGCCCAATGCAAAAGTCGCCATACCTTTGATTGTGGGGAATCGGCGCGGGTTCGCCAACACCTTCCGGTGTTCTTCCAACGCTTGTAATTCGTGTGATCACGGCCTCGGTCTGCTCGCCTCGTTTCAGGCGCTTCAACTCCTTGTGAATCGGCCCGTGCAACCGGTCTCGCTGTGCCTACCGCGCGGGAGCGCACGATAACGGCGCGAGGAACTAGGCCGGTTCCGTGTTCGGTCGCGATAGCGCAGCGTAGTCCGATGGCATTGATACGCTCCATCGACGCGTTTACCAATTGCACTATGGGGCTGAATTCTTGCTGCTAGCGATCGAAAACGAGATGAGGGGATAGGTGCGGTCGCGGCACGCTCATGCGCGAAAGCGGGGCATGCCCGAATGCCGCCACAACCGAGATCGGTTGTCGATAATTGTTCGTACAATCCTGAATGCATTCATTGAGCCGGGTTATTTCCATTCAGTTGGACCGGCAGCGCCTCAGTTGTTTATCGTAGCCAACGGGTTCGCTTAGTTGCGCAATCGTGAGTTCGTCGCCGAGGTGGACGAGTTGGGCGATGGTGAGCCGGCGTACCGAATATCCGGGATACGGATAGAGCAACAATGATGTCGGTGTGTATTCGCCGCGGTAGTTCAACGTGCGTACGGTAACTTCCGCCGCACCGCCGGATGCGAGCCTGCCGCCGAGGTCGACCAATCGAGCACGATCACCGGGATAGAACACATCGACCGGCCGGAACAGGTAATCCCACCGGACCCATGGGGCAGGTTCGGTGAGCCAATGGGAGATGGTGGCGTGCTCGAGTTGCACGATAGCCAGATAAGTCCCGGCACGGCGGTGAGCTTCGCGCAGCCCGACGTGTTCGAGAGTCGGTGCCAGCGGGGGCATGGTGTCCGAGGTCGTGTCTTCGATCAACCACCAGGCGCCGCGGGTTCGTTCGTCATCGCGAGCCCGCATGGTGATCCGCCATTGGCCTTGTCGTGTGGACCCACTGGTCACTACCACGTCGAACTGGAGCTTTTGACCCGGCACCGGACCATAGAGCAGATCGAGCACCTCCACATGTCGATCGAACTTCGAAATCCGATGGAACAGTTCAGCAATGGAACGTCGCGGCACATACTCTTCGACCTCGACACCGCTTAGCCGCCGAAGGCCGATGGGCTGGCGGATCAGCTGCGTATCGAGTTCCCAGATCAGACCAACCGCCGGGCGTAGCGGGGGAATCGGCGCCGCGGCGGGACCGAGCCACAGTCGCACCGCGTGCACATCGCCGGCCGGACCGAGCACCCGTCGCAGCATCAGTTTGTGCGGCCCGGCTCCGGTCGGGATGGTCAGATCCATGTCCTCGTTCCGAAGGTTCACCAAGCGGATCATCCCGGTGATATCGCGGGTCGTGAGAGCATCATAGAGCGCCGGACTCTTCGCCAGCAATCGCTGCACAACACGATCGCAACTGGCGAAACTACGCGACGCATCCCCAACCGAAGCCACCGAAACGACCCCCGGGGCCAACATCTCCACCGTTGCCCACGGAATCATCACACCTCCAGCCGCCCTGACCGTTCCCATGCGACTTGTCTGCATGTCGGTTCAGAATTCCCAGATAGGGAAGGTGTCGGCATCGGGTACTGCTATGTAAGCAGCCGAGTTCATTACATAGGTACGCAGGTGACCTGACCCCATGACTTCGGTCCGGGCGCACCGCAGACACATAGGACCTTTTGACTCGACACGTTCTCACCCGGTGCAGTTCGGATGAGCGGTGGCGAGATGTGATCACCCAACCCGTGGCGACGGCTCTGCCGCGCACCGGCAAGCGGGGACATCGGTTCACTTCCCGACGAAGGCATTGGGGGCGGGACTCCATGGGTTCGGCCGCGACCTGTGCGCCCTCGACTCGTCGGGCCCAGCGAATTTCGTCGGAATCGACTGCGATTTGCGTGGCTGCTGTTGGCGCCGATGCGTCAACCACGACGCCCGGCGCAGTGACATGCTGCTGCGCAATGTATTCAGGGCAACCTCCGCGCCGACGACGCCACGATCAGTACCAGTACGGCGAACACGATCGACAACGTGCCCTGGATGAAGCTGGTTGCGCACGATCGCGTTCAAATCGTCGGCGGTCTGCGCCGTCGGGTACAGGTATTCATTTTGCCCGGCCGCGTCTTGGGCTTATATCTCCCGCCAACCAGCTCATCGATGAACCGCCAACAGCTTGGCCAGCTCGATTATGTCGTCGAGTCCAACACGGACCTCCGCCACAAACAGCAATCATGTATGACCCCCAACGCTCACCAACTCAAGGTGGGCCAAACTCAACCTGTCAGACCGGCCATATATCAGGTTGACGTAGGCATTCTCGGCTGTGGAGGCTTGGGCGGAGCGTCGGACTGTCTGCGATCCGGGTCCAACGCCCGGCTGATGGCGGCGATGCCGAGTCGTATGCGTGCGGTGTGTGGACGGCGCTGTGGTGCTGCCTGATGATTCGTTTCTGCAGACTCTTCTCCACTGCCTGGTCGGCCGTTCCCGACCCGGTTCGGGCGGCTGTGGGCGAAGGTGGGGATCTGGCCCCTGTTACTTTAGGTGCAAGGTCTCAATCTCAAGGCATCGTTGATGGGCCGGTGCGGTTCGTCGGTGGTGGTTCATAAGCACGGAGAGGTCGGATGAGGTCGCACGAGAGGTACTCCTGGAAGGATCTGACAGTTTCAGCGCGCATCCGGGAGGCCGCGATCGAGTTGTTCGCCGACCGTGGCGTTGAGGCGACTTCTCTTCGAGACATTGCTGATCGCGCCGGCATCTCGATCGGGGCGGTTCAGCACCACTTCGGCACCAAGGACCGACTACACGCTGCCATTGGCGATCATGTCCTGAGCCTCATGGAAGCCGAGTACGGCCGATTGCTGCTGACGAACGACCCGATCGATGCGCAGCGCGAACTTGCTGAGGCGGCGACCACGTTTGTGCGCGATCACTCGGATGTGATGCGCTTTATCGCCCGCGGTGTGGCCGATACCGACCAGCAGGCGATCCGGATCTTCAATTGGATGGTTGACTCGGCGCATCGGGCGTGGGCCAATCTCGTCGACTCCGAACTCACGGCGCCGGACGTCGACGCGGAATGGATGGCGCTGCAGATCGTCCTGGCGCTACTTGGTACCGCGTTGATGGGTAAAGCCGTTGAGGAACGACTCGGCGCCCCTCTGACCGATCCGATACAGCTGCAACGATGGCATCGTGCGCGAACCATTCTGTTTGCCCGTGCGATCCGGTGAGTGACGACCGGGCGCTTCGCGTCTCGTGGAGCGCTACAACGGCCGATGGTGTTGGTCTGGCAGGTCGGCTCGGGGGGCGAATACGGTTCCGTCCCCCGGGGGCGGCACGGAACCTGGTGCCAGGCTTTTGGCGTCGTTGTCATCGCGCTGTTTGGATCGTTCAGGCCGAGTCGAGGTGTTCTCCTTCAATCGTCGGGGTAGCGGCTGCATCGTGTTTGGTGCGAAGACTTCGGCTGGAACGTCGGGTTGTGTAGGGGTATTCGTCCACGGAGTCGTCAGCGGTCTGTCGGTTGGCTTTCGTACCGGAGTTCCGATCCGATCGGTTTTGGTCGGCGTTGTTTTCGGCGCCTTTGTATTTTGTGATCGTTGCCGCTGGGAGCGCGACCACGGGTTGCCGGTATTCTGTTGCTGCGCTGGGGAAGCCGATCCGCGCTCGGCCGGATCGAGTTGCTTCGATTCTTGCTGGACCGAATATGTCTCGGGAGACGGCAACAAGCGCATCGGGTCGGACGAGAACTCATGATGATAGGTATCGATGGTGTTGTTGCGCGGCTCAGGGTGTCTCCCGTCGTCCGTCGCCGTGGCAGGGGGATGAGGTCCGGCAGTGTGCCCAGAGTTGTCGAAGGAGAGGGTGGCCGGTTGCCGCTTCGAGTCATCCGGGTGGGCACCTGTCGTCGGATGTTCTTCCGTATCGGTGATTCGACTAGCCGTCGCGTGTGCGGGCACATTCGGGCTGAATGAGTGTTCACCGGTGGCCGTCGGGGTGTGGGTGTGGGCCGTTCCAAGACTGTTTGCAAGCTGACCGATGCTTCCATGACTGGACGCTTTTCCTGCTGCGGTTTCCGCGGACGGCCGCTCGTGGTCGAGGGAATGTTGTGGAAAGCGATCGCTGGCGTCGGCCCTTGTCGCAGCGGGCGTGAACGGGGCTGCAGTGCGGTCTGCCGGAGCTTCCGTTCGCCAGTCTGAATCGGAGAACGTGTCGAACGACCGCTGCATGGCGTGGGCCTCCACGAGAGTATTCTTCGATGTTGCACCGCCAGCGTTGTCATCCTCAGCCCATGTCGCACTCGACGTGGCGAAGTCGAGCAGCGAGACCTTGTCGGCGAACGCCGTGGCATGCTGCAAGACGTCGTCAGCGTACGTTTGCAGAATCTCTGCATGCCGTCGCACCTCGTCCGGTTCGATATGGAGCGGCAGGATCGCTGAATCAGCCGACGACGGTACTCCGAGGGCGTGGCTGACGATGTCATAGGCGACACCGTGAATCATGTCGTCGATGGTGCGTTCGAAGGGTTCGATAGCCTTGCCGACCACCTCCGACAGGAAGTACGACATCAGCGTCTGTTCTAAGGCATCACACAATTTTCGAGCAGCGGCAGAGATAGCCGCCTCCAGTGCTGCCGTTATTCCGCCAGTGGCAATCGATGTCGCGATGAGGGTCGCGTAGGATGCCGCCAGCGCGGCAAGTTCGGCCAATACCGCGACTTTCACGATTTCGATGATCTCGGCTGCTGCATCCAACGCGAACGCCACCATTCCACACGCGCGGTCGAGTGCGGACATATGGGTGACCGACATCCTGCCCCAGGCAGCGACCAATTGCTCATATGAATACCCCGAATATACGGAGTTCATATCTTTGATTGTGGTGGTTGCCGACTCGTATGTATCGGCTACGGCGGAGGCGAAGGTGCGCACGTGATGGGCGAGCTCGCGGACGTGATCCTCGTTTATGTCCGGGTAGGGGACACCAACAATATTAAGGAACAATGCAACTTCGTGCGGGATTTCTATAGCCATGAAGCGCCCGCCATCGGGCCGCCAGGATCATAGCGACAGCAATTGATGTTTCCGATCGGCGGCTTACTGATCAGGTACCGATAGCGGATCGCAGTCATCATTAGCGACGGGTTCTCGAATGAAGTGATTCCGGCCGTGTGTCGGGCTCCTGGACGAGCCGGCTCTGAAGGCTCGTCGGCACCAAGGCGGCAATGTCCGAGCGCCTATTGATCGATAGCCTTTGAAAAATCGACGCCGCTTGGGCGTCGAACGTACGAAACGAGCGTCCGCGCCGCACTGTGATCGAGGAGTTCGTCCAGCCGGCCGCTACAAGGTGAGCCACCTCCTTCTCTGCACTCGACAACGTGTCCCCGGTGGAAGGGGCGTGCTGTAGCACCAGATGGTCGACAGGCAGCTTCCCCACCGACAGCGTCCCGGTCGCCAAGCCTGCGACTTCTCCGAATTCCGGCCGTAGCATTCTTCTTTCTTTCTCGGCGACATCGAATGACTTGTCACCCAGAACTTTCCGGTCCGCTGCTGCGGCTTGGTCGCTGTCGGTGGCGAACGGGCCCAGGTTCGTGATGGTCACCCCCGGCCTCTGTCGCAAAGTGGTCGCGCGGCCGATGAGCCGAGCAACCTCCACTGCCCACGCCGACACGTCGTCGATTCGTCCCTGGTCAACCAAGCCGGACTCGACGATCCGTGCGAGTACCCACGTGCGGATGTGTATGGCCCACACGGGTCCCCATCGGTCAGCCATCGCTATCTGCTTCATCAGTGCTGAATGCACCGCGTCCAAGGCCTGCCGGGTATCGCCGTTCGTGGTCAGCGCAATAGTCCAAGCCAGTTCTGGCCACGACTGTGCCCAGCTAGCTCCGGATCGGCTGGCATTGGCGTGATGACGTTCGGTGATATCGAGCGCTTCCCCAGGTGTTCCGTAGAACCCTGAGGCCAAGGCCTCGAACAGCTCACTCATTGCTGCGCTACTGAAATCGCGACGGGTGGCGAAGTTGTCTTGAGCCCGCCTGAGTACGCTTACCGCGCGTACGTCGCGGTGGATCAGCATGAGTTCGACACCCCAGGCGAATTCGGCGGGAGCGGGAAACCTGAAATCGGATTCGGGAGTCTTTCTCCAGTCTGCCCTCAAGACTCGATTCGGAAGGCGGAGACCTACGCATTCGTCGAGCAGACGTTCCGTGTCGGCTGGCATGTCCTGGAGCAGGCTGATCCAGCTCATTGTCAATCCGGAGACTGATTCGAGCGATTGGGAGACGATACGACCGGTCCCGTGAAGGATGTGCTGACAGTTGTCCATTACCAAGATCGCCTGCAGTTGCGTGCCGATCCCACGCGTGCGTCTCGAGGTGTTGATCAGACAGTTCCGCGTCGGGCGATCAAAAAAATCTCCGTCGGCAATCGACTCCGGCAGCGCAACTTCGATCGCGCTCTTGTGAGAGCTCTTTGCCACTCCGGCCGGCCAACGCCAGAAAATGGGCACGCGATGAGTCTTGCGATATACGGTGAGCGCTTCCGCAACAAGCCGAGTCTTCCCGATTCCGCCTCGGTTGACAAGCGTGATCAGGTGAGCTGAACATAGCGGCAGTGTCCGGGTTCTGTCCAATTCATGCTGCCGACCGACGAAATCCCCGCCAAGCATTAGCGCCACCGATTCTTTGCGATTAGCAGAGCCACAACTTACACTCGCTTTTGGTGCTCGTTCACACAGTCTCCAGCCTCTCAGGCGCCGGTCATTGCACGTCGGTATACCGGCCCGCGGCCTGAGAGGTGGTGATGATATGTCGGAAACTAACGACTCATTCTCCTTCAGCAGTCTCATGCGCGCTACGACAGTACAATATTACTGTAACAGATATGACCATATTAGGGCGATTCTTGGGCGCAAGCTATCTGTCTCGAAGTCGCCATTGTCTGACCTATCCGAATCCATGCAAAGAAGCACCTTTGCGCGAAACGGTCGAGGCCTCGAATGCGAACTACTTAGCCGCGTGCACAGTTTGCTGGAGGTTAATATTCAATAGGCGTGGCTGGCTCTCTTTGCCTGCAGTTCCATGCCTTATCGGACGCAACTTACGTACTGTAAGTATTCGAAAATCTGACACTGGTTCGAATTCTGGCTTATTAGTTGCTTGGTTTACCTGCCTTGCAAACCTGGAAATATCGACGCATGCAATGCGGTGAATATTGCTTGAATATCAAGACGGCACGCACCCGCAGGTTATCTGGACAAGCGATCGTCGTCGAGGAGGCAAGGTGTCCATGGCTGCGAATGCCGTCGTCGGCCCGCCGGCGACAATGACAGCACTGAAAGCCGATATTTGAGAGCGGTGTCGACCGGAGCGCCCTGGCACAACAAGACCACCCGGCATACAGGTGTCAACCTATGGCCCCGGCACCCCTCAGATGATTGGGGGAGTCGGTGTAGGCATGTGGGCGAATATGACATCTCACTTCGGGCCTCTCATGCGACGTCGACGACCATCAGCCTGACAGGACTTGCTGATGTGCGCATCAGTAGCTGCTAGGTAGTAATCGTTGGGTGCGTCCACCGAGGCGCTACTCACGGCTGGTCAGACCGCAGGTCTGCCTGGCGCCGTTCTCGACTCCGAATCCAGCGCATGGCTTCTGTTTCGACCTCGTCCATACGTTGGTGTGGTATGAAATCCACGATGTCATGGCGAGACCCGACCATGAGCTTCTGGAAGACCGCAGCCAATTGAGCGTCGACCGTACGCATAGACGTTCCTCGGCGGGTGGCGATCGCTGTATTGGTCAACCCCGCAGCTGCCAGCAGTGCAACGTGTTGTTCCGACCTCGACAGCTGGCTCCACGGCGCGTCGTCATAGGGTGCATCCGCGCTGGCCTGCTGTCCACTGGTGTCCGGGGCACCTCCTACGAGTTGCCAGGCAGCCTGGAAGTCGGCATCTATTTGAGAACCTCGATCGAACGCAACCTCGAACGCCTTATCCCCCAGTAATCCTCGGGCGAGCCCGATTGCATGCGCGGTTCGGTCAGCAAAGTCCGTCAAGGCTTGCATTCCTAATCCAAGCTCGTCACGCAACGCGTGGATGCCACCGACCACGTAAGCGATCTGGGTGGCCACTCCGGCGAGCTCGGCGCGATCGCTGTCCGTGGGTGTGGCGGTAATGCACTGGGCCAGCGCCCACACGCGTAGCAGGGCTATCATCCCTACCTGATTGCCGATCGACAGGCGATGTGCCGGCTCCTTCTCGAGCAAATCCATTGCTGCAGACCCATCGCCGCGCTCGACCGAAGCGAGCGCAGCGGCAACGTCGGCCCACATCATCGTCCACTGTGACCCGGAGGTGCGAGCACGATCAGCAAGCTGCCGGATGGTTTCGTCGGCACGAGGTGAGGCGCCGAGCAGTGCAGCGGCGGCACCAGCAGCCGACACGTCGCATTGTGTGGCGAATCCGAACTTCCGTTCGCGCAGATACTTTTCGTGAGCGCGGGCCAGGACGGTGACCGCCCGGACGTCCTTTCGGCTGAGCCACAGCTCGAGCCCCCATGCGAATTCGACCGCAGGGGGGAGGGGGGCATCGACTTCGGCAGTGGTCTGCCGATCGTCCGGCCCCAGGTGGCAGGCGGCGAAGCATGCATCGAGGAACCGTTCGGCATCATCGCGTATGCCCTGCTGAACAGCATCCGCAGCCAGGAGCGCGGTGGCCGTGACCTGCAATGTGGTCTGTTCGAAGGTGAAAAGGTTGTCAGCTGCCAGCGCTCGCTCTGTCCACAAACGGAGCTCCCGAAGTGAACTCATCACCGACGGGATCGGAAGCGAATGCAACGCAACACACATCTCCAACACGACGGTAGATGCACCGGGCATTGCGAGGCCGGATCGGATCGCGGTCAAGATGTTGGGCCATGCCGCCCGCGTCCATGCAAACGATGACGCTTCCTGTGGGCCAACCCAATTCGTCGCAACCTCTTCGAGCGTGTCATGGTAGTACCGCAGGTGACGCTTCGCCAACCGCGTGATCTCGTCAGCTTCGGGGCTGCGTTCAGCCCAGCGTAGACGGGCATAGACATGCAGGCACTCCAGAAGCGAATAGCGCACGGTGGTGTCTTGGATATGGACCGAGACCAGCGATCGATCGACCAGCAGATGCAGCAGATCTTGAATCTCACTGCGCAGCAGTCGTGCCGACGCATCAGGCTCTGCGGACTCGCCACGATCGGGCTCATCTGAGCACACCGATTCGATGGCCTCGAGCTCCACGCCAACATCGAAACCGTCGTCGGCGGAGCCCAGCACCGTACCGACGGAGAAGATCGACATTCGCTCGAACAACAGGCGCTCCCTATCGCCGCACAGATCGTAGGACCAAGCGATCGCGTCGCCGATACCGCGATGTCGGCTGTCCGCGGCGGCGCCACTGTACAGCCAGTCCATACGTTTGTCGGGAGAGTTCCTGCCGTCCAGTTCTCGGACGATTGCGCCCAGGGGGCGCCGGAGCAATCGAGCGGCGGCCAGTCGGATGAACAGTGGGGTGTTTTGCATGTGGCGGCAAATCTCCGCCGCGGCGGAGATTTGATCAGCGTTGCGGACAGGCCGGCCGAGAGCCTCCGCGCGGTGTACGAACAGCGCCAGCGCATCTTCCGCTGACAGTGGTGGTATCCGGACGAGATACTCCTCTGTGCAACCGAACGCTTGACGACTCGTGGCCAAGATTGTCAGGCTCGGCACCGCGGACAGTAACTCCGCGATGATTTTCCCGGCTCCGGCGATAACATGTTCGCAGTTATCGAGTACCAGCACTGTTCGCGAGCGTCGTCCTGTCTTGCCCCTGCGTGAAAGCACGTCGACTACCGCATCGAACGCTGACGTCGCCGACAAATCCCCAACGACCACCGAATGGGCGATCTCGTCCAACACCATGGAATGGTCGCTACTTCTGGGCAATCGGGCGAGTCGGACCCAGTACGCCGGCACCGATCCGGCCTTGTGATACCGGCGGACGATCTCTGCGGCCAGCTGAGTCTTGCCGATCCCGCCCAGCCCTGTCAGCGTGATCAACCGCGCGGACCCCAGCAGCAGACTTAGGATTTGATCCTGCTCCGCGTGGCGGCCGACGAAATGGCTAGCCGCTACGGGCGGATCGGTGCGTCTCCTTCCCGTCATAGACACAGAGACTAACGGCTTGCCCGTAGCTGGACCCTTCCCGAGAGTGGCAAAAAAACGGCGCTGAGCTGCGGTAACGGCACTACCTAACCGCTACCTATGCGCGTGATTCACCTGTACGAGCATCCTGGCCACTCGGATGCTCGCCGGGTTCTTGTGGTTCTCGACGAAGAACTGGTCCACGTCCGCAGCGAGGGCGAGGTTGGCCTGTCTGGAAACTGGATCCTGATCAGTTGTCGAGGAGGGAAGTGGCCGCAAATGACCCCGCGGACGGCTGAGGCGGGATACCTTCCCGGATGATTGCGCGCCATCCCCAATCGCTTTCCGCGGTGAATAACTGGCACGGCACCACGATCAGCCACCTGACCTACCTCACGCGCCCTCCCGTGTTCGTGGCACAATTTTTTCCAGGTGGCCATCGCATCCGAACACATTGCGAAATTCCAGCCAGCCCCGCAGAACCTGCGTCCTTACATTGGATCGGGTCATGACCGCGGCGGTATTACTTAACGTCTACCGATGTGCGGGGTCGGCGGGCGATGTTCGTATTGGGATACGAATCTTCTTCCTCGAAGCACGGTACTCGCGGAACAAGATCGAATCTTCTGTTGTGGGATCGAATCCGGCGGGAGTCAGGTGATGCAGTCGAGTGCTGCGTTGTCACCTTGGACCAGCAGAGAAGGGGTGCAACGTTGATCGCGGTAATGACGAGGGAGCCCGTGCTAGTAGGGAGGCTTCTTGTCGGATCTCCGATGAGATCGGATTTGCGGCACAGCAGAAGCCAGCTGACGATCAGGCGTCTGGAGACGGCGGCCAAGAGGCAGCTGTCACTGATGGTGGAAAGCCTTATCCGCGACTACAGGTTGCCGATCACGTTATGACCACATCGCGGGTTGAGCGTAATCCCACCGAACTGTTGCGCCGGGAACGGCGGGTGGCGGTACATATCGGACAGCTGCGTGTCGGCGTGGCTTGCGCATTGATTCTCTGGCGGAGCTGTGGAGTCAGGGCAGCGTTGCTTGCAGGGCTTCGCAGGCTGACCGAAATTGATCTGTCGGTGTCCGAGGCGGCAGGACGAGAGACACACCGCGCTTGGCTGTATAGGTGGCTCGATCCGGACCACCGGTCGCTGGACGCAACAATCCGGCGGTTCGGCGCGTGGGGCCGAGCAACCCGCCGACGACGGTGGGCCCTGCGGGGTCTGCTGGCCTTCGTCGTTCTGATAGTTGTCCCGATAGTGATCGGTGCGGTGGCGACGGCCCAGACCGACACCGGTGAGCAGGTGTCTTCGGTCAGCAGCGGACTTAGTTGGATGGGCGTCCACGACTCCCAGGGCGTCCAACTATCGAAGTACTCCTTTGTCACCAACACCGGTGGTGTAATGCATCTCGGCAATACCATCATGTCGACGCCATTACTGTTGTTGTATGCAGGCTGGTATGTCATCCAGACGTCGGCGATTTGGTTCATCGGGTGGGTGTTGAGCTTCGCGTGGCTTAATTGGCTCGGTTCGATACTGCGCGAGGTGGCTGTCAATCTCACCGCTCAGATCGCCACGTCACTGATGTTGGTGACTGCCGGTACCATTGGCGCCTTCTTCGTTGCATACTTCGTGACGCGCGGGTTCTACGCGAAGGCGGCCATGCAAGTGGTGAGCATGCTTGCGGTGGCGATATTCGGTGCTCTGTTCCTGGCCGACCCGCTCGGTGACGTACTGTAGTCGAATGGGTTGCTGGCCCAAGGGCGCAATGTTGGTATAGCGGTTGCTGCTGGGCTCAACGGCGACGATAGCCCTGACCCGAGCGTGCTGGTCGAGACCCTGCAGGCCGAGATGGCCGATAACTTCGTGCGAAAGCCCTTGCAGGTGTGGAACTTCGGGCACGTCGTCGATGAGCGGCCAGCTTGCCAGGCCATATGGACGGCCGGCACAAACGCCGGCAACGGCGACCAGATCAAGAACGGCATGAAAGCGTGCGGTGACACCGCCGCATATGCCGCGGCCGACAATCCGAACGTGGGACAAATCGCAACGGGACTGATTCTGCTACTTGCCGGAGTTGTACTCCTGGGGTTCGCCGCCTATCTGGGCCTGAAGGTGATCAAGGCCGCAATGGAAGCGGTCTATCACGGGATTCGGGTCATCTTCGGATTCGCCGCCGGTGGGTTCATCTACGGACCGACACAAACTGCGCTGATCCGCGATGTCGTGGACAGTTTCATCGCCGCAGGGCGCATGGCGGTATTTACCGGCTATCTGGGTATCGATATGCTCATTCTCGGCGATCTATTCCGCCAGGCGAAGGGCCAGGTCATGGCCGTGCTCGTCATGGCCACAATCGTGCAGATCATCGCTGTCGTCCAGTTACGGAACTTGAGCCACAGTCTTGACGGCGCCAACGACTGGGTCGCCAACCAGGTGGCATTGGCCACCCAGAACGCCGGTACCCGAGGTGGGAGTGGCGGCGGAGGTGGTCGGGCGCTCGGTATGGGACAGGTCGGCGTCAATCACACGATGAGCGCGATGGCGATGCTTGGCGGGCTCAGCACCATAGCCAACTCGCCGTTGCCCGAATGGATTGCAGCCGGCACTCCGGGCTGGTTGCATCCTCAATCACGAATGAAGAAGAAGAAGGAGAAGGCGCAGGGCGACTTCTGGACTGATCCTGAATTGGCAGCAGGCTACAGCCAATCCTATTCTAGTCGTATAACATTCTCCCGAATGGCCAAGAAAGCTGCTATGTCATACGGAGAGATACATATCTCGGCGCCGGCGCCGCTGCACGGGCAGTCCTCGACAATGGTGGAACCCTAGCTGACGTGCGTGGAGCTCTGGCAGGAGCCGGTTTTGAAGACGAACGAGTTATCGGTAATACCCATAAATCTTTGGGAATTACCCTCGGAAATGCTGCAAATTATTCCCTGTCCAACGACCGTGTCACCCAGATGGTGGCAGCGACACAGCGCCTTCAATCATCGGCACGACGGGTAGTGCACAACGATCCGAATCAGTCATTCGAAGAAGTGGCAGCCGACATCGCGACACTGAGGTCATCTGCGTTCCGATACCGCCGGGACAAGTCGCAGGACGGTGACATTCATCTTTCCGCAGCCCAGAGAGATTGGGCCGATGCGTATATGAATAATGATACCGCATTTCTGGGCTCGGGCCAGCGCGACGCCATGAAGGATCTAATGGAGCGGGCTGGTGGCGATTCTGGGGCATACGCGATAGCGCATCTTACACCAGATGATGCGAAAAGCATTCGTGCCTGGATAGGTGCACAGCAAGCCAATAACACCTACAAAAGCGTGGAGAAGCTGATCGCAGATCCCACTAACTAGCGGCTCCTTCACGACGTCAATCTGAACGTGGCAGCCGTGCAAGAAACTGAGTCTTATGCGACCGGCGCTCCTTTGCCGCCTTCGAATTCCCTGGAGCCAATGAGTGGCACGGCACCTCCGAACTGGGCAAGAAACTTTTCTCCGATAAGAAGGCTAATACGATAACGGCCGCCGCCTCTTGGGTTGAGGACACAAGCTGGCCACTACAGTTTGCATAGAAATAGATCATGAAGATCTGTTGCAGGCGGCGCACTTGCCAGGAAAATAGTGGGTCCGACTCTGCATTCTTCCGCAAGGGAGCGAGTTTGCAGTAAGGAGGAGAAATCGGTGTTTGATCGCAGAACGTTACGAAACTTGGCCATACTACTGGCACTCTTCGCGCTCAGTATAGGATTACTATTTGCTGTGCAGTTTCTTATCGGCTTTATGCTGGGTCTATTCGAAGGCATTGTTGGCGGTCAATACGGGTTGATCTTCTGTGCCCGAATTAATACGGCAACTGCACTCATGTGAGTGGGTGGCCGCGGCAGCGGGAGTGCGATTGACGGGACCCGTGAATCGGTCAACCGGTTGTGAGAGCCGGTTATCGGTGGCTGGAGGTTGCAGCGTATCCGGCTGGGTCTGGTAGCCCGGGGCGGAATGGCTGGGCGCCGTCATCGCTGCGGCGGGTGGCGCGGGCCATCACGTGATGATCGCGCATATCGAGGCCCTGCGTGTGAGGCTGAGTTGAGTGCATTGGTTCACAGCAAATCGGCCTGACGCGGGGCGAGATAGGGATCGATATTTCATGACCAGCACGAGGGCGTCGAGGGTCACCGACCACAATGGCAGATGGGTTCTGTGGCGCGCGGTGACGAACCGAAGCGGCGGCGCGTGTTCAGCGCTTCGGACAAGATCGCGCATTTGCAGGCCTATGAGCAAGCGGTCGAGCGTGGTGAGGACGGGGTGTATCTGCGGCGCGAGGGCCTGTATTCGTCGTTGATCAGCGAGTGGCGTAAGCAGCGTGACGCTGGGTGCTCGAAGGGCAAGAAGCCGGGCGAGAGGGTCGGGAAGCTGACTGCCGAGCAGGCCGAAATCGCGCGTCTCAAGCGGGAGAACGATCGTCTGAACAGGCGGTTGGCGACCACCGATTGGGCATACTCGATACCGCCCGCGCCAGGCACCCACACCGCTTCGCCACCACCACCGCACCGAAGATCCTCGACCTACCCGACAGCGTCTGGATCAACCGACCCGCCACCCAGGAGACCGATACACAAGCGGTATAACACACCCACCGGTCTCATTCGGCTTGAAAAATTCCGGGAGAGCAGCGGTTGCTGCTGGCGCTGGACTTCGCCGGTGAAGTAGTCGATGTGCTTCCCCAACCTTTTCGTCTGTCCTTCGAGACGGCTATCGGTGGCCATCGTGAGCATATGCCGGACTCCCTTACAGTCGCTGAGGACGGTGGCGGGTGGTTGCTCCCCAGACTCACCGGGGTGGTTCACTAGAGTGTCCTTACGATAAGCTCAATTAGCCCGGTTGAAATGCGGGTGTTCGGGATCGACGCCCAGATCCGCGAGTCGGGCGAGAACTCGTTCGTGGAACATCGCGAAATCACCGCCCTCGTAGCTGGTCGATCGCAGCGCGTCGTAGATTGCCTGAGCCCGAACCGAGCCGAAGCTCGAATTCGGCATCACTGGTTCCGCACCGATGCCGACGCCCTCTAATACTTGCTTCGTCATGGGTGGCGTGTTCCACAGGAACGCATGGGGTTCTCGCGTCTGATATTCGCGGAGCCAGTCCACGACCCGGTGAGCGCCGACGAGGTCGGTCGTGTAGATGACCATGGCGTCCGATCGCACCGAATGTGCGCCGACGACTTTCGCGCTATGGATATCGGGAAAATTGTCCGGACGGTCCACGATCTCGTGGACCAGACCGCGCGTCAGATCGGGTATAACATTAGCTTGTGCGTTCACGTAGACGCGATAGCCGACATCTGGGTTAGGATTGGCTCGCTCGAATTGGAAGAAATGAACGAATTCAGGGACCACCCGGTCCGAATTATCGGGATAGAGCATCCTGGCCCCGCCCCTGTTTCCGACACCCTGAATAGAAGCCCATTGCACCTCCGGCGCTCGCGCTGCCACGATATCCGCAAGTTGCCGCATGTAAGCCTGGGGATCCGGTATCGCGTTCGGCTCGGTCGCCGTACGAAAGGCCCGATACACGTCCGATTGGAAGTTGATCCGATTCGCGTTGTCCCAGACGTTCTGGTTGAGTCCATTGAGATTCTCAACCGATAGATCGGGCACCTTCAGCCCATACTGCTGATGAGAGAAACCGCGCACCGCCATGAGGTCGTCGAAGCGCATGTCCTGGCTCAGTTCCTGTCGGAGTTCAGCAAGCGTGCGCGGCTTATCGAACACCGAGGGAAATTCTGTGACGGCGCGATCGAGTACGGCCGCATCCGGATGCCACGCGAACGGAGACGCGCCGTTCTGTTCACCTAAAGGCGTCCCTTCTTCTCCTCGCCGCGCCGCGCCGCGGTCCAACAGATCGTCATTGCCGTTTGGATGCGATGAAGGCGGCGCCTCTTGCCGAGCTACGATCTCGTGCGTTTCGGGTGTTGTGCTGGCTTCCCCAAGCCTAGTCTGCCCGAGCTCACCCGAGCCCTTCGTGTCCCCATCGGAGAACGTCTTGCCAGCCGACTCTGTGCTCTCTGAAGTCTGCCGAATCAATTTCTCCCCTAGATGGGCGAAGTCGGGGATGGCATTCCTGGTCATTGGCTCGGCCACACGTTTCCCGAACCATTTGCTGAGCATTGCTACGCCATCCGAAACCGAACACTGATGAACACGATGCCATCCTGACTGTGCTTACTTATGCCTTTTAAAGTGGTCGACAATTTGGGCCTATCGCCTGGTCTCCCGATCGCGAACTCGCATCATTGTCCGAACGGTCTGGACCCCCGCGCGCTGGGGAGTCCTTCGGCGCCCCTTCAGGTCTTCAGCGCCTTCCATGGCCGTCGCCCTCATTTCGCGGGCTCGGTGCTCCCTGCACCCCACCTACAGCGGGTAGAAGGCCCTTACCGAACTCGGGGTTCTGGTCGGTTTCGAAGACGACCTGGCGGGCGAAGCCACACGCACCATCAACAGCGTCTGCGGCCTGCTTACCAGCATCGATCCCACCCTCGAAGGCGTCTTCGGCTCACACGCTGCCGATCCGGCTGTGCTCAAGATCCTGTTCCGCTGCGGCGGCCCAGTTGGCATCCAAGAAAGGGCAATTAATGCTTCGTGCCGGACATGCTGTCACCGATTGTGACAGCACGCCCGGACCGCTTTCGATTTCTATCCGAAACCTCACGAATCCCTAACACTCGGCAAATCCGAGACTGGACTGAGGTCCCCCCTTCTACCTATGGTAGCCGACATGCCAATCTGCAGTGTGGACAGCGGCAAAACCTCCACCGGCCACATATGGGGACACCCCGCTGGCATTGCATGGAAATGATTTTGCCAAATGGCCATTCTCGTCCAATTTATCCACTCCACCGCAGACGACTTTGTTTTGGGAATCATAAGCCGCCCACAACACCCCCGGGGTATTGGGTTCCCCGTTATCCACAACGATGTCGATGAACCAAGGGCCATCAATGGTAATGTCTTTTATCTGACAACTTCTCGACACCTCACAATGGGCTCTCAGATCTGGCGCGGCGCGCACCTCCGCAGGCAGAGCCAACGCGAAACAAATCGCGGCTCCGAGCGCAATCGCAATGTCGGCAAGTTTCGGCTTCATAGATTTCCTTTCTAGTAGCGACAGGCTGGACGTTTGCAGCTTGCCACCCAGCAGGAGTGGAGGACAAAACCTATCCACGCCGGGATGAGGCTAGCTCAGACTATCGCTACCGATCGTAACCACACACCCGCCTACAGCGCACGGTAGTACCTGCTAGCCGAAATGGACCAGTCGGTATCCGCTTAATACTTACCATTGCTCTGGTTGTCAATTCCTACGTATTGCGTAGGTATATGATAAGTAGTCTGGCTTTCACTGCTCCCAATAGTGGGAATTGCGGATGCGACGTGTTCAATTGCAGTGTGTCTTGCGATCTCGGAGGGCCCGCCGCACTGGCGGTTGACGACCGAACGTTGCGGAAATGGAAGGAATCAATCGAATGCCGACGTAATGCTGCCGAACGGCGGGTGCGGCTTCTTGTGCAGCGCGTGGTGTGGCAGGCGACCAGCGGGGTTGCCTCGGTAGCGGGGGTGTCATTGCTGGTGTTCGGGGTGGCTGGCGCCGAGCCGCCGACGTCGAGTCCTGATCTCGGGCCGCCCGGCGGATACCATGCTCCCGCCGAGAGCGACGGACTTGTTACACAGGCGGTCATCACCAGGATCGAGCCGATCACCGGCCGTTGGCTGCGGGTGTTCGTGCAGTCTCCGACGATGAACCGGATGGTGCAGGTGCAGGTACTGCTGCCCGCCGATCGCAGCCGGCCACGGCCGACGCTGTACCTGCTCGACGGGCGCGGTGCCCCAGAGCGCGAAAGCAGTTGGACCGAGCACGGGCATGCGGTGGAGTTCTTCGCCGACAAGAACGTAAACGTCGTGCTGGCTACCGGTGGTCCGGCCAACCTCTACACCGACTGGCAGCGCCGCGACCCCGTCCTGGGTACCAACAAGTGGGAAACCTTCCTCACTCGCGAGTTGCCCCCGTTGATCGACGCTCGGTTCGAGGGCAATGGCCGCAACGCGATCGAAGGGGTGTCGATGGGTGGCGAGGCGGCGATGATGCTCACGGTCCGCAACCCGGGTCTGTATCGGGCGGTGGCAGCGCACAGCGGCTGCTACACCGTCGCTCCCGGCGCCGGTCAGGCGCAGGCCCGCGCGATCGTGGAAACCTACGGCGGCAATCCGGACAATATGTTCGGGCCCCCGACGGACCCGGACTGGCTCGCCCACGACGTCATGATTCATGCCGAAGCGTTGCGCGGGACCGCGATCTATCTATCCAGCGGCAGCGGCATCCCCGGCGAACACGACACCCCCGACCAGACCGACCTCGCCGACACCCTCACTGTCGGCGGACCACTGGAAGCCGGCGCGTACGCCTGCGCGGTGGCCCTCGCTGACCGGCTGGTGCGACTGCAGATCCCCGCGACGGTGAACCTGCGCTCCACCGGCACCCACTCGTGGCCGTACTGGGCCGACGAGCTGTCCCGGTCCTGGCCGACCATCGCCCATACACTCGACATCAAAACATGACTATCCATCAAACGGGCAGGCGCAATGCGCCGCCCCGGGCCGAACCGGCGGCGCGGAGCGCGCGGCTGGGATCCTGGAGCGCTACACGAACGCCCATCAACAAGATCACCGCTGCCAGAAACCAGCATCATGCCGGTACTGACGGTGCGGCGGCTCAATTATTGTTAAAGATATTGTATGGCAATGTATTTGACACGGTTGGGTCGCTCTGGTGATTGGTGCGCGACGAGGATATGAGTCTCGGGCTGATGAGTACGTCTGCCGGGTTCTCTGAGCTCCAAAAGGTTGGGATGCGGATGTACGCGGATCTGGATCGGCTGTTGCGTGGCTGCGCCCGACTACGTGTACGTGGCGCGCAATCATTTGCGCTCGGTCGAAGTGACCGGGGGCATGTTCGGCGGGACCGCGGTCACCGCGAACGCCGAGGCCGTCGTATCCCGAGCCCGTGAACGCCATGCGCGTGCGCTCGACGATCGCCATCGAAGCTTGGCGTGGATCGGCGAAAACACTGCCGCAGCCACAACTGCTCTCGGCAAGGCGGACCAGGCAGGTGCCGGCGCCGTCCGCCGCGGGAACGCATTCGACCGACCAGTGTGAATACGCCGCAACTGTCGGTTCTCTCCGTGTCGGAACTGACGCAGGGAGCCGGAGGCGATCTGTGGCAGTTAGGGGATTAGTTGTTGGCAGAGAAGCCGTTTCAGATCAGTGCGATGGCCGAGGCATTCCATTGGAGCGGGTCACATGCCAGGGAAGCGGACAGCGCATTCGACATGGCTCGTAAACAACGGCAGCGCGTCACCGCCACGCTGCCCCGGGCGATCCCATATGCGCTGTCGGGATGAGCTGTTCGCTGCGATGACCGCGACCGCGACCGTGCGCTGTTGCTGTGCTATGTCTCCAGTGGCGCCCGAGCGGGCGAGTTGCTCGCCATCGGT
Source organism: Nocardia sp. NPDC050630 (assembly GCF_044457245.1). Lineage (NCBI taxonomy): Bacteria > Bacillati > Actinomycetota > Actinomycetes > Mycobacteriales > Nocardiaceae > Nocardia > Nocardia sp. NPDC050630. The sequence goes on from NZ_JBITGN010000029.1 coordinate 62,482, forward strand.
GCCGCTGGTGTCGACTGGGCCGCCTGTCGGATACATGTGGTGTCCAAGGGATCCTGGCTGCGCCAGGTGGTACCGGTCTCGCCGGAAGCTCTGCACTATCTCGCCTGCTACCTCGACTAGGTAGGTAATGGTCTGGATGAAATTCGTTGTTTGCTGATGTGGGTTGTCCACCTATGCGACGACGGTAAGAGGTGTCGGCGGGCATAACTGGTCGATTGAGAGCGCTCCACCGCGCGGTTGATGCCCGTCGAGGACGATGGCGACCCCTGCGGTGCACAACGACGTGGAGCCGACTCGGGCAACGACGCTCATTGTGGTCGCGGTCATCAACTGGATACGGGTGTTACCAGTGCCGGGCTCGGCTTTGCGAGCGAGTCTGCGGCGAACATATCCATCCGGCTGCCGCGGGAGATTGTCTGCGGTGTCGGTCGATGCGGAACTGGCTTCTATGATGACTGCACTACTACCTCTTGCTTACGGGTACTTGCGCGATGACTTGATCGGTGATCGCGACCACGATTCGGGTGAAGACACGTTGCGGGCTGCCGCCCGCTCGCTCGGCTACGAGCTGGGTACTGTGTTCTATGAACCGCGGCCGGAAAGCGGTTTGCTTCCACCAGCGTTCGTCGATCTGGTCCAGGAATGCCGCCGCGCCGCAGCGCACGCGGTGATCACCCTGTCCGGGCACATGTCGAACATGTCGGTATCCCGGATGGTCCTGCAGGCGGTCCTGCAAGTGCGCGCGGAGGCCGTCGTCCACGAAGTCGGGGATTGAATCTGAGGGCCGGCTGCCCCGAGCCTCGACCGGCGGGTCGCCTCGACTGCGGGGAAGGGCGGCGTGACTTCGCTAGCTGTGTGAGCTGGAGCCGGTTCTGCTCATGCGCAGGCATTCAGAGTCAGGTCCGCTGGGCGGTCGGCGCCCGCCCTCATGATCATGACTGGAAAATTTCGAGCCCAGAGGCCAAGCGTCGCGCCGTGGAGATGCTCAAGGACGTGAGTCGTGCCGATCACCTGGTTCGGGGTCGAGCGGGCGCATCTGCATGTGTTGCAAACCGCGCCGCATGCGATCGCTTTGGGTGAGGAGCGCCTGGTCGGTGACGACCAGACGATCCGATGGGGTCGTGCGGTATTCGACTCCCGACGGTCATCAAGGTGAGAAGGGTGTGGTGCCGGGTTGCCGGGGAGGAACTGGTGATTATCGCGCGAAACTCGTTGCGGCTGCCGAGATCGCCCGCCATCGGCTCTCGACCCCGGAAATCCGCGCATCCTCGATGAGCATTACCCGTATCATGCAGGCAGGGATCTGCCGTGGGTGCGGAAACTGCCCTGCGGACGGTCTAGGAGATCGCGTTCCTCGAGCTCGGCGAAGGCGCCCACCGTTGGCTGACCGAAGCCTCCGCGTCCGGGGCTGTCGCGCATCCGCGCGAAGATGGCCCGCGCTCGAGTTGGCGGCATTGATGGGAGACCTGATCGTCTGCGACGACATCGGGATGCTGCCCGTTGGCCCGGAGGCTGTCGAGACGTTCTACCGCGTGATCGATGCCGCGTATGAGAGGCGTTCCATTGCGGTGACCAGCAAAATTCATCTGTCCGGATTCGACACGATCATGCCCGAGACCTGGGTCATCGCAGCGATGGATCGACTCCTTTATCACGCGCATCTCGCACTGACACAAGGTGATTCGCACCGCCTCGCCGAAGCCCTCGCCGGCAAGGGAGTGATGCCCTTGGCCTGGCCACCCACCCGGAGAACTACTGTCTGCCCAACCGGACCAGCCCAGTCCACCTACCCGAAGATCCCTGGCTCTGGCACAAAGTTGGTGGCGCGCTGTGGATTTGGAGTCGGGCGAGTGGTGATCGATCATGATCGGGGTGCGCTGATCTTGACGTGAAGGTCCTCCTT
>NZ_JBITGN010000030.1:0-7426 GCF_044457245.1 Nocardia sp. NPDC050630
ACCCGACCCCCTCCCGATCTGTCCCCGTGGGCGGAGTCCCCGTGGGCGGAGTCCCCGTGGGCGGAGTCCCCGTGGGCGGAGTCCCCGTGGGCGGAGTCCCCGTGGGCGGACCCTTCGGCCAGCGGGCCGAAGGGTCCGCCCGTAGAGGGGCGATCTCGGACGGCCGGGTGATGGCGAGTTCGGCGCTCCCGAGCCAGCCGGCTGACCGACGCCGACGGAAACGTCACTGCGAATACCGGGGCGTCCGGCTACGGACTGCCCCATCGAATCGGAGTTGAACCGATGAGGCACCCGACCGTCGACCATCCCGTACGCCAGGCCGCCGCTGAACCGCCCGCCGCCGATCGCCTCGAACTCCTCGGTGTGTAGCAGCGAACCGAGACCGTCGACCACGATGTAGGTGACCATGCCGAGCAAAACCGGCGACCAGGACGGTGGCGCGCTCTTCGTCACCAGCGATCAATTCCGCGGTGTGCACCAGGCCGACGCTCGCGACGACGACCGACAGCATGAACAGCTGAACCAGGGGCGGCCTGAGCGAAATGACGTCGTTTGCTGAACGCGAACGTGAGGTCTACGCGCTCTCTTCTGCCCGCTCACGGAGGTCTCCCGCAAGGGCTGGCATGCACGCCGTCGGTGCCGCGACAGGATCGAGGAGATTCGATGCTGGCGCTCTTGCGGAAAGCTTGCAGCTGACTTAGCTTAGGATAACCTAATTTCGCCGCGTGACTCGGAGGTCTGCATGCTGAAGCCGACTGTTGCACCGTCTACCGCTGAGCGGGTCCGCAGTGCATGTGCCCATGCGGAGCAGGCTGTACTTGCCATGCCGGGCATCGACCCGACGCCGATTTCGGTGCATCACGTGCGGCAGTGCGGAGATGCGGTGATCGCGGTGCCGACCGCGTCCATGGCGGCGGTATTGGCCGGGAATTCGAGCGAGAGCGGTGCACCGGCGGTGCTGGAGCTCACCGATCACGCGCCGCTGCCGCTGCGGGAACCGGTGCGGGCGCTGGTGTGGCTGCGCGGGTCGGTGCGGGCAGTGCCGACGCAGGCGCTGCGGCCACTGGCCTCCGAGGTCGCCAAGGATCATCCGCATCCCGACCTGCTCGACGTCGGCTACAGCTCCACCCTGTTACGCGTGGTGATCAACTCCGCGGTGGTGGCCGATTCGACCGGCGCCGAATCCGTCTGCGTCGACGAACTCCGACTGGCCCAACCGGACCCCTTCTGTGCACTGGAATCGGCCTGGCTGCAGCATATGGACGCCGACCACGCCGACATCATCGCCCAACTCGCCCGCCACCTCCCACCCCGCCTACAGACCGGCGCCGTGCACCCCACTCGCCATCGACCGCTACGGCGTGACCCTGCGCATCGAAGGCCACGACGGCGACCACGATTTCCGCCTCCCCTTCAACTCCCCCGCCGACGACATCGAATCCCTCGGCCGCGCCTTCCGCACCCTCGCAGGCTGCCCCTTCCTGAACGGCCTGCGCCGCACCTGAACTGGAATTCGGCAAGGCGGTCTTCGCGTTACCCAGCCCGATTTCGCCAACCCGCTCGGCACCACACATGGCGGCATCTGTGCCACCTGCTCGATGCGGACCGCCGGCCTGCGCTGGGTACCGAAACCCCGCACCGCAACCCGCAGCGAAGATCGCCTGCCTCGACCGTCAGCAGCGACGCACCTCCTCGAGCAGACGCGTACCACCCCAACCGGCAGCACCGGACAGGACCACTATCCGGACGGCCACGCCTCGCCAGTGAAGCGACACCCAGCAAGCGGCACTGCACCCAGAGCAACCGATCCTGAACCGACGATGCGGTCCGCAACGCGGACTCCCCGTTCCAGCGGACTGTTGCGACGGTGGCCATTGCTGCCGGAACCCAGGTGCTCGACATGGAAGGTGTCCGGTTTGGCGCTGCCAGGAGGAACCGAGGGCAGGATGGCGGCCACTCGCGCAGCCAGTCGCCACACATGCCGCGTTGGCTGTCGTGCTGGATGCGGTCGGTGTGCCGGGCACGCTGCTGCCGGGCTTGCCCGAGGTGTGCCACCCAGCCCGCTGCCCGGGCTTTGCCCGGATAGCTGCTCGGCGTCGCCACCTCGAACTGCTTACCGAACACGACCCCCACGCCGGGCGGACACAGCGGCCACTCTTCGCCAGTGAAGCAACACCTAGCAAGCGGCACAGCACCCAGACCAACCGATCCTGAACCGGCAAATACGGGGTCCACAACGCGGACTCGCTGCGCTACCTCGAACCGCTGACCGAACACGACCACCACGCCAGGCCGACACAGCGCCCACGCCTCGCCGGTCAAGCGACACCCAGCAAGCGGCACAGCACACACGGAGCGACTGATCTTGAACCGACAACCATGGCTCCGCAACGCCGATTCTCTGCGCACCTAGAGCCGCTGATCGAAAAGGACCACCCCACCGGGCGGTCGCGGTGTCGCCGTACCGCCGCAACCCGCGACCAACAGGTGCCGCGATCGCGACGACAGAACCGCTGATCAATCCGACGCGACACGCACAGCGCACGCCGGAACGGTGCGGGCAATAGATTCGGACGCATGCGTGCTGAGACCGGTGCCGGGGACGAGCCCGAGTTGACCGATCGGGAGCGGCTCGGGATTCGGCTCGAAATCCTGGTCGTGCTGGTGGTGACGTTCGGGCTGAGTGGTTTGAATGCGGCGCTGTCGTTGCTGGAGAGTGCGCTGTCGCCGGGCGGGGTGGGCGGGCAGACCGTGGCGCTGAATCCGACGCGGGCGGCGCAATCGACCATCGACCTGTTGTTCCAGCTGCTCAGCGCGTTGCGACTGGCCGGGTGGGGTGCGCTCGGACTGTATCTGTTGTGGCGCAGTGGGATCGGGCCGCGGATGATCGGTTTGGCCAGGGTCCGTCGGCGTTCCGATGTGCTGCCGGGGCTCATTCTCGCAGCGGTCATCGGACTACCGGGGCTCGGGCTGTATTTGATCGCGCATGCGCTCGGGTTCAGCGTGACGATCGTGCCGAGCTCACTCGGTGACCACTGGTGGCGCCTGCCCGCACTCATCGTTTCCGCCTGTGCGAATGCTGGGGCCGAAGAAATCCTGGTGGTGGCCTATCTCATTACCCGATTGCGCAGGCTCGGCTGGTCGGAGAACCGGTCGCTGCTGGCCTCGGCACTGCTGCGTGGGAGTTATCACCTGTATCAAGGCTTGGGCGGCGGACTCGGCAATCTGGTCATGGGGGTGATTTTCGGCCGGTTCTGGCAACGCACCAACCGGCTGTGGCCGCTGGTGCTGGCCCACGCCACCATCGATGCGGTCGCCTATATCGGCTATACATTGCTACGCGGTCACGTTTCCTGGTTGCCGTAACATCCGCCGGTCCGCGCGGCGAATTCATCGACGAGCGCTCACCCTCGAGCGCACCGCTTCCGGCCGCTCGTCAAGCCCCCCGACGGCCCTCGAACAGTAGAGTCTGTGTGATGAACGGCGACGATCCCCAGCGCTACGACCGGACGCGTCGGGTGCCGCAACCCTTCGCAAATCCCGGTGCGCCGTCCATGCCGCCGCAGCGGCGCGAACCACATCCGCCGGGTCGTCGCGGACCCGGTCCGGACCCGAGGCGTATCGACCCGACCAACATCATCCGCCGCGACGGATCGGATTCCGCGCCACCACTGGCGTATTCGCAGGTACCGCCCGAAACGCGAATGCCGCCGCGCAGGGCCCCCCACGCGCCGCCGCAACAGCCGCAGCCGTACCACGAGCCGCGCGGGGTTCCCGGCTATGCGCCGCCCCAGCGGCCGGTCCCATACCAGGAACCGCAGAGTCTGCGCCCGCGCCGCGAGGTCCCCCCGCCACCGCCATCCTCGCCGCCGTCGCGCCGCCAGCGCGAACCCCGCCCGCCGCGTCGCCGTCGCAAACTGCACCTGTTCCGCTGGTTCCTGGTGCTGTTGGTGGTGCTGGTCCTCGCGATTGTCGGCGCGGTCGTCAAACTCGACGGATCGCTCAATCGGATAGACGCACTCGCCAACTACTCGGGCCGCGTCGGCGATACCCCGGGCACGAACTGGCTGCTCGTCGGCTCCGATGGCCGGGCCGGACTCACCGCCGACCAGGAACAGGAACTCGCCACCGGCGGTGAAGTCGGACCCGAGCGCACCGACACGATCATGCTGGTGCACATCCCGAAGTCGGGTCCGACCACGCTGGTCAGCCTGCCGCGCGACTCGTATGTGAGCATTCCGGGCCAAGGCAAGGACAAACTCAACGCCGCCTTCGCCTTCGGCGGTGCGCCGCTACTGGTGCAGACCGTCGAAACCGCCACCGGCGTGCACATCGATCACTATGCCCAGATCGGATTCGGCGGCTTCGCGGGCATCGTCGACACCCTCGGCGGCATCGATGTCTGCGTGCCCAAGGCCATCGACGATCCGCTCGCGGGCATCAATCTGGCGGCTGGGTGCCAAACCCTGGACGGTCCGCAGGCCTTGGGTTTCGTTCGCAGCCGTGCCACCGCCCTCGCCGATATCGACCGGATGAACAACCAGCGACTATTCATGGCCGCCCTGCTGAAGAAGGTGACCGGCGCGGGCACGCTCGCCAATCCGTTCACGCTGTGGCCGCTGGCCAGCGATACCGCGAAATCGCTGAAGGTCGATAAGGGCGATCACATCTGGAATCTGGGCCAGCTCGGTTGGGCAATGCGCGGCGATACCGTCGCGACCACCGTCCCGATCGGCGGCTTCACCGATACCGATAGCGGAAATGTATTGCTGTGGGATAAGCAACGTGCGGGTCAATTCTTCGACAACCTCGCCAAGGACCAACCGATCCCGGAGGATCTGTTGACCAGGTAGCGTCTGGCCTATGCCAGATACCGATGCCGACGAGCCGTTCCCGGACCTGCTGCGTGACCAGATCCGTCGTGGCTTCACCGCCTCGCAGCAGTATCTGGCGGCTGCGGTCTACTTCGATTCGAATCGCCTGCCGCAGTTGGCCAGGCACAGCTACGGCAAGTCTGCCGAACACCGATCGCACGCCCTGCGCATGGTGCAGTACCTGCTGGACCGCAATCTGGAAGTCCAGGTCGGAGGCCTGGACGACGTGCGATCCAGCTTCGAATCACCGCGCGGCGCCGTCGTTTTCCTGCTGGAATCCGAGCGGGCCCGCAATGCGCAGATCACCGAATTGGCCAGCACCGCGCGGGCCGCGGGCGACTACCTCGGCGAGCAATTCATCCAGTGGTTCCTCAAGGAACAGGTGGAGGACGTCGCCGGGATGACCACCCTGCTGACCGTCATCGACCGTGCTGCGGGCGATCTGTTCGACGTCGAGGACTTCATCTCGCGCGAGTTGCGCACTACACCGCGCGCCGATATTTCCGCCCCGAGAATGGCGGGGGCGGCTAAGAATTAATTAGGCAACACTAGCCTCAATAAGGCTGCACTTGGATGACACGTGGCATGACCAGCGCTAATGTCGCAATCATGTCCAGCCATCCGGAGTCCCCACGCAGCAAATTCCACAGCCTGCTCCACGATCAGATCCGGCAAGAATTCAATGCCGAGCACCAATACATCGCGATCGCGGTCTGGTTCGACAATGCGGATCTGCCGCAGCTGGCCAAGCGTTTCTATGCGCAGGCGGTCGAAGAGCGTAATCACGCGATGATGATCGTGCGGTACTTCCTGGACCGGGATCTCAGCGTCGAACTTTCCGGTATCGACGCCGCGAAATCGCATTTCGAGAATGCTCGCGAACCGATCGCACTGGCCCTCACGCAGGAAAAGAACGTCACCGACCAGATCATCCAGTTGGCGAGCACGGCTCGCGAAGAGGGTGATTACCTGGGCGAACAGTTCATGCAGTGGTTCCTGAAGGAGCAGGTGGAGGAGGTCGCCAATATGACGACCCTGCTCACCATTGCCGATCGCGCCGGGTCGAACCTGTTCGACCTCGAAGATTTCGTCGCTCGGGAAATGAGTGGTCCCAGCGATGCTTCCGGTGCTCCATCGGCCGCGGGCGGAAGCATTTGAATTCGTGATTCATCAGGGCCGGCTCGTCGCGACGAGCCGGCCCTGTCGCTATGTATCGAGCGGGATCGCAACCCCGCGGTCCGCATAACGGCTTATGCGGCGCTCATGGAGCTGAGCAGCGTCTTGAGCAGCGTCAGAATGACTTCCATGACGGTCCTACTTTCCTCATCTTTCGGTGAGACTTCGCTCACCACCACCAGCTTTCGGTGATGCAGAGAACCTAACCGAGCAATGATTAGAAAGGAGGGTGTTTCACAAAATTATTCGTGATTTTTCGAAATCACCGCAGAGTGACCTGACGCGATCGCAGCCCGTCCCGGGAGCGACGCTCGTCAGCCGAGAGCGGAGCCTCATCGGCCAGTGCCGCCGCCAGACGTTCCCCGAATTCGCTCGCCGGTTTGGTCCACTCGCTGGCATGCATTTCCGGATCCAGGTCGAAGACCGGCACCAGCAGTCCGTGCGTGCGGAACGAGCCCGCGAACCGGGAACCCTCGCCGAGATGCAGTCCACCCGACGCGTGCAGCCGAGCCAGCGCCAGCATCAAATCGTCCTCGTTCTCCGGACGCACCCAGCGCAGATGCGCCTTGTCACCGGCATCGACCCACCAGGCCGCGCCGATCGAATCGGGACCGAGATCCAGTCGCGCAGACGGCATGATCGCCTGCTTGGCCTGTTCGATGGTCGCGGCGACCTGCGGATCGGGCTGCACGCCCTCGGGCACCCACCAGTCGAAGTCCTGGTGCACGGTCAGCTCCAGCTGTGCGTCCGCATCGATCACATCGGCCAAACGCGGTCCACCCTCGGCACTTTCGGCCGCGGTCAGCGATTCGCCCGGTTCGGCGGACTGAGTCCACAGGATCGCCGCCGCTATATCGGCGGCCGGATCCGGACCCTGGAATTGCACCTGCGCGGCGACGTATCCGGTCGGCGGCTCGCCCGCCCGCACCATTGCGGCGACCGCTCCCGGCAGTACCGTTGCCAGCACGACGGAACGCTCCGCCGCGATATCGGACGACAGCGGCAGCGTCGCGGTCGCCGACGGCACGAATTCGCGCAGCGCGACCAGATCACACTCCGCGGCCAGCCCCGCGAACGGACGCGAACCGGACTGCGCCGCCTGCAGCTCCAGCGCCGCCCGCCGCTCGGCGAGACGCTGGGCCCGGTTCCCTCCGGGCTTCGGACTATTGCGCTTGCTTTTACCCACGGCAGGTCAAACTACAGTGGCTGTGTTTAATTTGCCGCGCCTGGCGGCGCGGCGTGTTCGCGGGCTCTGTTAATGGCAGCGCCTCCGGCGCTGCGTGTTCGCGGCCCCCTGGTGTCTCGCGTCCGAGCCGTCGAGACTACCCGCATTGGGGGCAGGCCGTGGAGCGGGGGGGCCGGGGCACGGGCGCGGA
>NZ_JBITGN010000030.1:7436-63845 GCF_044457245.1 Nocardia sp. NPDC050630
CGAGCCGTCGAGACTCGCGACTTCGTCGCATGCGCTTCGACGGCTCGGACGCGAGACGGGCCGCGAACTCCTCGCTCGTAAGACTCGCTCCGTTGTGGCTGATGATGGCGGGGACGTTCAGCACCTGATGCAGACGCGCAGCAAGGGCGAGCCCCGCGACTGCGCATGCGTTTGGACGACTCGGATCCGGGCGGACCGCGAACGAATCATTCGTAAGAATCGCACCGTTGGGATCGGTGATAGCGGGGCGTTCGGCACCTAGTGCGCAGGTGCTGGATGGTGGAGACTCTGACTTCGTCGCATGCGCTTCGATCGTTCGGACGCGAGACGGGCCGCGAACTCCTCGCTCGTAACCCGCGCTGCGTCGTGGTCGCCCCAGCAGGTTGTTCGGCCTCGCTCGCCCAGTGGTGGAACCGATTCGACTCAGGCGGGCGCGAGCAGGGCCTTCGTGCGGGCCGGGTGGTTGGTCGCGACCCAGCTGACGCCCAGGTCGGCGCACAGGCGCACATCGTCGGGATCTTCAACCGTCCAGCAGTAGGTGGCGCGGCCAGCGGCGGCAGCCTTGTCTACGAGGTCCGGATGGTCGCGCAGAGTTTTCACCGAGGGACCGACGGCGGTCGCGCCGACCGTGGTCGCGGCGCTGCCGCCCAGGTAGCGCGATGATTCGCCGAGCAGGACCGTCGGCAGCAGCGGTGCCGAACGTCGGATGCGCCAGACCGCGGTGGCCGCGAAAGACATGACGACGGCGCGGGAGTGATCGGCGGAGGCCGGGGTGGCGATGCCGAAGCGCTGGAGTTCGGCGAGTAGCTTGTTCTCCACCAGCGCGCCGTAGCGCACCGGATGTTTGGTCTCGATGAAGAGCTTGGTCGGCCTGCTACGCCAATCGAGTACCAGCTCGATCAGTTCGCTGAGGGTGAGTACCGCGGCGGGTTTGCCATCGGCACCGAAATCGAGTTCCTTGAGCTCGTCCAGGGTCATTTCGCTGACCAGTCCGGTGCCCGAGGAGGTCCGATCGACGGTGCGGTCGTGCACGCAGACCAGATGGCCGTCCCTGGTCAGCCGGACATCACACTCCACGCCATCGGCGCCCTCTTGCAGCGCTAGCTCATACGCGGCGAGCGTATGTTCTGGGCGCGCCGCCGACGCTCCCCGGTGCGCGACGACGAATGGTGCGCGACTGCCCTGGCTCACTAGGCCGAAACCTCCTCATGCTCACGGTGCGGTGTACTTGTTTCAAGCGCGACGGGCTGCTTCGACGCGCCGCCACCCGGCTGCACCGGTTCGATGACGGGCACTGCGGGATCGACGGCGATCACCCACCGGCGCGCGATCCTGGTGCGGCCGAACAGATCACGACCAGTCATCGATCGATGTACCCAGAGAGTCAGCACCGCGACCCCGGCCGCGACCAGATCGGTGAACGCGGTGAACAGCACACCGTCCGCCTTGGCCTGCAGCGTATCCGCGGTCCGCCACAGCAAGGTCGCCACCGTACAGCCCGCGCCGAGCACCCAGCCCACCCACCAGATGCGCACGGCCCGCAACGTCCGCGGATCCGGCCGCACGGCTACCGCCTCAGTGAGAAAAACACCGGGCCACAACAGATTCACCACCGGTATCAGACAACCGAGCGCGAGCGTCCGGACCAACCGCGGGTCGCGGCGGCCGACCGCGGCGAAGGCGGCCCGACGCGTTTCGATCAACCAGCCGAGCATCGCGATCGCGGTGATCAACCCGAGTGCCAGGCCGACCAATGCAGAAAGCCACACCATGGCATCGGAGATGTGCAGCAGCCACGACGGAATCAGTCGGGTGCGGTTGCGCAGCAGGATCAGATAGCGCCCGAGTTCGGCGCAGGCGGCGACCGCGAAAACCGTCGCGGTCGCGATGAGCAGCACACCGGCCCGATTGGTCAGCCGATCCAGCCGACGTTGTGGCGCAGACGCAGACTCGACCGGCGGATCCAGCAGGCCCCAACGTGGAATCTCCCGGTAGCGCGGTGCTTCCACGGGTGGCCGCGGTCGAGATGAACTCAGTTTGCGGCTGCGCTGATCGGGGCGGCGCGCCACCCATCGGTAATTGCGCCGCTCGGCGGGGGCATCTATGGGCGCCGGTGACAACAGCACGCCACGGCAGCGCGGGCACCAGTGCATGGGGGTCGTCTGCACGGCCCAGCGCGCGCCACAGCGCGCACAAGGTTGCACCACCGTACTCACGGTGTCTCCTTTGCGGCATGCCAGGGCCCTTCGTGGTTACGCAGGCTGCCGCCTCCGGGCCTGACGTTCATGCCGCGTGCCTCGCTCTCTTGCCTCAGTAGATCTTCGCCTGGTGATCGCCGTCGGCGACCAATGGTCGACCGGCCCGCTGCCACGCCACCATGCCACCGCTGACATTGACCGCGTCGTATCCGATGTGCGCCAGGTACTTGACCACCTCGATCGAGCGGCCACCCTGGCGGCAGACCACATACAGCTGGGCGTCGTAATCGAGCTCGTCGACCCGTGCCGGCACGTCGGCCATCGGAATGTGGATCGCGCCCGGCGCGTGTCCGAGCTGCCATTCGTCGTCCTCGCGCACGTCGAGCAGAATCGCCGCCGGAGCGTCCGCGGCGACACGCTCGGTCTTATCGAATTCGTCCGGGACGGCTTCCACCGGCACCGACGACACTTCGGGGCTCGTCACGCTTCGATCCTGCCATGGGTGGCGCAGCGCGGGGGAGTTCCGGCCCCGCTACGCCGGTGCACCACGGGCACTTCACGGCCTCGACATCGGCACGTTACCTCGGGTATGTTCTGTGCTTCTGGTTCCTGTCCGATGCCCCGCTCCGGGGCCGCTTGTGCATACCTCGGTCGAAGTTATCCACATAATCCACAAGTTGATCCACAGGGCGCAGCTATCAAGCAGCACACTGCTCATGAGCATCAGATATCCAGCAGATGCCGATCTACATGGGATGATGCACTAAGTCCGGAATCAGGTAGGCAATCCCAGGAGATTGCTGGAGGAGTCGCGGTACGAACGACCGATCCGGGACTCCCCTCCTTGCCATCCCGGAGCGGTCATTCGCCGCTGCTTCGGGATCTGAGGCTGTGCAGTCCCGATATCTACTTGGACGCCGCCCATCGCCGATCGGTTCCAAAAAAATTCGAGAACACCAGCGAATAACTGAAATACCGGGTTCGGGCGGGTGCTGTCGGTAGCCTGGGCGCATGGACGTGAGCAGGGGGCTACTCGACGGAATGGATACGACAGCACTCAACACAGCACTCTCGGAGGCCACATGCCTAGGCGTGGCGGTCGATACCGCGAATGCGCGACTGAGCCTCGACCTGGAGGTATTGACGCTTCCGGCCGAGGGACCCGCGCCCGAGGACTACCGCGTGAAGTTGACCTTCACCGGTGTCAGTCGAGTCGCGGCATCGCTGCGCATTCAGGAGTGGGACGATGTGGCGGCCAGGGTGCTGCCGCTACAGCTGGACAATCTGGACGCGGCCATCCGTAGCTTCGGCGGCGGTCGACTGCACGGCTGGGAGTTCATCGATGTGGACGACAGTGGCTGGGTGCACTGGGGTGAACTACTCAGCTTCGACACCCAGATCGACTCGCACGCCGCCACGCACGTACTGGAGTTCTCCCAGGAGGAGGGCATCGACCCGCGCGAACTCGACGTGCGAGTGTGGTTCGACGACATCACTATTCACGACGCCAACGGCGCCGAGATCCCGCTGAAGGAATTCATCGCGGGCGGGGTGCGCTGGTGGAAGGCGCATGACGAGGGCGATCCGCGGACTATGCGCGCCGGAATCGTGCCGCAGCTGTAGTCACGCGACCCGCACGCCCGGTCACCGGGTGTGCGGGTCGTGTTCAGGCGCCCAATCCGACCGGGCAGCTGACGCCGGTGGCGTGCACCGGGCAGTAGCCGTCGGGATTCTTGGCCAGATACTGCTGGTGATAGCTCTCGGCGTAGAAGAACTCGGGCAGCGCCCGCAACGGATCCGTGCCGCCCTGACCCGGCAGTTCGTTGATCCCCGTGGTGATCTCGCCGTAGCCCGCGGCGGCCAGCCGTTCGCCGAAGGCCTGCGCGGTGCTGTGGGCGAGCTGCTTCTGCGTCGCGTCGACGGTGAAGATCGCCGAACGGTACTGGGTGCCGCGATCGTTGCCCTGGCGCATGCCCTGGGTCGGATCGTGGTTCTCCCAGAATTGGCGCAGCACACCGGCGTAGTCGATGACGTTGGGATCGAAGACGATCAGCACGGCTTCGGCATGGCCGGTGCGCCCGCTACAGACCTCTTCATAAGTCGGGTTCCGGGTGTAACCCCCGATGTACCCCACCGCCGTGGTGAAGACACCGTCGAGTTGCCAGAACTCCTTCTCGGCACCCCAGAAGCAACCCATGGCCAACACCGCGATCTGCAGACCGTCCGGAAACGGCGGATGGATCGGCCGACCGTGCACATGATGGGTATCCGATACCAGCAGCGGGTCGAGACGACCGGGCAACGCTTGCTCCGGCTGCACCATCAGTGGCTCGGGAAGACGAATTCGTCCAACTAGTTCGTCGTACCAGGACATGATGCTCACCGTCTCTCCGCCGTCTTCAGGCCATCCGAGTCGAGTGCCGCACGGCCCGGTCTCAGGTGCTGCGTAGGAAGCCTGGCCGACTTTCGGGCGCACCGGGCGAGTTACCCATGTACTCACGAAATCAGTCGTACCGTCAGTTGTCCAGCGCACCGCGCAAGTCCCCAGCGGAATGTGGGGGCAAGAAGCGCGGTTGCCAACGAGCGGGTGTACGAATGATGGTTGGGTGTGTTCGAGACGGCGAGCACACACGGCCCGACATTAGGAAGGGACATCGTGGCTGAGTACACGTTGCCAGATCTGGATTACGACTACAGCGCCCTGGAGCCCCATATCTCTGGGCAGATCAACGAGATTCATCATTCCAAGCACCATGCTGCCTATGTCGCCGGCGTCAACACCGCACTGGAGAAGCTCGAGGCCGCACGCGAGGCGGGCGACCACGGCGCCATCTTCTTGAACGAGAAGAACCTGGCCTTCCACCTGGGCGGTCACGTCAACCACTCCATCTGGTGGAAGAACCTCTCCCCCAACGGCGGAGACAAGCCGGTCGGCGAGTTGGCCGCCGCGATCGACGACCAGTTCGGTTCGTTCGACAAGTTCCGTGCCCAATTCACCGCCGCGGCCAACGGCCTGCAGGGCTCCGGCTGGGCGGTGCTCGGCTATGACACCCTCGGCCAGAAGCTGCTGACCTTCCAGCTCTACGACCAGCAGGCCAATGTGCCGCTCGGCATCATCCCGCTGCTGCAGGTCGACATGTGGGAGCACGCCTTCTACCTGCAGTACAAGAACGTCAAGGCGGACTACGTGACCGCGTTCTGGAACGTGGTCAACTGGGAGGACGTGCAGGAGCGCTTCGCGCGCGCCGTCGGCCAGGCCAAGGGCCTGATCTTCGGCTGAGCACTTCCCGCCTCCGAGCCCGCGAACCGACACGGTTCGCGGGCTCGTTGCTTTATCGTGTCCGATTAGCACTCTTTGGTACTTGTGTGCCAACTGAGTTTTGGCGCATCCTCGAGAATCCACAGTTCGAGGACGGGCAAAGCCGCCCCCGGTTAGCTCACGGGAGGCATCATGAATACGAACGGACCCATCGGCATCACGCCGTTCCAGGCCCGCGGATCGCTGCGGGGGTTCGTCATCTCCGGACGTTGGCCCGACACCACCAGGGAATGGGCACAGGTATTGGTGCTCGCGGTGCGGGTCGCCTCATATCCGGGGCTGCTGACCACCTCGACCGTCTTCGGTGTGCGCGAGGAGCTACCGGATGATCCTGCGCCCGGCACCGTCGGGCTGGTCCTCGCCGAGGGGCCGGTGCTCGGTGATGAGGCGCTCGAACCCGGCCGGTTCGCCGATCATGTGCCACCGGCGCTGTTGATGCTGCATCCGCCCTCGGAGACCCGGCCGTCGCTGCCGGAATGTGTGGGTGTGGCATCGGGTTGTGTGCTGCTGCCCGGCGTACCGCATCTGGGGTTGGAGCATCGGGCGGCGTGGGCCGAGGCCGAATCCGACGGCACGGTCACCTCTTTGGTGAGCCGAGTTGGTCTGGACCCGATCAGTGACCCCGATACCGCAGTACTGGCCATGCTGCTGGCGGCCTGATCTCGCAGCCGCGCACGGCCAGTGATGACCGCACAGTTCGGAAAGGGGCCTGGCTCGTGCCACGGCATGTGATGGGGCCGATCTAGTGGGACTGGCATTGACCTTGCCACTTGCGATCGCCTTGATCGTCGCCCTGGTCGCGCACCGGTTCTCTGTGGCAGCCCACGGAATGCCGACCGGCGTGCGCCCAACCGTGCTGATTGCCGAGGACTAGCTCACTTCTGGATAAGAGTGGGCTGCCAGACCTGTCAGGGCACCCGAAAATCCGGGGTTGGGCCGCCAAACTTATTGTGCGCATTGCGATTTCGATTACAGCGGCTTGGCGTGCGTGCGCCTGCGGGGTACAGTCGATGGCAGCGAAGGGGAGTAGCCCGCAATCGCGCTGTCGACATACTGGCCCGCCGCCTCACGAGGGCGCGGACCCGGCCGCGTGAACCGGCGCAGATCCGGTGGGCGAGACCTTCGGCCGAGACAACCATTTCGTTGTCGGCCGGAGGCGTATCCGATCTCCCGGCCGACAGGCCGGAGCCCGGGAGTACACACCACATGATCGCGACGATATTGCTGAGCGTCGGAATCGTCTTTCTCGCCGAACTGGGCGATAAGTCCCAGCTGATGGCGCTGACGTTCGCGTTGCGCTATCGCTGGTGGGTGGTGCTCGGCGGCATTGCCACCGCGAGTGCGGCGGTGCATCTGATCTCGGTCGGCGTCGGCTATTTCCTCGGTGCCGCGCTGCCCACCCGAGCCATCGCCCTGGTCGCCGCACTGACCTTCCTGGCCGTCGGCTTGTGGACGCTGCGCGAACATTTCGGCAGCGATGATGAAGCGGCTGAACCCAAGCCGCCACGCGCTACGACCGCGCCGTTCCTCGTGGTCCTGTCCGCCTTCCTGCTCGCCGAACTCGGCGACCGGACCATGTTCGCCACTGCTGCCCTGGCCACCGATAACAGTTGGGTGGGCGTTTGGGTCGGCTCCACCATCGGCATGGTCGCCGCCGATGCCCTCGCCATCGCCGCGGGCATCCTGGTCGGCAAACATCTCCCGGAACATGTCATCGGCATCGGCTCCGGTCTGCTGTTCCTCTACTTCGGTACCGCGAGCCTGCTCGCCGCCACGCTCCCCGACCTCGGCATCGGCACCGGCGGCGCACTGGCCATCCTCGCACCGGCCGCCGCAGGCATTGCCCTGCTGATTCGATCACGCCGCACTCGGCGCAATTCGGAACCCGTCGCGGTAGCTGAACCCGTCGAAGAGCTGCGCTGATCGCTCCGGCCCGTACGCAGCATGGCCTCGCCGCATTGATCGCCGTATTCGAACACGACCGTTGCCGGCTCAGGCACGTACTCGCGCCTGACGCATCGCCTCGCCGTAGAGGTCGCCGCTGCGGCGGACCAGGTCGATCAGGGGTTCACGAAGGGATCGCAGGCCGGGGAGGTCGTCGACGGCTATGCGGGCGGTGACCATGGCGCTGACGGCGGCGGCGAGGGTCTGGCAGGCGAAGCGCTGTTGGTCGGTGCGGGCGTCGAGGACGTCCGCGATCATCGCGACGAAGGATTCCTGCAGTTGGGCGCGACGGGCGACCGCCTTCGAGCCCACCGCGTAGACCTCGACGAGGTAGAGGCGGGCGTATGCGGGTTCGGCGATCAGCACGTCGAAGTAGGCCTCGAGGATACGACCCATCCGGTCCGGATCGGCCGGGTTGGCCGAGTCCCGCGCATCGCCGCTGATCGCATTCGAGATATTCGAGATCAGCAGGTCGACGGCCCGCTCGTAGGCGGCCTCGAAACAATCCTGTTTGGAACGGAACTGCTCGTAGAAGGTCTCGCGGGAAACACCGGCCCGCTTCAGGATGGCCGCGACCGAGGTACCGACGTATCCGTTCTCGACCATCGCCTCGGCCATCGCGCTCAAAATCCGCTCACGCTGCGAGGCGATCACCTCCTCCCTCGGCAGGCCGTGTCGCCCCCGTGGGAGTTGGCGTGCGCTGCTGGCGGATTCGGTCATTCAGTGGCTCCGAAGGTCGGGCGGGCGTTATCCGGCTATGCCGGTCGCTCCATTTTGCGGGGCCTGGCCGGTTGGTCTGTGGTGAAGGGCGCATCTTCGGTCCGCGCGATCTCCAGCGCCCGCGCCACCCCGCGGCGCAGCGCGATATCGATGACGCGCTGTGCGATCGGCCGGAACGGCAACGCCACCGCTACCCACCATGGCGATACCACCTGACGTTTGCGCCGGGCGATGGCACGCTCGACCGCATCGATCGCGGGACCGAGCGGTGCGACGCCGGACACCGTGGACCGGCCGAGAATGGCGCGCGCGGCGGCAGTACCGAAGCCGCGCGTGGTCATATCGGTATCGAGTTCGGCGAAATACGCGACACCTACCTTCGCACCGGTATGCCTGACCTCGTGCCGAAATGTATTGCCGAGCGCCTCCACTCCGGCCTTCGAGGCGCTGTATGCCCCAGCCAACGGCAGATTCACCGCCGCCGCAAGTGACGAAATGACCAGCGCGTATCCATTCGGATGACAGATGTGCGGTCCGGCGGCGCGCAGCGTGTAGTACACGCCGAGCACATTGACCGCCAGCGTCTCCTCGATGACCGCCGGATCGCCGCCGAGCAGCGCCAATTGTTTGGCGATCCCGGCATTGGCCACCACCACATCCAGCCCACCGAGTTCGGTGACCAGCGTGCTCACCACCCGCTCCACCTGCCCGTGATCGGCGATATCGCAGTAACGCCACGGTGCGTCCCCGCATTCGCGCGCCACCTCCGCGAGCAGGTCCGCCTCCAGCCCGAGCAGGGCTACCTTCGCCCCTTTCGCATGCAACTGCCGCGCCAATGCGGCCCCGATGCCGCGCGCCGCGCCGGTGATCAGAATCCGGCGCCCGCTGACAGACGCGGCGGAAAACAGCTGCCGACCAGTCACCTGGCTACCAACCCTGATCGAGTCGCTCCGCGATGCTGCATAGCTGCGACGATACCAGCCGCGAACACATATGTTCGCAAATAATTTTCCGTTTATCGGGCCGTGCTATATGCAGCGGATATCGGGTGCGAGGGAGCCGTGATGGGCCTCTCACACGCCACCGGTTAGGGTGCAATTGACGAAGGGCCAACTGGCTGTCACGAACGAGAGGACCATCGTGGAGATTTCGGGTTCCGCCGCCATCATCACCGGAGGCGCATCCGGCCTCGGCGCCGCCACTGCCAAGCGTTTCGCCGATCTGGGCGCGACCGTCTTCGGACTCGACGTACCTCAATCCATCGAGCGCGCCGGGGACAACGTGCCCGACGGCGTCACCCTGATCCCCGCCGACGTCACCAGCAACGACGAGGTTTCCGCCGCGGTCGCGCAGGTCGTCGAATCCGGTGCGCCGCTGCGCATCGTGGTCAACTGCGCCGGTGTCGGCTGGGCCGGGCGCATCCTGTCCAAGAACGGCCCGCACGATCTGGAACTGTTCCGCACCGTCATCACTGTCAACCTGCTCGGCACCTTCAATGTGATGCGCCTGGCCGCCGACGCGATCGCCAAGACCGACGCCGTCGACGAATACGGCCAGCGCGGCGTGATCATCAATACCGCTTCGGTCGCCGCATTCGAGGGTCAGATCGGTCAGATCGCGTACTCGGCCTCCAAGGGCGGCGTGCACGGGATGACCGTCCCGGCCGCGCGTGACCTTGCCCAGTTCGGCATCCGCGTGAACACCATCGCCCCCGGCATCATCGACACCCCGATGCTCGCCGGTGTCACCGACGAATACCGCAAGGGCCTCGAGGCGGGTGTGCCGTTCCCGTCGCGCCTCGGCCGTCCGGACGAGTACGCGCAGCTGTCGCAGTACATCGTCGAGCACGACTACCTCAACGGCGAGACCATCCGCATGGACGGCGCCCTGCGCATGGCCCCCCGCTAATCACTTGTCACGCTGGGCTCCTGTGGAGCCCAGCGTTTTTGTGACTTGGCTCAGGAGGTCGGTTTGTGGCCGATGCCGAGGAATGCCGTGGTGGCCAGAGGTTTGTTCGGGCGGTAGTTGACGGCGAGATAGGCGCGCATGAGGGCGACGCGTTCGGCCCAGACCTCCTCGCCGACGGTGCGGCGCATGAGCAGCAGTGGGGCACTGCTGCGCGCCATGGTCTCCCACATCTCGTCAACATCGGCGAAACTCAGTGTGCTGGTATGGCGTTGGATGCTCACCCCGGCGAAGCCCGCGGTGCGCATCTCGGTCGCGAAGACCTCCGGATTTTCCAAAGTGAGGAAGTTGGGTTGGGGTTCGGAGATGGTCGGATCCGCGGCGGCGAAGGCGCCGAACATCAGTCGCATGAGCGTCGACTCGGCCACCGGCGCCCAACTCGACACCACGGCGGCGGCACCGGGACGCAGTACCCGGAACAATTCGGCGAAGCCCTTGGCCCGATCCGGGAAGAACATCAGCCCGAACATCGAGAAACCGGCATCGAAGCTCGCGTCGTCGAACGGCAGCGCCTGCCCGTCCCCCACCCGCGCGTCGATATTGGTCAGCCCGGCGGCGCGGGCATCCTCGGTGAGTCGCTGGATCATCGGCTCGGAGAAGTCGATGGCCGATACCCGCGCCACCTGTTCGGCGGCGGGCAGACTCAGCGTGCCCGGCCCCGCCGCCACATCGACCACATGTGATTGCGCCGAAAGACCGGCGAGTTCGAGGGCATGGGCGGAGAAGGGCGCCATGATCGCGGGTCCGAATTCGGCATATCCGTCGGCGACTAGATCCCACGGTTCGGCGGCGGCAAGCGGGTTACCAGACATCAGCTGACGATCCTTTCGACCGTCCAAGGCTAACCGGGCGATGCCTCCGGAACCTATCGACCCCGGCCGAACACGTTGTGCGCGAAGGAGATCAGATTTTGCGTTCGAAGGTGATCATGTGATGTCCGGGTCCGTTGTAGTCACGCACCGGTCCGGCGACCGTGAAGCCGAGGTGCCGGTGGAAGCCGATCGACTCGTCATTGCCAGGCGAGGTGATCGCCTTCACGATATGGCGGTCATTTGCCCTGGCTATCGCGAAGAACCGCTCGTAGAGCTCACGCGCGAGGCCGCTCTTGCGGGACTGCGGATCGACGCCGACGAAGTGGATGTAGGCCTCATCGGATTCCGACGGCGAGAGGAAGCCGATCAGGAAGCCCGCCAGCCAGTCGGTCGGTTCCCGCCGCCCGGCCCCGGGCACCTCGGCGACCAGGCTGGTTCGATAGAAATGATCGAGGAACAACCTGGGCAGGTGCGTTAACACCGAGCGCCCCCACCAATCATCGATAACGGTGGCGATGGCGTCGTAGTCATCGGCACGTGCGGCCCGAATGACCGGTCCGTTCGCATTCGGCACGTTAGCTAGCCCGCCTCCCCGCATATTCAAGCCAGATCAAGTGCCACGATAGTCGCGTTGGCGTTGCGGGTCGTCGCAGACCTGGTGAGCGGCTCACACAGGTTGGAACCTATGTGAGCCGCTCACTGGTTATGTGTCCCCACTCTTCGCAGGTCGACCTTCAGAGCGTGCGGGTCAGGCGCTCGGTGAGGATCTGGGCGAAGCGGGCCGGATCCTTGAGTTCGCCGCCCTCGGCGAGAACCGCAGTGCCGTAGAGCAATTCGGCGGTCTCGGTGAGTTCGGGAACCTTACCCGCGTCGGCGTCGTCCTTGCGGGTGTCGTAGGCGTCGCGCAGGCCGGTGACCAGCGGGTGGGTCGGATTGAGCTCGAGGATCCGCTTGGACTCGGGGACCAGCTGACCGGAGGCGCGGTACATGCGCTCCAGCATCGGGGTGAAGTCGAAGACATCACCGACGAGGCAGGCCGGCGAGGTGGTGAGCCGGTTGGTCAGGCGCACCTCCTTGACGTTTTCCAGAGTCTTGCCGAGCCAGCCGAGCAGTTCGGCGAAGTCCTTGTCCTGCTGTTCGCGCAGCGATTCGGTGGCCTTCTTCTCTTCCTCGGTCTCCAGATCGACCTCGCCCTTGGCGATGGACTGCAAGGGCTTGCCATCGAATTCGGTGACCGAACCGACCCACATCTCGTCGACCGGATCGGTCAGGATCAGCACCTCGCGGCCCTTGGCCTTGAAGGCCTCCATGTGCGGGGAGCTTTCCACCTGCTGACGGGTCTCGCCGGTCATGTAGTAGATGGCGTCCTGGCCGTCCTTCATCCGCTCGACGTAGGCCGCGAGGGAGGTCAGCTCGTCCTCGGAGTTGGTCGAGGCGAACGAGGACACCTGCAGCAGCGTCTCGCGGTTGTCGAAGTCCGAGAGCAGGCCCTCCTTGAGGACACGCCCGAACTCCTTCCAGAACGTCTGGTACTTCTCCTGATCTTCGGCACCCTGCAGTTCCTTGACCGTCGAGAGCACCTTCTTCACCAGGCGCTTGCGAATCATCTGGATCTGCCGGTCCTGTTGCAGAATCTCGCGGGAGACATTGAGCGAAAGATCCTGCGCGTCCACCACCCCCTTGACGAAGCGCAGGTATTCCGGCATCAGCTCTTCGCAGTTGTCCATGATGAACACCCGCTTGACGTAGAGCTGCACGCCGCGCTTGTGCTCACGGGTGAACAGATCGAACGGCGCGTGCGAGGGAATGAACAGCAGCGCTTGGTACTCGAAAGTACCCTCGGCCTTCATCGGGATGATCTCCAGCGGATCGTCCCAGCCGTGGCTGACGTGCTTGTAGAACTCCTTGTACTCCTCGTCGCTGACCTCGCTCTTGGGGCGGGTCCACAGCGCCTTCATGGAGTTGAGCGTCTGCTCCTCGAGAATTGTCTTCTCGGTCTTCTCCTCGCCCTCCCCCTCGGTGACGGTCCGCTCGACCTGCATGCGGATCGGCCAGGCGATGAAGTCGGAGTACTTCTTGACGATCTCGCGGAGCTTCCACTCCAGGGTGTAGTCGAAGAGGTGGTCGTCCTCGTCCGGGGTCTTGAGGTGCAGTGAGACGGCGGTGCCCTGCGGGGCCTCGTCGAGGGTTTCGATGGTGTAGGTCGAGCTGCCCGCGGCCGACTCCCAACGGGTCCCCTCCGTCTCGCCGGCCTTGCGCGTGGTCAGGGTGACCTTGTCGGCGACCATGAAGGTCGAATAGAAGCCGATACCGAACTGGCCGATCAGCTCCTCGGCGGCTGCCTCGGATTTGGCCTCGTTCAGCTTCTTGCGCAGCTCCGCGGTGCCGGATTTGGCCAGTGTGCCGATCAGATCGACCACCTCGGCGCGGGACATGCCAATGCCGTTATCCCTGACCGTCAGGATCCGGTTGTCCTTGTCGACCGCCAGCTCGATATGCAGATCGGCGGTGTCGACGTGCAGATCCTTGTCGCGGAAGGACTCCAGCCGCAGCTTGTCCAGCGCGTCGGAGGCGTTCGAGATCAGCTCCCGCAGGAACGTGTCCTTGTTGGAGTAGACCGAATGGATCATCAGCTCGAGCAGCTGATGGGTTTCTGCCTGGAACTCGAGTTGTTCGACGTGCTCTGTCACGTCGCGATGGTACCGCTGCGCCTATCCGACATCCGCCGACATCTGCCCGAAGTCGGCGAGTCCGGGCACTTCGATGTCGGCACGGTGCGGATCATCGGCCCGTGTGGGCCGTGGATGCATCCATTCGCGCAGGACCATGGTGGCCCGCACATCGTCCTCGTTGTACTCCAGCAGCCGGGTGCGCTGGCTCGGATCGGGTTCGCCCTCGTAGCCGACGGCCAGCCGATACCAGCTCATCGACGCCTCGCCGCCCGCCTCCGGATCGCGCCAGGAGAATCCGGCCACCGGCGCGATCTTCTTGAGCCCCTTGCCATTCGGGCAGATGAACTGATCGGAGACGGCCTGGAACATATCGACCCACTGCGGTCCGTCGACGAAGGCGCGGACCTGCTCGACCGTCGGCACCCCGGGCCGCCCCGCGAACCGGCGCGCCGATTCGTAGAGCCACTTGTCCTCTGCTGTGCGCGAATAGCAGTACGCGGCGAAGGTTTTCCCGGAGGCGACGGCCTCGGCACGGACGGTCATCAGCCAGGTCCAGAATTCGCCGAAGGAGCGGCCCTCATCCTCGGTGGGCAGCGGATCCCAGGTGACGAACGGGCGGTACACGCCGTCGAGCAGCGTGCCCCAGAGGTATGCGCCGTACTCCTGAAAGCTCTCCAGATCGACATCCACCTCGACATCGGCACGACGCACCCAGACCCGCTCGACCCGGCGCACCAGTGGTGCACCCGCGAGCCACGCGCGTGCGGTCACCACCGCCTCGTCGAAGGGGCCGTGCTGCCAGTCCTCCGGATCGTCGCCGACCCAGGCGGCCAGATCGTCGATGGTCTCGACACCGTGACCGCGCAGCACCTCGGCACGGGAACCGGGCGCGACCAAGCTCACGTCCCGATGTTCGATCAGCCAGCCCTCGCAGCTTTGACCAGCGACCCGCGCCTCGTCGGCGGGCGCTTTGCGCGCCCACCACGGGCACTGGCGGCATTCGGGCACCTTCGACGGAACCGTCGGCAATTCCCCGCGCACCACCGCGATTCGATCGGCGTAGCGCCGGTCGTAATCGGCGAGCAGCGGGCCGAGATCGTGCACCAGAATGCGGTCGAAGTGGTAGCCGATCACGCCACCGACCAGCGCCGGACTGGCCAACCCGTGCCGCTGCAGCATCCGGTACAGATGCGCGAGCCGTTGTTGATCGCGGGGCTGCGGGCGCAGTTTGCGATGCGGATCCGGTTGCGGATCCCAGTGATACGGATCCGAGGTGGTCGGGTGGAAATCGGCCGGTTCGGGCTGACGCGGATCGGTGACCTTGTGATTGACCACTATGACCGGAATGTAGCCGCCGCGATCGTGATCGCGCAGCAGGATCTCCGAGCCGCCGCGGCGGCCGGTATCCGGTTCCTGCGGCAGCAGTCCGCCCCAGATGTGTTGCGCGCCTTCGGCACACGCGCGCATAGTGGCCGCGGCCCGCTCCCCCGCGCGCAGCGTCGGATCGATCACCACCCAGTTGTCCGGATCCGCGGCGATCAGCGCCTCACGCACCCGGGTTCGATGCGCGGAGGCGGCCTCCCGGCGCTGCCGGACCCCGGCATCCTCGATCACCCCGGTCAGCAGGGCCGGATGGGCGGCGTTCAAATGCAAGCGGTGCCGACACCCGATCAACGCTCTGGCATCGACGAACGCGGTCGGCTCAGCGGGCATCGGCGCAGCGCTCGGCTCGGTCTGCCGCTCGTCGGCTACGCCTTCGTGATTGCGACCCTCGCGGTCACCGCTGCCCGAATACACATAGGCAGTATGGTCCAGACCCCTGACAACTCCGTGATCGCATGACGCGACGTCGCGTAGTACACCCTGAAGCCGCGTGGTACACGTGCGGGCCGCGTGATAGACCTATGCACTGGTAGTCCTGCAACGGAATGATTCAATATCACTCAACCCGTTCGGAGCGAGTCTTACGAGCGACGTTCGCGGCCCGTCTCGCGTTCGAGTCGTCGAAGTGCATGCGCCGCAGGCGCGAGTCTCGACGGCTCGGACGCGAGACACCAGGGGCCGCGAGCACGCAGCGCCGCAGGCGCTGCAAATCAGACATAGGAGGGCCTCGATGGGGTTGTTCACGAAGCGCAAGCGGCGGCCGAGCCGCAGGGCCGAGGCGAAGGCTCTCAAGCACAAGGCCGCCATGGAGGCGAAACTCGGCGCCAAGAACGACCGCAAGGCCCGCCGCGCGGAGGCCCGCACCCAGAGCAAGGTCGCCAAGGCGCAGATCGCCGCATTGCAGGCCGAGGAGAAGGCCGCACTCAAGGTGGCCGCCAAGGCTGAGCGGGATCCGTTCACCGCGAGCCAGGTCCGCAAGTACCTCGGTGTCGCCCGGGTGCTGGTGCCTGTGCTCGCACCGCTGGCCTACCGCGCCGCGACCTACATCCGCGGGCAGATCGACACCCGTCGGGCGCATCAGCTCGGCATCGGCGTCGAACAGCTCGGCGATTTCAGTGGTCACGGCGGTCGGCTGCAGGCGCGGATCTCCAATACCGAAGCCGCCCTCGACAAGATCGGCACGCAGTCCAACGACAAGGCGAGCAAGGGCGAGACCCAGAAATTCGTCGCAGCCACCCAAGATCGACTCGGCAATCTGACCGCCGCGATTCGGACCGCGGAGCAGATGCCGGCGCCGCGCCGTCGCGCCGTGCACGCGTCGATCTCGAGCGAGCTGTCCGGGATCGAGGCAGACGTCTTGGCGCGCCTCGGCGTCAGCTGATCCACCCGATGTCTTCCGGCCAGCCCTCTGGCAGTCCGCGTGGCTGTCTGGTCGGCGGCATGGTCGGTGCGCTCGCCATCGCCGCACACGGTGCGGCCGGTGGCGGATTTCCGGATTCGACCGAATCCGCTCTGCTGCTGCTTGTTTCGGCGTTGTCGGGTTGGGCCGCGGGGCGGCTCCGGCAGCGCAGCGACCGCCGGTGGGCCGTACTCGGTGCGCTCGCGCTCGGACAGCTCGCTGGGCATGCGGTGCTATCCGGGTTGATCGACCACACCCACACCCATACCGGCGCACCGCAACTCGAGCCGTATCTGCCCTCGGGCTGGATGTTGTCGGCGCACCTGATCGCAACGCTCGGCTGCGTTGCACTGATCCTGCTGGCCGAGCGGCTCTATGCGATGGCGTCCAGCGTCATTCGCGCGGTTTTCGCCAACGGATCACCGCTCGTGCTCGCCAGCCCGGTTCGCTGGTCCGATCCACTTCCGCGGCGCTACCGCTTTCATCCGAACGGCGCGATCGGTCCGCGCGCGCCACCGGTGTCGGCCTGACCCGCCACACCCAAACTCCTTCGGACAGAAAGCACTTCATCATGCGTACGCAGATCACGCGCGCCTGCACGGCCGTGGCCGCCGCCGGTTTCGTTCTCCTCGCGGGCGGCACCGCCTCCGCACATGTCACCGCCGACGCACCCGGCGCGACACAGGGTGACTACTCGGTGGTCACCTTCAAGGTCCCGACCGAATCGGAAACCGCGAACACCACCGCGCTCACCGTCGCCCTGCCCAACCTCAAGAGCGCCCGCACCGAACCCATTCCGGGTTGGAGTTCCAAGGTCGACCGCAATGACAAGGCCGAGGCGACCTCGGTCACCTGGACCGTCGATCCCGGCATGCCCGGCGTGCGTCCCGGCCAGTTCCAGCGCTTCGTCCTCTCGGTCGGGCCGCTTCCGACCCAGGACGAGGTCAGCTTCCCGGCCACCCAGACCTACAGCGACGGCAAGGTCGTCAAGTGGGATCAGCCCATGGGCGCGGACGGTTCCGAACCCGAACATCCGGCACCGACGCTCACCCTCGCGGCGGCCACCGGCGACGGCCATGACGGCCACCACGTCGGCGGTTCGGCTGCCGCCCAGGAGAAGTCGAAGGACACCGACAACACCGCGCGCTGGCTCGGCGGCATCGGTCTCGCACTCGGACTGCTCGGCGTCGCGCTCGGGCTCGGCAATGTGATCCGCGGACGCCGGGCATGAGTGCCACCGCCATGCGTCGCATGGTCGCCGGGCTGGTCGCGGGCCTGCTCTTGCTGAGCATGGGCGCGCTCGCGGCCGGAACGGCGGCGGCCCATTCCACGCCGGTCAGCAGCGTGCCCGCCGACGGCACGAGCATCGAAACCGGTCCGGAGCGTGTGAGCATCACCTTCAACGAGCCACTGCAGGAAAGCTTTCCGGCACTCACCGTGGTGGGGCCGGACGGGAATCTGTGGTCCAAGGGCGATCCGAAGGTGGATGGTCCCACCGTGAGTGTCGCGGTCGGCGAACTCGGCCCGACCGGCGTCTACAAGATCGGCTACCGAGTCACCTCCGCCGACGGCCACCCGGTCAAGGGCGAGCGGACCTTCACCCTGACCAAGGCGGGCAACGGTACCCCGGGCCCGAAGGCCGACGCCAAGAACAACTCCGCGGGTGGTGACGATTCCAACGGAATTCCGCTGTGGGTCTTCATCATCGGCGCGGTCGTCCTGTTCGGCGGTGGCCTGGCCTTCGCCCTGTTCGGCGGCAGGAGCCGCAAATCGCCACGGTGAGAAGGGCACACGGGTGAACAAGGTGCAGCCGACGACCGGCGGCGGAAATGCGCAAGCTCTGCTGCTGGTCGTCCCGGCCGGGCTGCTCGGGGTGGCGCTCGCGCTGATCCTGGCGGTCCCGGCTCCCGCACAGACCGAGAGCGTCATCCGGGTGCTCGCGGACTGCACCGGGGCGACGGTGCTCGGGCTGGCCGCATTGCCCCGGTTGCACGATCGACTGCGGCCGCCGTGGCGAATGCTCGCGGTACTGGCCGGGATCTGGTGTGTCACCGAATTCACGGTGCTCGCCTTCGAGGCGGCCGCCGTAGTCGGCGTGCCCATTGGCGAGCTCAGTGCTGGGCAGTTCGGTAATTTCCTGGTCGAGATCAGCGCCGGGCAGGTCGGCATCGCGGTGCTGATCGGCAGCGGTGCGGTCGCCTGCTATTCGGCGATGGCGTTCCGGCGGCCGGAGACCGCATCCGCGGATCTGGTGCTGGTCTTCACCGCGGTGTCGTTGGCGTTGCGGCCGATCACCGGGCATATGTCGCAGCAGACTTTCGGCTCGGTGCTCGCGGCGGTGCACGCGCTGGCGGCGGCGTCCTGGTTCGGACTGCTGGTCGCGCTGGTACTGGTGGTGCGCACCCGGGGTGAGTGGGCGGTGGCGCTGCCCAGGTACTCAGCGGTGGCGCTGCCACTGGTCGGGATTGTCGCGGTCACCGGCGTGGTCAACGGGTTGGTGCGGGTCGGCGGGATCGCCGCGTTCGGGACGACCGGATACGGCCGCATTCTCCTCGCGAAAACCCTTGTGCTGGTTGGGCTGCTGGCGCTGGGCTGGTGGTGGCGCCGGAGCTGGGTACCGCAGGCGACGGGACATCGCATGTCTGCCGAATCCTCGCTGCGGCGCGCGGTCATCGAGGTAGCGGTGATGGCGGTGGCCTTCGGACTGGCGGCCACCCTGGCGGTCACAGCCTGACGCTTGCAAATGCAAGCACCCGCCGGGAACCCGTTACAGTTGTGCCCATGACCGAGGTGAAGATCGTCGAGGACTGTGTGGCGTCTGCCGAAACAGCCTTCGCGTATGTCAACGACTACCGGAATTTGTCGCGTTTCATCACCGAGGTCCAGGACTTCACGCCGATCACCGACCAGATCGAGGGCGTCGGCGCGACCTTCGACGGCACCATCAAACTCGGTCCCGCCTCGTTGCATTCGCGTCTGCGCGTCGTGCGGTGGGAGCAGAACTACGCGATCGCGGTGAAGTCGATCAAGGGCTTCGAGATCGAATCAACCTTCCTGTTCCACGCCAAGGGCACCGATAGCTGCACGGTCGACGCCATTGTCGACTATCGCGTGCCCGGCGGAATCGCGGGCAAGGTGCTCGGCAAGACCATCGAGCCGTTTGTGAAGATCGCGGTCAAGCACTCCACGCACAACCTGACCACCCAGATCGCCGAATTCCACGCCAGCGGAAAGGGCTAGCCGGAACTTGTCCTGGTCGGTCCCGCCGGAGGATGCTTGGCACCATGGCCGACCGAACAACACCGACATTTCCGCAGCGCATCGCCTACATCTGCGGACGCACGCTGCCGCGGTCGATGTCGGCGTGGGTACTCGAGGACCTCACCGGCCCCGGTGCGGCACGGCGCTATCTGATGCGCTTCCTCATTCCGATGATTCCGGTCCTGAGTCTGTTCCTGCTGGTGCCGGGACCGAAATGGATGGGGCTGGCAATGATGGCGCTGCTGTATCTGCCACTGATCTATTTCACCGCGGCACTGATGTATGTGTATCGCAGGGCGCGTCTGGTCAAGCATGGCCTCGATCCGGCATTGGCCGACTCCGCGTCCAGCGAGCGCGCCGAAACCGAGCGGCTGGCCTACGAACGCCGCCACGGTCGCGCCTGATTTCGGCTGCCGAATATTCGCCGAACCTGGCGGTGACGCATCTCACGGGCATAGCCTGAACATATGAAACGCCCCACGATAGGCCAGCGGATCTCTTACGATCTCGGCCGCGAGCTCCCCGAGGAGCTGCACGAGTGGGTCATCCACGACCTCGTCGGGCACGGGGCCGAGGTGCGCTATCTCGTCCGGTTCATCGTTCCATTCATCCCACTCTTGCTGGTCCCGCTGCTGTTCCCCGGGCCGATCGCGCTGAAGATCGGCGTGATCATCATGATGCTCGTGCCGCTGGTCGTGTTCACCGTGGCGCGCAGCTATGTCTGGCGCCGCTATCGGATGAGGCAGCACGGCCTCGATCCGCAATGGATCGACCACAACAAGATGCGCGAAACCGAGCGAATCAAGTACGAGATGCATTACGGGCACCGCTAGCGAACTGCTTGCAGGTCGCTCGAAAGGATCAGCCCGCCGACGCCACAAATCCAGCAGCCCGGCAGACCAGGTGGTCCGTTCGGAGTCGACTGCGGCCCGAACTCTAAGCTGGCACCCGTGACCGAATCGCAAAAGACCATTGCTACCGCGGATCTCGCCGACGAAATCGGCCCCGAAATCCGTAGCTGCGATACGCAGTTCATCCAGTTCGGCGGGCGCGCGGAGTTCTCCGGGCGCATCACAACGATCCGCTGCTTCCAGGACAACCTGCTGGTCAAGCAGACGCTGAGCGAGCCGGGCAACGGCGGCGTGCTCGTCGTCGACGGCGGCGCCAGCGTGCACACCGCACTGGTCGGCGACATTATCGCCGGACGTGGTGTGGCCAACGGCTGGTCCGGCGTCATCGTCAACGGTGCGGTGCGCGACTCGGCCATCCTGCGCACGCTCGATATCGGCATCAAGGCGCTGGGCACCAACCCGCGCAAGAGCACCCAGACGGGCAGCGGCGAGCGCGATGTCCCCGTCGAATTCGGCGGTGTCAGCTTCGTGCCAGGCGAAATGCTCTACAGCGACCACGACGGCATTGTGGTCCGTGCCGAAGACTGAGCGACTAGACCGCGGCTACCCTGGCCTTGTGACCGGCGATGGCCACAATGTCGCCGACATGCAATTGCCGGCCGCGACGCAGTTCCACCTCCTCGTTCACCCGTACCAGACCCGCGGCGATCACGGTCTTGGCCTCCGATCCGGAATCGATCAGATTGGCCAGCTTGAGGAACTGACCGAGTCGAATGACGTCGTCATCGATCGGCACATCGACTGCATCGGACATGGGATACATCCTTACTCCGTCGCCGTCGAACCGGAAATCCCGCCCCCACCCGCGGTGCGGACGACGGGCCCGGAGACGGTGGCGCAGCGTAGCCGTGAACACCGCGAATCGAACACAGGCGACCGAAACGCATGAATGACGCGCCCATAACCGACATGCCCGGGTGGTCTTGGAGCACCACCACCGCGGCACCGTACACACTGGTGCTGTGACAACCATGCACGCCGGGCAACACATCGACACCGAAGCTCCCCCGGAGAGATCGGCACCACCGGTTCCGCATCGCGGGCACGGACGGTTGCGCGAGGTCCCGCACATCGCGGGTCTGCTCCTCGGTGTGTTCGCCGTGCTCTGCTTCCTGTGGAGTCTCTCGCCCGGACTGCGCTATCTGAGCCATGTACCGCGTCGCTACATCGACCTGTACTACTTCGACGCACCCGATACCAGCCTCGTGTGGGCACTGGTAGTCGGTCTGCTCGCGGGGGCGACGGCCAGTCGCAAGCGAATCGCCTGGTGGTTGCTGGTCGGCTATATCGCGCTCTATGCCCTGGCGAACGTGCTCGAATTCCTCGACGAGGCCAATATGCACGCGCTCGTGGCGGCAGCGGTGCAGATCGCCGCGATCGCCGTGCTGCTCGCGTCCTGGCGGGAGTTCTACACCAAGGTGCGCCGAGGCGCGGGCTGGAAGGCGCTGGGCGTATTGGTCGGCGGCCTAGCGGTCGGGTGTCTGCTCGGCTGGGGTCTGGTGGAACTGTTCCCCGGTTCATTGCCGCGCGGCGTGCAGCGGCCGCTGTGGTCGGTCTATCGGGTGACGGCCGCGGTGCTGGTGGACAACGAACATTTCGACGGTCATCCGCGCCCGTTCGTCAACTTCCTGCTCGGCCTCTTTGGCGCCATCGCACTGTTGGCCGCGGTGGTCATCCTGCTGCGCTCGCAACGGGCGGGCAATGCGATGACCGGAACCGACGAATCCGCGATCCGCGGTCTGCTGGAGCGCGCCGATGTCGAGGATTCACTCGGCTACTTCGCGACTCGGCGCGATAAGGCGGTGGTCTTCGCGCCGAGTGGCAAGGCGGCACTGACTTATCGCGTCGAATTGGGCGTTTGCCTCGCCAGTGGCGATCCGATCGGCATTCGCGAGGCTTGGCCGCAGGCGATCGATGCATGGCTGCAGCTTGCCGACCAATTCGGTTGGGCTCCGGCGGTGATGGGCGCGAGCGAACTCGGTGCGACGGCGTATCGGCGGGCCGGACTTTCAGCGCTGCGCCTCGGCGATGAGGCAATTCTGGACACCAGGTCCTTCTCGCTCGCGGGCCCGGAGATGAAGCAGGTCCGACAGGCCGCGAATCGGTTGCGCAAGCACGGGATCACCGTGCGCATCCGCCGCCATCGCGATATTCCGGCCGCGGAGTTCCGGCAGGTGATCGCCCGTGCGGATGCCTGGCGCGATACCGAAACCGAGCGCGGCTTCTCCATGGCGCTCGGACGCCTCGGCGATCCGCTGGACGGCGACTGTCTGCTCGTCGAAGCGGTGAATTCGCAGGAGCGGGTGCTCGGCATGCTCTCACTGGTGCCATGGGGACGCACCGGCGCGTCACTCGAGCTGATGCGCCGAGATCCACATGGCCCCAACGGTGTCACGGAGCTGATGATCTCCCAGCTCGCGTTGGCCTCGGAACAGCATGGGATAACCAAGGTTTCGTTGAACTTCGCGGTGTTCCGCTCGGTCTTCGAGGAGGGCGGGCGCATCGGCGCCGGACCGGTGCTGCGGCTGTGGCGCGGTGTGCTGCTGTTCTTTTCGCGCTGGTGGCAGTTGGAGGCGCTGTACCGGTCGAATGTGAAGTACCAGCCGCACTGGGTGCCGCGGTTCTTCCTGTTCGAGGAGCGCAGGCAACTACCCCGGGTGGCCATGGCCAGTGCGCTCGCCGAGGGCTTCCTACCGCGGTTCGGCAAGGAACCCGAAACCATTACCCACACCGGTCTGCACAGTGCGGTACCAGCGGGCATCACCGGACTGCACGCCGACGGCAGTCCGCCGGACCTACCGGATAACGTCGGGGTGGAACTACTTCCGCGCCGCCCGGAGCAGGTACGGGTGCGCATGGACAAGCTCGACCGGCTCACGGCCGCCGGAGTCGATGCCTATCCGGTCGCCTATCCCCCGACGCATACCGTCGCGGCGGCGCGGCGTTCGCCGCGCGGCACCACCGTGCGGGTCTGCGGCCGACTGCTGCGCATCCGCGATTACGGCGGTGTGATCTTCGCGGTGGTGCGGGACTGGACCGACGATATCCAGCTCGTCATCGATCGCGATCGGGTCGGCGCCGGACGCAGCGGCGAATTCGGCGAATTCTTCGACCTCGGTGATCTCATCGAGGTCAGCGGTCAGATCGGGCACAGCCGCCGCGGCGAGCTTTCGCTGCTGGCCGCGGACTGGCGGATGATCGGCAAATGCCTGCATCCGCTGCCGGACAAGTGGAAGGGCCTGGCCGATCCCGAGGCCAGGGTGCGTCAGCGCTACGTCGATATGGCGATCAATCCCGAGGTACGCGAGGTGCTGAGTAAGCGCACCGCGGTGGTGCGCTCGCTGCGGGATTCATTGAATGCCTGGGGATATCTCGAGGTGGAGACCCCGATCCTGCAGAAGGTGCACGGCGGCGCCAATGCGACACCGTTCCTCACCCATATCAATGCCTACGATCTGGATCTGTATCTGCGGATCGCGCCCGAGCTGTATCTCAAGCGGCTGTGCGTCGGCGGTATGGAAAGGGTGTTCGAAATCGGGCGCAATTTCCGCAACGAGGGTGTGGACTTCAGCCACAATCCGGAGTTCACCAGCCTGGAAGCCTATGAGGCACATGCCGATTACGAGCGAATGATGCAGCTGGCGCGCCAGCTCATCCAGAATGCCGCACAGGCGGCCAACGGCTCGATGGTGGCGCTGCGCCCCAAGCCGGACGGCTCGTTCGAAGAGGTGGACATCTCCGGGGAGTGGACGGTGAAGACCGTGCACGGCGCGGTGTCGGAGGCGCTCGGCACCAAGATCACTCCGCATACCACGCTCGAAGAACTGCGCGAACTCTGCGATCAGGCGCAAGTGCCCTATCAGCACGGTTGGGATACCGGACAGGTCGTGCAGGAGATGTATGAGCATCTGGTCGAATCCCATACCGAGAAGCCGACTTTCTACATCGACTTCCCCACCTCGGTCTCCCCACTGACCCGCGCGCACCGCAGCATTCCCGGCGTGACCGAGCGCTGGGATCTGGTCGCCTGGGGCGTCGAATTGGGTACGGCCTACAGCGAACTCACCGATCCGATCGAACAGCGCCGCAGGCTCACCGAACAGTCGATGCTGGCGGCCAACGGCGATCCAGAGGCCATGGAGCTCGACGAGGACTTCCTGCAAGCGCTCGAGCATGCGATGCCACCGACCGGCGGATTGGGAATGGGCGTGGATCGCATCGTCATGTTGATCACGGGACGCAGCATTCGCGAAACGCTGCCATTCCCATTGGTAAAACCGCGCTGAAACCTCCATGTCGAAAACATCACTCTGAAGGATTTCCAAACATAGGAAAGGCTTCCCAGACGGTATTCGCCCACTACGCTTGACAACTCGGCCCCGGGAGGAGGCCGGTACCTTCGACAATGGGATGCATATGTACCTTGATCTGCTGACCAATACCGCTTTGCTGGACCCGCAGGTGTGGGCGAGCGCGGACACTTGGACCAACTCCGACACCGTCGCATCCGCAGTGGAATTCGCGGCCAAGAAAAAGAAGAAGAGCAGCAGTGGGCTGCTCATCGGCGGCATCTGCTGCCTGGTCGTCGTCGCACTGATTGTCGGCGGCATCTACCTGCTGACCCAGCGCAAGAAGCAGCAGTAAGCCCACGAAAGGCCCGGTTCGCGATCGCGAACCGGGCCTTTTTCGGCATTTCCGGACTAGATGGCGGTGCGTTCGGAGGCCACCTCGGCTTCGAGCAACAGCTCGTCATCGAGTTGATCGTGCGGCTGCGTCGGGACCGACTTCAGCACCACAACCGCCGCGACCAGCGCGGCGACCACCAGTGCGGCGCCGATCCAGAACGCCAGCTGGAATCCGTTGGTGAGCGCCACATTTGCCGCGACACCGTCCTTCAGCTGATGTTCGGTCTTGCTCGCCGACAGGGTGGCGAGCACCGCCAGACCGAGCGCGCCGCCGACCTGCATGGTGGTGTTGGCCAGGCCCGAGGCCAGACCGGCCTCCTGCGGCTCGACCCCCGTCATCGCCAGATTCATCAGCGACGGGAAGGCCAGACCCGCGCCGGTGCCGAACAGGGCCATCGGACCGAAGATATTGAGCCAGTAGTTGCCGTCCACCGGCGCCTGGGTCAGCCAGAGCAGCGCGACGAGAATCAGCAGCAGACCGGGAATCAGCACCTTGCGGGCGCCGAACCGTATCACCAGATGTTCGGAGTAGCGCACCGACAGCAGACCCATGATCGCCGCGACCGGGAAGAAGGCCGTGCCGAGTTGGATCGGCGAATACCCGAGCACCTGCTTCAGGTACAGCGAACCCATGAAGAACATGCCGAACATGCCAGCCACGGTGAGCACCTGGATCACATTGGCGCCGGACAGATTCCGCGAGCGGAAAATCTTCAGCGGCATCAGCGGGGTGGCCGCCGTCGCCTCCCGCGCGATGAATCCGGCCAGCAGCGCCAGCGCGGCCGCACCGAGCCCGAGCGTGACCGGATCGGTCCAGCCGTATTCGGCGGCGGGCTTGACGATCGTGTAGACGCCGAGCATCAGCGCCGCCGTGATCAGCACGGCGCCGGGGACATCCGCGCCGTCCTTAAGTCCGGCGCCCTTGTCCTTGTCCAGAATCTTCAGCGCGCCGAGACCGACCGTAATGCCGATAGGCAGGTTGACCAAGAAAATCAGCCGCCAGTCCAGCGCGGTGAGGAAACCGCCGAGCAGCAGACCGATCGCACCACCGGCCGATGCGACGAAGGCATAGCGACCGATGGCCTTGGCCTGCTCGCGCGGATCCGGGAACATCGCGAAGATCATGCCGAGAATGACCGCCGAGGTCATGGCGCCACCGATGCCCTGCAGGAAGCGGGCCGCGATGAGAGTCACCTCGTTGACGGCCGCACCACACAGTGCCGAGGCCAGCGTGAAGACCACCAGACCGGACAGGAACATGGTGCGGCGACCGATGAGGTCACCGAGTCGGCCGGCCAGCATGAGCAGACCGCCGAAGGAGATCAAATATCCGTTCACCACCCAGGCCAGACCCGATGCGGTGAAGCCGAGGTCGGTCTGGATATCCGCCAGCGCGACATTC
Source organism: Nocardia sp. NPDC050630 (assembly GCF_044457245.1). Classification (NCBI taxonomy): domain Bacteria; kingdom Bacillati; phylum Actinomycetota; class Actinomycetes; order Mycobacteriales; family Nocardiaceae; genus Nocardia; species Nocardia sp. NPDC050630. The sequence goes on from NZ_JBITGN010000030.1 coordinate 34,108, forward strand.
ACGATCGTCGCATCGAGCACGATCATCAGCATGCCGCCGCACAACACATAGAGGGCGAGCCAGCGCTTACTGTCCGCACCGGACGGGGCGTCCCCCACCTGTCTATGTCGTTCTTTTGCTTCCGTCACCACAGACGCCTTCCACCCGAAGATCGTTACTGTGGCACGCTAGCAATGGCTAGTCCTAAAATACAACTAATTAATTCAGTTGAAGAATCGACTGATATGCTGTAGCCCATGACTATTGCCCCGGAGCAGCGCGCCAAGCGCAGCTACCACGACGCCTGCGGTGCCGCCCGCGCGCTCGACCTCGTCGGCGAGCGCTGGTCCCTGCTCGTCGTGCGCGAATTACTCCTGGGCCCCAAACGCTTCACCGATCTGCGCGCCGGACTCCCCGGCATCAGTCCCAATGTGCTCTCCCAGCGCCTCGAGGAACTCGTCCAGATCGGCGTGGTACACAAGCGCAAGCTGCCGCCGCCGGTCGGCGCTGCCGTCTACGACCTCACCGATTGGGGTCGCGAACTCGATGACGTGATCGTCGCGCTCAACCGCTGGGGCTCCCGCACCCCGAACAGCTACAGCTGCTCCGATATGTCGACCGATTCGCTGATGGTCACCCTGCGCACCTTCTTCCAGCCCGAGCAGGCGGCAGGCGTGCACGCCGACTACGACCTGTACTTCACCGGATCCGATTCCGGCGCAGACGAATTCCATGCAGTCGTCGCCGACCAGGCCCTGAGCGTCAGCCGTGGCGCGACGGGTACTGCAACCGTCGCCATCCACACCACCGTCCCGGCGTTCATATCCGTCGCATTTCACGGGCGTCCGCTGGCCGAGGCCTTGCGGACCGGCGACACGAAGATCAGCGGCGACTATGCAGCGGCGGCACGATTCATCGACTTCTTCGAACTCCCCCCGGAGTGCACGACGAAGCGATGAACATGATTGCTCGAACCGGTTCCAGGGCCGGAGTCGTTGCTAGAGCCGATCGATGTCGCTGAGGTCTATCTCGATCTTGAAGGGTGTACTCAGCTGTAGTCGCTCGTGGTGAATGCCGGTGAGTGCGTACAGGGATGTGGCCGGGTCGATTTCATAGACGTAGACCACCGGTCGCCCATCGGAATTCTCGACACGCCAGAAATGCGGGATTCCTGCCTGGGCATAGAGCTGAGGCTTACGCTCTCGATCACGTGTCTGCGATTCCGCGGACACGACCTCGATCGCCAATACGACGTCCTCGGCGTTATAACTGGTCGCCGAAGGATCGCTGGTGGCGTTCGCGCGTAGTACCAACACGTCCGGCTCCGGGCGCTGGTTACGGCCGAGCGTAACCGTCATCTCGCGACGCACCCGCATGCCCTCCGGCGCAAAACGGCGAAGCGTGTTCTCCAGCAACGAAATGACCAGCATGTGAAACTCCGCCTGCGGGCTCACGAAGACAAGACTCCCGTCGATCAACTCGGTATGCGGGGGTAGGTCGGGCAGGCGGTCCAGGTCCTCGGCGACAAAACCGCCCGGCGGCGGGCGCAGCCACTGCGGAAACGGTTCGACGGTCATGGCTTCGAGTATGGCACCCATACGTCGCTTACTCCCCCTAGTGCGAATGAACACCAGATCGTACGGCAGAGTGGGCGAGGTGCAGTTGATATTCGTTCGTCATGCGCAGCCACTGCGGGTGCAAGCCTCCGATGGACGAGCCGATCCCGGGTTGGCGCCGGTCGGCCTCGAGCAGGCCGAACGGGTGCCTGCGGCAGTGGGTCAGCATCGGATCAGCCGGATTGTGAGCAGTCCGCAGCGGCGGGCGCGGGAAACGGCCGAGCCGACCGCGGCGAAGCTCGGGCTGCCGGTGGATGTGATCGATGATCTCGCAGAATACGATCGCGACCTGCCCGCATACATTCCGATCGAGGATGCCAAGGTCGAATTCTCGGCCGTCTACGAACGGATCAAATCCGGACATCTGCCCGAGCATATCGATGGGCCGGCCTTCACCACCCGGGTGCGGGACGCCGTCACCTCGATCGCCGCGCATACCGATCCGGCCGATACGGTGGTCGTCTTCGCACACGGCGGGGTGATCAATGTGCTGCTGCAAGATGTGCTCGGCCTGGCCCGGCCGCTGACCTTCCCGATCGACTATTGCTCGATCACCCGGGTCCTGTTCTCCCGCAGCGGCCGCCGCACAGCGGCGACCATCAACGAGAACGGCCACGTGTGGGATCTGTTGCCGCGCAACATCTCACAGCAATCCTGACGGCTATTCACAGACACCGGCGTTCACAGCCGACTGCCAGACAGATCCCACCCCAATCCCAGTGACGGAGCCTTGTATTGGTCCGGTGAGCCGCCGCAGCGACTCACAGTCCGAGGAAAGGAATCCGTTTTGCTCTCCAAGACATCGACCTCCTTCAGGCGGGGCTTCGCTCGCATTGCGATCGCAGGCGCGCTGGCCGCGGTTCCGCTCAGCGCGCTCGCGGTCACCGCATCCGCGGCGACGGCCGATTCGACCGTGCCGACGGTTCAGGCAGCATCGGATCAGATTCCGTTGCAAGGCGCAGATATCGACCGCCACCACCACGGTGACTGGGACGGACAGCGCGGCGACCATGACGACCGCGGCCCCGGCGATTGGCACCATGGACCCGACAATCAAAACGATGGCCCCTGGCAGAACAACGGCCCCTGGCAGCCCGGGCAGCCGCCGATCCTGCCGCCAACCGGTTCAGCTGGCTAGTCGGCCCAGAACCGTTGGACAAAGCGAAGGCCACCCCTCCAGACCGGAAGGGTGGCCTTCGCTTTTGCTTCGGGAACTACCGTCCAGGGATCAGGCCATGCCCGCGATCCAGTTGTGCATCCAGGAGATAGCGGTCTGCCCGCCACCTACCGGGTAGCTGCCGTAGAGCGTATGCGCGTGCGAGTCGTAGAAGCGCTCCAGATCCTTCGCGCGCTGCTGGTTAGCGGATTCTGTGAGCTGCGACTGCAGCGTCGGGATGCCGCCGAGGTTCATCAGGTCGTTCACGATCGTGCCCGCCTCGAGCTGGTAGCGCCAGAGGTTGGCCGGATTCGCCTCGGAGGTCTGCGCGAGGAAGCCGGCGAACCGGGTCACGAAATCGTCGGGGGCGGTGGCGCAGTAGAGGTCGTCGAGCGCGCAGATGGTGCGAGTGCGGTCGCTGAGCCAGCCGAAGCCGCCGACCCGAGCACCACCGGCGCCCGCGCCGGGCGCGACCGGTCCGACCTGGATGTCGGTGGGCGAACGGCGCGGATCGGAGATCAGGCCGACACCCGCGATCCGGTCCGCCGGAATCGGGCTCAGGCCGGTGCCGATTTCGGCGGCGAGATCGCCCGCCGCATCCGCGCCCTGGCTGTAGCCGACGATCGCGATCTTGGTGCCGCCACAGCTCTGCGCCATCTCGGTGGCCAGGCCGCGGGCGCGATCGGTCGCTTCCTTCTTGGACGCGCCGTAGACATCGCCTTCCCACGGGAAGGCCGTCGCGGCATAGGTCACGTAATCGACGTCCACCGATCGGGGCAGATTATTGGTGACACCGGACAGCATGCCGGGCTGCGGCGTCTTGTCCTTTCCGGTCTCCCAAGTACCCGGAATCGCGACCACATAGAGGCTCGGGCAGCCCGGATCGGCCGTTACCGAACCGCTACCAAGGACTACGCCGGATGCAACAGCCGCGCACGCACCAATGGCGGCGGCAACCTTCTTCAACCGCATACTGCTCCAGTTCAAAACATCGCCCCTTGCGAGAGCAAGCACCGACAGTTGTTGTAACCGTGCTGACCTCGGCGGATGTCGGTCCAGTGCACACCGGCTCACCCACCGGTAGAACATGCACGTCGCGGCCCACATCCCAAGATCACGCACCACGCCGCAGATCACAATAAGGCAACACCACTATCAACGCCATTCGAACCCGTGACCGTGTCCGATTTCCGTCACCGCGTACACCGAAATCGGTTCCGCTCGGCAATGTTCCGTGCGACGCGCCGAGATCGAATACATACGCGAGGCAAATGCCCGGCGGTGCCGACGAATGAATAAAGGGCGCCTGTGGATCGAATCCACAGGCGCCCTTTCCGCTCCGGTAAGAGAGGTTTCTAACGTTGCGCGACCGCCGTCGGCGGGATCGGCGCGGGCAGCGCGGTCTCGCCCTCGAGGAACTTGTCGACCGCCGACGCGGCGGCGCGGCCCTCGGCGATGGCCCAGACGATCAGCGACTGGCCGCGGCCCATATCACCAGCGACGAAAACGCCGGGGATATTGGTCGACCAGTTCTTATCGCGCTGGACATTGCCGCGCTGGTCGTAGCCGACGCCCAGACCTTCGAGCAGGCCCCGCTTCTCGGGCCCGGTGAAGCCCATGGCGAGCAGCACCAGATCTGCCTCGAGGGTGAAGTCGGTGCCCTCGACCTTCTCGAAACGGCCGTTGACCATCTTGACCTCGTGCGCCTCGAGCGCGCTGACCTTGCCGTCCTTGCCGACGAAACGCTCGGTGTTCACCGAGAACACACGTTCGCCGCCCTCCTCGTGCGCCGAGGAGACCCGGTACATGAGCGGGTAGGTCGGCCAAGGCGTGGAGGACGCGCGCTCCTCCGGCGGCCGCGGCATGATCTCGAACTGGTGGATGCTGGCCGCGCCCTGGCGGTGCGAGGTGCCGAGGCAGTCCGCACCGGTGTCACCGCCACCGATGATGACGACCTTCTTGTCCTTCGCGTGGATCGGCGGCAGACCGTTCTCGTCGGTGACATCGTCGCCGAGCTGCACCCGGTTGGCCCACGGCAGGAATTCCATCGCCTGGTGGATGCCGTCCAGATCCCGGCCCGGGATCGGCAGGTCGCGTGCCAGGGTGGCGCCACCGGCCAGCACGATCGCGTCGAACCGCTCGCGCAGCTGCGCGGCGGTGATGTCGACACCGACGTTCACTCCGGTCTTGAAGATGGTGCCTTCGGCCTCCATCTGCGCGAGCCGGCGGTCGATGAAGCGCTTCTCCATTTTGAATTCCGGAATGCCGTAGCGCAGCAGGCCACCGATGCGGTCGGCGCGCTCGAAGACGGTCACGGTATGACCGGCCCTGGTCAGCTGCTGTGCGGCGGCCAGACCGGCCGGACCGGAGCCGACCACGGCGACCTTCTTGCCGGTGAGGCGCGTCGGATAGACCGGAGTAACCCAGCCCTCGTCGAAGGCGTTCTCGATGAGCTCGACCTCGACCTGCTTGATCGTCACCGGATCCTGGTTGATGCCGAGGACACAGGACGCCTCGCACGGCGCCGGGCACAGCCGCCCGGTGAATTCCGGGAAGTTGTTGGTCGCGTGCAGCCGGTCGATGCCCTCACGCCACTGGCCCCTATGGACCAGGTCGTTCCACTCCGGGATGAGGTTGCCCAGCGGACAGCCGTTGTGACAGAACGGGATACCGCAGTCCATACACCGGCTGGCCTGGGTCTGCAGGGTCTGGTGGGGGAAATTCCCCTCGTAGACCTCTTTCCAGTCCATCAGGCGCAGCGGAACAGGACGACGCGTCGGCAGTTCCCGTTTGGTGTGCTTCAGAAATCCTTGCGGGTCAGCCACGTGCCGCCTCCATAATCGCCTCGTCGACATCGGTGCCGTTCTTTTCGGCCTCGGAAATCGCGAGCAAGACCTTCTTGTATTCGCGCGGCATAACCTTCACGAAGTGGTTCACCTGTTGGGACCAGTCGCTCAGAATGCGTTCGGCTACAGCCGAACCCGTCTGATCGCGGTGCTGGGTGATGATGTCGCGCAGCCAGGTGAAGTCGTCACCGGCGAGCTGCTCGACCGCATCGGCCTGCTCCGGGTTGAGCTTTGCCTCGAAGGTGCCGTTCGGGTTGTAGACGAACGCGACACCACCGGACATACCGGCGCCGAAGTTGCGGCCTGCCTCACCGAGGATGACCACCCGGCCACCGGTCATGTACTCACAGCCGTGGTCACCGACGCCCTCGACCACCGCGATAGCGCCCGAGTTGCGCACGGCGAACCGCTCGCCGACCACACCGTTGATGAAGGCTTGGCCGCTGGTGGCGCCGAACAGGATCACGTTGCCCGCGATGATGTTCTGCTCGGCGACGAATTCGGCCGGTGCGTTCAGCGACGGACGCACGATGATGTGGCCGCCGGAAAGCCCCTTGCCCACATAGTCGTTCGCGTCGCCCTGCACCCGCAGCGTGATGCCCGCGGGCACGAATGCGCCGAAGCTGTTGCCCGCCGAACCGGTGAAGGTGATGTCGATGGTGTCGTCGGGCAGGCCCGCACCACCGTAGAGCTTGGTCACCTCGTGGCCGAGCATGGTGCCGACGGTGCGGTTCACGTTCGTGATCTTGGTTTCGAACTTCACCGCCTGACCGCGCTCGAGTGCATCGGCGCTCTGCGCGATCAACTGCACGTCCAACGCCCGGTCCAGGCCGTGGTCCTGGGTCTTGGTGCGGTACCGGTCCTGGCGCATGAAGGCCGTCTCGACATCATCGAGGATCGGCGACAGGTCCAGCTTGCTGGCCTTCCAATGCTGCTTGGCCTTGGAGGTGTCGAGCATATCGACCCGTCCGATGGCCTCGTCCAAGGTGCGGAAGCCCAACTCCGCCAGCAATTCCCGGACCTCTTCGGCGATGAACAGCATGAAGTTCTCGACGAATTCCGGCTTGCCGGTGAAGCGTTCGCGCAGCACCGGGTTCTGCGTCGCGACACCGACGGGGCAGGTGTCGAGGTGGCAGACCCGCATCATGATGCAGCCCGAGACGACCAGCGGCGCGGTGGCGAAACCGAATTCCTCGGCGCCGAGCAGTGCGGCGATCATCACGTCGCGCCCGGTCTTCATCTGGCCGTCGACCTGCACGACGATGCGATCGCGAAGTCCGTTGAGCAGCAGGGTTTGCTGGGTTTCGGCCAGGCCGAGCTCCCAGGGACCACCCGCGTGCTTCAGCGAGGTCAGCGGCGAGGCACCGGTACCACCGTCGTGGCCGGAGATGAGCACCACGTCCGCATGCGCCTTCGACACACCGGCGGCAACAGTGCCGACACCGGGCTCCGCGACAAGTTTCACGTGAATCCGCGCCTGCGGGTTCGCGTTCTTCAGGTCGTGGATCAGCTGCGCCAGATCCTCGATCGAATAGATGTCGTGGTGCGGCGGCGGCGAGATCAGGCCGACGCCCGGCGTCGAGTGACGCACCTCGGCGACCCACGGGTACACCTTGTGCGCGGGCAGCTGCCCGCCCTCACCGGGCTTGGCGCCCTGGGCCATCTTGATCTGGATATCGGTGCAGTTGGTCAGGTAGTGCGCGGTGACACCGAAGCGACCCGAGGCGACCTGCTTGATCGCCGAACGCCGCCAGTCACCGTTCTCCTCGACCTCGAAGCGGGCCGGATGTTCGCCGCCCTCACCGGAATTCGAGCGACCGCCGAGGCGGTTCATCGCGATCGCGAGGGTCTCGTGTGCCTCGGCGGAGATGGAGCCGTAGCTCATCGCACCGGTGGAGAAACGTTTGACGATGGCGCTGGCCGGTTCGACCTCATCGATCGAAATCGGCTTGCGCTCCCCGGTCTTGAACTTGAACAGACCGCGCAGCGAGGCCAGCCGCTCGGACTGATCGTCGACCAGCTTGGTGTACTCCTTGAAGATCGAGTACTGACCGCTGCGGGTCGCGTGCTGCAGTTTGAACACGGTGTCCGGGTTGAACAGGTGGTATTCACCCTCGCGCCGCCACTGGTATTCACCGCCCACCTCGAGTTCGCGGTGCGCACGCTCGTTGCGGTTCTCCAGGAACGCCACGGTGTGCCGGGCCGCCACATCGGCGGCGATCTCGTCCAGACCGATGCCGTCCAGATGCGAACGCAGGCCGGTGAAGTACTCGTCCACCAACTCCTGCGACAGACCGATGACCTGGAACAGCTGCGCGCCGGTGTAGGAGGCGATGGTGGAGATGCCCATCTTGGACATCACCTTCAGCACACCCTTGCTCGCGGCCTTGTTGTAGTTCGCGACCGCCTTGCGGTAATCGGCGGCCAGATCGCCGGTGCTGCCGGGCATCTGCAGTCCGCCGCGCTCGAGCAGATCCTCGATGGTCTCGAAGGCCATGTACGGGTTGATCGCGGCCGCGCCGAAGCCGACCAGCATGGCCATGTGATGCACCTCGCGGGCGTCACCGGCCTCGACGACCAAGCCGACCATGGTGCGGGTGCGCTCGCGCACCAGGTGGTGGTGCACCGACGAGGTCAGTAGCAGCGACGGAATCGGGGCCAACTTCTCATTGGACTCGCGATCGGACAGCACGATGATCCGCGCGCCACCCTCGATGGCGGCCGAGACCTGGGTGTTGATGGCCTCGAGCGCCTTGCGCAGGCCCTTGCCACCCTTCTTCACCGGGTACAGACCGTGCACGACCACCGAACGCAGCTCCGGATGCGAGCCGTCGTCGTTGATGTGGATGAGCTTGGCCAGCTCATCGTTGTCCAGGATCGGCTGCGGGATGGTGATCTGGTGGCAGGACTCCGGTCCCGGATGCAGCAAATCGGCCTCCGGGCCGAGAGCCCGACGCAGGCTGGTCACCACTTCTTCGCGGATGGCGTCCAGCGGCGGGTTGGTCACCTGCGCGAAGAGCTGGGAGAAGTAGTCGAAGAGCAGCCGGGGGCGCGAGGACAGCACCGCGATCGGGGTGTCGGTGCCCATCGAGCCGAGCGCCTCACCACCGGTCTTGGCCATCGGCGAGATCAGCAGGTTCAGCTCTTCATTGGTGTATCCGAAGATCTGCTGGCGGATCAGCACACGATCGTGCGACATGTGCACATGCGGGCGGTCGGGCAGATCGGCCAGCTTGGTGACACCGGCGTCGAGCCATTCCTGGTACGGGTGCTCGGCGGCCAACTGGCTCTTGAGCTCCTCGTCGCCGACGATGCGGCCCTGTGAGGTATCGACCAGGAACATGCGCCCCGGCTGCAGCCGGACCTTCTGGACCACCTTGGCCGGATCGATATCGAGCACACCGACCTCGGAGGCCATGACGACCAGACCGTCATCGGTGACCCAGATGCGGCTGGGCCGCAAACCGTTGCGGTCGAGCACGGCACCGACCACGGTGCCGTCGGAGAAGCACACCGATGCCGGGCCGTCCCACGGCTCCATCAGCATCGAGTGGTAGCGGTAGAACGCCCGCCGCTGCGGGTCCATGTTCTCGTTGCGTTCCCAGGCCTCGGGAATCATCATCAGCACCGCGTGGGGCAAGCTGCGGCCGCCGAGATGCAGCAGTTCCAGCACCTCGTCGAAGCGCGCGGTATCGCTCGCCCCCGGGGTACAGACAGGGAAGATCTTCTGCAGCCGGTTGTTGCCGGCCTCGTCGACGCCGAAGACGTCCGAGCGCAGCAGCGCCTCGCGGGCGCGCATCCAGTTCTCGTTACCGGTGACGGTGTTGATCTCACCGTTGTGCGCGACCCGGCGGAACGGATGCGCCAGCGGCCACGACGGGAAGGTATTGGTGGAGAAACGGGAGTGCACGATACCGAGCGCGGACTCCATCCGGCCGTCCTGTAGGTCCAGGTAGAACGCGCGAAGCTGCGGCGTGGTGAACATGCCCTTGTAGACGAAGGTCTGACCGGACAGGCTCGGGAAGTACACCGACTCCTTGCCGACCGCGCCCTCACCGGCACCGGCCTTGCCCAGTTCGTGTTCGACGCGCTTGCGCACGACGTAGGCCCGTCGCTCCAGATCCATGCCCGAGAGCAGTTCGGCCGAACCCTTCGGCGAGCCGATGAAGATCTGGCGGAAGGTCGGCATGGCGTCGCGGGCCAGCGCACCCAGGGTGGACTCGTCGGTGGGCACATCGCGCCAGCCGTACACGACCAAGCCTTCGGATTCGACGATGCGCTCCAAGCCGTAGGCAGCCTTGGTCGCCTCGCGGCGGGCCTGCGGCAGGAAGGCGATACCGGTGGCGTAGGAGCCCTCCGGCGGCAACTCGAAATCGACCACGGCACGGAAGAACCGGTCCGGAATCTGGATCAGGATGCCGGCGCCGTCACCACTATTGGGTTCGGCACCTGCGGCACCACGGTGCTCCAGATTCAACAGAGCCGTAATAGCCTTATCGACGATGTCGCGGCTGCGGCGGCCGTGCATGTCGACGACGAATGCGACACCGCAGGCGTCGTGCTCGTTCGCCGGGTCATAGAGCCCGATGGGTCCGGGGGACCTGTGGCCAGGAAGTTGCGTCATGCCTCTGCCTTCAAGAAAGTCGGCCTCGATGAATCGGCCTATGGGAAAGGGGCCTTTCGTCGATTGCCTCCGTCAAGACTGCGCCTGTACGTTGCGAAACCAGCCGCGCTGATGGTCTTCTTCGTGCAGTCACGTCTCCAGTTGTCCACCCGCTGCGATGACGTAGGGGTGCTCGTCGGTAACGGAACGCTTACGTGTTCCTTACCTCCGCGCGGGTGCGCGCCCGCTACGCTTGGGCACCGGATTTCCGAGCCCGAGCGGGCGCTATTGCCGAACATTGTTGTGTTCGGCATTAAGAGCAAACGATAAGTCAGGTCCTGGGCCCAACCAACTCAGGCCAGGCTAATAACCGGGTCTAGCTGGGCTTCTTCAATTGGTCCTCCACGTGTGCGCGTTGTCCAGTGTAAAGCAGCGAACGCGGTGCGATCGATCCCCTTGGCACCGGGTGCCAACCAGCGAGAACGGGCGCCCAGGACCCGTACCACGCCGCACGCCGCACCCCGAGAACCGGCGCTCACCTGCATCGAAGTGGATTTCCCCTGCTTCGGTCGAGGCAAACCCGATTCGCCGTGGCTAACTGCCCAGCGGGCTGGATGAGAGATTTCCTACAGGGGTGTGACAAGCACACAACCCGATCCGACCGTCCGGACTCTTTTGCCCGATGTGGGATTCAGCACATTTCCAGCAATCGAACCGGAGTGGTTTACGACACATTTACATCGCGAGACACGCGGTGCCCGGGGCTTGCGGCCCGCGGCACACGGATCTAGGAACCGCATAACGCAGCGGCCGCGCGGACCAGCGCCGCCTGATGCAGCGCATCACGGCCAGCGGAGAGCACGCCGAAAACCGGCGGTACCAGGCGCTCGGCACAGTTCGCTCCAGTGAGCTCGACACGCCGCAATGCGAGTTGGTCGACAATTTCGATGTTCACCCGGTCGATCACCGGGCGCACGGACGCCAGATCGGGTGGCGTGCTCGGCATCGCAGCCGGGTCGAAGCGCCAGCGGGTGACCAGGCCGCGCTGCACGATTTTGTTGGCCTCGATCTGACCGTAGAACACCTGGTGGATCCAGCTCTCCGGGAGCCCGCGGTCGGCGCCGAGACGTGCCATCGCCGCATAGACCTGCGCTTCGCGGACCGGATCGTCGATAGCTGGCTCGCCGCCGTTCTGTGTGGCGCTCGCCCATTTGGCCGCGGCTACGGCGTCCGCGGTATCCAGGCGTTCGGCCACCAGCGAGACGATGCGGTCCAAGGCGGGATCTTCGTCGAGCGTTTGCGCACGGCTACCGGGGGCGGCCATCAACAAAGTCGCGGCCATACACATCAAAACCCTTGCCGAGCCTCGGAAAAGCATTCGCGACACCTCGTTCCGGTCCGGTCATCCATGCCAGATTATGGGTGAGCGGGGGCACAGGTCAGGCGGCATTGGCGGGCTCTGTGAGCCTGACCACATCCCCGGCTCCGTGCTCGGTGTGTCGCGGCCGCGCCTGTCACGCTGTGACAACGAATCTGTGACAGTTTCGGCAGGTTCTAGTCCAGCGACCTGCAAGCAGTCGCTAGCGGCCAGCCACTTTGACTTGGGATGTAGAGGATGTGGGATCCCATGACAATCACCGGCTTGTTCACCTGGCTCGGCGGAGGTCTCGGGCGCGCGCAGGGGACCGAACTCTACTACCCGCACGAGCGGGCGGATTATGCCGTGAGCGGCGCCGTTGTTCTGCTGTTCGCGGCGGTGGCCGGGGTCGTCGGCGCGGTCGCACTTGCCGCGGCCGATGCCATGCCGTTGTTCGCGGTCGTGTTCGTCGCGGTGGTCGTCGCACTGCTGGCCGGTGCGGTGGCACGCGCCTTGGCGACCGCACGACCTGCCGGTGGGCCGGATCGTCGCGGTGTCATCGGACGCGTCGCCGTCGCGGTGGTGGCCGGGGTTCTGGTCGCCGAACTCGCTTCGACGGTGCTCTTCGGCGGCACCATCGATCGGCTGCTCGATGAAAAGGCCCAGCGTGCGGCCGAATCCGCACCCGCTGTGGTGACCGCGCGAGCCGAGCTGGAGCGTGCGAAGGCCGATCGTGCCGCACTGGATCAGTCGATCACCAAGGCTCAGGCCGATATCGACCACGCGCTGGTGATCGCGCGCTGTGAATACAACCCGACGCCGGAGTGCCCGCAGACCAGGATCACCGGTGTGCCCGGTCGTGGCCCCGAATCGCAGACCGCCAATGCGATGCTCGATGACGCGCGCAAGCAGTTGGCCACGGCGCAGGATCGGGTGGGCGGACTGGATCAGCGGATCACCGAGGACCAGAAGGCTCTCGACACCGCCGGTTCCGCCGCCTTCGCCGCAGCCGATCGCGGCCTCGGCGCGCGCTGGCTGGCCATGAACGACTACACCGCCGGCAGCGCGGGCGCATTCCTGCTGCGGGTGCTGACCATCGGCGCTTTCGTCGTGCTCGCGCTGCTGCCGCTGATCCTGCGGTGGTGGCGCGGTGAGACCTCACTGGATCGGCGACTGGCCTTCCACACCGTGCAGGACCGCGCCGAACGCAGCGCCGATGCCGCCATCGCGATGAAACGCGCCGAGGTGCGGACCGAGGCAGAAAATCTGCGCGCGGAACAACAATTGACCGCTGCCCGACTGGCCGTCGAGGCCGATACCGCCATCGATCGGGAGCGTCAGCGCACCCGGATCATCGCCGCTATCGGCGGGTTGGAAATCGGCATCACGGACCCGGGTCGACCTGAACTTCCAGTCGGTATGGCTGGCGATCGAGAGGACAGCTCCGTGTCTCATGAGGTGACCCCCCATCTTCCGGCCACCGTGACTGCGGGTGCGCTCGCACCGACCGGTAGTGCAGGCGCGGTGGTGCCACATACCGCCTCCACCGCACCCAAGGGCGGCGGCCTGGAACTTCCGCTGATCGGCACCGTGCCGTTCTCCGATACCGCGGCCCGCTTCATCCGCCCGCTGGTACCCGCGTTCGTCGCCAATGCGATCGACACCGCCACCCACCCCCTGCGCACCGCCCGCCAGGCCTTCGAAGAGGTCGAGGAAATCACCTTCACCCTGCGCCGCACCCGCAAGGTGACCGTGGACTCCCAGGACGCACACGCCCAGGCGATGCCCCAGCCTCCGCACCCCGGCTACCAATTGCCCGGCACCGCCGACTCCTGGCATGCCCAGCGCGTCGCAGCCACCGTCGTCGACGCGGACTACACCCAGGACCCCCGCTACTCGGCCCTCCCCTCGGCCACCGCACCCCAAAGCTACGGCCTGCCCCAAGCTGGGCAGCGCGACGAACTCTCGGCTCACCACCGCAACGAACTCCCCAGCCACCGCGGCCCACGCGAACTCCCACCCGCCAACTAGCCGACCGCAGCATCCAGCGGGCCGATTCGCACGGCCTGACGGATTGCACCAGCCACGGCGCGACGCCCTCGGATCAGCCGCCGTGGCCCCACGGCTGGTGCACCGCAGCGTTCTTCGACGCGCACGATGCGGTGCACACTGCCGGGCGCAGTCACCCCCGCCCACGGGAACTGCCGCCCGCCAACTGACGGCACGGTCCAGCGGCCATTTGGTGCGGCCAGACGCATGGCGCCATCCGAGGCGCAAAGACGTTCGATCGGCCGCTCTAGCAACATCTGGTTCACCCGGCATTGCGACGTTCGGTGTGGTGCCCTGCTGGAAGAGGCCACTGCGCGGCCGGGCCTGCCGTCCGCCAACCGACCGGCGGCCGCACGATTTGGGCCGCACGTAGCCGTACCTGGTGCATCGCGGCGTCGCTCGGCGTCAGGTACCGGACATCCTCGGGGCGATGCGGGGTGGCGCTGGCTGCCGGTGGGGCGCATAGTCTGCAACGCATGCCCGACAGTGACTTGCGGACCGTGCCGGATGCTGGGGCTGCCCCTTGGGGGTCGCGGCTGCTCGGGTCGGCGACGGAGTCGGCTGGAAAGCGGCGGATTCGGGTTCAGTTGTTGTTGACGGTGCCGTTGTTGATTGCGAATGTCACCGGGATCACTGTCTCGATCGCATTGATCGGGTTCGTTTTGCCCGGGCCGACGGTGTTCACCAGGCGGCTGGTGCTGCTCAATTTTGTCGCGACGCCGCTGTATGGGGTGTTGGCGCTGCTGATCGGGATGTGGTGGGGCACGACACGCGGGCTGCGGGCGTTGCGCTGGGCCATCGACCCGGATCAGGTGCCGAACGAGGCGGAACAGGTCGCGGCGACGCGGGTGCCGATGCTGCTCGTCGGATGCCAGGCGGTGCTGTGGTTGGGCGGGATGGCGCTGCTGACCACGCTGTACGGACTCGCCGAACCGGCACTGATTCCGAAAATCGTCTTCGGCATCGGGATCAGCGCAATCGTGGTGTCCGCCAATAGTTACCTGATCATCGAGTTCGCACTGCGACCCGCGACCGCCAGAATCCTCGAAGCCGCGGCCTCCCGACAGCGGCGCGGAATCGGCGTCTTCGGCCGCTCGATTCTGGCATGGACACTCGGCTCAGCGGTACCGGTCGCGGGCTCCATGGTGCTCGCCATCATGGCGCTGGCCATGGACAACATCAGCACGGCGCGACTGGCGGTGTGCATGCTCGCGCTCGGCGGTGCGGGCCTCTGTTTCGGTCTATTGCTGATGGCACAGACGCTTTCGGCGACGGTCGCACCCATTCGAGGTGTGCGGCGCGCGCTGCGTCGGGTGGAGGACGGCGATCTCGATGTCGCGGTCACGGTGTACGACGGCACCGAACTGGGTGAGCTGCAAAGCGGATTCAATCGCATGGTGGCGGGACTGCGTGAGCGCGAGCAGATCAGGGACTTGTTCGGCAGACATGTCGGCCACGAGGTGGCCGAGGCGGCGCTCGAAGGCGAGCCGAACCTCGGCGGTGTGGAGCGCGAGGCGGCCGTGCTGTTCATCGACATCATCGGCTCGACGACCATGACCGCCACCCGTCCCGCCACCGAAATCGTCGCCATCCTGAACAGCTTCTTCGAGATCGTGGTCGACGAGGTCGAAGGATGCGGCGGCCTGCTCAACAAATTCGAGGGCGACGCCGCACTCGCCGTCTTCGGCACGCCAGCACCGCTCGACGACGCGGCGGGCGCGGCCCTGAGCTGTGCCCGCGCTATCCGAAACCGTTTAACCGCCGAGGCCTCCGATTTCACCGCCGCCATCGGCGTCGCCGCGGGCCGTGTCGTCGCGGGCAATGTCGGCGCGCACCAACGCTACGAATTCACCGTTATCGGCGATGCCGTCAACGAGGCCGCGCGCCTGTGCGAACTCGCCAAAACCGACCCCAACCGCCTGCTCACCTCGGCATCCACCGTCGCCGCCGCCGATCCATCCGAGGCAATGTACTGGCAGCTCGGCGAATCCGTCACCCTCCGCGGCCGCGTCACACAGACCCAACTCGGCAGGCCCCGGTAGGACGGTCGCCACGTATGACAACGCCCCGCCGCTCCTGGGCTGCGAGTGGTACGCATCGGCCATCCCAATCGCAACGCCACCCCGGCAGTGATCAGCAACGCGACGGCCGTGCCGATTGCGGCGACGCGGACACCCGACACGAAGGGCAGTCGGAGACGAGCTTGCGGGGGTCGCGCGCCTTACCTCGAGCATTGCGGACGCCGTGTTCGAGCCAGTTGCGCTGCATTTGGGCGCGGGTCTCGAGTCCAACCTTGGTGTCGGCGTACTCCTCGTAGGCCCCTCGGGCGTACCTCGTGCCACCGAGGTCAGGAAGCCGACCGCCACCGATTCCGGCGGCTGACGGCCCACCGCGAGCAGCACCAGCATTACCGGGCAGACCGACGCGATACCCAAAAGTCGTGGACCGACTGCCCGCCCATTGATCGCCGTATGTTGTGTCCAGCCTGGTCGGTCGCCGACGGCTAGACTCGGCCGAGTGTTACCAGCCGCCGAGCCGGCCGGTGCCGTCGGGGCGGGGAACGATCCGGTGCCAACCTCCCCTGGAACGACGGTGCCGATCCGCCCACTGAGCTTCCGCGAACTGCTCGACGAGCCGTTCGCGCTGATCCAGGCGAATGTCGTCGTGCTGGCGTGCACCACCGCGCTCGGGCTCGTCCTCGCCGAACTGCTTGTCGTCGCCGTCACCGGCGGGATCTCCTATCTGACCGATGGCTCCGACGCGGGCACCGCATGGGCGGCCATCCTGACGACGGGCGCCGCCGCATGGCTGCTCCGGTTTCTGCTGCGCGGGATGACGGTCGCGCTCGGACTTGCGACGGTCGCCAAATCGCCGATCGGCTGGCGCACAGCGCTGGGCCGGGTGGGTGCGGTCGCCGGTCCGCTAATAGCGTTCCACCTGCTGTTCACACTGGTCGGCATCGGCGTGCTGATCGTCGGCAGCCTGCTGATCATCACCTATCCGTTCGCGCTGATCTGGCTCGGCTATCTGCGCGCCGGACGGTTCGTCGCGGTGCCGGTGATCTTCGTCGAACGGACCACGCACGCCGGTGCGGTCGCGCGCTCGAAACTGCTCGTCCAGGGCGCTCAGTCGTCGATAACCGGATTGTGGTTCGCCTGCCGGGCACTGGTCGCCCTCGTCGCCGTGCCGCTGCTCGGCATTCCGTGGTACCTCTCGGATTTCACCGGCACCCACCGCTGGCAGGTCATCGTCCTGCTGTCGGTATCCGCATTGTTGATCATCGCCTTCGGCGAGGTGGTCGAATCGGCCACGCGGGTGGTCTCGTATGTGGATCGCCGGTGTCGTCGCGAAGGGCTCGATATCCGGGTGCCTGGGACGGATACACGATGACAGAACCCACATCGAATCAGCCCGCGGCCCCGCCACCACCACGACTCGGCCCCGCCGACGCCCACCGCGACGCCGCCGAAAATGCCGCACTGCGCCGGGATTTCGATACCGCGCTACGCGAACGGTTCCGCGCGGTACTGCGCGGCCTCGAACAGCGCGGCATGCTGGAGGTCCGCCGCTCGCGGACCGCTCGGGAAACCGCCGACGACGCGAGCACCGCACTGCCGCTCGAGGATGCGAGCGAATTACAACCGGCCGCACACAGTTTCGACGAGGTCGTCTACGGCGGCCGCCGCGCCACCGAGGACGAATACCGCCGCCTCGAATACGCCGACCGCTACTCGCGCAGCGCCCCGCCGCCCGCACCGGAACCGGTAGAGGCGACGATCACCGAGAAAACCAGGACCCGCAGACAACTTCCGCCGCTGCCGGATCTGCTGCGTAACCCGAAATTCTGGGCCGCGCTGCTCGCCGTCGTCGCACTGGTGGTGCTGTTGTACGCGGTGCTGAATTCGTGTGCGGCGCCCGCGCCGCATAAGCCGACACCGCCGGATATGCCGCCATCCGAACCGCCCGACCACCCGCCGGATGCCAACCGCGACGATTCCGGCTTCGGCGCGGGCCAGGACTCCATTTTCGGCAGGCTGCCCGCTCCGGTCGCCTTCGGTGGCCTGCAATTCCTCATCGCCGCAGCGGTGCTGGTGTGGTGGCGGGCGCGACGTCGGGGCGCGCTGGTCGGTGAACCGCGACCGGTGGAGGTGGCCGCGAACGAACTGCTCGGCGGTCAGGCGGCGCTCTATCGCCGATCGAAGGACTACGAACATGTGGCCGCCCGGTTGCGCGCCGCGACGCTGCGCCGCATCCGGCCGATGCTCGGCGTCGGCACCGAGGTCACACCGGACCGAATTGTCGCGACCGTCGCGGCGCGTACCAGGGCCGATCCGGCGATGGTCGGCGCCGCACTGTACGGACCGGTGCCCGACGTGAGCACCATGCAACTCGTTGCCACACAACTCGAATGGATAGAGGCAGAGGTCGGATGACCAGCACGGACACCAACCACACCCCGACCGCCGATGAGGCGGGCGCCGCATTCGCCGCGCTGCGTGCCGAGATCGGCAAGGCGGTGATCGGCAACGACAGCGCGATCATGTACCTGGTGCTCGCCCTGCTCTGCCGCGGCCATGTGCTGCTGGAAGGCGTTCCCGGCGTGGCGAAGACGCTGTTGGTCCGTGCACTGGCGACGGCCTTGGATCTCGAACACGCCAGGGTCCAGTTCACCCCGGACCTGATGCCGGGCGATGTGACCGGTTCGCAGATCTACGACCCGCACACCACCGAATTCACCTTCCGACACGGCCCGGTCTTCACCAATCTGCTGCTCGCCGACGAGATCAACCGCACACCCCCGAAAACCCAATCCGCGCTGCTGGAATCGATGGAGGAGCGTCAGGTTTCGGTGGACGGTAAGCCGCAGCCGCTGCCGGACCCATTCGTCGTGGTCGCCACCCAGAATCCGATCGAGCAGGAAGGCACCTATCCGCTGCCGGAGGCGCAGCTGGACCGCTTCCTGTTCAAGGTCGATATCCAATTGCCCGGCCGCGATGACGAATTCCGCATTCTGCAGCGGCATGCGGGCGGCTTCGATCCGCGCGATCTGACCGCGGCCGGGTTGCGTCCGGTCGCTGGTCCGGCGCATATCGCCGCGGCGCGGGCGGCGATCACCCAGGTGAGCATCAGTCCTGAGGTGCTCGCCTACACCGTGGATATCTGCCGGGCCACCCGCAACTCTCCGGCGGTCCAGCATGGTGCGTCCACCCGTGGTGCGACCGCGTTGATGGCGGCCTCACGGGCCTTCGCCTGGTTGAACGGTCGTGGGTTCGTGACTCCGGACGATGTGAAATCGGTTGCGGTCGCGGTACTTCGGCATCGGCTGCAGCTACGGCCCGAGGCGGAGTTGGACGGCGTGACGACCGAGGGTGTCATGTCGTCGCTGCTGCTTTCGGTTCCGGTCCCGGTGTAGCTCGTGGTCGTTACCGGTCGGCTCGCCCTGACGGCGGCGGTGCTCGCGCTGTTCGTCTGCTTCGTCATGCCCTCGTGGCTCGGTGTCGTTCTGATGACGAGTGTGCTTGCCGCCCTGGTACTTTTCGATCTCGGCACGGTGGCGCGAGCGCGCGACCTCACGCTGACCAGGGAAGCGTTGACCGTGATCCGGCTCGGACGCAGCGCCGAAGTGGAACTGGGCGTGGTGAACAACGGAACGAGAACGGTGCGCGGGCGGCTGTGGGACGACTGGCCCGGCAGTGCCCGCCCCGAAACCCGCACGCACCGACTGGATCTGCCGCCGAATACCCGCATGCGAGTGCAAACCACGTTGACACCGACCTACCGTGGCGATCGGGTCGCCGGTCCGGTGACAGTCCGATTGTTCGGCCTGCTCGGCATGGCCGGATGGCAGAGTCGCCACACCGTGCCCGCCCGGATCCGCGCGTTGCCCGAATTCCGCAGCGAACGGTTGCTGCGCTCGAAAGTTAAACGGCTGCAGCATCTCGAGGGCCGCAATGTCGCGAATATGCGCGGTCAGGGCACAGAATTCGATTCCTTCCGCGAGTATGTCGCTGGTGACGATGTGCGGGCCATCGACTGGCGCGCGACCGCCCGCGCCACCGATGTGCTGGTACGGACCTGGCGTCCGGAACGCAACCGGCACATGCTGATGGTGTTGGATACCGGCCGCATCAGCGCGGGCCGCGTCGGCACGGGCACCCGTCTGGACGCGAGTATCGAGGCCGCGCTGCTGCTGGGCGGATTGGCCGCCGCCGCAGGGGATTCGGTGGATCTACTCGCCTACGATCGCCAGGTCCGCACCGAGGTCCGCGGTGTCGGCGGACGCCGCCTGCAACTGAAGCTCATGCACGCTATGGCGGGCGTCACCCCGGCGCTGGTCGATACCGACAGCGCGGGCCTGGTGCGCGCCGCCATCCAACGTGCTCGCCGTCGCAGCCTGGTCGTCTGGTTCACCAGTCTGGATGGGGCGGCCGTCGAAGAGAACCTGCTGCCGGTCCTGCCGACCCTCGCCCAACGCCATCGCGTCCTGATCGTCTCGGTCACCGATCCCGACGTCGCCGCGGCCGCCACCAAACGCGACACCCTCGCAGACCTCTACTCAGCTGCCGCCGCCGAATCCCTGATCGCCGAACGCGCCCTGGTGCAGGAATCCCTGCGCCGCATGGGCATTGCCGTCGTCGCTGCCTCCCCGGAACGCCTCCCCGAAGCCTTGGCCGACGAATATCTCGAGCTGAAACAGTCCGGCACTATGTGACTCCACGGTCGCCCAATGGCGGGCACGATGCCGCCTTGGCATCGATGTCGATTCCGGGGCCACGGCCTCATCCGAATACGGATCGTGATCTCCTTGTCCGGGGCGGGCAGACGCTGGTGAGAAGCACTATGGCCACGCGCGGGGCACGGAGGTCGGTCAGAGCCAGAATGGTCACAAGCCAGGTGCAGCGCCGAGAAGAACCCGCGAACCACGCTCCGCAGCGGCCAACACGTACCCCAGCACGGCGGTCCTGCGCTAGCTCAGCTCATGGCCGATGACCGTTGCCGGGGAGAGTTTCGACCAGGCTCAGCTCGTGTGGGCGATCGGCATCGGCCGCGGACCCGCCATCACCATCGGTGTGATGATCGGGGCGAGGGTACGGCGTTGGCGTTCGGCGATGACCGCGCCGAGGATCTGTACGGGTGGATATCCGGCGGGGACCGGGATCTGCATGCGGTCACAGACCGCGAGGAGCAGGGTGTGGCCGAGGTTGGCCTGCGCGGCGGGGGTCAGGGAGTTGACGCGGGACAGGTACTGACGCACCGCGAGTGCGAGATCCTCGGTGATCCCGGACAGGTCCAACTGTCCTGACCAGGCGATGAGCCAAGGCGGTGCGACGGCGAGCAGCGGGTAGGGCACGCTGCGCCGACCGTGCACGACAACGGTGCCCGCGAGTACATCGCCGACCCGGCGCGCATTCGGCGAGCACATCGAGGTGATCACCCCGACCGCACCGAATGCGCCCAACATCCAGAAGTCGACGATCACGCCCGCAAGACCGCGGGTCAGGGCATGGCGGAAATCAATGGGACCGCCGTCGCCGCGCACGACCCGCAGCCCGAGCGCGAGCTTGCCGACGGTCCGTCCGTGCAGGAGGGTTTCGCAGACCACCGGATAGCCGACCAGCGTCGCGACGATGGTGGTGATCGCCGCCGTGCTGTACCACGCGGAGTCGGCGCCGAAGTAGAGCAGTGCCGCGCTCAGTCCGAGCATCAGCATGCTGCCCAGCACGAATTGCACCAGCACGTCCAGGAGGAACGCGGTGGCCCTGGTCGGGATCCGCGCGATCGGCAGCTCGAGTGCGACCGCTTCGCCGGTGGTGAATTCAGCCATGTCGATAGCATTCTTGCGACCGGCGGTATGGGAGGCAACCAATGGACGTAGATGCGTACAGCTACGCACAGCGGGGGGCATGGGATCGACTGGCCTATCTGGTCGGCCGGCGCAAGCTCAGCGGCGCGGAGGCAGATGAACTCGTCGCGCTGTACCGGCGCACCTCGCAGCAGTTGGCGCGCCTGCAATCGCATAGTCCGGATCCGGAACTCATCGCCGGACTCAGCGCGCTGCTGACCAAGGCGCGCGGCCGAGTGCTCGGCACCAAGGGCGATGCGTGGAGCCAAGTCGGCCGGTTCTTCACCCATCGCTTCCCCGCGACGCTGTATCGGGCGTGGCCATGGTGGGTCGGGGTGGCGGCGGTCTTCATCATCGTCTCCACCGGTCTGGCGGTCTGGATTTCCGGATCCGGTTCGGCCCGCGATCTGTTCGGCATCTCCGATCAGAACGACTGGCTCACCGCGCCCGGCGGCGAATTCGAGACCTACTACTCCGAACATCCGCACGACGCGTTCGCCGCGCAGGTGTGGACCAATAACGCCTGGGTGACCGCGATGGTGCTGTTCACCGGGGTCCTGATCCTGCCCGCTGTGTACCTGTTGTTCGGGAACGCGCTCAATACGGCGGTGACCGGCGGGTTGATGGCCGATGCCGGTCGGATCGATTCGTTCTTCGGATTCATCCTGCCGCACGGCACGCTCGAGCTGACCGCGATCTTCGTGGCGGGCGGGGTCGGCCTGAAGCTGGGCTGGACGCTGATCGATCCGGGACGGTCGAGTCGGCTGGAGGCGGTGGCGCGCCAGGGTCGGGCCACCGCGACGGTAGCGCTCGGTCTGGTCGCGGTGCTGCTGGTCTGCGGACTGCTGGAGGGCTTCGTGACACCGAGTTCGCTGCCGGTACCGGTGAAGGTCGGCATCGGATTCATCGCAGAGGCACTATTTCTCGGCTACGTGTTCGTGGTGGGTCGCCGGGCCGCACTCGAGCAGGACGCCCGAGCCGCGGCGGCAGCGGGATTCGGTGGCGCTGAGGAGGATTCCGCGAAGCGCTGGCAGACAACGCCGAGCACACGGTGAGTGAAATGGGTCCGGGGAACCGGTAGCAACGCGCTGTTGCGGATGAGTTTCGAAGTCCCCCAATTGAGTTCCGCTGGCCGCAGCGAGTCCAGCTCAGCTGCGGCCAGCGTTACCGTCAACTCTACACAATCGTTATCCCTACGCAACCCTCCCCGCCGAGGTCAGGCGTATAAAGCAGCACTCCAGCAAACCCAGGTGAGCACATCGTTTTGCTGTCATTCAGCAAACGTTTGGCGACCTTTTGACGGGCTATACAAGCCCTCGCAATCGGCCTTCGGCAACCAATCCCAGATCACGATCGAGAAACCACGGGTAATCCACGAACATTCTTCGAGCGATTAGCTGCTTTGCAAACATAGAGCTCTCAATGGTTCCAAAATGCTATTAGTACCTGCGCATTCACCACTTCCTAATTGATGTTGCTGATAGTTGGATGAGGCAAAAGAGACTTCAGGTTGGTTTACCGCGTTATAAACGTGATGTACACCTAGCCGTAACGCCTCGAGGTGGACTTACATCCGGTCAAGATCATGATTAACCAGTTGCGGAAATGCGGTCGTCGGAGTATCGGATCGCACCGGGGTCAGCACCACGGCCGCAACCATAATCGGCTCTGTGATCTCTGCCACCTTCCTCGCCCAACCTCGTCGAATCGGGCGAAAACGGCAGTGCGACAGGCGAACGCGGCCCCGCACCCCGGACCGGGTACGTCACGCACCCGGTCGACCAGATCGCGGGCGGCGGAGGAATTGCGGTCCAGATCGGCGAGCACGGTCAGGCGCTGCGCATCCGGCCGCGCGAATCGGGCATCGGCGGGGGTGCTGGCCGTCAGCTCGCCGTGCAGGAAGGTGCCCGCACTCGAATCGACCTGGGTGACGTGCTCGACCCGGGAAAGATCGCGCGCGTAGTCCGCGAGCGGCGACGCGGCGACGCCGGTTTCGGTGATCACCGCGAGCGCATTGACATCGCCGCCGCCGAAATCGTCGCGCATCGCGTCACCGACCTGACGCACCTCGGTACTCGTCGGCAGCACCCGATCGTCGGATGTGCCGAACTGCACTGGATGCCGAGTACACCGCCTGGTCGACGGTGCAGGGTATGGCCTCGCTGATCGTCGATGGCGTACTCGACGACCTCGATGACGCGGCCAGGGATAGGGCGATTCACCGAGCGCTCACGAACGTCGAGCGTGGTCTTGCCACCGGACCGAACGCCCGCGACTTCAGCTCACGCGCAGGATTCCGGTAATCGTGCCCTGCAGGATCTTGCGATCAGGTGTGATCAACGGTGACATCTGCAGTGGATCGTCGACGACGGTGCCAGCCAGCGGCCTATTCGAAACCACCGCGCCGGTATCGGGGTTCACGACGGTGAAGGCGTAACCGTCGAGCGGGGTCGTGATGTCGAGTCCGACGCGGGTCACGGTGTAGATGGATCCGTCGGCGGTGGACAGATGCGGAACCGCCGCACTGCGGACGGTGTTCTCCCACACCGTGTTGCAGCCGGTGTCGTCGACATCGACCCTGGTCATGCCGCCGACGAACGGTGCGGAAGCCGGAACAGCCGGTCCCGCGCCCTCGGGAACCGTCGGGTACGGGTATCCGTAAGTGCTGGCGACGAACAGGGACCGACCGATGCCGATCGGCGAATTCTCGCTGCCCGCACCGCCGCGGGTAAGCACCGGCTGCGAGCACACCAATTGTCCAGTGCCGGAACGGAAGACCAGCGCGTGGACCTGTCCGTCCGCATTGTCGACGATGGTCAGATATTCCGCTCCGGAACTAGGCCCGAAGTAGGTCGGGGTGGAGCCGGTACCCCAGCTGAGTTGGCCCGGCTTGCGTGCCGATCCGCGATCGTAGGCCGCGCGCCACAGCACCTCCGGCCGCCCGGTGGCATCGGCGCGCAACTCGTACAGCGCGTATGTCGTGGCGACCGCGACCCGACCGCTCGATGCCGACGAGATGCTGTTGGCCACCGACTCACCCGCTGGCAGCGCGACGGTGGCCGCCGCGCCCGCAGGCGTCACCAGCCCGACCACACTTTTACCGGTGGCGAACCAGACATTGCCGGACCAGTCCGGCACCAACCCGGTCACGTTGTCGCCCACCGGGATTACCGAACTGAGATCGGTGGACGAATCGATCGACAGCCGCCATTTGCCCGCCGCGTCGTGCGAATGGCCTACGCGCAGCAGGGTGCGGTTACCGTCCACGATCACCAGGCGGTCGGCGTTGTCGAGATAGGCGTAGACACCGCCGAGCAGACTGCCCTTGGCGATCTCCAGCGAAGCCAGCGACGCGCCGACCGGACCGGCGAAGGTCGGATCGAGCAGATGGATGGTCGGGGTCTGGCCGATGACGGGTGTGCACAGCGCGACGACCAGATTGTCCGATGCCTCCAGCAGAGTCGGACAGGCCGATGCCAACGGGTATCCGGTCACCGAAATCCCGCTGCTACCAGGCCCGGCCAGCGGCGTCGCATCCGACGATCCGGCATCGCCGTGCATGGTCGCGGTACCGAGCGGCCCGAGATACGGATTGGGTGGTGCCAGCGGCCCCCACGACCCGGCTGCCTCGGCGGTACCGATCGGTGCGAGCGCCAGGACGGTGGCGGCAAGAAGTGCCAGCGGTGATCGCATCAGGTCAGCTTTCGGGTTGACGGCCTTCGATCGAATCCGATCCGAGGCGATAGGGACAGGTCTTCGTCCACCTGACTACATCAGGGCGCCGCCGTCTACGCGGATCTCGGTGCCGGTCATATAGCGGCCGTCATCGGAGGCGACCATGGCGACCACACCGGCGATATCCTCTGGAGTGCCCAGCGCACCGCCGTTGAGCCAACCGGTCATGCGGGAGAACAGCTTCGGATCGAAGCCCTCCGGCTGATCGAGGATGGACTTGGTGGTGATACCGCTGGTGATGCCCGCGGGCACGATATTCACCGCACGCAATCCCTGCTTGGCGTATTCCAGCGCGATCGCGTGCGTGAAGGCGTTCACCCCGCCCTTCGACGCCGCATACGACGCCAGATAAGGCGCAGCACTGAAGGCGGCGGTCGAGGAGAGGTTCACCACGACACCGTGGCCGGACTCCAACAGCGCGGGCAACGCACTCTGGGTCATCAGGAAGGTCCCGGTCAGATTGACCCCGATCACCTGATTCCACACCTCGAGCGGCATCTCCTCGGTGCGCGCTGGCCGCAGAATGCCCGCCGCGTTCACCAGCACATCCAGGCCGCCGAGGAATTCGACCGCCTCGCCCGTAGCGGTGCGCACCGACTCGATATCGGCGATATTCACCTGCACGGTGCGCAGCCGCTCAGCGGCGTCACCCGCCTTCGCCGAGGTGCTCTCCAGACCCGCCGCATCGATATCGGCGGCAACCAGCGTCGCCCCCTCATCGAGCAGCCGCAGGGCGATCCCCTGCCCTATACCCGATCCTGCTCCGGTGACCAATACGCGGCGGCCGTCAAATCTACGCATGCCAAAAATTAGAACAGGTTCTCATTAGGAGTCAACAGGTTCTGGCGGAACCGGTGTCATGAGGCGGCTTTCCCACGGACCGCCTCGAGGTATTCGGCGATGGCGTCGCGATTGCGGGACAGGCAGCGGATGCGGTCGGACATGCGGTCACGTTCGCGTTCCAGGGTGGCCAGCATTTCGGGGGTCGCGTCCGGGAAGTAGATGGTGCGCGGCTTGTCCAGACAGGGCAGGATCTGTTTGATGATCCGAGTCGGCAGGCCAGCGTCGAGTAGGCCGCGGATCTGCAGAACTCGGTCCACGAAGCGGTCGTCGTAGGTGCGATAGCCATTGGCGCAGCGGTCGGCGACGATGAGGCCCTGCTCCTCGTAGTAGCGCAGCAGCCGCCGCGAGGTGCCGGTGCGCTCCGACAGTTCTCCGATCCGCATATTTCCCACCTCGCATTTGACCTTCACATGTATGTGATGGTTAAAGCATAGGCGGCATGGACAACGCACTCTTCGACTACAGCCCGATCGTCGACCGCGCACCGATTCGCTGGCCCAACGATGCTCGGGTCGCGTTCTATGTCGGGCTGAATATCGAGCACTACCAGGTGGACCGGCCCTCGACCAGCATCTTTCCCGGCACGGCCACCCTCACCCCGGATCCGCTGAACTACGGCTGGCGCGATTACGGTCCGCGGGTCGGCATCTGGCGGGTGATGCAGGCGCTGGACAAGTACGACATCCGCGCCAGCGCGCTGCTCAACTCCGATGTCGCACACCATAATCCGCAGATCATCGCCGCCGGTCGGCAGCGCAACTGGACCTGGTTGGCGCATGGCAAGAACAACTCGATCTTCCAGGCCGATATGTCCATCGACGACGAGCGCGCCTACCTCACCGATATCGTCGAAACCATCGAGCGCGCGACCGGCCGCCGCCCGCGCGGCTGGATGGGCCCCGCGCTCACCGAGACCTTCCACACCCCGCAACTGCTCGCCGAACTCGGCCTCGATTACGTCCTGGACTGGACCAATGACGATCAGCCGTATCGGCTCAATGTGCCAGGGCTGCTCAGCGTTCCATATTCGGTCGAACTCAATGACAACAGCCTGTTCCTCGGAACCGGTTTGCGCGGTGCGGATTTCGTGCAGATCGTCAAGGACCAGCTGGACCGGCTCTACGAAGAGTCCGGCCGCGTCATGGCCCTTGCGCTGCACCCCTTCGTCATCGGCCAGGCCTTCCGCATCAAATATCTGGAGCAGGCCCTGGATTATGTGGCGAACCATCCGGGCGTATGGCTCGCCACCAGTGACGAGATCGCCGATGCCATGGCTGTGTGAAGCCAGCGACACCGACGAACTCGAAATCGAGTCCGGCCTGCACGGCGCCGCAACCCGCATCTTCGTCCCTCTGATGTTCCGCCATCGTCACCGCCGTTGGCGTCAACTCGCCACCGTCCTTGCCTACAGCGCATCGAACTCAGGGCCCGGCGCGAGACCACCGACTATGTCGCACATGATGCTGCGCCGGAATCATCTCGTCGACATCGAACTAGCGGCCATGGGGTCACCTATCGCACCGGCTGAACGCCGGTGTGGACGAGTGCGGCGGTCAGTAGTACCGCGCCCAGCAGGCCGGCCGGTGACAACCGTTCGCCGAGGATTGCGGCGGCCAATATCGCACCGGTCAGGGGTTCGAGGAGGGCGAGCACCGCGGCTGTGCCCGGACCGACGTCGGCCAGACCGCGGAAGTACAGCGTGTATGCCATTGCGGTGGAGATCAGGCCGAACACGATTACCAGGGCGACGCTGTGTGCGGTCGGGTCGAAGGTGAGTCCGGATATCGCGGCGAGTGGCGTCAGCAGCACGGCGCCGCCGGTGACGGCGAAACCTGTTGTGGTGATCGCGTCGAGGCCCGGCACCGGACGAGCACTTATCAAGGTGACCGTCGCGAAGGCGCCAGCGGAGACCAATGCCATTGCCGCACCGGCGAATATCGCACCCGCTGCCGCGTAATCGGCGGGCGCGCCGACCAACAGGATCACCCCGAACACCGCGATTCCGATCGTCGCCGCATGCCGACGATCCAGAACCCGCCTGCCGGTCAGATATTCCACCAGCGAAACGACCACCGGTGACATACCGAGGGTGATCAGCGTCGCAAGGCTCACCGACGAGGCCGCGACCGCACCGAAGTAGCTCGCCTGAATGATCGCGACCAGAACCGCGACCGCACCGATCCTGCGCCAAGCCGAGGTATTTCGCGGCAACGGCCGTCGCGTCACGGTCAGCAGAGCGATCAGCAACAGCCCGCCGACGGCGAGCCGACAGGCGGCGACGGACACCGGCGAAAGACCGGTCGCACGATGCAGCAGGGTGC
The DNA here is from genome assembly GCF_044457245.1 of Nocardia sp. NPDC050630. Lineage (NCBI taxonomy): Bacteria > Bacillati > Actinomycetota > Actinomycetes > Mycobacteriales > Nocardiaceae > Nocardia > Nocardia sp. NPDC050630. The sequence goes on from NZ_JBITGN010000030.1 coordinate 62,456, forward strand.
CGACCAAACCACCGGTCCCCGCCGACAGCCCGGCGCCGACAAGACAGACCAACCCGAATCGGTTGACCGTGGATAGAGATGTGGACATTCGCGCTCCTGCGACAGAAACGGTTGGGGTCGCGGAAGCGAGGTGCACAACCGGATGGGACGCGCGGTCCTACACCTCGCTCAGGAGCGCGGCGGCGGAGTAATTACGAACCCTCGGTACACCCGCCCGATACTAAAGATCGCCGGAACGAGCTGTCATTCGATTTTCTGCCGCGGTCGAAGCGGACCACGGACATCGTTGGTTCGGCGTTTCCGCCGCGCCAGCAAATCGAGGTGGACGCGGCCGTCCAGCTCGATGTACATCGCGAGGGCAACCGGTACGCCTGATACGACTGCTGTGCCAGCTACCAGCCCTATCGCGCCTTCGACAGTGGCGAAAACGGCTGTACCGTGGCATCCGGGCACACCACATACGCACCCTGCCGGGATTCGGGAAATGCACCGCCGAGACGATCCCGGCAAACTTACGGCTTTGCGATCTGGGACCAGTTATTCGAGCGAGTCGACGCCGGTGGTCGGAACCGAGTGTCGGTAGCCAGCGGCCTGAGTGGCTTCGTCGGCCACCCGGACGCCGTAGTGATAAGCGAGCTTGCCACCGAGGAAACCCGAGACGCCGAGCACGGCGAGGGCAATGATCGACAACACCAACTGGCCGATCGGCACGGCGCCATCCGGTCCGCGACCGGACTGGCGCCACCAGAAGTCGATGGCGAAGGCGACAGTCACTATCAAATTCAGGCTCATGTGGACAAGGCCGGTGCGAAACGCCGTGGTGCCGGTCGGGATGGCGAGCAGATCCAGCAAACCGATCACGGCCGCGACCAGTGCGCCGAGCACACCGACCGCGAGCAGCCATGCCGAGCCGCGGGCCAGCGCCTGCGGGTCACCCGCCACATGCGACGCGATATCGAATACCAGGCTCGCCACCCATGCCCCGATCGGCACGGTGACCAGGATCGGGTGGAACGGATGTCCATACGGACCGGCCAGCATCGCGCTGACCGGGCGCTTGGCATGTTGCATATCACTGGTCACGACAACCTCCTTGCGCGACTCGGCCGAATGGGGCCACTCGGCCACACCGGTCGCATACCCACTCGGTTTCGACCAACACGCCGACAGCGAGGTCAGGACCGTCCGCCGATTCGGAGTGATACGTCAAAACCGCTGTTCCACAAGGAAATACATACAGACATAAAAAAGCCGCAGACCGAGGAAGAATCCTCGATCTGCGGCTTTCCGCATATTTGTGGGCGAAGGGGGACTTGAACCGCCATATCGCCCCAACTCACGGCACGCGACCTGGGGATTCATCGGGATTGATCGGGATTCACCGGGATTG
>NZ_JBITGN010000031.1:0-54453 GCF_044457245.1 Nocardia sp. NPDC050630
AGGGGTTCGATTCCCCTTAGCTCCACAATTTTCCTGCAGGTCAGGGCTCTGTTCTGGCACCATTGAATGGTCCATCAACAGTGCCCATCAACACCTGTACGGTTCTTCGGGGGAATCGAGAGGTGCTGAACGACTCCTGAATGGAGCGCACAGCATGTCCAGCGTCCGCATCAACACCCGCGCCGACGGCACGACCGGCACCCAGATCCTGTTCCGCGAATTCGACCCGGCCAAGGGCAAGCGGGTCCAGGCGTCAGTGACATTCGACGATCACGCCGCAGCACTGGCATGGCAGAAGATCCTCGACAAGGTCGGGCCGGAGCAGGCCCGTGCCATCCTCGCGACCGGAGAGGCCGCGCAGCACGAGAAAGTCGTCACCCTCAACGACAACTGGGCCGAGACCTACATCAAGGGCATAACAGGTGTGGAGAAGGCCACCAGGGACCGCTATCGCCGCTTCATGGTCAACGACATCGGGCCGGCCATGGGGGACCTGCCATTGGCGGCGCTGTGCACCGCCACCGCCGAGCACAACAGCATCGTGCAGGAGTGGGTCAACGAGCAGGAGGCCGACGGCTACGCGCCGAAGACCATCGCCAACAAGCACGGGTTCCTCTCCGGCTGCCTGCGCTCCGCGGTGAAACGTCAATTGATGCCCTTCAATCCGTGTGAGGACACCAAGCTGCCGAAGGGTAGACGCGAGTGCGTGTTCCTCGAACCGGAAGAGTTCGACATCGTGTACGAGGCTGTGCCGAAGCGGTGGCGCCCGCTCGTGCTGTTCCTTGTAACGACCGGCATGCGCTACTCGGAGGCGACCGCGATCCGGGTGGGCGACATCAGTCGGCAGACGCATGAGGACGGCGTCGTGTTCTACACCGCACGGATCTCGAAGGCGTGGAAGTACACAGGGACGGCGGAACTCAAGCTCGGCGGCCCGAAGACGCAGCGCGGCTGGCGCACGATCAATGTGCCGGCGGAAACGATCGAGGAGTTGAGGCTCGCCGGGCGCGGCAAGGACCAGCTGCTGTTCCGCACTCGCAACGACAAGCGCATCATCCCGCAGCAGTTCCACAACCTGGCATGGAAACCAGCGATGGCGGCGGTAGCCGAGAGGCTGGGCAAGAAACCGCGGCCCCACGATCTGCGCCATACCTGCGCGTCGTGGATGCTCAACAATGGCGCGGAAATCACTGATGTCAGTGCGCATCTCGGTCATGAGAGCATCAAGACCACGGTCGATGTGTACGGGCATTTGGATAGGCGATCGGGACACCGGGCGTCCACCGCGATCTCCCGCGCGCTGATCAGGACAGCCGTACATGGCGCGTCCAGTCAGGATGCCGAATCTGATCATCCGTGATGGGTATTCGCGGCGAGGTTTGTGTGGGCGCGGAAAATCCCGTTCACGCACCCCTCGCCGCGTTGGCGTTGAATCCTGTACTGCCGTGCCAGGTTCCGGAACCCGCAGGGATAACCGACCAGTAGGCATGAATTACCAAGGGCGACAAGAATCTTTGCCGAATCTTGACATTAAGGTTGCTGGATGTCGTCATCATCCGGATGGTCAGGCAATCTGAAGTGAAAATAGACCGCTGATTATTGGTGTACTTGACGCATCACCGCAGCTTCCGATCTGCAAGCGCATCCCGCTCAGGATCACCTAACCGACCATGACGTATGTAGTAGCCAAGCAATAGCAGTAGATCAAATCCGTTGCCGGACCGGAGAGTTCGGACGGCTAGCCGTCAAACCACATCTACCCAAGTCAGCCACGTGAAACTATTATCTGACTCGCAATATTGAGATGTAAATTACGCGGCGGTCGGGGCTGATAGCTGGAGAGGTGGGCTACGTGCACACGGATGGAGATAGGCCGTCACCAGAAATGGACCCGTGACCAGATAGATACCTGAGCCAAGTTCTACGCGAGGTGAATTCGCGGAGACCGTGGCGTTGGCGAGCTGGAGCCCGTGCGGAGAGATTGCTGCACACGGCGACTGGGCGATCCGCGTGAGGGCAGCACGACGGTGAAACATCAAAAGAGTCAAACCGAGCATGAAGCGGGACAAGTCGGGGCTCACCGCAACGGCGCGGCGATGAGGGAGACTGGTTTTGCCATGGACGAGAGTGCCACACCAACCGGCCTTGACCCGACGTTGTTGGTGCTGGGTGTAGCGTTTTCGGCCCCATCCGGGCATCTGCTACCGCATGACGGGCAGCTGGTGATAGGGGTCATTCTTATTGGGTTGCAACGGGTTTTGGTTGTACCGCGCATCGGCGTGAGCGCAGAGCATATGCGGCACCTGGAAGACGCCGCCGCATATGCGTGGCTACATGGGCCTGTCGGTCCACATTGGGATCATTTCGGCGGTGTTGGGTTCGTCGCCGAGGTCAGCTATCCCGTCTCGTCGGACTCGGCTGCCGCACGGGCGATGGCTACGCTTTCCGCGCTCGGTGATCGGAACTGCCAGTCGCGGGACGGTTCTGCGGGAATCGGGTCGGCGTCTGAGTAGATCCCTCCCGCTCTACCCCTAATGCGTTCACGCATCTGCCGACGCTGGCGCGCGAAATCCTCGCCGCTGTCGGCTAATTGAAGCGCCAGCGTTTCGGCGACCTGTGCCGCCCCGTCCAGCTCGGCAATCGTCCGCCGTGCCCGAGGGTCCTGGGCATCCAGTACTGACCATGCGCTCTGGAGTCCTGCCTCGATCAGGATGGTGAGCTCGATGGCGAGTTCGGCGGCGCTACGCAAAGCGCTCGACTCCGCGGCTGTGGCGTTGAGTGGAATCGGATCGCCGCCCTCATAGAGGATGCGCGCCGAACTACCCTCTTGCCAGCGAAGGCCGGCGTCCAGCTTCTTCAATGTTCCTGCGCGGCCGGGCTTCCAGTCGAGATTCTCGATTTTCGTGAAGGTGGTATCGCTCGGGCCACCCAGTGCGCCGACTTCCTCTTGTGTCAGGCCCAGAGCAGCGCGGCGCACCTTGACCAAATGGCCGAACCGGACAAGGTCCGGATCTCCGTGCGTGCCCTGTGTCGTCATGTCACAAGTAGAACCCAATTTTTCGGCAAACAAAAGTCCTCGATTCAGGACAGGGAAGTGTCCTGTGACCTGCCGCGAGATCAAATGCAAGGCCGCATCCGCCTGGTTACCGTTTGCCGAAAGGTTGTCTTGTAATTGGGGGAAGTTTGCCCTAGGGTTGGGGCATGGCTCGGAAGATTGCCGAAGAAGATGGCAGCCAGCCCAGACCACGGGTCGTGGCTCCGCACATTCCCCTATCCGCCTTGCGACGGAAGATGAACCTCACGCTGGAAACCGTCTGCGACCGCATCGGCGAGCAGACCGGCGTCCGGCCCGAGAAAGGCACCCTGTCGGCAATCGAGCTCGGACATCGCGGGGCTAGCCGCGAGATGCTCGACGCGCTCGCGCAGGTGTACGACATCGACCCGCTGCTGATCGACACCAGCTATGCGCCGCGTCACCAACAGGGGGCGACGAGATGACCGCGCCACGGCTGTACACCCCAGAGCAGGCGGCGGAGCTGCTGTGCGTCACCAAGGACTGGTACGTCAAGCAGCTGCGCGCCCGGAAGCTCCCTGGCCGCAAGGCTGGCAAGTTCTGGCGGGTCTCAGATAAGGACATCCAGGCCGCGATCGATTCCATGGCGGTGCCCGTGATCGCGGCGAAGCCGGACCCGTCCGGGCTCAGCTCGCGCAGCCGTCGTCGACTGCGTACCGGCGGTGCGGCATGAGCACCGAGCCCGGTCGATTCGGCCAGCACTGCGGCCGGTCCTGGACCGGCACTGCGATTGAGGATGCCTGCCCATGTCCGAAGGAACCATGCGGCTTGGTCGATCCCGGTCGCGCGCATCCGGACTGTGAGCACCATCCGTTGACGCGCGGAAAGGCGTTCCGCCAGGGGCACTCCGAGGATCGCTGCCCCGGTCTCGAATCGTCCCCCGGCTCCGCCCTGGGGATCACGACGCCCGGCGTGGGTGCCTCCGACCTCGCGCCGGGTGTCGCGCCAAACCCCTAAAAACGTACCGCCGAGCGCCTAACTCGGCGGTCCGCTTTCCACACAAGAACGGAAGTGTAGACCATGACCCTATTCCACATCGGCCAGCGCGTGCGCCTGCGCAGCACTGGCGAAGAGTTGACCGTGGCCAAGTTCGCGGGCTCCTCGAATCGCCCGTCGCTGGTGTGCGAGGACGACGATCCCGAGTCGGACTGGCGCATCTGCGCACCGGCCGACCTCGAGCCGGTCAACGAGCCCGAACCCCAGCGGCTGCGGCTCGCATCCAAGCCGGAGGTTCCTGCTCAGGTAACCGCGGTCGCAATCCTGCACCAGCTGGCGAAGGATCTGGACGGCGAACGCCGTACCGACTACGCGGACCGGGTCCGCGCCGTCATCGCCAAGCTCGGCTTCGAGACGATCGCCCTCGACGAGCTGCTCGCCGAGGCGGCGGTGCTCGCCGCGCACGCTCCCGGCGTGCAGATCGAGGCGCGCGCCACCGGAGACCGGCTGCTGTCCGTGGTGGGTGAGTGATGAACACGAACGACGCCATCACCCCGAACCACGCCGACGACATCCCCGACTGGTTGCGTGTGTACCGCGAGGACAACTACCTGCCGTCCGTCGACGAGTCGACAGCACGCGATCCCGACTACATCGCGGCACGGATACAGGACATCCTCGACACCGCCACGGGGATCGGTGCAGACGTGCGTGCCCGACTCGCCGAACAGAACCCCACGATCGATGGCGAACGGGCCCAGCAGAACGCCGTCAGGCAAGCGCTGCACGAATACCTGCAGCGCTTCATCGAGGAGATCCGCCCGCACGGTCGCGAGGGTGACGCGGCGTTCGCGCGTCTCATCGCAACGAATCCCCAGCTGCACTGGGGTCGGGTTCGGAATGGTTTCCTCGGCATGAGCCGCTGGAATGCCGAATCCGACGAGACCGAAAGCTGCGCCCTCGGTCTGGGCTTGGCCGAGAAAGAGCGCCGCGACGGCCGCCGCGAATGGCGAGGCGCCTACGGCGAATGGCGCATCCGCGTAGTCGGCGACGCTAACGCGAGCACCCCGGCGGGTGAGCAGTGATGAACGTCGTGCTGCTGATCTGCGGGTGCATCGGCTTGTATGCCGCACTGTTCGGGCCGAGCAAGCTCGTCCGTGACTGCCCGTTCTGTAAGGGCGCGGTCGGCGGCTGCGCGCGCTGCGACTGGTCCGGCGAGATTGATGATCGCGAGGTGCGGTGATGGCTCGCCAGTTCCATTTCTTCGAACGGCTGCCGAAGCAGTCGCGCCCGCGCCCGCTGCTCGAGGAATTCGCCAACGCCCTGTATGAGGAGCGCCCGAAGTGGGCTCTGTGGCCGCGCCCGTTGCTGCCCGCGTCGGCGAACGTCGTCCCAGGACGCGTCAACCGCGGCCTGTACAAGACGTTTCCGAAGGGCTGGTTCGAGGCCGTGGAGCGCGACGGCAAGGTGTACGTCCGCTACGTCGGGCCCGCGCCGGTCGACGCCGATGAGGACGAGACCGTCGACGAGTACGACGGCGATGCCCCGGTCCGGCCGGGCTCTGACCCGGATCCGGATGACGCCCGCGATCGCGTCATCGACACGGCGAGCGGGGTGATCTGATGGCCGAGCTCCCGCCGCTCGACGAGATCCGAGCGGACGCCGTCAGCGAGGCCGACAAGGAAAAGGCGCGGATCGAGGTGGCGCGCCGTGCTCGCAACGCCAAGGAAGCTGCGAAGCTGCTCGCGATGCTCGGCCTCGATGGCGCGCAGCCACGGAAGGTGCGGCGCAACAATCGCCAGTGGCCGAGCGATCTCCGGCCCCGACCTGCCACGCCAGCGGACGACGCATCTCAGGCGCTGCAGAGCCCGGCGTGGATGGACCGAGCCGCGTGCAAAGGGGACGACCCGGAGCTGTGGCATCCGGTGGCGGAGAACGATCCGGCCGAGGACGCGCGAATCACATGCACCCTGTGCCCGGTGCTCAACGATTGCGGAAAGTTCGCCGCCGACAACGGCATTGAGTACGGGATATGGGCCGGGTACCGCCTCGACGATCGCGGCGGGCGGAGGGCTCTGCTCGCCGTCTACGGCACGGAGACGGCGACGGCGACCCCCGCCGAACTGGAACTCGTCTGCACCGAATGCGCAGTCACCTTCACCACGAAGCAGGGGCGCACACGTTGCCGCCCTTGCGAACTAGGCATGCCATCCGACACAGCCGCGCGTGAGCACATCGCGCAGCTGCGCGCCTGCGGTGCCACAGTGCGTGACATCGCAGTCGCTGCCGATCTCGCCGAGCAGACGATCAGGGAGATCGCCAACGGGTCGGTTCCACGCATACGACGGAGCACTAACGAGCGCATCCTCGCGGTGACCGGCATCGGATCGGCGGTGCCCGCATGCTGACCCTGACCGATTTGTTCTGCGGCGCTGGCGGATCCTCCAGCGGCGCAATCCAGATCCCCGGCGTCGAGGTGCGGATCGCCTCGAACCACTGGCAGCTCGCCGTGGACACGCACGAGGAGAACCACCCGAACGCTGCACACCGGTGCGCGAATATCTCGCGCACCGACCCGCGAACATTCCCGCGCACCGACATCCTGTGGGCGAGTCCCGAGTGCACGAATCACTCGCAGGCGAAGGGCCGCAAGAAGGTTCAGCAGGCAGACCTGTTCACTGATGAACCGCCGCTCCCAGATGAGGCTGCCGAACGTTCCCGCGCCACCATGTGGGACGTCCCGCGGTTCGCCGAGGCGCACGGGTATCGGGCGATCATCGTCGAGAACGTCGCCGATGCCGTGGACTGGGCACCGGAATGGTCACCCGAGCGGGGAACCCTGTTCCGGTCGTGGCTGGCCACGATGGACGGGATGGGCTACGACCATCGGGTCGTGTTCCTGAACAGCATGCACGCCCAGCTGTTCGGGCCGGGCGCACCGCAATCCCGCGACCGGCTGTACGTGGTGTTCTGGCGGCGCGGCAACCCGGCCCCGGACATCGAGCGCGTCCTGCGTCCGCCAGCGCTTTGCCCGGAGTGCGGGCCGGTAATGGCGATGCAGGCATTCAAGCCGGGCGCCGCGGCGGTGGCCCGGTATCGGTCGCAGTATGTGTACCGGTGCCCGAACGTCAAGTGCCGCAACAGGATTATTGAACCAGCGGTGCGCCCGGCTGCTGAGATCATCGACTGGTCGATGCTGGGGCAGCGAATCGGGGACCGGGCGAAACCGCTGGCCGCGAAAACCATGGCGCGGATTCAAGCGGGCATCGAAAAATACTGGTCCCTCGACGCGCTTGCGGTGCCGGTCGAGGGCAGGGAGGGCAAGCACGCGCGTCCGGTCGGTGACCCGCTGCGCACCATGTCTACCCGCAACGAAACCGGGTGGGCATTCCTGACCCAGTTCCGGGACCGGGTGCGTGACCTGGACCCCGCGACCGATCCACTCACGACGGTGGTCGCGGACGGCGCAAACCACGGACTATGTTCCCCGCCTGCCGCGTTCATGGCCGAACTTCGTGGCGGTGGCAGCAAACACCGCCCCGTCACCGATCCGTTGGCCACCGTCACAGCGTCCGGGAATCACCACGGGCTCGTCACCGCCTACTACGGGCGCGGCGGCACGGTCCCTGTGTCGGCGCCTTTGCCGACGTGCACGACGGTTGAACGGCACGGTCTGATCACCCCATCTGGCGGCACCTGGCGGGAGAAAGCGACCAGCACTGCCGAACCGATTCCTACGCGCACCACCCGCGAGACCGACGGCATCGCGATGGGGCCGACAATCGACATCAACGATGTCCGGTTCCGGATGCTGGAGCCGCGGGAGATCGTCGCCGCGATGGACTTCCCCGGCGGCTACGTCGTCCTCGGGAACCGTCGCGAACAGGTGCGGATGGCTGGCAACGCGGTGACCCCGCCAGCCGCCCGGGACCTCGTGGGTGTGGTCGCCGAAGCGCTGGGGGTCGTCGCATGACTGCCCCGACCAAGCCCGGCCTGTATGCGGGTGTGCCCGAGGAGATCTACCACGGCGATCGCGGCTCGATCTCCTCGACGCAGGCCCGCCGCTTCCTCGATGTGACCCCGCACCGCTGGCGATGGGAGCGCGATAACCCCAAGCCGCCATCGGATGCGTTCGACCTCGGCACCGCGGTACACACGCTCGTCCTCGGCGTCGGCGCGCCGCTGTGGGACACCGGCTACGACAAATGGCAGTCCAACGACGCCAAGGCCGAGGTCGCGAAAGCGCGTGCGGCAGGCGCGATCCCGTTGCGTCCGAAGGATTTCGACGCCGCGCACACCGCCGCCGCCAACGTGAAAGCGCACCCGGATGTCCAGGCGCTGCACGCCGACGGCGTTCCCGAGTTGTCGGCGTGGGCACCGGATCCGATGACGGGGGTAATGCTGCGCTCGCGACCCGACTGGGTCCGCTGGACCTCGCCGACAACCATGATCGCCGACGACTTGAAGACATCGTCGGAGTCCGGTCCGGATGAGTTCCGTTGGAGCTGCGCGAAATACGGATACCACCGACAGGAAGCGTGGATCCGCTGGGTGCTGCTGCTCCTCGGCGTCGAGGTCACTGACTTCTACTTCGTCGTCATCTGCACCGACCCGCCCTACGAGGTGTACGTCGTCGACCTCCCGCTGCGCGCTGTCGAACTCGGTGATCGCGACAACCGGCGCGCCATCGATGGCTACGCCGAGTGCCTGTTCACCGACACCTGGCCGTCACACCGCGTCGGCACCCATCACATCGACCTGCCCGAAAAGTTCTACCGCATGGAGGAATACGCCCGATGACGACAACCGATATCGCTATCAACAGCAGTAGCGGAGCCGAAGCCGCCCGCGTCGCCGCGCGGTCGGCGATCGAGTTGTCCGCCGACCAGCGCGGGTTCACCCCGCAGCAGGTCGCCGCACTGAAGGAGCTCGGCATCGACGATGCCCCCACTGCGGTGCTCGACCTGTTCTTCCATCGGTGCCGCACGACCGGTCTCGACCCGTTCAACAAACAGATCTACCTGATCGGCCGCAACACCAAGGTCGGCGGGTACGGGAAGGGGCCCGAACGGTGGGAGACGAAGTGGACGACCCAGACCGGCATCGACGGCTACAGGCTCAACGGCCACAGGGCAGCCGCCAAGGCCGGTAACAAGGTCCGCACCGAAGGCCCATTCTGGCAGGGCGAGAACGGCGGCGGGTGGTCCGAGGTCGCCCTGTTCGGCAAGGACGAGAACGGCCGCAAGATCCCACCGGCGGTGGCGAAGTACATCATCTGGGTCGACGGCGAGCCTCATGTCGGTATCGCCCACTACGACGAGTTCGTGCAGACCACGGGCTACGGCGACAAGGCCACGCCGAACTCTATGTGGACGAAGATGCCCGCGAATCAGCTCGCGAAGTGCGCCGAGGCGCAGGCGTGGCGCAAGGCGTACCCGGAGGATTTCTCGGGCTTGGTGCTCGAGGACGCCGCGCAGGTCATCGAACCCGACGGGCAGCCGAGCACGGTTCGCGCGCAGGCTGAGCGGATGTCGGCGGCAGCTCTCACCGCGGCATCGGCACCGCCGCAGGTGCAGCAATGGCAGCCGGCCGCCGAGGAGAAGGCCGACGAGTCTCCCTCAGAGGAAGGCGTAAAACCGGACAATCCGCAGGCTGAGGAGACGGCGCAGGCCTCGCCCGAACCGGCCGAGGAGCCCGCGCCACCGGTCGAGAAGATGAGCACCCGGACGCAGCAGACGAAGATCTCCAACCTGCTCGACGAGCACGGCGTCGCCGAACCCGCCGACAAGCTGCTCGTCCTCGGCGAGAAGTTCAAGCGCACGTTCAGCAGCTCGAAGGAACTGACCCACGCCGAGGCGGTCGAGATGATCGCCTACCTCGAGCTGCCGCCCGACGCCGACGAGCGCCAGGCCGACGCCGACGCGAGCGAAGGCGCGGCCCAGTGAGCGCACCAATCGTCTTCCTAGACACCGAAACCGACGGCGTACATCCCGGCCGCAAGGTGTGGGAAGTGGCGATGATCCGGCGATTCGACGGCGTCGACAACCGGATGGAGTTCTTCGTCGAGATCGACCTGTCCACCGCCGACCCGTTCGGGCTGAAGGTCGGCGGCTTCTATGGTCGTCATCCCCTCGGCCGTTACCTCTCTGGCATTGCCCGTACCCCGTTCGAGGGAATGCAGGAATCCGAGTTCCGGACCGATTTCCAAGCTGCGCGGGAGGTGGCTCGCTTCACGCATGGCGCGCACCTTGCGGGCATCGTCCCGAACTTCGACGCCGAGGTGCTCGCCAATCTGCTTCGCGCGAGCGGGCTCACACCCGCCTGGCACTACCACCTGATCGACGTTGAGACGCTGGCTGTCAGCTGGCTGAACGGCATTGCGGCGCATGGTCATTCAAGCGTGGCCTGCTCTGATTCGCCGATCGACTGCGCAGTCGCCGAAGACGAACAAGAACAGCTGCTGACGCTGCCGTGGAGTTCCGAGGCAATCTCCCGGGCCATCGGCGTCGAGCCGCCACCCGCGGAGCTCCGGCACACCGCTATGGGTGATGCCGACTGGGCGCTGCGCATCTACGACCGAATCTTCGGAGGTGCTCTGTGAGCGCCAATCACCGCGCCCTCGCCGAGGGGCTGATCGCCATCACCGCCGAGGAGGCCGAACGTGCCCGCGCCAACCCGCTGGACATGGCCGTCGTCACGCAAGCCGCCGTCGCGCACGCATTGCTTGCTGTCGAGGCCCGCCTCGGCCAGCTCGTCGAGCAGCTGCGCGTCGGCAACGTGATCGCCGCGTTCGGCGGGCCGGATGAGGAACCCCTGATCGACATCCTCGACCAGGCCCCCGCCGAGACCTACATCCAGGCCCACATGCGCGACATCGTCAACCCGGAACCGAACGGGGATATCTGATGAGCACCACCGTCACCGTCGGCACATCCGACTTCCGCCACGCTCTCACCGCAACCAAGGTCCACGCCGGCGCGGACCCGGAATCCCTGTCCCTCCACCGCATCCGCGTCGTGCTCGACACCGAGAACGTCGTCGTATCAGCGACCGACATGTACACCGCCGGGGTCGCCATCGCCAGCGTCCTCGAGCACGACGACGGGCCCGGCCACTACCCGTGCACGGTCGACGTGGCACCCGGCGATATCGCAAACATCCTGAGAATCTTCAAGGCGGGCAAGGAGAAAGACGACTCACCCGAATACGAGCTGCGGCTCACCGTCACCCCGGAACACCTGACGGTCACCGACTCCAGCGGCATGGTCGACGGGCACAGCTTCCAGGTTCCGCGTCTGCCCACCGACGGCGGCGCGCTGTGCACCATCCCGGGAATGCTGGCCCGGATGCGCGCCAGTGAACTGACCGCGCTGACCGACATGTCGGTCGCTGGAGAGTTCTTGTCCCGCTTCGCCGCCGCGTCCACCGCTTACGGGGAAACACTCGAGATCGAATCCCGGTCGGCGAACCGCGCGCTGTCGGTCTCCTGTGGTGACAGCTTCCTCGGTGCGGTCATGCCGCGGCGCCTGTCCGACGAGGACCGCATCGAGCGCCGCGAATGGTCGGCGGCTTGGGATCGACGCCTACCCGCCATCGTGGCCGCTGCCGACGGGGAGCGGATCGCCGAGCACGCTCGCGTGGAGATCGTCGACCTTGACGCCGAAGAGATCGGCGGCGACCGCGAAATGTTCCTGCACGCTGTCGATCTCGTGGTGAGCGCCCAGTTCGGCTCGCCCTCGATGCTGCAACGCAAGCTGCGGATCGGCTTCGCCAAGGCGGGGCGCCTGCTCGAGCTGATGGAGCAGGCCGGGATCGTCGGTCCGGCCGACGGGTCGAAGGCGCGCGATGTGCTGGTGCCTGCCGACCGCGCGGCCGAGCTGCTCGAGGAGCTGCGCAAGCGAGGCGGCGAGCAGTGAGCACGAAAATCGAATGGGCCGACCGCGTCTGGAACCCGACCACCGGGTGCACCCGCGTGTCGGCGGGCTGCGAGCACTGCTACATCGAACGCCAGACGCCGATGCGGATCGCGCACCGCAAGTTCGACGGACCCGCCATCGGGGCGACGCTGCCCGTGCAGCTGCATCCGGAGCGTCTCGGCAATCCGCTGCGCTGGCGCAAACCGGAGCGCATATTCGTCAACTCGATGAGCGACCTGTTCCACGACGACGTGCCGGGTGAGTTCATCGCGCGCGTGTTCGCCACCATGGCCGCCGCACCACAGCACACCTTTCTGATCCTCACGAAGCGGCCCGCCCGGATGCGCGCACTGCTCGGCGACGCCGGACAGAACCTGCTCGAACACACAACAGACGAGGAGACAGCCGCCGCCATCTACGACGCGGCCTGGCCGCTGCCCAACGTTTGGCTCGGAGTCAGCACCGAGAGCCAGCGTTGGGCGGACATCCGCATCCCGCAGCTGCTCGACACCCCTGCCGCAGTGCGGTGGATCTCGGCCGAGCCGCTGCTCGGCCCGATCGACCTCGACGGCCAGCTCGACGACACCGGACACCATCGGCCGAAGTTGACGTACTGGCTCACCGGCCGCCCACACTGGGGCGAGCCAACGCCAACCCCGCCGAATGGCCTGCTGATGTCTCCGCTGGAGGTAGGCCCTCGCCTGGACTGGGTCGTGGTCGGCGGCGAGACCGGGCCGGGTGCCCGGCCGATGCACCCGGACTGGGCGCGATCCCTGCGCGACCAATGCACGGTCGCAGGCGTCCCGTATTTCTTCAAGCAGCACGGGGATTGGGCTCCGATCGGACCGCTGTACGGCGCTGTCGACGGCAGCGACGCCGACGAAGTCGACGACGCCCACATGGCCGCCGTAATCCTCGAGGTGGACGAACGCCGCGAGATCGCCCAGATGGAACCCAATGGCGTGATCGTCCTACCAGAGGAACGCCAGGCCGCCGAGGGCACATGGCTGATGGCTCGGCTCGGCAAGAAGCGCGCGGGCCGCCAGCTCGATGGCCGCACATGGGACGAGTTCCCGGGGGTGATGCCTTCGTGACGACCGTGACCACCCGTATGCGACGCGCACGTAAGCGGCACGTCGCATGCGGTGGCTACTGCCCGGACATCAAGCCGGGTGACCTGTACCTGGAGCACAAGGAATTCCCCGGTGGTGAAGCCGGATACGCCGACGCCGCAGGGCATCCCGTGCGGATGGCCGAGTGCCGCGCCTGCGCCGAGAAGTGCGGGCGCGGGCACCTGTTCCCGAAGGAGGTGCCATAGATGACCGCCCACTGCGGGCTCACCACCCGCTTCAAGCTCAGTGAGCCGCCCGATACCTATCTCGGCGTCGTTGTGCCCGAGGACGTCAAGGCCGTCTGGTCTACGTGGGATGGCGTCGAGTGGCGCCGCTGGCGTCATTACAACCGCGGCGATTTGTATCTGCCGGATCAGCGGTTCTCGGTGCGCCTACCCGCCGGCATGTGCGTGTTCCACAGGGACATGTGGCTGCGGTGGAGGAACCGTTTCTTCTCCGGCCGTACCTGGTTCGGCGACGGGTTCCGGTCGGCCTATATGGCGGCCGCCGATGCCTGGGACCACTACCGCAACGAGTGGGACGAGAAGACGATCGAGCAGATGCGCGCCGTCGAGGAAAGTTGCCTGTCGGGGCGATCGAAGCAGTGTGCGGGCCAGCGGATCTGCCGGAAGCTTCCGGAGGCGGCATGACCGAGATACTCCACGGCGCCCGCATGGAGGTCGTCTGGGCGAACCGCGAGATCGGCCATCCGACATTGAGTTTCGAGGAGGCGATCTAGGTGGTGTGGTTCAACGTCGACGACACGCTTGCCTTCCATCCGAAGGCGATCAAGGCGGGCAATGCCGCGCTCGGACTGTGGGTTCGGGCCGGTTCATGGTCGGCGCAGACGCTGTCGGATGGCTTCGTTCCGCGTCAAATCGCGCGCAGTTTGGGCTCCATCGGACAGTGTAAAGCGCTCGTAACTGCTGGCCTGTGGGTGGAGGTGGACGGTGGTTACCAATTCCACCAGTGGGATCAAAAGCAGCAGACAAAGTCTGACGTCGAATTGCGTCGCGAATCAGAGCGTAAGCGCAAGGCTGACCAGCGGAAATCAAAGAAAGTCCCACCGGGACAGCCACAGGGACAACCAGAGGACGTCCAACCGGAGTCCCCTGGGGACTCCCACCGGGATTCCAGGGTGGAGTCCCAAACGGAGTCACAGCAGGTGTCCGGCTCCCCTATCCCTTCCTATCCCTTCCCTTCCCTTAGTAGTGGTTACGTAGGGGGGGAATCTCTAGTAGCGAACGCGCGCGAAAACGAACCCCCCGACCCCTACTGCCCAAGGCATCCCGGCGGCACCTCCGAGCCGTGCGGCCAATGCGCCGAGAGGCGCAAGGCATGGGTCGCGGCCAACCTCGCACGCGACCAGCGCGCCGCAGCCGAAGCCGCCGAGCGCGCCGAGCTCGAGCGTCTCGCCAAGCACCAGGCCGCCGAGGACCGAGCTCGCGCCATCGACGACTGCCCCCTCGGCTGCGCCGAACGCGACGGCTACCGCCCGAACGGGCAAGTCTGCGACCACGATCCCGACGCCGCCGAGCGTGCGCGGCGTGGATCCGCCGCCGTCCGCGAAGCCCTCGCCGCGGCCAAGGCCGCCCGCGCCGCAGAACCGCACCAGCACAACGGAACCGAGGATCACCATGTCGCCTGACCAGACCACACCGCAGCCCACCACCGAGCCAGACCCGTTCCGCTGCTTCGGACACCCGATCGTCCGCTGCCCCGACTGCGGGCACGGCATCGACCCGCACGGCGTAGACCCCGGCGGCCGGTGCGGTGTCGGCGACGAGCACGGCGTGCCCTGTCCCTGCCCGATGCAGCCCAACGGCATCGCGCGCCTGCTTATCGACCAGGCCGTGACCAAGCAGGACGCCGAGGTGTTGGTCGAGGGCTCGTACTTCCGCCGCGCCGAGCTGCCCACGATCCTCGGAAACTTCATGCGCTCGAACACCGCGTACGGCCGCCAGTGGAAGGACGCCACCGTCGAAGCCGACAAACTGCGAAAGCGCAACGCCGAACTGGCGGAGCGCAGCGAGAAGCGCCGCATCCGCATGGTCGCCGCCGAGGAGGACCTCGCCGAGGCACGGGGCCTGCTCTCCCCGAACGGCCACCCCCTCCGCATCCCCACCGAGGTGGACATCCAGGAGAGCGTGGCGCCCGCGGTGGTCTGGCTGCTCGACCGCGTCGCCGAACTGGAGGCATTCGTCTCGGACCTGGCCAGCGAGGGTCTGCGTTGCAACCTGAACCCGACGCTGAATCACCAGTCGCCGCAAACCTACGCGGACGGAATGCGGGACTACCTGCGCCGAGTCGACGCCACAATCCGCGACCGCGCCCGCCGGCTCGAGGTTTCAACGGAGGCTGGCCATGCCTGATCGGACCCCGCCCGAGCTCGTGCCCGTCACCGTGTACGGCAAGCCCGACTGCCAGCCCTGTCGGATGACGCTGCGCTGGCTCATGAACGCCGGTGTGCGCTACACCTACCGCGACATCACCGAAGACGACGCGGCCCGCGAGGCCGTGTCCGCGCTCGGCTATCAGGCCCTGCCCGTCGTTGCCGCCGGTGACATCCACTGGTCCGGGTTCCGCGCCACCAAACTCGAACGCCTCGCCCAAATGCACGCGAGCACACCGAATATCGAGGGACTCGACACCGCCGCCGAGCAGTACCTGGCCGACGACCGCGTCGAGTGGAAACCGCGAGCCATCTGCGCCACTCCCGGCTGCCCCGAGCACGGCACCGCACCGACCGGAGGCGGCCATGCCTGAGATCACCGACGAGCAGCTCCGCGAGTGGGCGGACGACACCGAGCCAGATTTCTGGCCCGAGGACCGCCCTATGCGGCTCATGGCTGCCCAGCTGCTGAAGCTGCGCCAGCTCGTCGCCGATTTCGTCGACCCCGACGACTGCCACTTCGACCACCACGGTGGATGCCAGGCTCACGGCTACCTGAGCCTGAAGCCCGGCGAGCTGTGCCCACATGCCGAGGCAAAGCAGTACCTGGCGGAGGTGAGCGGTGATGCATGACCGGTCGACCGGCGAACCCTACGAGCCGGATGTCTGCCCGTACCGCTGCCGCAACGGCTGGCTCACCCCCGCCGACGCCGACGTGATGCGCGCCTGCCCGATCCACCGGCCGCCGCCGGAGCGCAGCGGAATCATCCCCACCCACTACAGCGACAAGGCCGCGAGGGCTATCGACCGCGCAGAACGAGAGGACCGCCAGTGACCCGCCTGATGTCGGTGTCCCTCACCGAGGACGCCGTACGTGCCCGCACCAAGACCGTCACCCGCCGCATGGGCTGGCTGAACCTGACGCCAGGCACCCGGCTCACCCTGTGCCGGAAAGTCATGGGCCGCAAGCGCGGTGAGCCGCTCGTGAAGATCGTCGACGTCGAGGTGACCGCCGTCCGTCGTGAACGCCTCGACGCCATCACGCGCGACGAGGTCACCGCCGAAGGCTTTCCGACCACGACCCCAGCCGAGTTCGTCGCGTTCTTCTGCGGCAGCCACAAGGGGTGCGCACCCACCTCTGAGATCACCCGCATCGAATGGAAGTACCTCGATGAATGAAACCGCCTGGCCCGAACGGGAGCCCGACGGAGACCCGGACAACGAGCCTTGCACCCGTTGCGGATTCACCACGACGGGCCTACTCGACGATGACGGGATCTGCTCGCACTGCCGCTACGCCGAGGACGGAGACGGCGATGAGTGACACCGAGATGTGCCTCGTGAACGACATGCCGAAGGCGTGGTGCTCGCACTGCCGTGGCTTGGAGGAGCCGAAACCCGAACCGCTGGATTGGTTCCCGGCACAGTACGTCGGCGTCTGCGCCGAGTGCGGCCAGCCAATCGACCGCGGTGACGACATCGCCCGGACCGAAGACGGCTACATCTGCAGGAGGCGACACGATGCCTGAGACCAACTTCGACACCGTCGTCGGCCTGGACCTCTCGCTGACCTCCACCGGGCTCGCCGTCATCGGCCCCGACCTCCCGCCGTGGTGCGGCACCATCGGCACGAAGGGCACGGACGCCGACCCGTGGCCGGTCCGCTACCGCCGCCTGATCGACCTCACCCGCCGCATCCTCCCGGCGATCCCCGACTGCGCGCTGGTCGTCCTCGAGGCGCCCGCCTATTCCCGGAACACCGGCAAAGCGTTCGACCGCGCCGGGCTGTGGTGGATGTTGTACGACCTGCTCGTCGGCACCACGCGGACCGTGCTGCCCGTCGCGCCGAACCTGCGCGCGAAGTACGCGACCGGCAAGCCGGGCGCATCGAAGGATGCCGTACTCGCCGCCGCGGTGCGCCGGTATCCCGACATCGACATCACCGGCAACGACACCGCCGACGCGGTTGTGCTCGCCGCCATCGGCCGCCGACTGCTCGGACAGCCAATCGACGACCCGATGCCCGCGCTGAATCTGTCGGCGCTCGCCACACTTTCGCTCCCGAAGGAGGCATAGCAATGGCCTGGTTCGACGCCTACGAACACGCCGTACAGCAGCAAGGGAAGCGGGCCAGTGGCCCGCCAAACCCGGTGTTCCTGGCCGCCGCCCAGCGGCTCGCCGCCGCACGCCAAGAGCCGCGGCCGATATCGCCCGAATTCAAGGCCGCCCTCGAACGCGCGGCTGCCAGGCAGGCTACGCAATGGGAGACGCCGCCCGACCCATTCGATCTGGCCGCATCGGCGCCACCGACCCGCCCGCTGATCGCCGAGATCGCCACGGCCCTACGTGGTCTCGCCGAAGGCATCCGCGACGCGTTCCTCGGCGATCGGGGGCAGCGATGACCGACATCGACGTGGTGATCGAGGCATCGACCCTCGGGGCAGTCGAGTACCTGACCACGATCACCACATCCCGCATCATGGTCGGCACCCACTTTGCAGGCACTCGCCCTTACCTCGCTGGGCGGATCCGCGTGGACGACTACCGCCAGCTCGATCCCATCGCGAGGCTCTTCCACCGACGTACCGAGTGGGCGGTGATCAATGGCACCTACGTCAGGGTGCAGGGATACGAGACGGCCGTCCTGCTCGGATGCGGGTACTTGGTCGTCGACCAGTCCGCTCGCGCCGACGTCGTCGTCGCAGGTGGTGGCTACCAGTCGTTCCGGGTGGTCGAGCCATCCCCACCTGCTCCTGTGCGCGACTGGTGGCCGACCGAGCTTGAGCGAGCACACCACGACGACGACGCGTTCCGGCACATGGCCGCAACCATCGACACCATCCTCGCCCACCCCGGCATCGACGGAGGCACACCAGCATGACTGCCGTGTCCAGCAACCCGCACAGCACCTCCGCATTCCAAACCATCGCCGACGAGCACACCGTGCTGCGCGGGCAAGTCGGATCCGGTCTGCACGGTGTCACCACCGGCGCGGACGACCGCGACGAGATGGGCGTGTGCATCGAGCCGCCCGAATACGTCACCGGCATATCCCGATTCGAGCAGTATCTGTACCGCACCCAACCCGAGGGCCACCGCTCCGGCGCCGGAGACCTCGACCTCGTCGTCTACAGCTTGCGGAAGTGGGCGCGCCTTGCGGCCGCCGGCAACCCAACAGTGCTGCTGCTCGCGTTCATCCCCGAACACGAACTCGTCCTCAACACCGACGTCGGTCGTGAGCTGCAAGCCCGTCCGGAGCGCTGGCTGTCGCGGCAAGCCGCCGCCCGGTTCGGCGGCTACCTGGTGTCGCAGCGCGCGCAGCTGACGGGGGAGAAGTCGAAGAAGCACACCAACCGTCCGGAGCTCGTCGACGTCTACGGGTTCGACACCAAGTTCGCCTATCACATGGTGCGCCTCGGACTCCAAGGCGTGGAGCTGCTCACTACCGGCCGCATCACCCTGCCCATCCCGGAGCCCGACCGCACCTGGCTGACCGAGCTGCGACGCGGTGAGCACACCCAAGCCGAGGCCCTTGACCGCGCGACCGATCTCCTCGATCAGCTGAACCATCTCGAGCGGTCCGCCGATCTACCGCAGCGACCCGATCAAGGCGAGATCGACCGGTGGCTGACTCGCACCTACCTCGCATGGTGGGAGCAGCGCGGACTCCTGAGCGGTGTGCTGTGACCCAACCCCTCGGCCCGGCCCAGTGGGCGCTCAGGGAGATCCTGACCGCTCGGCTCAACGAACTCGACCCCTGGACCGTGGACGATCCCCCGGACCGCTGCCCCGAGGTAGCGCACCCTTCGCTCGCGCCGATCCTCGACGAGGCTGACGGCGCGGTGCTCGACCACGCCGTCCGGGCAGCCACGCAGAAGCCCCGCACCCGACTGTGGGACGCGGAGTTCCGCTGCATCTGGGACAGCGCCGCGTTCGGTCAGCGGTACTACATTCCCATCGTGGTCGATCCCCGCCCTCTACTCCGGATCGGAGGCATCTCATGACCAACCCAGAGCAGGCCGTCATCGACGCTATCAACGGCCTTGAGCGTGACGAGATCGGCGATATTGTCCGCTGGCAACTGGAGGAGGGGATGCGGCGGGGTGATCACCTGCGGTACCCCCAGTACCGGCAATGCCACGACCGCTTGGCTTATCTGGAGGAGGTAATCCGGTCGGCGGACCCGTGGTCGCTGCGAAGCGAGAGCGTATCGCCAGAGCCGACCGATTCGCCCGGCAGCTTATGGCGAACCTGGGATGAGGACTTCAACCTCGTCAGCGAGAGCGACGAACGGCCCACGACATGGACCGAGGGCCACTACGTCACCGTGGACCGGCCGTACGGGTACCGCCAGAGTTGGCGGGTGTACGGCGGGCGCCTGGTTGACGATATGCAGTTCTTGCGGGCGACCGAGGTCTACTCGAATCCGTTCCTACCGCCCGAGTTCCAGTTCCCCTTGGAGCGCGGCGCACGCATCGGGTGGCAGGACGCAGGCGGCAGGGTGCATGTCGGCGTGGTGGAGTC
This sequence comes from Nocardia sp. NPDC050630, assembly GCF_044457245.1. Lineage (NCBI taxonomy): Bacteria > Bacillati > Actinomycetota > Actinomycetes > Mycobacteriales > Nocardiaceae > Nocardia > Nocardia sp. NPDC050630. The sequence goes on from NZ_JBITGN010000031.1 coordinate 19,954, forward strand.
ACACGTCGAGAACCCGCGCGGATCCGGCCAGTGGGAGGTCACCATCGGAGCCGACCGGGACAGCGACCCCGTCGCGGCCGTGGGCTCGATCCTGTCGGGGCTGTTAGACATCGCCGAATCTCTCACGGACGACAGCGAGGCGGACCAGTGAGCGAAACCTCTTGCGTCGCATGCGAACGCCCGGTGGCCGACGCCGCACCGCTGTGCACGAAATGCGGCCAGCGCACCATCGAAGCCCTGCACAAGGTGCCCGGCCTGCTGGACGAGTTCGCGGTCACGCGCGCCGGTCTCGCTCGCATGACCGCCCGCGTCGGCGGCCGCACCGCCGATATCGCGCTGCCCGTGCGCGTCACCACCGGGCGCGGCGTGGTGCTCGAGGGCGACCGGGCGTACAACCATCTCGTCAACTCGGTCACCACGTGGGCGCGAGCGCTCGCCGAGGATCTCGGCGTCGAGCCCTACATCGGTGGGCCCTACCTGCTCGAGCTGGCCGAGGCCCGGCGCGGCATGCTCACCGCCGACCGGACCGCCGCCGCCCTACCCGCTGCACCGCCGGATGCCACGGCGCAGGCTGCGGTGTGGCTGGCGCATCACCGCCACCAGCTGCGCGCGCACGAAGCAGCCGACGAGTTGCTCGACGACATCACCACAGCGGTCGAGCAGCTGACGCGCTTCGTCGACCGCCCCGTCGAACGCCGATACCTCGGCGCGTGCTCGGCGACCTTCGACGACGGTGCGCAGTGTGGCTTCGGTCTGCGCGCCGAACTCGACGACCTCGGACGCACAGCGGCGTACGTGTATTGCGGCCGCTGCCGGGCGCGGTACGACGTGCACCGGATCGAGGCCGACGCCACCGTGGTAGCGCGCGAACAGTGCTACAGCCTCGCCGAGCTGCTGCGTCTGCTGCCCGCGCTCGGTCAGCCGATCGCGAAGCCCACGCTCTATCGGTGGGCGAACAAGGAGCGCCGCATCGAGCCGCGTGGCTGGCGGCACGGCGACGATGATGGATGGCGCATCACCGACCATCGCATCGCAGACGACGACGTGCAGGTATACCGGCTCGGTGACGTGCTCGACCTCGCACAACGAGAACCGGCCAGGACGAAGAAGGGAGCGGCAGCATGAGCTTCCGTGTGACGTTCGGGCGCGAGTACCAGATGGAAACGCTGCAGATCGGCGACAGTACCGAGCAGCATATCGAGAACTGCCGCTGCACGGTCAAGGAAACGTACTGGCCGTGCGGCGAGATCCAGGAGGTGATGTCGTGAGGGTCGAAAAGAGGACCAGCGTCGAGCAAGACAAATCCGGTACATGGCTGTGGATCGGATCCGTCTCCTCATACCGCGCGGACGGCCAGCTCGCGAGCTCCGTATGTCGCTGGGGCGAGACCGGGCTCACCGAGGAAGCTGCACGGGCGGCTGCTGCCGAATGGGAACGCACCTACCAGGTCGCTGGGCGGCATGCCGTGCCCGGTCTTGATGGGATGGGGACCCTGGCGTGAACGCCGAGATGGTCGCGGGCGCCGAAAATCGATTGACGCGTCATGCATCGTGGCACGATCGGCCCCATGGGGAACGAAGCGAACGACCCGGTCCGGTCGTTTATACAGCTCTGTGAACGCGTCCTGCGAAGGGCGAGTGAATTGCCGTGGGGGATCATGGAATTCCCGAAACCGCCACTAACAGCCGCGCCGGTGTCCGATGTTGAAGCAGGACTGAAACGCCTATATCGAGCGATCCCCCGAGATAGACGCGAAACATGAAGCGGCGAGCTGAGATTGGCTGGCCACCAACGCGGAGGATCAATCCATCATGAGTGACCAAGCTTTCATCGCGGGGATAGCCCAAGCGTTCGCCGACGCAACCGGAGCCCGCCACAGCCAGCGTTGCGGCACCGAGGGCTGTCATTGGGCAATCCACGCCGGGGACGAATTGAAGGCTCAATCGGAGTACGAAAAGCACCTGCGCACCGACCCGCGCCACACTGGCCAGGAATGGATCGACCGGGACGGATACCTGCGCCGAGGGCTGACCGAAGTAATAGGCAAGGCATGAGCACATCTAGACCCGAATACTGGAGTCGAGCGTGACCTAATCGGCATGGTTGATGCCTTGACCCAGCGCCGACGTACTGACATTGTGAGTACATGGCTGTGCGAGATGACCGACTTCAAGTACGTGTGGGGGCGATAGCCAAACGCCGCCTAGAGGAAGCTGCCGAGACCGTTCATCTAAGCCTGTCCGCATTCATCCTGCAGGCTGCTCAGCGCGTGGCAGACAGCATTCTCGCTGATCGCGATTCGATCAAGCTTTCCCCTGCTGCTGCCGCCGCTGTCCAAGATGCGCTGTCCAGGCCTGCGCAAGTGAACGAGCGGCTGGCCGTCGCGCTGGGACGCCCGACGAAGTTCCGGTGGCTGGACTGAAGTGGAATTCTACCGCCCATGCCCGCTCGACCCCGATAAACACGACCGTAGCCAGTTCCAGTGTGGCGATCCGTCGATGGACGAATGGCTACGCAAGTACGCCGGGCAAAACCGCCGCGGCAACACTGCCGCCACCTGGGTGATCACAGATTCCGATCATCGGGTCGCCGCCTACGCGACACTGTCGATGACGTCTTTGGACTGCAGCGATTGCCCGACCCCACTGGTCAAGGGCGCGCCGAAAAAGGTGCCAGCACTACTCGTGGGCCGATTGGCGACCGACGAGTCCGTCGCAGGTCTAGGGCTCGGCACACAGATGGTGCAGCACATCCTCAGCACCGCTGTCCGGTTGAATCGTGAGGCCGCGTTGCGTGCGGTGGTCGTCAACGCTCTGAATGTAAACGCCTATGCGTGGTGGCAGCGATTCGGATTCGTCCCGCTCGACGAGGAAAACGAGACGAACCTGGACCTGTACCTATTGAGCAAGGACATCGAGGCGACCCTCAGAGACTGGTAATCGCCGAAGGTAACAGCGTGCCATGATCATCGGATACGCCCAGTTCATGTACAGTGAGACTCGAATCCGCCGCTGACAACCCGACCCCAAATCCGGTTGCAGCGGCTTTTTCGTGCCTGGAGCATGCAGCGAGGTAGAGCAGCGCGGTAGCTCGTCGGCCTCATAAGCCGAAGGTCGTCGGTTCAAGTCCGGCCCTCGCAACGAACAGCGGCCCCCTTCAGGGGCTCGCAGTGCGTCAAACCGGTGATAGCCCGGCAAGCGATCCATGATCCCGCGCCCGTCCGACCTGTCTGATCCAGGACGACGCGGAGTAGATGCGGCTGCGCGCTGCGAACCCCAAACCAAAACCAAACTTGACCCAATTTTGGGGATAGAGGAGTCCTGATGGATCTGCTGTCGATCGTGCATGCCACGAACGGGACTATCGGGCTGCCGTCCGTGCCTGATGTGACCTCGTGGCCGCTGTGAGCGTGCTCGTCGGTCTAGGAGTGGGCGTGCTCGTCGGCCTGGGTGTGATCGTGGGTGCATGGCTTGTGATCCGGGGCAACCCGTGAAGGCCGCGCGGAAAGCGTTGGCGGGCAAGCTGCTCGGGCTCAACAGGGCCATCTACAAGCTGGCCTGCCGCATCTACCCGCCACAGGTGACGGAGACGCCGGTATGGCAACTCGAGTGGGAAGCCAAGTGGCGCAACGCCTGGGCCGAGGCTGAGCGCCGCGAGTCCCGCGGCTATGAGGACCCGGACCCGATGGCGCGTGCCTATGAGGAGATCAGCGCCATGTTCCGGAAGATTCGGGACGAGGGCCATGGGTGAGCTGCTCGATCGCCTCGCTGTCCGTCTCGTGCAGTACCTTGCCAGCCGCTTCGGCTGGCACTGAAGATAGGAGTTAACTGATGGGTAGCGTCGATATCGACACCATCGTCCTCGTCGGCAAGATCGGCCTGATCGTCATCAAGGCCGTCATCGAGATCGTCGGCGCCCTCGGCTGACCGATGCAACCTCTGGCTGATTGGATCCTCGGAGACCAGCGCTACAGCGAGATCGGGCGCGAGGTCACCGTCACCGGCGAGACGATCATCCACGTCGTCGCCTCCGACTCGATCCACTACCAGCCCGAAGACGTACGGCTGAATCGCTTCAAACATCCACACCCCGCAGCCGGAGGTCCTGTGACCCATGGCCCGAGCGAGGCTCCGTCCGTGCTCGGTCCCTGGCTGCCCCAAGATCCAACAGCAACCCCGGTGCGCTGAGCATCAGGCCGAGCGTGAACGGCACGCACGCACGACCACACCGACGAAGGCGACGCGCGACTGGGCCGAACGCCAGCGCCGTGCCGAAGCGGTAGCCCGGCATCGAGCCGAGCGCGGCGACTGGTGCCCAGGATGGCGCCGGCCACCTCACCCATCCTCGGACCTCACCGCCGACCACACGCACGCAGTAGCGGACGGTGGCCACGTGAACGGCCCGTTGCAAGTGCTGTGCCGGCCATGCAATGCATCGAAGGGTGCTCGCTGAAAACCATCGAAGTTCGACTTCGGCATGGTTCGCGGTAACCGGATGGTAGCGACGACCTGACGAAAGCCTCAGCTAACTCGCGGCGAAACGCACGTGATGCGGTGAATGTCAAGCGGTAACTAGAGATTAACCGAAAACCTTCGAAGTCTGACTTCGGCCTAGTTCGGAAAATTTCCGGTAACCAAAAAATAACTGAATACCCAGGGGGGTACCCCTTGACAGGCGCCGGCCAGCCACCTTCGGGGAGGGCGCTGCCCCGCGTGGAGGGTTCAGACATCCGTACCAGACAGCTGACCTGCTGAAAACAGCTGAAGATTGACGAGACCACTTTTCAGCTCACCCCTCGGCGCGACGCCGGAGGGTAACTAGATGTTGCCTGGCCTCTGACGCGATGTCGGAGCGTGGATCGGCGCGATGCCGTGGAGGAGGTAGAGCTGTGCGTGGAGGTGCGCGAAACCGTAGCGGCCCCTCGGTGGATCCGAGCTCGGGCCGCAGCGACCGGCGGAACCTGGCGTTCACCCACTTGCCGGCCAATGGCCGATCGGGTCGGCCGCCGAAGTTCCCGCTCATGGATCGGCGGGTGTATCGCTGGGAGTACGGCGAGAAGGGCGCGCGACACCAGGTCTTCGATGAGGAGTCGACGGAGCTGATCCGTGACCGCGAGGCCGAGCTGTGGAAGTGGGCGTGGCGCACGCCGCAAGCCGTGGCGTGGATCACCGAGCCCTGGCGCTGGCAGGCGATCGCGCACTGGGTGCGCACATCGGTCATCTGCGAATCCGACGAAGCCACCGCCGCCGACCGCGGCTCGCTGCATCGGTTCGCTGATCAGATCGGTCTGACCCCAGCTGGGCTGAAGGAGAACGGCTGGGCGATTGCCGCCGACGAGGTCACTCCGGCCCGTGCGACCAAGGCCGCCCAGGCTGCGGAGGAGAAGCCAGCGGCGCCGGTGCGCCGATTGAGGCCTGCGGCCGGTGGGGGCAACTGACGGATTCGTTGTCGACTTCCCGACTCTCGCCGACATCGGCGAGGCATGGGTCAAGCGGCACTGTGTCATTCCGGACAAGCAGCACCGCGGCGAGCCGTTCGTCTGGAGCGACTGGCAGTTCTGGTGCGCTTCGAACCACTATCGGATCCGCCCGGGACTGGCCTGGCACGACGAACCGCTGTTCAACCAGGCGTTCGTATATCGCCGCTCACAGATCGTGGCCCCCCAGAAGACGGGGAAGGGCCCGTGGTCGGCGTCGATAGTCTGCCTGGAGGCCGCAGGGCCATCCGAATTCGCCGGATGGGCGCAGGAGGGCGACGCCTGGGTCTGCGAAGAGCACGGGTGCAACTGCGGTTGGGAGTACCCATACCTCCCGGGTGAGCCGATGGGCACCCGGCATCCGTCGCCGGTCATCCAGCTGACCGCAACGAATGAGGACCAGGTCGGCAACGTGTACAGACCGTTGTCGGCGATGATCAAGCTCGGTCGCCTCAGTGATCTGCTGGCTGTGCGGGAGAACTTCATCCGCATCCTCGGGTCGGATGGCGGGGAAGACTTCGACCGCATCGACGCGGTCACCTCGAGCGCTACCGGCCGCGTCGGCAACCCGATCAGCTTCGCCATGCAGGACGAGACCGGCCTGTACACCAAGCGGAACAAGATGGTGGCCATCGCGGAGACTCAGCGGCGCGGCGCGGCGGGCATGAACGGGCGCTCGATGGAGACCACCAACCCGTGGGACCCTGCGGAGAATTCCACCGCGCAGCGCACCTATGAGTCGCAGGCAAAGGACATCTTCAAGTTCTATCGGATCCCGCCCGCCGGGCTGTCCTGGCGCAACAAGCGGGACCGACGACGGATCCTGAAGTACGTCTACGAGGGGTCGCCGTGGGTCAGCCTCGACAGCATCGAGGCCGAGGCGATGGAGTTGAACGAGACCGATCCGGCGCAGGCCGAAAGGTTCTTCGGTAACCGCCTTGTCGCCCGCGCGGGCACATGGCTACCGGATGGCTTGTGGGACAGCTGCTATGCGCAAGATCTGGCTTCCTAATCCGCCGTCCGGCACTGCGATATGCGCCGGTTTCGACGGGTCGGAGAACAACGACTGGACCGCGCTGCGCTGCGAGACGCGCGAAGGGCTGCTGTTCACGCCCCGCTACGGGCCGGATAGGCGGCCAACGATATGGAACCCGGCTGAATGGGGCGGCCGGATCCCGCGTGGCGAGGTGCATGCAGCCGTCGACGAGGTGTTCAACACCTGGGCTGTCGAACGGCTGTACGCCGACCCGCAGGACTGGTACTCCGAGATCGGCGATTGGGCGCTGAAATACGGCGAGAACCACGTCATGGAGTGGGCAACCAATCGGATCACCCAGATGTACGCGGCGATCAGGCGTTTCGAGACCGACCTGAAGACCCACCGAACCACCCAGGACGGATGTCCGATCACGAGCACACACATGGCGAACTGCCGGAAAGTCCCGAAGCCCGGCGACAAATACGTGCTCGGTAAACCGGCAGACCATCAGAAAATCGACGCGTCGATCGCCTCGATCCTCGCCCACGAAGCAGCCTCTGATACCCGCGAAGCGGGTTGGGAAGACGTCGATGGCCGCATGTTCTGTTTCAACTAGGAGGTGAGCGTTGGTCGTTCTGCGCACGAAGCTCACCGATGACGAGCGGGACATGGTCAACAAGCTGTCCGGCAGGCTGGCGAACCTGTCCAGGGACGACAAGCTCAATGACTCGTATTACGAGGGCGCGCAGAAGCTCAAGCAGATCGGTCTCGCTGTGCCGGAGGAGCTTCGCATCTTCGAGCTGGTGGCGAACTGGCCGCGCATGTATGTCGATGAGGTGGCGCGCCGCCAAAAGGTCAAGAGCATCTACCGGCCGGGCGCCGGTAAGGCGGATCCGGATCTGCAGGAGGCGTTCAACGCCAACAACCTGGAGGCCGAGGTGCCGGTCCTGGCCAAGGAGAACATGATCTTCGGCCGCTGCTTCATGACGGTCGGCACCAACGAGGACGACAAGGGCCACCCGCTGATCACGGTGGAATCGCCGCGGCAGATGTCGGCGCTGGTGAACCAACGACGCCGCCGGATGGATGCGGCGATGCGCAAGTATCGGGAAGAGGATGGCACCCAGGTAGCCACCCTGTTCCTGCCGGACAAGACAATTCAGCTGACGATGACCACCAACGGCTGGGATATCGACGTCGTCGGCGGCGACGAAGATGTCGATCCGCACGGACTCGGCAAGGTTCCCGTGGTGCTGTTCCTGAATCGGCGCAGGCTGGGGAAGTGGCACGGCACCACCGAGATGGCCGACGTCATCCCCCTCACCGATGCGTGCGCTCGAGCGCTTACCGACCTACAGCTGGGCGTGGAGACGGTCGCTGTTCCGAAGCGGTTTGTGATCGGTATGTCCAAGGGTGATTTTGTCGACAAGGACGGCAATCCGCTACCGGCATGGAAGTCCTACTTCGATGCCATGTGGGCGACGCAGAAGTCCGCGAAGGACGTCACCGTCGGGCAGTTGGCCGCGGCGGATCTGTCGAACTTCCACGGCACAGTGAAGCTGTACGCCGAACTCGCCTCGAGCGTGACCGGTCTACCCTTCCGCTACTTCGGCGCGAACACCGCCAACCCGGCCGCCGAAGGTGCCATCCGGGCGGACGAGTCCCGGGTGGTGTCCAACGCCGAGGAGAAGAACGCACACCTCGGCGTGGGACTCGGCTGGACGCTCGCCCTGTACGAACGGTTCCGCACCGGTAAATGGCCGACCCCCGGCGAGCCGATCGCCGTGGAGTGGCGCGACCCCGCTACACCTACGCGCGCCGAAGAAGCGGACGCGATCCAGAAGCTCAACGGCGGCACTCCCGTGCTATCGCGCGAGGGGTCCTGGGATGAGATGGGATGGGACGAACCTCGCAAGGCACGAGAGCGCGCCTACTTCGAGGCCGAGGCGCGAGATCCCGCCCTGGAGCAGTTCGCGCAGGACCTGGCTAACCAGAATCCGCAGAATCCGCTGGTGGTGAATGGGAACGCCCCCGCAAGCGGCAATTGAGCACGACACCGCGCAGCGGAAGATCATCAGCGACACCATCGACGAAGTCGCCAAGCAATGGGGCAACCTCCCGCCGGCGGACTTCGATGCCTGGTTCAACCGCAACATCGACCGATTGACACGCACCGTCACCGCCGGACAACGCGCCGCGGTGGCCGGAGCCGACCGGTACGTCGGGGATGCGCTGGAAGAACAGCACATCAGTGCCCGCCAGCAAGCCACACCCAACCCGGCTCGGCTGGTGGGTGTCACCTCGGACGGTCGCACCATCGACGGCCTGCTGCTGCAAGCGGTGATCGGCGCCGGGCAACGCGTCAACGAGGGCGAAGCGCCGTACCTCGCGTGGCAGAACGCGGGCCGGACGGCGCGATTGATGATTCAGACCGAACTCGCCGATGCCGGACGCGCAGCCACGGGGTTGGGAATCATCTCCCGCCTCGGCGTCGGGTACATACGGATGCTGGTACCGCCCAGCTGCTCGCGGTGCGTGATCCTGGCGGGCCGCTACTACCACTGGAGCTCAGGGTTCCTGCGGCATCCGGGCTGCAACTGCAAGCACATCCCGTGCCGCGAGAACCGATCCGACGATATTCGGACCGACCCGAAGGCGTACTTCAACAGCTTGACCCCGGTCGAGCAGGCAAGGGTGTTCACTGCGGCTGGTGCGCGGGCGATCCGCGACGGCGGCGACATGAGCCAGGTGGTCAACGCCCGGCGTGGCCTGACCATCAGCGGCGGCATCGTCCGCGACGGTGTGCGCCTGGGAGCCCGAGCGCAGACGACCGATGTGCACGGACGTCAGCTGCTCACCACTACCGAGGGTGTCACTCGCCGCGGTGTCGCCGGTCGCGCGATCCGCGCCCGCGGACGAAATGCCCGCACAACACCCCGGTTGATGCCGGAAGCGATCTACCAGATCGCCGAGAACCGCGAGGACGCACTCAGGCTCCTGCGGCTCAACGGCTACATCACCACCTGAACTTCGCTGCCCGGCGCGAGGCCGGACAGCATTCCCCCGCGATGGAGGACAAGTAAATGACGGCACCTGCTACCGGTCCAACCGCGCCCGCGGCCCCCGGTTCGACAGAGCCCCCTGTGGCGCCGCAGGCGCCGGAACCACCGGCAGCAGCACCCGCGACGGGCCCCGCTGATGGTGACCTCGGTGAAGCCGGAAAGGCCGCGATCAAGAAAGAACGCGAAGCCCGCCAGGTCGCCGAGAAGGAGAAGAAGGCACTCGAAGCCCGCGTCAAGGAATTCGAGGACGCCCAGAAAACCGAGTCCGAACGGACTGCCGAACGGATCAAGCAGCTCGAGGCCGACGCCGCGAAGGCGAAGCGCTACGAGGCTGCCAACGCCGCCGGGCTGTCACTGTCTCTGGCTCCGCGTCTGGTCGGCAACACCCTCGAGGAACTCGTTGCCGACGCCGAACAGCTCAAACAGCAGCTCGGTTCCACAGCCCCGGCCGGACCCACCCCGCCGCCAACTCCGGCACCGGACCGTCGCCAAGGCGGAGGTCCGGCGGATACGGGCGGAACGATGGCCGCCGGCCGAGCCGCGTACGAGGCGCGCAAACAACGCAAATGACCCCCAGTAAAGGAGGGGAGCAATGGACCTGAATATCAAGACCGACACGTTCGGCCAGGACGATCAGTCGTGGCTGGCGACAGCTGAGGGTACCGATCGTGCGCGCACGATCACCTTGGATCTGTCCACGTTCACCGCGGGCACCCATTATCCGGACGGCTGGATCAAGTCCGGGTACGCGCTGAAGAAGCTCGGCAGCGGCAAGTACGGGCTTTTCAGCACCGGTGACGAGTCCGCGGCTGTGATCGCGGGGCATCTGCTCACCCCGGTTCGTGTCCCGACCGGCGCGACGAAGGTCGCTGGAGCACTGCTCTGGCACGGTGCCGTCATCGCGGCCAAGCTGCCCCACACCACCAACGCTGCAGGCCAGGCCACGGCCAAGCAGATCAGCTACTTCTGAGAGGAGGCGTAACCAATGGCACTCGTGATCAATTCGGATTACGTCACCCCCGCCGAGCTGACGGGCTACGTGCGTGAGGCGTTGGCAGATCAGCCGATCAACGACCTGACGTTGATCGATAGCCTGCTGCCGGACACGATGATCGACGACGTCGAGTTCCGGGCCAACATCACCCAGCAGGGTCTGCGGCGTGCGGCGCGGTTCCGGTCGTGGGACACCGAGGCTCCGATCACCAGCCGTAAGGGCGTGGTGCGGATCTCCGGTGAGCTGCCTCCGATCTCGGAGAAGCGGCGACTCGGCGAATACGATCGGCTTCGCTTGCGTAAGGCCGACAATGCGATCCGCGACATCATCTTCAACGACGCGGTCGAGCTGGCGCAGGCGCTGCGCACCAGGATCATCATGGCCAAGGCCGATGCTCTGGTGAACGGCAAGGTGACCTTGGCCGAGAACGGCCTGGATCTGGTCGCCGATTTCCAGCGGCTCTCGGGCCACACCGTCACTGCGTCGGTGCTGTGGAGCGTCACCGGTGGTGGTGCTGCGGATCCGATCGCCGACCAGGAGTCCTGGTTCTCCACGTTCCGGGCCACCCAGTCCGGCAACCCGGTGCGGGCGATCACCTCCCAGCGGGTGATGTCGTCGCTGATGCGCAACGACAAGATCCGCGCCTACGCGCTGCCTCCGGGCTCGACCCAGGGCATCGTCACCCGCGAGCAGGTGAACGCCTTGTTCACCAGCTTCGGGCACCCCGCGTTCGAGATTTTCGACGCGCAGGTGGAGGACTCGACCGGCGCTGCCACTCGTCTCATCCCGGACGACAAGATCCTCTACATCGGGTCTTCGAAGATCGGCGAGACGCTATGGGGCACCACCGCGGAGGCGCTCGAGCCTGACTACGGCATCGACTCCACCGACGCCCCCGGCATCGTGGTCGGTTCCTACATCGACAACGACCCGGTCGCACGGTGGACCAAGGCGTCGGGCATCGGTCTGCCGATGCTGCTCAACGCCAACGCCACCTTCCTCGCGGATGTGCTGTGATGCGCAAGCTCATTGCGCATGTGCACGTCTACGACGACGAAGGCAACTCCCACGTGTTCGGCCCGGGAGACGACGTCCCGGCCGATGTCGCCAAGCGCATCACCAACCCGGATGCGTGGGAGCCCGAGTCGGACAACGGTGAGCCGTCCGAGAGTTGGACGGTGGCCGACCTCAAGGCGTACGCCGAGCTGCACGAGATCGACCTCGGCGACGCGACGAAGAAGGCCGACATCCTCGCGGCGATCGCGGGCGATGACTGATCCGCTGTTCGCCATCGGCGACGTGCAGGCGCTCTCGGGCGAAACCTACGAGGAACCCGAACTCACCCAGGTGAACAGGTTCATCGCGATCACCCAAGCGAAGCTGCGCAGCAGAGTCAGCGGGATCGACGACCGCATCGCCGCCGCCACCCTGGACGCGGACCTGGTCAAGGGTGTCGGCGCGGAAATCGTCATTCGTGCGCTGGAGAAGATTCGTCGGGGGCTCGGTGTGCGACGCACCGAGTACCCCGAGATCTCCACCGAGTACGAATCCAGCGACGGCGGTCTGGTGTACATCACCGACGACGACATCGCCGACCTCATCGACACCCCCGAATCCGGTGATGCGTTCACGATCCGGATCGGGCCGTGACCAAGCGCCTACCCGAGCGGTGGACGCTGCTGCGGGCCGGAACGCCGACGTTCGATCCGCTAACCGGCAACCGGGTCCCCACCACTCCGACAGAGATCCCGTGGTGGGGTCTGCTGCAGAAGCGGGACCTCACCACCGTTCTGGTCGAAGAGTTCGAGGACGGGCACGAGACTCAGCGACTGACTCTCCTGCTCATGCCCGGTCTTCCCGGAGGGGTGAACCGCCGCGACGTGTGGCGCTTCGACGGCCCCGCCGACGTCACCGACCTCGTGCAGATCGGCGACACCGTCACCGTCCAGGGCACGCCCCGGACTCGGCGTCCCGCGACCGGATCCCGCAAACCGGCCTACATCGCCGCCATCGTGCGGCACTCCAGCGACATACAGGAGTAACCGTGATCAAGTCCTGGACCGACGCCAACGGCGTCACCCACTACGCCGACGAGCATTCCAAGGCCTACCGCAACCGCACCGAAGCCGACACCAAGACGGTCGAAGTCGAGGTGGACGACGTCAAGACCCGCCGCGCCGCGAAGGCCGACGAGAAGGCCTGATGGCCGACAATATCGTCTCCGGCGGGCGGGCACGCCTCGAGATATTCGAGGCCCAGACCTACCGAGAGGCCGCGCAAGGGTCGACACCCGGGCGCAAAGAACTGGCGGAGAAGGCGGCCGCGAAGGCCCGCCAACTCGCGCCCGTCGTGTCCGGCGCCTACCGCGATGGTGTGGGCGTCGAGGTCGATGGCGATCAGGTGTTCCTAGTCGACGATGACCCGCTGGCGTTCATCAAGGAGTTCGGCACGGTCGACACTCCCGCGCACGCGATCCTCACCGACGCTGCCCGCACGCTCGGTAAGTACAACGACCGCGGCGCGTTCCAGGCGAACCTCGGGCTATGACCGCACCGATTCCGTTCGCGCCCGGCGCGGCCCGAGTCTTCCTCATCGCCCAACCTGCGTTCACGGCGCTGGTCCCTGCCGATTCTGTGACGACGCGCGATGCGCCGGACCCGATCATCGGACCGTTCGTGACGATCCGGGCACCTGGGAATGTCGGCGAGGATCCGATGCTGCGCAAGCCGCTGATCCAGATCGACGCCTTCGTGCCGAAGCACGAGATCCTCGGCGGCTCAAAAGATCCCGAAGAGGTCGCCTGGGATATCGCCGCGATGGCGGGGCAGTTGCTCGGCAGGACCCGACCCCAGGAATTCCGAGGATCGGCGTGGACGGCCCGCTGGACCGACGGCCCCATCACCTCAGTGGACAAGACCCGCGGCGCAGACCAACCGCTGTACCGCGCGACGGTGCGCGTCGAGCTGAAGATGCGCGCCGCCCGTACATAGACACCCCTGCCCCCGTGGGCACATCACAGTAATGGAGGCATCGTGAGCACTCACGCCGATCCCGAAAAGGCGTATGTGTGGCTGGACGGCGACGGATACCGTGCGCCCAAGGGCACCCTACTGCCGACCGACCCGTTTGCCGACAACCCCACCACCAGCGGTCTGGTGTGGGATGCGTTCGGCGGCATCGAGGCCGGATTCGAACTCACCCCCACCCGCGACGTCTCGCCGAAGAAGGTGTGGAACCGTCGCCTCGCCCCGTACAAGGTGATCAAGTCCCCCACCGAGGAGCGCGTCAAGATGCGCCCGGTCGACTACTCGATCGCCACCGTCCTCACTGCGCTGCAGGGTGGCTCCATCTCCGTGGTCAGCTCCGGTGTGTACCGGTGGAACCCCGGCGACGACGAGGACTTCGCGGTCCTGTTGGTGCTGCGGGACGAGGACACCAGCCAGGCGTTCTACAGCCCCGAGGTCACTCTCACCACGCCGCCGCCGCGGACGTTCGGCAAGGAAGACCTCGACGGGTTCGAGCTCGAACTGTTGGCCTTGTCGCCGTTCGTTCCGCTCACCTCGTGGAACCCGCTGCAGGTCGCGTATACGGTGACAGTGCCTGGGGGCACTACAGCTGGCACGTTCCCGCTGACCTTCAACGGTCAGACCGCTGCTGGCATCGCCTACAACGCAGCCACCAGCGCGGTCCAGTCCGCGCTCGAGGCGCTGTCCACCATCGGCACCGGCAATGTCACCGTGACCGGCACGGCAGGCAACTACACCGTGACAATCGCGGTGCCTGGCACTCTGTCGACCACTGGCGGATCGCTGACCCCGACCGGTTCCGTCACTGTGCAAGCCGCCTGATGGCAGCATCTGCACCCAGGAAGGCAGCCGCGCGGCGTTCCACGCCCGCGGCTGCCCGCCGGCCGAAGCTCGCGGCCGTCAAGGCTCCGGAGCCGATCGATCTGCTCGCGGACTTCGGCACGGAGGAGAAGCCGCCTGTCCCGGTGAAGCTCGGCAAGGTCGAGGCCGATGTGCTGCGCGGGTTTTCCGGCGATCAGGTAGTCGAGTTCCACCGCGCCGTAGGTGAGACACGATTCGAGGACGCGCTGTCCATCGTCACCACCGATGGCTCGGCGATGTGGGAGTTCATCGGCAACCTCACTCCGGAGTACGCGTCGAAGGCGCTGAACCGGATCTTCAACCTCAGCGAGATCTACGAGGGGGAACTCATCGCGCCCTTGCCGGGATTCGGGAACCTTCCCGCTGGGGCGCGGCCTTCGCCAGAGTCCACCACTACCACGGAGTAAATCTGCGGGTCGCGCTCGCGACCATGCCCTACCCCGATGTGGCAGCACTCATTCAGGACGCCGACGACCGGGACGCCCAACGCGCCCGGGACTCGGAGAACCTCGCGATGTTGGTCGACCGCGAGGACTTCGAACTGAACTTCGACTACGTCTCCGGCGTCACCGACCCCGACGACCCCGAAGTCGTGCGGGAGCGGGCCATGCGGAAGAAGCACGGCATCAAGCCGCCGCAGTTGCCGATCCTGGCGCCGGTCGCCCAACGCGCACCGGAGATCACCGCCGAACTCGTCGAACGCTATCGGGCGGCGCAGAAGCCGTATCAGGTCCCGGAGCCCGAGAAACCGAAGAACAAGTTCGACCTGCTGAACAGGTCGCGCGCGGAAGCGGGGAGGTGAGTTCGTGCCCGGTGGACGCATAGATATCCTCGTCGCCCCCGATCTGCGGAATTTCATCTCCAACCTGCGCAGTGGACTCTCTCCCGCCGTGGGAATCGCGGCGGGAGTCGGCGCGTCCATGGGTCTGGCCCTCGGTGGTGCGGCGGCGTTCAAGGCGGTCATCGACGTCGGCAACGAGTTCACCACCTCGCTGAACACGTTGAAGGCGGTATCTGGAGCGACCGCCGATCAGATGACGAAGGTGTCGGAGAAAGCCAAGCAGCTCGGCGCCGACATCACCCTGCCCGGTACATCCGCCAACGACGCGGCATCCGCGATGTCGGAGTTGGCCAAGGGCGGTTTCAGCGTCCAGCAGTCGATGGATGCGGCCAAGGGCTCCCTGCAGTTGGCCGCCGCAGCGCAGATCGACGCCGCCCAGGCGGCGACGATCCAATCCCAAGCGCTGCAGGCGTTCGGGCTCAACGCCTCCGACGCCACCCGCGTAGCCGACGTCCTGGCCAACACCGCGAACGCATCCTCGGCGGAGATCACCGACGTCGCCCACGGCCTGCAGGCCGGTGCGGCAGTGGCTCACCAGTTCGGTCTGACGGTGGAGGACACCGCGACCGCGCTGGGTCTGTTCGCCAACTCCGGCATCAAAGGTAGCGACGCCGGCACCCTGCTCAAGTCCGCGCTGCTGGCGTTGACCGATCAGGGCAAGCCTGCTCAGGCGGCGATCAAAAGCCTCGGCCTGACCATCTACGACTCGCAAGGCCAGTTCAAGGGTCTGCGGAACCTGTTCGACCAGCTGCAGGTCGCTTCCGGCCGGATGACGCCGGAGATGTATCAGGCGGCCACGGCCACCCTGTTCGGTTCTGACGCAATGCGTTTGGCTTCCATCGCTGCCGAGAAGGGCGTCGTCGGATTCGACAAGATGCACGACGCGATGTCCAAGCAGGGCACCGCCGCCGAGGTCGCCGCGGCCAAGATGGAGGGCCTGCCCGGCGCGATGCAGCAGGTGCAGAACGCTGCCGAAGGTCTGGCGCTCGAGGTATACGACCTCGTCAAGGGCCCGCTGGAGTCGTTCGCGAAAAACGCAGCACAGAAGATCACTGAGACGACACCGAAGATCGTCGACGGCCTGCACGACGCAGGCAATGCAGCGGTGTCGGTAGGGCACGCGCTCGTCCCGGCAATCAAATTCTTCGCCGACCTGCCAGCCCCGGTCCAGGCCGCGACTGTGGCGCTGATCGCGTTCCGCACCACAGCCCTGGGTACCTGGCTGGTCACCGGCGCCGCGGCGATGCAACGGTTCGCCGCGGCGAGCCTTGCGGTAGCGACAGCCAACGGACGCGTCGCTCAGGTCGCCGGCATCGGCGCGACCACGCTGGGCCGTTTCGGGTCCGCGGTCAACCAGCTCGGCACATCGGCGCCGGTGGTCGCGCGCATGCAGACCTCATTCCTCAACGCCGCCGCTGGCGCTTCGGTGTTCGCGCGCACCCAGGGAACCATCGCCGCGGCCGCCACCGGTGTTCGCTCGGCCGCCGGTGGATTGGTGAGCCTGCTCGGCGGCCCATGGGTCGTCGCTGTCGTTGCCGCTGGCGCGGCGGTATTCCAGCTGTGGAGCGAGCTGAAGAAGGGCGAAGAGCACGCCAAGGCCATGCAAGCCAGCCTGCGTGAAATCGGCGCCACCCGAAGCGATCTCGCTGAGATCTTCTCCATCAACAACGGTGCGTTCAACGACCAGGCGATCCAGAACGTGACCCGCCAGGTCGGGATCATGAAGGACAGCCTGGACAAGGCCGCGAACTTCAAACCCGGCTTCCTGGAACGCAACTTCACGCCGCCGTGGATGAATACCGCCCGCGACAAGCAGTGGTACGCCGAACGCTGGGAAGGCGCGAAGAAGGTCATCGACGACCTGAACCTGTCCGACCAGCAGCTCGCCGCCACTCTCTCCGACTCATCCAAGTTCAACGACCTCGCGGTGAAGCTACGGGGCATGGGCGTCGACGGCCGGTTCGCGCTGTCGGAGCTGCAGGCGCTGCGTGACGGCATCGTGAAGATCCAGGAGACCGCGAAGAACACGACCCCTGGATTCGCGACCCTCACCCAAGCGGTCAAGACCCTCTCGGACGAATCGGCTTCGGCGGCCGACCGTATCGACGCGATGAAGGCCGCGCTGGATGTGTTGTCCGGCAAACCGATCTCAGCGCAGGAAGCTCTCGCGAAATACAACCAGCAAGTCCGCGAGACGGCGAAGGCCACTGCTGAGGCGTGGGACAAGTCCATGGGCTTCGGTGCGCAGCTGATCGGGCAAGGCGGACAGGTCGACACCGCCACCGAGAACGGCAAGAAGCTCTACGACGAGCTCAACAACATCCGCAACGCCACGATCACCGCCGCCGAGGCGGGCGTCGATATGGGCCCGATCCTGGAGAAGAACGCCGGGCAGTTCGTGCAACTGGCCCAGTCGGCTGGGTTGACGGTCGATCAGGTGCTGCAGATGGCCACACAGCTCGGCTACCTGCCCAAGGACATCGAGATCCTGGCGAACCTCAAGGGCGCCGACTCGGTCGAGCAGCAGCTCGTCGTCATGGAGGGGCTGCTCAAGACCAACGCTCAGGGCGTCACGATCCCGGTCGAAGCGTTGACCAAGGAAGCCCAGGACGCCCTGACGCAGACCGGCGTGAAGATCGAGGAAGTCAACGGCAAACCGGGCATCGTCAAAGTCACCGCCCCCGACATCCAGGCCGTGCTCGCGCAACTCGACGCGATCATCGCGAAGAACCTGCCGGACAAGACCCAGAAGGTCAAGGTCGAATACGACCAGTCCGGCTACAACCTGCCCGACTCCACCCGGCAACGGCTGCACGAGAATATCGACGACATCCCCATCGCGCCCCGCGCCGAAGGCGGTGTCGACGGACCTCTCCCGAGTCAGGCCACGATCCAGGCGCCGCAGACGCGGCTGTACCAGTGGGCCGAACCCGAGACGATGGGCGAGGCGTTCATTCCGCTCGCGCCGTCCAAGCGTGGCCGCTCGGTGAACATCCTCGGCCAAGTCGCGGGCATGTTCGGGTTCGGTCTGACGAAGATGGCCGACGGCGGTGTCGCGGTTACCCGCGCGCTCGGCTTCCTGCGCGGTGAGTCCGGCAAGCCCTACCAGTACGGCGGTGTCGGCAACCCGAGCTGGGACTGCTCGGGGTTCATCTCCGCTGCCTACGCGCTGCTGAAGGGACTCAGTCCATTCACGCGCTGGTTCACGACGGAATCCGACTTCGCCGGGCTGGGATTCCGGTCCGGCCTGGACCCAACCGGGCGAGGCCTGTCTATCGGCATCTACCGCGGTGGTGGTGGCCAGTACTCGCACATGGCCGGCTCCCTCGCTGGCAACCCGCTGGAGTCCGGTTCCAACGGTGTGCGCGTGGGTCCGGGGGCGCAGTCCGCGAGCAGCGGAAACCTGCCGTTGAAGTTCTATCTGGCCGAATCCGAGTTCAATCCAGCTGGATCCGGGTCGGGTACGCGGTCGCGGTCGTCGCGATCCAAGACAACGACCTGGGATGCGTCCAACGATCTCGAGCTGGAATCGGCACGGATCAGCCTGAACAAGGCGAAGTCGCAGCGCGACGAGGACATCAAGGATCCGAAGAAGTCCGCCGACGATAAGCGGCAATCGCAGATCGACGTGCAGCGCGCCGAGCTGCGGGTGCAGGAGTTGGAGCAGAAGAAGGAGCAGGCCAACACATCCGGCGGCCCCGTCCCCGAAGCCCCGCCTCTGACCGGGAATCTGACCGATGACCAGATCCGGTTGGAAGAGCTGCAGATCGCGCTGAACAACGCCAGGGCCGACCGAGACGACACCTATGCCGATCCCGAAGCCACCGACGACGACCGCCGCTCCGCCGACCTGGATCTGCAGAAGGCGATCAACGCGCTCGCCGCGGAGCAGAAGAAGCAACGTGAAGGTACCTCGTCGAGCAGCAGCTCGAGCGGGACCAGCGGTGTTGTCGACCTGTTCGGCGACGCGGCAAAGGCGTTCGTCACCGGCCAGCTGTCGGACGCCCTCAACGTCATCGGCCTGGGCGGGGACATCCAGGGCGTCACCGGCGCGGTCATCGGGCTCGCTGCCGACGAGGCGAACAAGCAGAAGAAGACGCAGACCGCGCCGGTCATCAGCTCCGACGATCTCGCCAAGCAGGGTCCCGTCGTACCGGGTTCCCCGAACTGGCTCGAGGAAATGATGAAGACCCTGCGCATCCCGGCTGTGATCCGAGATGAAGGAGGCCCTCTGCCCAACAACATGGCCGCGATCAACACTTCCGGCGAAACCGAATGGGTCCTCAACGGCAGCCAACTCCGCGACGCCGCCCTGACGCGGTCGTCTCGGGTGCAGAACATCGACAACCGCACGGTGATCGAGAACCTGCACACCGGTATGTCTGCGGGTGAGTTCCATCGCGAGTGGCGGATGGTGCAGCTGGATCAGCGCCAACGCGCCAAGGCTTGGACGCCGCGCACATGATCGATCCGCCCCGCGGAGTCCTCATCGAGCTGGAGGGCTGCAACGGCCCGGGCGACTGGTGGACCCTCGCCGGTCAAGGCCAGTGGGAGCGCGGTGTCTGCCTCGCCGACGAGGAAGAGGGAACCGACTTCGACGGCATGTACGACCCGCCCGTCACCGCCCTCTACAACTCCACCGCCTTCCAGGTCGGTGCCGAGTTCGGCGGGATCCGGGAGGAGAAGTACGACTTCATCCTCGCTATCCATGTGATGGGCACACGCCAAAGGCCGTGGCGCTACGTCGATTCGGACTTCCGGAAATCCTTCTCGTTCAAACGGGATTCGAAACTGTGGGTTACGACGGGGGATTCGCGCCGACACCTGCCGGTCCGGCTCGGCGGGAAGGTGAAGATCAAGGCCGTCTATGACCCTGACGGCGAACAGTATGGGCTGCTACTGATCCCGCTCGTCGGTGCATACCCCCGGTGGATCGAGAAGCCTCAGCCGTCGACGTTCGTCTGCCAAACCGACACCACCGGCGGCGGCACCGAGACCGGATACGTCACGGTCTCGAACCCGCTTCCGGAGGACTACGAGATCTGGCCGCAATGGCGGATCCAAGCCTCCGCCGACGGGATGGTCGTCACCCTGCCCGACTTCTCGTGGGGCAACGACGAATTCGACCGCGCGGAGGAAGACGCCCTGCGCAAGGTGGAACTCGCGCCGCTGCTGCTCGGCGAGCACCTGTCCATCGACACCGACAAGATGGCGATCAACGGCCAGTTCAACTCGTCGCTGGATACCGAGTTTTATCAGCGCATGGGCGGCCGGCGGTTCGCCTACTGCATCCCCGGCGGCACGCCTGAGACTCTGGTGCCGGTCACGGTCACCGGCGCGCCCGCCGGAACCGGCATTCAAGTGCTGTGCCCGCGGCCGTGGCCGAGGCCCTGGGGTCTCGAATGACGACCGTCGAAACGATCGACTTTGATCAGGTCTTCGGCGAGATCGCCGAACGCCTCAAGCGCGACCACGACCGCCGGATCCAGCCGCCGCTGGTGCGGATCTGGGACGGCGACTGGGTCCTCGTCGGCGAGGTCCACAACGAGATCTCGGCGAAGTTCACGCTTCCGGAGAACGAAACCGGCGTCGGCACAATCGAATTGCCGAGCCATTACTACCTGTCGAAGTGGCTGACCAACCACGACGCCCGCTCCACAGCCAACGTCTTCATCACCGTCGACAAGGACGGTAGCCGTTGGGGCGGGATGCTCGATGACCTCGAGGGGTTCAAGGACACCGACGGCCGCCGCGTCGTCCGAGCGACCTTCAAATCGGACTACGAGCACCTCAAGCACATCCTCGCGTACTCGAATCCGTTCCTGCCGCCCGAGATTCAGTTCCCACGGTTGTGGATCCTGTTCGGGCCCGCGAAGTGGTGCCTCAAGCTCACGTTGTTCCTGAACATCCTGCGGCTCGAGGCCAACCTCTGGACGCTGCCGGACGACCCGATGGACGCCAGCCAGTGGTTCAACCTGGACCAGTCCACCTGGTCACAGGTTGTGGCGCCCACCGCGATCGGCGACGACAACTCCCAGTTCGCAATCGTCCACAGCCGATTCAAATACATCCACGACGTGTCCAAGCGGATCGTCGCCGATGGACAGCTGACATGGGAGCCACGGCGCTACCTCGAAGGCGACCCGCTACCAGAGGGATTCACCGCACTCCGCCCCGGCACGCTCGTGTGGGACCTGGTCGACAACTCCGGCTGGGACACCGAAACGTCGTTCGGCGGCAACATCTTCACCGGCCTCATCCGCGCGTTCACGTCCATCGGTTCGGACGGAATGACGCAGGGCATCGACGTCATCGACGACCCCACGTTCCCGGCCGAGTACTCGGTACCTGGATACAAGGGCACGAACCCGCGGGCACCGGGCATCATCCTGCGCGACGGTGACCGAACCGGCGTCCAGTCCAACAGCTTCCACTGGAAGCCGGCGACCGACACCGAGTTCGTCACGGGAGGACATTCGATGCCGGGGGTTGTGGATGCCCCTCCGGGCAACCGGAGGGGCATCCACAACCTGAAATCAGGTCAACGAATTAATCTCCGCGACGATCAACATGATCGGCGACCTCATCGCCGCGGCGGTGTTCATCCCGCCCATCGGCGGCGCGGTCGACGCGATCCTGAAACCCCTGTACACGGACGTCTTCCTGGCGTTCATGAAGTGGCAGGACATCGGGCGAGCTCAGAGACTCGGGTGGTCGCACTACCAAGAGACCTGGTGCGAGGGCGCAGACCGCGCCTATACCTTGTCCGCTCTCATCGCCCTGCGCACGGGCATGTGGAGGACGAGGGAGCAGACCACCCATACGGTCACCGTCGCCGACGGCGTGGAGAACCTGCGAATCGGGCAGCGCGGCAAGGGAAACGCCTACCTCGGCACTCGCATCGGCACGACCGTCCAGGACTGGGGCCAGCCCGGGAAGGTCTACGTCGACCGCATCACCGAACTCACCCTCTCGTGGGATCGGAAAACCACACCGCGGTGGGACATCACCGTCGGCCACCGCGAACCCGAGGACCCCGTCCAGAAGGCGCTGGAGATGCTGCAAGACGTCATGTCCATCGCCCGCGACCTCGGTGTCCTCTAGGAGGATTTGTTGGGCAAGATCTGGCGGCTCGAGGACATCGACCCAAACGACCCGGAGGAACGATTCCTCCCTGTGCTGCAATGCATCCCGATCGGATTCGGGACGGACGCGGGCGGGCGGAACCGGATCATATGGCCGGAACAGATCGCTCGCGCGGTATCCAAGCACCTCACCGAAGCCGGTTGCCCGCCGATCGATCCGGAAGCGGCGACGATCGAGTTCCGTCCCCCGTATCGCGGGGAGCAGTCGCGATTCAACGCGATGGGCGGCTGGGTTCCCAAGGGGTCTGAGCCCGCACCGGATCCGGTGGTGATCCAGGACCCGGCTGCGATGACGGTGCGCGAGCGGGAGGCGGTCGTCGAGCGGCTGCGCTATCAGGGCTACCGCATCAACGAACCCGAACCGGAGAAGCCGACCGCGAAGGTCGTCGACGCCATCGACGAACCACCGATGTTCGACCCGAACACCCACACCGTCACCGAGGTGAACGCCTACTTGCGCGACCTCGACGACGAGGTGGAGAAGCGTCGCGTCCTGTATACGGAGCGTAAAGGGCAGGCGCGCAACGGAATCCTGAAGAGACACCAGGGGGACAGCCGATGACCACAGCCGTAGATTTCGCTGCTCGCCTCATCGATCCGGTCGCGATCCGGGATGCAGGCCACAGCGCCGTCATCGTCTATGTCGCACCCAGCCGACCTGGCAGCAACTTCGGCGCGAAGCCGATCGCGAAGCCGTACACCGACCAGCTGCGCGCGGCCGGACTCGACATCGCTTCCGTGTGGCAATACGGGAAACCAGGCAATTCATCGGCTCCGTCCGACTGGACCACCGGCTACGACGGTGGACAGCGGATGGGAATCGAGGCAGCCGAGCGGCACCGCGCCGCGGGCGGGCCCGACCAGGCGCCAATCTTCTTCGCCGTCGACGAGGACATCTCGCTCGACGACTGGAACACCCAGGCCGTCGAGTTCTTTCGCGGCGTCAATAACGCGATCGGCACCGAACGCACTGGCATCTATGGGCATTCGCGTGCGTGCGCGTGGGCCGCGCAGGACGCCGTCATCGGCTCGGCCGGCGGCGGGAAGTTCTGGGCATGGCAGACGCGTGCGTGGTCCGGCGGCGAGATCGCTCCCGAAGCCGTGCTCTACCAGCGGGTGATCGATACCCCGACAAGTCCCGGGCCGCTGATCGACGGCAGTGCTGTCGACGTCAACGACGTCCTATCCGCCGTCTACGGGCAGTGGTCCCACTACGAGCAACCCGAGGATCTGCCGATGGTCAAACCTGAGTTCGAAGAGATCGACTACTACGCCGACTCCAACTCCAGCCGCAAGGGCGCCCGCGTCACCAACGGGCTCGGGCATACCCAGGAAGGCGGGCCCGCCGACGGCAGCGGCGCGCAGGGACTCGCGGACTACCTGAGCAACACCGCCAACGAGGTCAGCTACCACGACATCATAGGCAACGGGCAGGTCTTCCATATCGCACGGAAGGACCGCTCGAGCTGGTCGGTTCTGGATGCGAACCCCTACACCGTGAACTATTGTCTCGCCGGATCACGCGCTAGCTGGAGTCGGGACCAGTGGCTTGAACGTCGAGACGACATCCGCATCATGGCGTGGCTGATGGTCCAGGACGCCAAAGAGATCGGCTACGACACCGCGGTCATTGGTCCCCCGTACGAGCAGCGCGACGGCCTGTCCGACCACTACTACGTCACCCAATGTTTGGGCATCGGCACCCACACCGACCTCGGACCTGCCTTCCCTTGGGATGTGCTGGCCGCAGACGTCGCCGAATTCGCCACCGGTGCACCAGCTTCACCGCCGCCGAACGCGATCAACGACGTCGCCGCCGTCACGTCGTGGCTCGGCGCTCGGATCACCGCGGGGGAGGAGTCGACTCCCGACGGTAAAGGCCGGTTCGCCGCATTCGAATTCGGCCACATCTACTGGCATCCGTCGACCGGCGCTCACGCGATCCCGATGTCGCTGTTCGGGAAGTACGCGGCCGCCGGCTGGGAGACCGGGGTGCTCGGCTACCCGATCACCGACGTCACCGATCTGGAGCACGGTGTGGTGCAGGGATTCCAGGGCGGCGCGCTGTATTTCCAGGACGGCCGCGTCCCGGTGGTGGTGCGCGGCGCGATCCGCGCCCGCTGGCACCGGGAGGGCAGCGAGGATGGTCCGTTCGGCTACCCAGTCGCCGACGAGGAGGCGCTGGCCGGCGGTGAGGCGCGGCAGCGTTTCGAGAACGGCCAGATCATTTGGCCCGGCCGTCGCGACACCGCGGCGCTGCTGGATTCCGAAGGTCCGGACACACCGGTCCCGGACCGAGATTGAGAGGCAACATCATGAACCCGTTCAAGTACAGCCCTGGACAGATCGCCAAGGCGCTGATCGCCGCTCTCACCAGCGTGATTGCGCTGCTCGGTCTGGCCGCCGCGACTTTCGGCGACGGCACGTTTGCCACCATCGGCACCTGGGCCACCGCCGCGGCGGTGTTCCTGACTCCGATCCTGGTCTTCCTCAAGAAGGCCGAACCCTGGTTCGGGATGCTCGACCGCGTTCTTCCACGCGCTGCTGATCAGCGCGGCGAGGGCTGAGCAGGGGAACAGGGTGGTCCGATTCGGGGAGCGCCGCCCGCTCGATCGACACCCGGAGGTGTGCAGGTGTGCAGAGGTGGTGGTGAGGCGTGGACGAGAACGGCCTGCTGGTAAAGGTTCTCGCGTTCATCGCGGTCGCGATCACGCTGGGATGGTTCATCTCGTTCGTCGCCGTACCGGTGTTCCGGGAGGACTACAAGCCGCAGCCCGAGATAACGATTGCCATGACGGCGGTCATCACCGCGATCGCTGGTCTACTCGGCGGCGCCTACGTCAAGGCGAAGCGTGCCGCCGACAAGGACAAGGACGGCCCAGATGGTGATGGAAATGGTCACTAACTACTGGCTCGCTGTATTGATCGGGCTGCTGATCGGCAGTGCGGTTACCGCGGCCGGTATGTATCTGCTCGGGTTCCGCAGAGTGCGTCGCAATGGGCGCACTCTGCTCGTTCCCACCCTCGACCGCCGCCCGTTTCGGCTGCGGTGGCGGGAGTTCCGCGAGCGCATCACGTCCTTGGAAATGCGGCCGCGCACTTTCAACATCATCGTGATCCTGATGGCGCTGGCCGCCGCGGGCGGTCTCGTGCAGAACACGATGTTCACCTACCACCAGCGTGATTGCAACGCCGATTTTCAGTCGAGCAGCGTGGAGCTTCGGCGTATCGGCAATGAGGACAGGGCGCTCGAGGCGCAGGACGACGAGCTTCGCAACGAGCGTGACGACGCGATGACGGCGCTCGTCGAAACTCTTCTGACACCGCCTGCACCGGGGCAACGGGTCGATGCGGTCGGCGCACTGAACCACTACCGGGCGACTACCCATGCCATCGACGTCAAGCGCGATCAACTCAACGCAAGACGCGCGGAACTCGAACAGCAGCGGCGCGCGCAACCGACGTTGAAAGCGCGGTGCTGACTTGACAACGCCGCATCTGCCGTCCGCGCCACCCGATGCGTTCGTCGTAGGCACGGACTACGGCTCAAACCTGGACGAGGACACCGTCAAGGCGGTCACCACTGGCGGCGCGAAGGTTTCGTTCACCAACGTCCAAAACAGCATCAACAACCCCGTCGGCAACGTCCTGCCTACCGGTGCGCCGCTGTGGCAGACGTTCACCCGCGAGGCCGACGCGACGTTCCCGCGGATCATGCTGGCCCGCAAGGCCTCCGGCGTCACAGTCAACGCGTCCGCGATCAGCGCCGGTTCGCACACCCACAGCGTCTCCGGAAGCAGCACCAGTTCGGCCGGGTCGCATTCGCATACGGTGTCGGCATCCGGGACTATCCAGTACGCGGTACCGGACTATCAACCGGCCGGGCATGGAGCGAACCTCACCGAAATCGGGTTCATCGAATGCTCGAAAGACCGGACATACAACAACTTCTCGTTCATCACCGGTGACTCGTGGACGCTGCTCGGTATCGGAGCGTTCTACCTCGCGGTGTACAAGATGGACCCGTCAACCGGGAACCTGAGCCTGGTCGCGAAAACGAACGACATCAAAGGCTCTGTCGGTTCGACGGACACCGAATACACGTTCGGGCTGAACAATTCGATCGCCGCGAAGAAGGCCGACATATTCGGGCTCGCGACCTTGCAGGTCACCTCACCCGGGCAGACATGTAACTCGATATGCCAGCTGACGTTCTGGCCGCTGTCGGCGCCGTCCGGATTCAAACCCGCAGCGCTGTACGCCTACGCGGGCGGATCGAGCACACCGCTGTCCTCGATCGGCTACAGCTCGCTGACCTTCAATTCTGGGTTCGTCCCGTACTACGCGCTCAGCTAAAGGAGGGGCACATGACGGTAATCAGTGAGCCGATATCGAATATCGCCGAGGCGGACAACGACACCGACTTCTTCTTCTCGTCACCCGTGCTGCGTGAATCCGGCGACGGCACAGGAATGGTAACCACCACACCGATTCTGGTGAACGCCGTTGCTGGAGTGCTGACTACGCCAGACCTTGATCCCGGACCGACGAAGGTTCGGATCGGGTTGAACTCCTACTACATCGTGATCCCTGACTCGGTTACGCCGGTGCGGTTGTGGCCGCTGATCCTGGCGGGGCTCCCGGTGCCTCCTGCAGAGGAAGCCGAGGCCGTTCGGAACGGCGGCGGGGTCGCGCTCATCACGGTCCTCACCGAAGCCGAGTACGCCGCGCTCACCTCTGTAGATCCCGAAACGCTATACGTCGTCGTGCCGAATCCGTAACGGCCACAACCCAACTCGCAAACCGAACCCCCGAAGCGGCCACCGCTCGGGGGTTCGCTGTGCAATCGCCAATTCCGACCGGCTGTTCGCGGCGGTCGACTATCTAAGGAAGTGGTCCCCATCGCGCACGTGGCCAAGTATTACGGCAAGTACTTCCTTTCGCTTGCCAACAAAGAGATCGACCTGGACAGCGACACTCTCAAGGTGATGCTGTGCTCGTCGAGTTACGTCCCGGACCAGGACACACACCGATACAAGAGCGACGTCACCAACGAGATCACAGGCACCGGTTACACCGCGGGTGGTGCGACGCTGTCGTCGGTGGTGAGCGCCTACACGGGCGCGTCGAATCTGTGGTCACTCGACGCCGCGGACGTGCAATGGACCGGCGCAACCTTCACCGCCCGCGTCGCGGTCCTCTACGACGCAACCCCAGCATCGGACTCGACGCGCCCGCTGATCGGTTACATCCTGTTCGACGCCGACATCCCCGTCACCTCTAGCACTTTCACCGTCGCCTGGGACGCGTCCGGCATCGCAACCATGACCGTGTCCTGACGGGATCCTTGTGGTCGCTCTATTCCGCCAGGAATCCGCGCCCGCGGAACTGTGGTGGGCCGATCAGGACGGTGTCGTCAAACAGGTTGTGCGCGTGTACCTCGGCGACGTCCTGCTGTTCGACGGCACCAGGCCGGCACTGGTGTTCGCGCCGCGAATGATGGCGACTGCCGGTCTGCCCATCCCTGTGGTTCATGCGGGCGTGACCGTCGCCGTGCCAAGGATGCAGGCCAGCGCTGACTTCGATATGCCGACTGTGACCGGTGGCGCCCGGATCGTCGCGCCGCCGATGGTCGCGGCGGCCAGCAGCCCCGCGCCAGCTGTCACCGTCCCCGGCTATGTCGAGGTGCCGCCAATGGTGGCGACTGCGGGAATGCCTGCGCCGACCGTGGACCTGGCCTCTGGTCTGGTCAGCGCACCGCGCATGCTGGCCGCCGCCGATATGCCGGTGCCGACCGTGAGCGCGGGTGCCGTGGTGAACGCGCCGCCGATGACCGCATCCGCCGACATGATCCTGCCCGCTTTGCGCGCGGGCGCGGTCGTCACTCCAAGCGCCATGACTGCTACCGCGGCTGCTGCTGTTCCTGCGGTATCGGCGGGCGCGAATGTGGTCGTGCCCGCCGCGACTGCAACGGCAACCGCCCGCGTCCCTGTGGTGTTGGCATCCGCGTCCGTGACCGCACCGGCGATGACCGCCACCGCGGCGATGGTCGTACCGCAGGACGTCGGTGACACCGTCCCGTACCCGTCCGACGACCTGTTCCCGGGCGATGACCTCTTCCCAGGAGAGCCATGACGTACAGCAAGCAGACGTGGGTCAATAAGCCGACTCTGACGACACCTGTCAACGCGGCCCGCATGAACCACATGGAAGACGGCATCTACGAGGCCGTCACGCAATATCCGCTGACTACGAAAACGCTGTGCTGCAGTAATGGCGGGCAAGGCGGGCAGACCGTACTCTATGTCGCCGGTACGGCGACCACGCTCTCGGCGGTAACCAATTTATCGTTCCGCATCCCATTCACGCTGCCCGCCAATGCGGACTCGTACTACGTGGATATCTCGAATTACAATACGGGCGGATCGGGGAATGGCGGCGCGTCGCTCACCCTCGACAAGGCTGTGTGCGGGCAAGCGACTGCTCGCTCGCTCGGCGATACCGGGCCTACGGGAAACTTCAACGGCGGCGCGGCCACGACATTGGCGACGAGCGGAACCATTCCGAATACCGGAGGTGCGCTGACGCTCGGTCCGTTCACTACGGACCTCCCGCAGGATGGTGTTGAATGGCTGCTTGGTATCGCCTGCCACGGGTCTTCCCAGACCTTGCAGACCGGCCTCGGTAAGGCGTGGCGCTGGTCCGACACTACCTCGGCAGTGAATCCCGCTACTGCCAGTAGCGGCGGCACGGTCGGCTGGGTCCCTCTCGACGTGGTGATCAGATACACCACGACCAACCGGAAAAAAAGCCTATTGGTCATCGGCGACAGCATCCCCGAGGGCGCGCAGGGACCCTCGTGGGCGGTATCGAGCGCACGCACCGACATTGTGCCTACGCCGTGGGCTGATCGCTTCTGGGATCGCTGGGCCCTGCGCAGGGGCGATTATATGGTGCAGAATCACTCGCTGTACGGCGCATTCGCGCAGACCTGGGCTTCGTCCTCGTATCGTGGATGGACTCGCCTCGCGACCAGCGGCGGCGCTTTCGATGCCGTAATTCTCGCGCTCGGCTGCAACGATATCGCCAATGGCAGGACCGCCGCCCAGATTCAGGCGGATTTGATCAGCTGCTTGACCAACATCCGAACTATCGTGGGAACAACGGTGCCGGTATATGCGGTGAATTTCACCCCATATAACACCTACACCTCCACGATGGAGGGCATTAGGAAGGCTATGAATCAATGGTTCTCCCAGCATCCGTACGGGATAAAGGGAGTCATTGATCTCGAAAGCGGAAGCCGAGTGACATCGGCGACGGCGACCTCCACGACCGCCACCGCCTATGACACCCAGCTCACATGCGACGGCACACATCCCTCCTACGAGGGCACCAGCCGAATCGTCACGAATCTCATGGCCGCAATGTCTTAGTTGTATTGCGCTAGATTCCGTAAGCGCCCCGCACGCCCTGGTCTGATCACTGCCACGGGCCGGTCGCGCCGAGCGCGACCTCGGCCGGCCCGAACGGCGTGACGGTCGCGCCGGTCTTGGCGAAGTTCACCCGGAACCACACCCGGTTCGTCTGGCCATTGGTCATGACCACATCCGCCGGCACGATCACCTGAAGTTCGTTCGGATAGGTGGCGGTCCCGAACTCGTCGATGACGTTGCCGTTCTTGCCAACCTGCCCGATGATCACGCCCTTGGCCATGGTCAGCATCTCGGCCTGCTGGGTCATCGCCGCAGTCGTCGTTGTGGCACTGCTGGATTCGGAGCTGCCGCATCCGGCGAGCAAGATGGCGGCAGCAGCAACCACCGCGGCGACGATCCTCATCAGAATTTCCCCTCGCGCATTTTGGCGGTGACGGTACTCGCCGCCCGGCATAAGCGTCTATCGCTGCCGCGAGTTCGTTACACAGCAACGCCCCCAACCTCTTGTGAGGTTGGGGGCGTTCTTCGCATGTCGGGGGTTTATCGTGGGTCTTCGTCCGCGTATTCCCTGAGCCGGTCGGCCCACATGCGGAACATCGTCGCCCCTCGCCTTGCCAGTGGTCGCAGCAACGCGCCCAGCAGGAACAGCGGCCACAATGGCGACGCCATGATCAGGATCAAGGTTGTCAGCACGCGGTGCGCGAAGCTGTGCCGCAGCAACTCGAGGTGCGGGTCGTTGCCCTTGTTCTCCCGGGCTCGGTCGGTTTCGTGGATCAGGAACACGACCATGCCCACAAGATAGGGGTATTGCCACCAGCTGATATCCAGGGTCCAGTCGATGAACGCGGTCATGAGGGTGTGATCCTGTCGGCGAGTTCGCGGAGTGTGGTTGCGAGCTGTGCGTCGAGCCGGTCGTGAACCCCCTTGACCGCGACCTGAACGAATTCCTTGTCGACTGTGGCCAGCGCCCGGCTACGGGGTAGGCATTGCGGGGGGCAGTCGTGGTGAGCGCTCATCGCGAAGACAGCGTCGGCGGCCGAGAGCACACCGGGGTCGGTACTGCAGTCGTCAATGTTGAGAATGGAGTGTCCCCAGTCCGCGGGTTTCGCGGAGGCTCTGTCGTCGTCTATCCAGGTGACCGTGCCCAACGCGCCGGTCATCGTGTATTTCATGCCGTCTCCGATGTTGTGCGTTCCGATGAAGAAGGCACCCCGGCTGATGGTCGCAGTCAGGGTGCCTCTCCGGGGTAATTCATGGTCTAGCTGATGCGCTCAGTCCTGGGCGTTGAGCTGCCGGAAGTCCTCGGCAAGACGGCGCTTCGGCGCATCCGCACCACGCGGATCCACGTCTTCCTTGTCGGAGTTGCCACCCTGCGGACCGGGGCTGTACTGCGGCATAAGGGTTATCCCTTTCTCAAAGTTCCCCGACCGAGTGCCGAGGGGGTCTGTGTCGTCACCCTGTAGCGGGTGATCGAGGTATTTCTGGCCGAAAGATTGGCCTCGCCCGACGCACCGGGCGAGGCCGCTCTTCTGTTTGTGACGGGCACGTGCCACAAGCAGCAGGTGGGGTCAATCTGTCCGGGCGATCGCCGCGAGCGTGTCGAGCTGTGTCCGCGGCAGGTCGCCGTCGAGCCATTCCTGGACAGGCCTGAGACCGGGTGGCAGGACGTCGAATCCGTCGAGGAATTTCGCGATCGCTTTCCAGTGCCGCCAAACGGTTTCGGCTGTGCTGCCGATTAAGTCCGCGCCGATCTGCACCTTGAGGTCGAAGTCGGTGCTGATGCAGGCGTGGGTGAGGGCGAGGTAGCTGCCAGGAGCGAGCGCTGAACGTAGCTGTGCCATGATCGCGACGGGGTCTTCGTCGTCCATCACGTAATCCAGGACGCCGACCATCAGCACCGCTACTGGTTCATCGAAGTCGACCAGGGAGCGGAGTCCCTCGATCATGGCGTCGACGTCCCGCAGGTCAGCCTTCAACACATGCACGTTCGGCCTGTGGTTGTACATGGCGTTGCAGTGCGTGAACACCATCGGGTCATGGTCGACCGCGGTGAAAGATGCTTCGGGCTGGATCTTTTGGGCCACCTCATGTGGTTCGTGGCCGCCGAGGGGTAGGCCAGCGCCGATGTCGATGAACTGCCGCACCCCCGCCCGCGCCGCGTTTTCCACGGCTCGCAGAAGGAACCGACGGTGGTACCAGGCCGCCCGGTTCATGTCCGGCGCGACCGCACGCATCCTCTCGGCGACGTTCTGATCGGTCATGTAGTTGTCTTTGCCGCCGAGCAGGTAGTTCCATATCCGCGCCGAGTTGGGTATCGCCGGCCTGATACCGACCGGTGTGCGTGGAAGCACGGACGCGGGTGCCGTCACCGCGCCTCCTCCTCGACGCGGATGCGTTCGAGGGCGGCGGCCAGGCGGGCGCAGGTGGCAGGTGTGCAATTGCCCTTCTGCTGATGGACAACGACGATCCCATGAGCGTGCTCGTAGGTCAGGCCGAGGGGTACGAGTCGGCATTTGTCCATAGCGCGCGCCTGGGCAGGAGTGAGGCCGTTACGCGACATTGCGGCTCCCCTGCATGAAGGCCTCCGCTGCCACGAACTGGGTGCAGCCGTACACGTGGTCGCCGTGCTGGCGTAGGGCACGGTATGCCTCGTCGTAGTTGGCGTATCGGCCGTCGTCGCTGCATTTGCTGAGGCACAGCGAGACCCGCGCGCTCATGGCTCGACCTGCTCGGCGTCGACCTCGGTGGGCTGTTCTCCCGGGCCGAGTTTCCTAGGCCAGTTGACAGCCAGCACAACCCATCCCATATAGAGGATGGAGACGACTACGACGGTGATGATTACTGATGCGGGCATTAGGCGATACCCCTCGGCGCGTTGGTCCGTTATGAAAGGGCACCCAGCGCGGGGGATCTAGGCCAGGTTCTGGGCAGAAGGCCCGGCCATCTCCTTCGGGGGGAGATCAGATCTGCCCCGACGCTGGATGCAAATTTCACGTTAAGTCCCATAGCGTTCGCGGAAGTTCAAAAAAAGTTCAATTTTGCGGTGCTACGGTTGGGGGCATGGTTGAGATCGACCCCAACACCGTGGGCGGACGTATCAAGCGCTACATGAAGCTGCGCGGTATGACTCAGGAGCAGCTGGCCGCCGAGTCTGAGGTCAGCCTCAGCATGATCAAGAAGGTGACCTCGGGGCACGCAACGCCCGGATCGTTCACGATCGGCAAGCTGGCGTTGGCCTTGCGTGTTGACGCAGAGGTGCTGTCCGGCAAGACGGTCCAGGAGCAGACGTTGGAGTACATACCGATCCTGCGTCGGGCGCTCGCCGCGATCGACCTGATGGATGAAGACCTCGAACCCGAACCGGTTGAGAAGCTGGCGACGATCGTCGAGCAGATCGGCAAGTGGCGCCGCGGTGCTCAGTATCGGAAGATCAGCGAAGTCCTCCCCGATGTGGTCGACCGACTGCTCGTGACCGGACGAGAGCAAGGCGAGCCTGCCTATGCGCTACTGACCGACGCATATCGGGCCGCCAACTCGCTCGCACATAAGCTTGGATATTCAGACCTGAGCATGACCGCGACCGAGCGAATGGAGTGGTCGGCCGGGCTGTCGGGGGACCCACTGCGGGTGGCGTCGGTGGCGTACTTGAAAGCCGCGACCTTGGCCCGTATCGGGGCTGGTAAGCAAGCGCTGCGGTTGCTGATCCGCGCTATGGACGAAATCGAACACCTCGTCGGCCAGAGCCAGGAGGCGGCAGCGGTGTACAGCACACTGCATATGCGGGCCGGGACGATCGCGGCGACTCTCGCGGATGCGGATGCCAGCCGTTCGCATCTCGCCGAGGCGGCCCGGTTGGCGACTCTGTTCCCGGAAGGCATCGTGCATGGCACTGTCGTCGGCGAAACCAATGTGAAGCTGTATCAGATGGCCGCAGAGATCGACCTCGGCAATCCGGAGAAAGCGGTCGAGATTGCGCGGAGCACGAAGCTGCCGCGAGGGTTCGCCAAGGAGAGGCAGACATACTTCTGGCTGGACTCGGCCCGCGCGCATCTGCACAACGGCAATACCGACGCCGCAATGGAGGCGCTGCTGGAGTCGCGCGCCATCGCGCCTGAGCACTTCCGTGCGAGCCGGGTGGTCAACGCGGCCATCGAGACCGCCGCTGATCAGCAAGCTCGCGCGAGCGATACGTTGCGATCGCTGGCGAATTCGGCGGGCGTGGTCCTCTGATGAAACTTCCAACCGAGCCTGGTTTCTATCGCGACGTCAAGGGTGATCTATGGCTGCTCGAGGCAGACCGGTGGACGCACGCCGCTCGCCGGTTGAACGACGATTCCCTGCGGCCGGTGATGGGCCGCTTCACTGGCGAGATGACAGCCGATCAGTTCGAGCATCTGGCGACCGGGCCGAGCGTCGATGTGCTCCCGCTCGAGCGCGTCGAGGCTGAGGATGTGCCACCCCAGATAGACTGATGGCACCTGTTAAGCGTTGATCGAGAAGCCGCCCCGCCACCCGCGCGGGGCGGCTTTGTTTCTGCTGATAGGTGTTGATGCCATCAACGCACGAACGGAAAACACCAGGTCGCAAACGGATTGCGAAAGGTTAGCGAAAATCGCTTATGCCCTGGTCAGACCCCTAAAACCGCAGTATCTCAAGGGGTTCGATTCCCCTTAGCTCCAC